>MFUZ01000009.1 GCA_001785865.1 Candidatus Nomurabacteria bacterium RIFCSPLOWO2_01_FULL_41_18 | reverse complement strand
AACCAAAAATTTCCTTCCTTTCAAAATTTCCGCTTCGCGGCGGGGGGTGTGGGGGGAGCCGCAAATAAAAATGATAGGAAATTTTTGGGTTTTGCCCCGCGCGAGCCTGTCGAGCGCGGCCGAGGCGCAAGTGTCATTCGTCAAAATCCTGCGGATTTTGTCCGAAATACATTCGAACTTCGTCCAATACACACCGCAAGAAATTTGGTATAATCAATTTATGTCAGAAAAAAAACACATTGAAGCACTTGTGGTAGCTGGTGTCGTCATAAAAAAAGACGGTAAATATCTTTTACTCCAAGAAAAACAACCCAAAGCTTACGGTCTTTGGAATTTTCCTGCCGGTAAAGTAGACATAGGAGAATCTTTTGAGCAAACAGCAATTCGAGAAGCAAAAGAAGAATCTGGTTATGACGTTGAATTAACAAAAAAGATAGGAATTTTTCAAACAATACCAACTCATGCAGCAAAACATACTTACGAAGCAAAAATAATTGGAGGAGAATTAAATTTTCCTCCCGATGAAATACTAGATGCAAAGTGGTTTACTTTTGATGAAATAAAACAAATGAAAGATAAACTAAGAGAAGGATGGGTATTAGACGCTATAAATATTTTAGAAAGTAGATAATCCTACCAAAATCGTGCTGATTTTGATGGGATATGCCCTAAATACCCCATTTACCCAACAATTTGTGATACAATAAACACACATATTATATGAATAAACAAAAAATAGTATTTATAGCACTGCGTTTGGTTATGGGTTTTATTTTTCTCTGGGCGTTTTTGGATAAAACTTTTGGTTTAGGTTTTGCGACGACTGCGGAAAAAGCATGGATAAATGGAGGCTCGCCTACTACTGGTTTTTTGGCTAACGCTGTCAAAGGTCCTTTTGCAGAAATATTTCACAGTCTCGCTGGAGTGGCTGTCGTCGATTGGTTGTTTATGCTCGGACTTTTGTTTGCGGGTTTGACTCTGATATTTAATAAATATGTAAAATGGGGATGTGTTGCTGGAAGTTTGATATTCTTGCTTATGTATTTATCTTTACTCTGGCCAGAAAACAATCCTATTATAGACGAACATATAGTATATATTTTAGTTCTTGCGCTCATTGGCTTTAAAAGGTGGGAATAAAGTAGTATAATTAAGATATGGAAAAGTTGGAATGGTCAGCTCTAGAATACGAAGAGAAAACTCGTAGCACCGACTGGTTCTGGGCCCTCGGCATCATCGTGGTGACCAGTTCGATCGCATCGATTATTTTCGGCAATTATTTTTTCGCAGCACTTCTCTTGCTCTCCGGACTATTGCTAGGATTTTTCGCAGTAAAAAAACCCCACCTCGTCCCTTACGAATTGAATCCGAAAGGACTCAAGATCAGGACATTGCTCTACCCATATAAAAACATAAGATCTTTCTGGGTGCAGACCAGAGTGGAGGACGGCAAAATACAGTTGAAACCGACTTTTTTTGTAAAAACAGAGAGAGCTTTTATGCCGGTCATTTCCATTCCGATCGAAGATCATATGGCAGACGACATCCGATCCATAATGCTCTCGCAAGATGTAGCCGAAGAAGAAATGAAAGAACACCCATCTCACCGGATCATGGAATCCTTGGGTTTCTAGTCTTGTTGGTGCCCTCGCGTGGAATCGAACCACGATCACAAACTCCGCAAGCTTGCATTCTATCCGTTGAACTACGAGGGCAGTATATTTTAGATTAGCAGTTTTAAATCCTAACGTAAAGTCAGGATATTTTATGCCAAAAAGGGCTATATCTAATAGATTTTTTAAAAAAAATATTTTAGGGTATTTTATAAATTTTTATTTTGTGTTCTTATGCTAAAAATCGTAGTTATCCACTTTACAGCATGGGGTCATTCTCGTGTATAATAGACGTCCATGCATTCTGCTAAAAAAAACTATTTAAAGCTGTCCATCGCTCTCATTTTATGTCTCTTGGTGCGCCTCATTCCTCTGCGCGCTCCGAATATTGAGCCGATCCTCGCGGTCATGATGCCGGCAAGCAAAGCTTATGGCGCGCTCGTCGGTTTTTCTTTCGCGATCTTGAGTATTTTGCTCTACGATGTGCTCTCCGGTACTATCGGAGTGCAGACATTTTTCACAGTCTTCGCCTACGGCTTACTCGGATTATGGGCTGGGAGTTATTTCAAGAAAAATCAAGCGAGCAGGTGGAGCTATGTGCGCTTTGCGATAATCGGAACCTTGTTTTTTGACGCCGTGACTGGGCTCACCGTCGGGCCAATCTTTTATAATCAACCCTTTACCCAGTCGCTCCTCGGGCAGATCCCCTTCACTGCCCTGCATTTAATAGGGAACGTCAGCTTCGCCTTTGTCTTGAGTCCCGCCATTTATCACTTCTTCGTGAAAAAAAAGAAATCAGAAATTGTGCCCCTTATCAGCCCTCTTAAAACTAAAATAATTTAAATCAAATGAAAACAAAAATTAAAACAAGTGAAAAAATCCAAAAAATTCTGAAAAGTGACTTAGCAAAGATAAAACAGATCCGAAGAAGGAGCGGTGAAGTTGTCCCATTTGATTTAGAGAGGGTCGCCCGGGCTATCTTCAAAGCCTTCGAGACGACAGGTGAAGGTGGGGAAAAAGAATCTCACAAAGTTGCGAACAGCGTTTTTAAGAATCTGATTAGTCTCCGAGATGAATTGGTGAGCAAGAACAAGGGAGCCAAATTCCTGCCGACAGTAGAACTGGTCCAGGATTTCGTTGAAAAAGAATTGATGAAGGAGAATTTTACGGAAACAGCAAAGAAATATATTCTCTACCGCAACAGACGTTCAGAGCTTCGAGCAGAGTTTGGTCCAGTGTCAGAGGCAGTCCGCACAGCTGTCGAAGAATCAAGTAAATATTTTTCCAGTCCTTATTCGGAATATATTTTCTATCAATTTTACTCTAGGTGGGTCCCAGAATTAGGCCGTCGTGAGACATGGATAGAGACGATTGACCGTTATATGGCTTATATGAAAGAGAATCTGGGCGACAAACTCACAGCCAAAGAATATGAGGAAGTCAGACAGGCGATTCTCAATCAGGATATTTGCCCATCGATGAGGCTTTTGTGGTCCGCAGGCAAGGCTTGTCGCAATTCCAACGTCTGGGCATATAATTGCTCCTACATCGCTCCGACCTGCCCTCAAGACCTGGGAGAGATTATGTATGTTTCAATGTGTGGTGCTGGCCTAGGCTTTGCCGTAGAGTGGGAAAATGTCCAAAAATTTCCACAAATTAAAAAGCAGTCAAAAGAAAAACCAGCTGTTCATATTGTTAATGATAGCAAAGAAGGCTGGGCAGATGCTTTTGTTTTAGGACTTAAAACTTGGTTTGATGGAAAAGATATAAAATTTGATTATTCTTTTATTCGCCCAGCCGGAGCACGCCTAGAAACAGCTGGTGGACGAGCTTCAGGACCACAACCACTCATGGACTTGATGGAGTTCGCTAGACGAAAAATTTTATCAAAACAAGGTCGCCGTCTTTCAAATTTGGACATGCACGACATCATCTGTCAGATCGGAATGATCGTAGTAGCCGGTGGAGTGAGGAGGAGTGCCCTCATTTCTCTCTCTGAACTAGAAGACACAGAAATGCGTGATGCAAAAAAGGGACAATTTTATCTAACCGAAGGTCAACGCTCTATGGCAAACAATTCTGCAGTCTATAATGCAAAACCAGGTGCTGAAGAATTCCTAGATGAATGGACAGCACTAGTGAAATCCAAATCTGGTGAACGAGGAATTTTCAATCGAGCAGGATTGGAAAAGCAATTGCCAGCCAGAAGATGGGAAGCAATTAAAAATGAAAGACAAATCGGATTAAATCCTTGCGGAGAAATTTATTTACGTTCTAAACAATTTTGTAATCTCACCAGTATTGTAATTCGTCCAAAAGACACCGTAGAAACTTTGAAAAGAAAAATGGAATTAGCCACTTTGCTCGGAACATATCAATCCACCTTGACCAATTTTGGATACCTCTCAAAGAAATGGAAAGAGAATTGTGAAACCGAAAGATTGCTCGGTGTGTCACTCACTGGATATTATGACAACCCAATCATCCGAGATGACAAGATGTTGGATATTCTAAAAACAGATTCTATTAAAACAAATGAAAAATATGCTAAACGTTTTGGTATAAATCCTTCCACAGCTATAACTTGCGTAAAACCCCACGGTAATTCTGGCCAGCTTTTGGGCGTTGGTTCAGGAATGCACCCTTGGTATTCTCCATATTTTATTCGCCGAGTACGCATTTCCCATACTGACACATTGCTCAAAATGGCTAGGGATCAAGGAGTTCCTTGTCTGCCAGAGGTTGGCCAGTCTGAGGCAACCGCAACAACATTCGTCTTGGAATTCCCTGTCAAAGCACCAGTTGGAGCTATCTTTAAAGATGAAGTTTCTGCTCTGGACTTGATGAAGGAATGGAAGAGACTTAAAGAACATTTTGTTGAACACAATCCTTCAGCAACTATCTATGTTGGCCCAAATGAATGGCTCGCTGTAGGAAACTTTGTTTACGAAAACTGGGATTGGATTGGTGGACTTTCTTTCCTTCCAAGATCCGAACATGTATATCAACTCGCTCCATATGAAGCTATCACTAAAGAAGAATATGAGAAACGTTCAAAGTCCATAGGTAAAATTGATTTTTCTAAACTTTCTCAATACGAAGCAGTAGACAACACCACTGGTGCCAAAGAATTCGCTTGTGTGTCAGGAGTCTGCGAAATATAAAACTATGCTTTACACAAGAAAGGGAGATACTGGAACAACCAAAACTTTTGGTTGCGATCAGAGAGTATCTAAGAGCTCGAGTATCGCCGAGGCTCTAGGTTCGCTCGACGAGATAAATTCCTTCTTGGGATTGATAAAAGTAAAAGCAGGAAAAGTTAAATTCAACTTGCCTGTAACTGAAATTACAGTCTCCGAAATCATCAATCGCATCCAGCAGGACCTTTTTATCATCCAAGCCGAGCTCGCCGGCGCCGGAAAAACTATCACGGCGGAAAAAGTAAAATGGTTGGAAGAGATCATCGACGGCATAGAAAAAATTCTTCCGCCAATCAAAACTTTTTTTGTTGCTGGAGGCGTAGAGCTCGCTACCCTCTCCGACATCGCTCGCACTATCGCTCGTAGAGCAGAGCGCAGAGTCGTAGGAGTCGTGGATGAGGGAAAAGTAAAAGTTGGCAAAGATACTCTTGCGTATCTCAATCGCCTTTCAAGCGTTCTCTACGCCTTTGCCCGCAGTTTCAATCACATAGCTAATATCCAAGAAGAGGCTCCTAAATATAATTAACGCTCCTTATCTTTTTGTAAGATATTTCAACTTTTAGCGTCAATAGTGGGGGAAACCGCCGTATGTGTACACACATTACCAGAGGCCCTTGACTTTTTTGCAGTATATGCTATCATATACTATATGAGTAATAAAAATAAATTTTTCACTTTTAATAAATTCTCTGCGAGGTTGGCGCTTGTTTTTGCTATATTTTTTGGCCTTTTGGCGTTTATTGCGGCTCCTTCAGCCAAGGCTGATTTTTGGGATGATGTTGTGGATTTTATAAACCCAGTGGAACACATAGAAAATATTATTGATGGAAGACCACAAGACAATCTTCCGCCTATTCCCGGTTTTTCGGGAGATAATGATTCAGTGACAAAAATTTATATAAATAATCAAGTTCCATATCCTACTCTTTCTATCTATGCTAACCCATCTTCTGTCAATTACAACGAATCAAGTACAATTCATTGGAATTCAAGCGGTACGACTTATTGTAACGCAAGTGGTGGCACAAACGGATGGGCAGGAAACAAAAGTCTGTCGGGATCTTTCTTTACAGGAAACTTAACTTATACAACTACTTATCTCATAACTTGTGGCAATAATAATAGTTCAGTTAGTGATTCAGTTACAATTTATGTAAACCCTGCTCAAGTTCAAAATCCAACGGTTAACATCAGTGCCAACCCATCAAACGTTAGTTATAACGGATCGACTACAGTCACTTGGAACTCAAATAATGCTACTTACTGTAACGCGACTGGCGGCTCTAGTGGCTGGTCTGGAGGCAAGAGTACTTCCGGCACTTTTTTCTCCGGAAATCTAACCAATACGGTTACTTTTTATATCACCTGTAGAAATAACTCCGGGGTAGCTAGCGACTCGGTCACCGTAAGTGTCGACAATGACAACAATAATGATGACGATGGAAACGTAAGCGTAGACATCACCGCAGACGACACGAGCATTGATTTTGAGGATGACACCAGAATCCGCTGGGATTCCGACAATGCAGACTACTGCAGGACGAGTGACGGCACGAACGACTGGGAGGACGAGGACATAGACACCTCTGGATCTTTTAATACCGGATCACTTGATTCCGACGAGACATTCCGCATCACCTGCTACAACAACAGCGATTCAGCAACCGATTCAGTAACGATCAGAGTGAGCGACGAAGAGAATGAAGAGCCGGAAGTAATCACTAGAAGCGCAACCAATGTCAGTTCTACTAGTGCCACCTTGCGCGGACGAGTAGACGGGAACGGCTCTTCTGCTCGCGCTTGGTTCGAGTATGGCACCAACACCAGTCTAGGATACACCACTTCGGAAAATTCTTACGGCTCGGATTCGAGTGAATTCTCGAGAAGTGTCTCTGGTCTTATTCCAAATACTACCTATTATTTCCGTGCCGTGGCTGAAAATTCCGAAGATACGATCTTTGGAAATATGCTTTCATTTAACACTACTGGAAATGTCGTAAACCCTGTTAATAATCAGCCGACAGTCGTGATTTATGCCGACCAGACGAATATCGCTTATAGTTCGGCTACCACTGTCCGCTGGAATACTACAAATGCCACTACTTGCTTTGCCTCCGGTGGCTCTCTCGGATGGGCCGGAGCAAAGGAAGTGAGCCAGGGTTCTTTCTATACCGGAAGCCTGACGGGATCAAGGACTTATACTATTGCTTGTAGCAACAGCGTCGGATCTTCTACAGATTCGGTCACAGTAAATGTCCGCGGACAAGTGCTCGGAGCTAGCACTACGGTCAGACCCGCCCCCGCCCCGACCTCGCTCGTACTTGTAAATTCTTCTTTGGGCCAGCCGGTCTCTTCAATGATCGACAACACCCGACCTCGTCCGGGAGATGAAATAAATTATACGATCGGATACCAAAATATCGGCACCGCATCCATTACCAGCGTTATCTTACAGGTGGTCCTTCCGCAGGAAGTGACTTACGTGTACGCAAGCGGCAGCCTGCCCTCTGTATACGGCAATACCCTCATATTCAATCTTGGAACTTTGGGCGGTAATGCCCAAGGTACGGTGACCGTCCGCGTGCGAGTAAGGGACAATGCCATCCCGGGAACATATCTCAATTTCCCTGCTACCCTTTCCTACATTAATCCTGCCGGAGCACCTCAATCCGTCACGACCAACGCTTCTGCGCAAGTTTGGAATGACCCGATTGTGAACCAGGACGGAAACCTTGGAGCTAGTGCCTTCGGATCTGGATTCTTGCCGACAGACATTTTTGGATGGTTGCTTCTGTTCGTCCTCATAATGATACTGGTGCTTCTTGCAAAATATCTTTTTGGTGGCTATATTCCTTGGAGTAGGCAAACTGTCACCACTTACGATGATAATCATCCTTTTGAGAAAAAGACTACGACTACTACACTCCACGAGTAGATAAAATGGATTCTTATCCGATGCGGATAAATAAATATCTGGCACTAAGAAAAATCTCTACTAGACGAGGAGCTGATGATTTGATTGTCGCTAAAAAAGTTTTCATAAACGGCAAATTGGCAGTTCTCGGTAGCAAGGTCACTGAAACAGATAAAGTAGAGGTAAAAGGCGGAGAACAAAAAAAATATAAATATTTTGCATACAATAAACCTATTGGGGTTGAAACTGATTCACCACAGGAAGATTTATTTCCTTTGGGTAGGTTAGATAAAAATTCTCACGGCCTTTTGATTTTAACAAATGACGGACGTATTACCGACCAGCTTTTAAATCCTAAATATTTTCATGAAAAAGAATATGTAGTCAGAACTTTAAACAAACTTCGCTCTAGTTTTAAACAAAAAATGGAGGCTGGAGTAAAAATAGAGGGTCAGGAAAATTATGTGACTAAAAAATGTAAGGTAAAAATCTTGAGTGATTTTAGTTTTAAAATAATTTTAACTGAAGGCAAGAAACATCAGATCCGCAGAATGTGTTCCGCACTTTTTCAAGAAGTTGCTGACTTAAAACGAGAAAGGATTATGAATATAAAACTTGGTAACCTAAAATCTGGCCAAATGAGAGAAATAAAAGGCGAAGAATTGGTTAATTTTTTGAAATCTATAGGTTTCTAAAATAAAAAGACCTACTCGTTCGCTTGCGTGAACTTTCGGTCAATTCAACGTTACGTCTGGGACGCTTCGTTGATGATGTCGAGCCTGTCCCTCCCCAAGTCAGAAACCATTGTGTTGGTATTACCTCCAAGCTGTTCCACGATTGCAAGACAACGATCAGCCACTGATTTGTTGTGTTTGCTTTCGACAGCTTTAAGCCAATCCGACACAGGTTGATAGACAAGAGCAGTCAGGTCCATCTCGGCTGAATGCATAATGTTCATAATTAGCCTTTCAAGCTAAATAATACGCCTTTTATGTAATTAAACAACTAAATAGTAAACCTTGTATTTATTTCTCTAAATCCAGTACTTCATCAATCCTAATCTGCTTCACAAACTCCGGCACGTGGGAAACTAGGATCATTGCGCCTTTGTATTCGTCTAAGGCTTTCGCTATTATCGGCAAATGACGGAAATTTATATGGTTGGTTGGTTCGTCGAGTATGAGAAGTCCGGGTTTTTGGAGCACAAGCCTTGCGAAAGCTACGAGCCCCTTCTGCCCTTCTGACAGGTCACCTATTTTTGTGCGAATAAATTCTCCGGTTATTAGAAACCCAGCCGCGACAGAACGCATCCGCTCTTCATCAAGTTTTTCTCCCCCAGCAAGCATTGCACTAGAGAGAGATTGGTATACAGTATCTTCAAAATTCAAAGTAGAGAAATCCTGCCTATAATACCCTATTCTTATTCCCTCTTTTACCTTTTCCCCGTCTGCATGGCCACTAGCTAATCTTTCTAAAAGTGTAGTTTTTCCAATTCCGTTCGGCCCCACCAAAAGCAAATGTATATTCTTATTCAAAGAAATTTTTGCTTTGCGTTTTACTATCTTGCCATTTTTCATGGTCGTAAAAGAAGAAATATTTAAAATCTCCCCTATTAAGTCTGGCTGGCTTGGGATCGTGAACGGGCGAATGGATTTGTCTTCTTTTCGCACATCCACTATTTCTTCTTCTAGCTCTTCAGCCTTCTCACGCATACGCTTTGCTACTAAACGAAGTCGTCCGCCTTTATAGGCAAACACATTGGCTTGGTCTTTTTTGGCCTGAATCTCTTTTTGGAGCTGAGCATTTTTCATATTTTCTTTTTCTACTCTGGCAGTAATGTCTTTGACTACATTAAAATAGTTACCGACATATTGCTCGATTTTTTTCGTGTAGACATCGAGGTAAAGCACTCCATGCGTAAAAGCATTAAGAAATTCTGCATCGTGAGAAATAACCAAAACAGTTTTTTTGTAATTTATTAGAAAATCAGTCAAATGCATAATGCCTGCTTTATCTAAATTATTTGTAGGCTCATCCAAGAGGAGCAGATCTGGGTCTTGTATGAGAGCAGAAGCTAAAAGCAAACGTGCCTGTTGTCCGCCGGAGAAAGTTTTTACTATCCTGTCATGCACTTTTTCATGGCCCCCGCCTGAATGACTTAGTCGGGCAGGCTTCAAATTTACCACTTCCAAAACTTCATCGATCCGTGGATCGATATCATACACTTTTTCCTTGAAGCATTTCTGAAAAAATTCCCGCACCGTTAATCCTATTTCTTCTTTTGGGATTACCTGTCTTGAAGTCGCTATACTCACCCCTTTTACGACATTAATAATTCCAGATTCTGGAGAATGTAGCCCAGAAATCAAGCCAAAAATAGTGCTTTTACCAGCTCCATTTTGTCCCATTAGGGTAAATTTCATTCCCCGTCTTATTGTAAAGCTCACTCTATCCAAAATAGGCTTATTCACTCCCCATTCAAATGAAACATTATCGAATCGGACTATTGTTTCCTGGATTTTTGGACTGTCTTTTTCTTGCTTTGATTCTTTAGACATCCTCATACATTAGCTTATTTGACCTAAAATAGAAAGGAGATTTACCGTATCCTTGGCGGGGTTGACAAAATGGTTCACCTTATGCTATACTTGATAAACAAAGTAGGTGCAAGAAGAGTGTCTAGAGTCGATTTCTTAATAAACTTATTTGTAATTATCAATCCCGATGTAAAAAATCGGGACTCCGACCTTGTAAAAGCGTCGGGGCTTAACCAAACAAATCAATGACTGGTACAATAAAAAGACTCACTGATAAAGGTTTCGGCTTCATAACTGGCGAAGGGCTTTCGAAAGATCTATTCTTTCACAGCAATTCTCTTGTGGGCGTAACCTTTGACGAGCTCAAAGAAGGTGATACGGTTTCTTTCGAAACTGAAGAATCACCAAAAGGATTGAATGCTACGAACGTACAACGCGCGTAACATCCACTCAAATAAAAAAGCCCCTCGCGGGGCTTTTTTATTTATTGTTTGTTATCTTACTGGCTAAACGGCTCCCCTTTCGCCCATTTTTTAAGCGTGTCATAACTCTCTTCCCCGCAAATAAATTTTTTAGTTTGAATGTTGTAAAAGAATGGGACTCCCCCGCACAACTCGCCGTTGTCTATCTCAAGCAGACGTTTCTCATTTTCTGGATTATGCCAAACTTCTAAACTTTCTACTTTCATTCCCTCTTCTTTTTCCAAACGTTCCACCAAGTCATGCATATCCACACAATGCGGGCATTCGGTTCCATAAAATTCTAATAAGTGTGACATAAAATAATAATAGCTTAAAGTTTGTATTTTAGAAAGTCTTGCGCAGGAGCAATAAAATAAATTTGTTGTTTGGAAGGGCTTGCGCAGGCCGGCGGGCCGAGCAGGAATAAAAATTTAGTAAAATTTTATATGTACCTTCCAAATAATAAATTTATTTGGTCTATTTGGTTAGTCTAGCTAAACGAGCTTTCTTACGAGCAGCGTTGTTCTTTTTGATAACGTTCTTTTGAGCCGCTTTGTCTATTATAGCAAATGCAGAAGATAGCATTTTGAGAGCTTCTTTTTTATCAGTTTTGGCAATCTTCTCTATTTTCTTGATTACTTCCTTCATTGCACGCTTGCGGGCGTCATTATAGCCCTTCTTGCGAAGAGACCCTCGAATGGCTTTTTTGGCTGACTGTGTTATTGGCATATAGCTAATTTAGCAGAAAACCCAAAAAAATGCAAATAAATTCATAGTAAATAGGCATAAAAAGGAAAGACCGCTTTGAGGGCAGTCAGTCCTCGAAAGCGGTCTTGAGTTACTTACCAACGCAAAGGGTCAGAATCCGATGCGTGAAGAGGTGATCCCAAACAAAGTCGTCAGTATCAAGCCGACTCCAGTTGACCTTGGGTTTGGGATCGTTATGGCAAAAATGCACAACGAACCCTTCCTCGATGCGAATGAAGACACCAGTTTCTTCACAAAATATCTCCGGGTAGTCTCGAAATACCTGGACAACCTGAGATTCAGTAGATTCAGTCGCTCCTTCTGCGCCAATGCTTCCCAGCCAGATTGGCAGGGGTCCACCATTCTTAGTTCCTGCCTCCCAGAGGTGCGCTTCGACCTCCGGAGTGCGCTTCCCGCCTGCGGGAAGACTATATCCAGGAGGTACAAGGATGCGGTCCTGGACAATACCATTGTTTTCAAACGTTGTGGTGCCGTCCGTGGCCTTCACCACGAACCTTCTCTCGGGGAACAAGCGTGTAATCATATAGTTGCTGTTACGATGTGCATTCGCCTGTTTAAACAGGTATATCCTGGGAATAAACTGCCAGACCAGTTTCAGAGTCGCCTCTGAGTGGTTTCAACATCTATCACATACCTTTCGGGTTATAAAGTCAAGAGGATGCAAAAAAGCATTTAATTGGTACAATAAAGGCATGATCGGAAGCTTAAAAGGAAAAATAATATTGAGAACGGAAAAATACCTGATCCTGGAGACAGCCGGAGTGGGATACAAGATAAATGTCTCCCCCGATACACTGTCAAAAGCATCTGCCCTTCAACTTCGTTCAGGGCAAAATGACACGGACGTGTCATTTTGGATCCACACTCACGTTCGCGAAGATGCACTCGATCTATACGGATTTATGGATCATGCAGAATTAGAATTCTTCGAGATGCTGATAGGAATCTCTGGCATTGGACCAAAAGGAGCCCTTGCTATCCTAGGAGTCACTTCCATTGGAACGCTGCGCAAAGCGATAGGTACCGGCGACACCTCCTACCTCACAAAAATTTCCGGCATCGGCAGAAAAACCGCGGAAAAAATCGTGCTGGAATTGCGAGATAAAATGGGAACGGATCTTGTGGGCAGTTCCCTACAGGGTGAACTTGATGTTTTGGAAGCTCTCAAATCTCTCGGCTATTCGCAAAACGAAGTACGTGAAGCACTGAAGAAAGTCTCCCCTGATACGGACACTAATGCGAAGATCCGCGAGGCGTTAAAAATACTAGGAAAATAATTTTATGCCAGAATTACCAGAAGTCGAGAACTTGCGGAAAGGACTCCACAAGGCCACCCTGGGACAAAAGATCATAAAAATAAAGATCAATAAACCGAAACTTGTTTCCGGTAAGGGAGCCGTCCGTCCAGCATCTCTAATACATAAAAGCAGATTCATGCGAGGAGCTGTTGGCGAATACTTTACCGGCGTAGAACGCAGAGCTAAAAATTTATTGTTTAGGTTGAGCCATGGGAAAATTATTCTGGCGCATTTGAAAATGTCTGGTCAATTTGTTTACAAAGCTTCGGCTGGGACAAAAATAATAGAGGGTGGCCACCCCATAGAACTCTCGGAAAAAGAACTCCCGAATAAGCATACTCATGTAATATTTGAATTGGAGCGTGGAACGCTTTACTATAATGATACTCGCATGTTTGGATACTTGTTGTACTACAGAGATATGAAGGCATTTGATGTAGAGAATCATTTTGGCATGTATGGACTGGAGCCACTCTCAAAAGAATTCACATCTAAATATTTTTTTGAAGCGCTCAAGAACAAAAAAAGTAAAATTAAAGCAGTATTGATGGATCAGAAAATAGTAACGGGGCTAGGAAATATTTATGCGGACGAAACTCTTTTTGAAGCGAGAATCCGCCCCGACCGAAATGCTTCTTCAATTTCAAAAAATGAAGCTGAGAAATTACACAAAGCAATAATCCGCATTATAAAAAGAGCGACAAAAGTCGGCGGTTCCTCAGTCGTCACTTACCGCCTGCTTGATGAGACTCGGGGCAACTACGCCAGAGAACACAAAGTGTACGGAAAAGCTGGCAAAATGTGCGTTAACTGTGGCAAACCACTTCAAAAAATAAAAATACAGACCCGAACAACTATTTTTTGTCCTAATTGTCAGAAGTAGCTTTAGCATTAGTAGACGACCGTCTCTTATTGCTAAATTGAAATTGAAAATAAAAAACCGCACTCCCCTTTGGGAATGCGGTTGATTGTGAAGATGAACCGTTATTACGAACATCATTTGTAGCCTCATCTTCACAAAATTCTGACTAGAAAAAGAGATGCCTTCTCGAATACCAGCGGGTGGAACTTTTACTAGTCATACTCCGACCGAAGCTGGAGAAATCGAAGTTGGTAAATTAGGTCACTGAACGAACATCATCTGCTCCCACATCTACCAATTCACCTCGTTTGCACGAGGAAATTCTGTCTGTGACAAAGTTCAGCGTGCGAATATCATCAAGTACTTCTGCCACAGACAAGGCACTTGTGTGCCTAAATTACAAAGAACAATTCTAAAATTGGTCTCCACCTTGCGATGGAGAGAGGGAAGATACAAGATCACGAATATCAAGAACTTCTTCTTCCCTCTTTTCGACTTTCATTTGTAAAAAACCGAAAAGAGGGGCGCACAAGCATCGGAAAACCAAAACTTGTGCACACCAAGATTAGTGGTGAATAGGTTTCTATGCGAATATCAAAACACCCCACTTCACCACAAAATTATAGGATGGTAAAAATTACGACGTACGAAAATCAGGTTCGTTATCTCTACCACCCCTCCCCGACCGAAGTTGGGGGAAATTTTGACTTGTAAACAACTCGTCCTCACGAATATCATCGAGCAGTACATTTACAAGTCTCACTCCGACCGAAGCCGGAGAAATTCTGTCTGTGGGAAGGGCGGCCAGCGAATACCATCCACGCACACTCCACAGACAAGGCACTCGCGTGCCCTAAAACCAAAAGAACAATTCTGAAATTGACCCCACCTTGTGATGGGGAGAGGAAAAATTCGACTTTTCGAATATCAGTGCAGCCCTCTTCCCTCTTTTCGACTTTCTTTTTCAAAAATTCCGAAAAGAGGGGCGCACAAGATTCCGGAAACCGAAACCCGTGCGCACCGTGATGTGTGGTGAAAATCTGCCAAGACGAATATCAAGCGACTCGTCTTCACCACAAAAACTATAAATTCAGAAACACTGCTAGGCCGCCATTTTCATCGGCGGTTTGTAACCTTTGGGCACTTTCGCCGGATGCTTGGCGAACCATTCGGTTGCCGTTTTTTCCATGGCTTCCGCATCTTCCGGTGGAAAGACTTTCGGTGGCCTCGACTCGAGACCTTCGAAACTCCGCCAGAACCAGTACAGCCAATCGCTCCACTCCGTGAGCGTCCGCCACAGAGCCATCTTCAGGAGGTGGCCCGGATTGTAGAGGAAGTACCCCTTCCCCACTGTCACTCCAGTGCTAGGGAATGACCACACTTTCTTGCCAGTTCTTTTTTCTTCCTCGAACGTGCCAGGCACGAGATCGAACTTGCGTCCACTCTCTACCCACTTTTTCTCCTCGCCGGCGATCGTGCTTTTGACCAATTCAACAAGTACCGGGTTGGGGTGGCGTGCTTTGTACATCGCCACATTTTCGGCGTAGCGCGAGCACCAGAACTCTTGGGCATTCTTCTTGATGATCTGCTGGCCGAATTGATACATGGCCTGCCGACACCCTGGATGATAGCCGAGGGTTTGGCCCGTAGTCATCTTCATGAACTTTCCGTCTCTGAGTCCCGTGCCCCAGAAGGAGCGAGCAGAACCCATTTTCGGGAAACGCCGGATGGCGATGGTCGAAGCGATAATGGGGGCAAGGATGCTCACAGCGGCGCCTTTGACCCGTTCGCGGAGTCGGACGTAGATGGGGATCTGCTCGAGGAGTTTGCCGAGCTCCTTTTTCAGACGCTCTTCTTCCTCGATAAGCCCCATGTGAACCACATCGGTTTCCATGGCTTTCTCGGCCAAGGTTTCGATGGAGTCATCGGAGTTGAAGAGGTTGGGATCGAGGAATGTCCGGTTGCTTGCGCTTGCGAACACCCGGTTGCCTTGAGCAATCCTCGCCTGCTGGGTCTCGACGAAGGTGTCGTAAGACGCCCCCATTTTGATCTGGGGCAAGCTCGATTCAAACACCGGATAGAACGGGCTGTCTTCGAGAGTAGCTTTTTCCACCAAGGCCTTCGCCATAACAGAGGCACGCTCTTCATCTGGACAGTCCGGCGCAAAAGCCATGAAGCCGAAAACGGTGATGCCTTTGACCGTCACGCCTTCCTTGATTCTGTGAATCAATCCCGCCAGCACTCGCGCGCCGGTAGAACCAAGGAACGAAGCCACGATGTCGCCGGAAGAAACTCCAGCAAATTCGCACGCCATCTCGGTCACCACCTTGGTCGTGATTGAGCCGACTTGACGTTTCTCCACTTTTTCGAGTTGCGTTGGATGATAACCGGCGAAACTTTCTTCCGGCTCCTCCTTTTTGCGGTCGCGGTACTTGCGATGGAGCGGAATGATGGAGGAAACATCCTCAGTCAGCTCCACTTTCCGCCATTTAGTCGGGAAAATTCCCCGAACGAAAAGACGGACATCATCCATACTCTCCAGCCTGCACTGAGTCGGCTTTTCATCACCCTCAACGATCACTCCCGCACCGACAAGTGCTGGAATTTTGCCCATCGCTTTACGCGGAGGCACGATTGCAACGTAACGTTGCTTCATATGTTTGCCTTTCTTGGCTCGTACGAACATCATGCGAGCCACTTTTGTTTTGCCTTGTTTTACTACGAGACACGTAGACGCGTAGTGCGCTCCCCACTTCGCAAACACGAAACGGGGGTGAATGTGTAAGAAAAACGTCATAACGAATATCACTCATTGCCTCTCTTACACATTCTCTCCTCCACCTTGCGATGGAGAAATTTTGACCAGTAAAAAACAAGCGCAAGCGAATATCACATTCAACCGCTTTTACTGGCCACCTCCCGATTGCTCGGGAGAAAATTGTGACTTGTAAACAAACCCCGATGACGAATATCATGGTAGCCTAAATTTACAAGCCGCACCCCAGCCGAAGCTGGAAAAGTTTTGACTGGTAAAAAATACTATTCCCCGAATATCAACGGGCGCGACTTTTACCAGTCATACCTCCGCCCGAAGACGGAGAAATTGTTGCCCGCCCCGACTTCCATCAGGGCGGGCTTATGAGGAATTGCTATCCCAATGCGACTTGCGAACATCAACTCTTGGAACAAGAGACAATTCCTCAAAGAAAGGTGGATTAATACAGTATTCATTTCCACGAATATCACCGATTTCTACAGCATTAACCCACCCAAAAATCTTAGTGTTTCTGAACTGTCAAAGAACAGGAACCAAAATTAAACTAGCATAAAAATGCTTATTTGTCAATACAAAAAGCCTGAATTACCTTATATTTCAAGTATTCTGAAAAGTGCAATTCCCAGCGCCACAGAAACGTTCAGCGATTCTTTTTTGCCTCGCATTGGGATTTCGGCTATTGTGTTGCACCTTTTTAGGATATTTTTAGGTATTCCTGTGACTTCTGCTCCGACAAGAAAAGCATTTTTATCTTTTAGCTTCACTTTTTTGTAATCTACAGATTTTTTGTCTTGCTCTATGGCTATAATTAAATACTTTTCCCGCCTTAAGCTACGCATAAGGGCGGGCAAGCTTCTTTGCTCCCATGGCACAAATTCTTCCGCACCAAGCGCAGATTTAGCTAAGTCTCCCCTTTTTCGTCCAAATCTATCGAGTGGCGCAGGCGTATAGCCAGTCAAATAAATTTTATTTATTCCCGCCACATCGGCAGTACGAAACATCGCACCGACATTTTGGACACTCCTCACGTCATGAATAATTAAAATATTTTCTTGTTTATTTTTCATTTAATTACTTCGCAGCAAGATTTTCTAATTCTTTTGCCAATTGCAATACCATATTTTTACCATCAGATTCAGGGTAGCTTTCTAAAAGCTCGCGAATCAGAAAAACATACCGATCTTTGTATTTACTTTTGGAATCATCTTTCATAGCGCGAATCTCGTATCTTAAGTTGTCTACAAAATCAGCCAATTTTAATATTTTAGCTTTCGGAGATATAGTTCCTAGTTTTTTGTAAAACTCTAATTTTTGTTTATCGTTATAATTTTTAGGATGAGAAACTTCTTCAACCAAATCTGCAACAGATTTTGAGAATTTTTTCTCTAATTCTTCGTAAGTTGTATCTGTATCTTCTAGAGTATCATGCAAAACTGCTGCGATAAGTAATTCTTCATCATCTACATGAAATTCATCCTTCAAAACTGCAAGCACTCTTAAAAAGTGGTTTTTCTTTCCAATCGCTTCAAACTTTTTAGTTGTAAATTCTATAGCTAAATCAAGATTCATATTTATATTATATAACTATTTTTCACCCCGCCTAGTTCAGGCGGGGTAAGAAATTCTTATTTCGCATTTTTTTATGATAAGCGATGGCGAATCGGTGGGCTTCGCTGTTTACTAACAGAATTTCTCTCTTATATTTTAAACCAAATTTCTCGTCACCCATGATAGCTTTGGGTTTATGGCGTTCGTCTTTTAGCACTGAAACTATAGGTATACTGACTTTTAACCTTGATAATATTGCCTTAGTTACGTTTATTTGAGCTATGCCCCCGTCTACAACGATGAGGTGCGGATATGGCCACTCTGTGTGTTTTAACCTTCTTTCAATGGCTTCGGCAAGCGCGCCAGTATCGTTTGCGTCAGTTTGCGTTCTAATTCTGAATTTTTTATATTCACTTTTTTCAACTTCCCCATCCTCCACTACTGTCATAGCTCCCACCATATTTTTACCTCCCATGTGAGCTACGTCATAGGCTTCGATTCTAAAAACTTCAGGCAACATACTCTTGGACTCACCACGAAAATTTTTTGTTGAAAATTTTCTCTGTCCGTCGTCGCCACTCCTACCAAGGGTTCGCTCAAGAGCATATTGCCCTCCGTCCTTGATTAAAGCCACATCATTTATGTGTTGCAAGGCAAAAATTTGTCTTTTTATTTCTCCCGCTTTTTCAAATTCTCTCCTTTTCGCATATTCTTTCATTTCTTTTTGTAAATTTTTCAATATTTTTTTCTTTTTGCCTTTTAAAAAAAGTTTTATGTTTCTAATATTTTGCAAATACATTTTGCGGTCATTCGAGTCCGGAACTAAATTTATTTGTTTATAAAATTCTAAATAATTTTTGCTTTTATCGTCCAAAAAAGGGAAAATTCTTCTAACTATTTTCATAGCTTCACGAAGTTGCATTCCGCTAGTGTATGGCCCGTATATATTCTTGAAAACTTGGTTTTTTATATTGCTTCCTCTCACGATCACAACTTTCGGAAGCTTTTCAGTGGTAATGACCACATAATTAAAACTCTTGTCGTCTTTTTCGCGAGTATTGTAGTAGGGTTGATGTTTTTTAATTAGATTAGCTTCTAAAATAAGAGCTTCAAGTACAGAATCAGATACTTCCCATTTTATATTGTTGGCTTTGAAAACCATATCTAGGATTAGAGGTCCACGGGTGTTTATCAGGTCTTTGCTAAAATAACTTTTAGTTCTTTCCCGTAATGACGTCGCCTTGCCAATGTATAAAATATCCTTGCCTTTTTTGAAGAAATAAACCCCAGGTTTGTCAGGCAAATTATTTTTTTTGTTTTTGTTTTTAAAATAAGTACTTTGCATATTTTTTTATGGTTCGGGGTTACTCACCATAACCCTGAGTTTTTATCGAATGGGTTATTTTCTTAAAGCTTTTTTGAGATATTTCCCAGTATAACTTTTCGCATTATTAGCTACTTCTTCTGGGGTACCCTTGGCCACCAGATTTCCCCCATTTACTCCACCTTCTGGGCCAATGTCTATTATATAATCAGAGCTTTTTACAATATCAAGGTTGTGCTCTATCAGAACAACGGTATTGCCCTTTGAAACAAGTTTATTCAAAACTTCCAAAAGTTTCTGTACATCATCGTAATGTAGCCCGACAGTCGGCTCATCTAGAAGATAAATGGTTTTCTCTGTATGAGGGCGATACAACTCGCTAGAAATCTTTACACGTTGTGCCTCCCCACCCGAGAGCGTAGTAGCACTCTGGCCAAGCTCTAAATAACCCAGTCCCACGTCTAGAAGAGTCTGCAATCTATCAGAAATAGCAGGAATATCTTTGAAAAAAGTTAGTCCGTTTTCTACAGTCATATGAAGCACTTCATAAATATTTTTCTTCTTATATTTCACTGTCAAAGTTTCTTTATCGAAACGTTTACCATTACAGACATCACAAGTCACGTAAACTGTCGGCAAGAAATGCATTTCCACCGCTATTTCTCCATTTCCTTCACAAGCTTCACAACGTCCACCTTTTACATTAAAAGAAAAACGGTTGGCTTTCCAACCACGAAGTCGAGCCTCCTCTGTCGTGGCAAAAAGGTCTCGAATGTGAGTAAAAGCACCAGTATAAGTTGCTAGATTTGAGCGTGGAGTTCTGCCTATTGGAGACTGATCAATCAAAATCGCCCGTGAAAGATATTCTGTACCCGAAAATGAGGAGCAATTGAAAACTTCAGCTGTGCGATATTTCCGTTCATATCTAGCTTGAAGATTTTTGTAGAGAATCTCATACATAAAAGAACTTTTCCCAGAACCAGATACTCCGGTGATAGAAGTCATGACACCAAGAGGCACTTCTACATTCATATTTTTTATATTAAAGATTTTTCCACCGGTTATACGTAATACTCCTTTACCTTCACGACGTTTCTTTGGCACTTCTATTTGTGCTTCTTCCCGCAGATATGCGAGAGTTCTAGAATTATTTGTGTTTTTCTTGGCAGTCAATAAATCTTCAAGATAATCAGACACAATAACCTCCCCACCATGCACTCCAGCTTTAGGACCGATATCTACAATATAATCTGAGGCATAAATGGTATCTTCATCATGCTCTACTATTAAAATGGTATTCCCCAAATCTCTAAGATTGTGGAGGGTTTTTATTAAACGGTCGTTATCTCTCTGATGCAAACCTATAGTCGGCTCGTCTAAAACATAAAGCGCACCAACTAATCTTGAGCCAAGTTGCGAAGCCAGGCGAATACGCTGAGCTTCACCACCGGAGAGAGTATTGGCCTTGCGCGAAAGCTGCAGATAGTCGAGACCAACATCGAGCATGAATTGCAGCCGTGCTTCTATTTCTTTGACCACCGGTACAGATATTTCTTTTTCTTGTTCTGAAAGTTTCAGATTTTTAAAGAATTCGTGCGCATCGGCAATTGATAGTGAAGCAAGATCTAAAATGTTTACCTTTTTATTATGATCACTTTTACTTTGCAAAAAAACATTAAGTGCTTCAGGGCGTAGACGAGCGCCATGACAAGCATCACATGGTTCATCTCCCATAAAATATTTTGAGCCCAAACCATTGCAAGCCGGACATGCTCCGTAAGGAGAGTTAAATGAAAACAGGCGAGGTTCAACTTCTGGGAAAGAAAAACCATCATTCTTGCAGGCAAATTTTGCGGACATGATGAATTCACCATTCTTCTCGTCGCCGATAGCAATAGTCACCAGTCCGTCAGATTCGATCAGGGCTCTTTCGATCGCTTCGGCAAGACGCATCCTGCTTCCCTCCTTGTTGTCCTCAAACTCATGCACAGCAAAATGATCCACTAAGATGTCGATGTTGTGGGCTTTGTTTTTGGAAAGGGTTATCTGTTCGCGAAGTTTTTTCATCGCACCATCTAGACGGATTTCTGAAAAACCCTTACCGAGTAAATCATAGAGCAATTGGTAATATTCTCCCTTGCGTCCACGGACTATTGGGGAAAAAATATTAATTTCAGTCTCATCCCATTCCACTCCCATAACTTTTCTTTTTCCCTTCTTAGAATCTGGAGAAGAAGAATTCTGAGCCGCGAGGGTCCCGGCCGGTACTCCGGAGAGGGTGACGCGCGATGAATTCTTATTTGCCAGATTCTTGATCTTTTCCAGAACAAAGTTCAAAATTTCTTCATTTGAAAGTTTCTTGATCTCCTCTCCGCACACGGGGCAGTGCGGGTGTCCGATGCGAGCATACATAACCCGTAGATAGTCGTAGATCTCAGTGATGGTGGCTACGGTAGAGCGCGGGTTGTTGGAACGAGACTTCTGGTCAATAGAAATAGCCGGAGATAGGCCTGTGATCTCATCTACATCGGGTTTCGGCATCTGATTCAAGAATTGCCGTGCATAGGAAGATAAAGATTCTACGTATCGTCTTTGTCCTTCAGCAAAAATAGTATCAAAAGCAAGTGATGACTTTCCAGACCCAGAAACACCGGTAATAACAACCATCTTATTACGTGGCATTTCAACGCTTATATTCTTCAAATTATGGGTTCGAGCCCCTTTGACTATTATTTTGTCTATATTTTTTTCAGTTTTCATGTGTTTTTTCGGATATAACACAACGACACCCCGCCGAACTCATGGGGGGTGTATATCGTATTTACTTAATACCATTATAGCACAAATAGCGAAATTAGTTAAATTCTACTTTCTCGGCATTGTTACGGTTAGACTTCCCATTACCCGTGAGACAACTTGATATTCAGCAAAGTTTAAAATTATTGAATCTGGGGTAAAAGTAAAAATAGCGAAATTTTCTTCGACAGGTTCCGTTCCTTGATCTATCCAATCTTTTGTAAATCCGTCTATTGTAATTTCTTTTTTGAGCTGCATTATTATATTCTTTCGTGAAAATTCTGAGATTGTTTTAAGATAATCGGGGTTAGTGGGAAATAAATCTGCCAATGTAATTTCTTTTTTATTTACGACATCATAATTAAATGATGTTAAATTCGTATAGCCATGCGCGCCGCCGGTGTATCCGCTTTCAGCGAGAATAAAACTTATAAATTCAGCGTTGGCTTGCACGGGCCGCCATGAACCATCAAAGGAAAACTTTTCATCATCTTTTGGAAATTCGGTTATTTTATCTCCGGGGGATCTGTTTTCATATCTAGCTTTCCAATTTTCTTCCGAACTTTTTTTATGGCTATCAATTCTTTCCATTACAAAGCTTTCAATCTTATTATTGAATTCCGCAGATGCATTTTTGAACTGAGGATAGAAAAATTCGATCGTAGTATATTCATTCGGTTCGTTGCTTATCTTTTCTTCAAACAGAGATTTGTCGATCAATTTAGGCGTGGGTTTTTCTTTTTCTACTTGAGTTATGGGCTGCTTTTCTACTTCTACTGTTTTGTTTAAGTTATTTTTAATTAAAAAATACAATCCAGCCACCAGAGCCAGGATTGCGATATAAACGAAAAGTGAATATCTTGTGGATTTTAGTTTTTTCATACTTGTATTATATCACGCAAACCTAATTCTTTTCTTTGCTTGTGCGCATTTTCAAGACCGCAATTTCATCACGCAATATAGCTGCCGTTTCAAAATCAAGCTCCTTCACTGCCTTGTTCATTTCACGTTCTTTTATCTTTATTATTTTTTCATAGATGAGGTTCCCTCGCTCTTCATCAGATAAAATTTGCTTCCAGAATTCAGAGTCGACTTTCCCGCGACCCTGTTTTTCTTCCTTGCTAAATTCTTTTGAGTAAGCTTTCTTGAAGACTTCCAGATCAAGCGCCAATTCCGCATTTACTGTCTTGCCATGCTCGCTTTCTAATTCTTCGGTGATATCTTTTATTTTTTTTATTATGGTTTTTGGTGTTATGCTGTGCTCTCGATTATAAGCGAGTTGGATATTCCTCCGGCGAGTTGTTTCTTTGAGGGCATACTCCATCGCATTGGTCATGATGTCTGCGTAAAGAATCACCCGGCCTTCGGCATTTCGCGCGGCGCGGCCGATCGTCTGAATGAGAGATGTCTCGGAACGCAAAAACCCTGCTTTGTCAGCATCAAGAATACCGATCAGTGCCACTTCCGGCAGATCCAGCCCTTCCCTCAAAAGATTAACTCCGATTAAAACATCAAACTCGCCTTTGCGGAACTGCGTGAGAATTTTGATCCTATCCATTGTTTTTATATCACTGTGCAAGTATTCCGCTTTTATTTTTTTTTCCTTCAGGTAGACAGAAAGATCCTCCGCCATCTTTTTTGTCAGAGTTGTCGCCAGTACGCGAAAACCTTTTTTAATTGTTTTTTCTGTCTCGGAAATAAAATCTTGAATCTGGCCTGGATACTCTTGGAGAACAGAACTTGCCTTTTGCGATGGTCTGGCTGGGGGAGGGACCCAGAGAACCGAGGACCTCGTAAAAGGCAAGTCCTGTGCGGAAACTGGTCGCACTATTGTCTCAGGGTCCACCAGCCCGGTAGGACGAATTATTTGCTCCACGATTTGCTCGCTCTCTTTTCTTTCTTTTTCGCTCGGGGTCGCGGAAGTATATATCACCTGACCGACACGATTTTTGAACTCTTCATATTTTAGTGGCCTATTATCCTTGGCCGAGGGCAGGCGAAAACCATATTCTACTAGGGTTTCTTTGCGAGAAGCGTCGCCGGCGTACATACCTTCTAGTTGAGGCAAAGTTACGTGCGATTCATCGATGATGGTCAGAAAACCCGTCCTTGGAAAATAGGACAGCAGGGTCTCCGGTGGTTCGCCTTCTTTTTTTCCGGATAGATGTCGGGAATAATTTTCAATACCATTGCAATAGCCGATCTCCTTAATCATCGCGAGATCGTAATTTGTGCGGCGCTTAATGCGCTCGGCCTCCAAGAGCTTCCCCTCTTTTTTAAATTTTTTTAGTTGAACATCCAGCTCCTCTTTGATGCTAGAGAGCGCCTTTTTCTTTTTTACTTCTTCGGTAATAAAGTGTTTGGCGGGAAAAATGAAAATATCTTTTTCTTCTTTCAGGATCTGGGCTGAAATCGGATCGACTTTTGTTATTTTTGAAATCGATCCTCCGAGCATCTCGATCTGATACATGATAGTTTCCGACACAGGCATGAATTCCACCCTGGATCCGATCGAACGAAAACTGCCCGGGAAGAGGTCCGCATTTGTACGCTCAAAATGTATCTCGATCAAACGCCTCATCAGTGAAAGACGATCCATTTTCATCCCGACTGCGAGCTTCAAATTGACCTTTTCATATTCCTCCGGAGATCCAAGACCGTAAATGCAAGAAACCGAAGCAACAATGATCACATCCCTCCGGGTGAGGAGCGCTTGAGTGGAAGCATGCCTGAGCCGATCTATCTCTTTATTAATCGATGCGTCTTTTTCGATATAGGTGTCCGAGGCAGGCATATAGGCTTCTGGCTGGTAATAGTCATAATACGAAACGAAATAGTGCACCGCGGAATCCGGAAAAAACAGTCGGAACTCCTGCGCCAGCTGGGCAGCCAAGGTTTTATTGTGGGCGATGACTAAGGTCGGCTTATTGTACTCTCTGATCACGTTCGCCATAGTATAAGTCTTGCCTGTGCCTGTGGCTCCGAGCAATGTCTGTCTTTTCATGCTGCCCTTTAGTCCAGCGACAAGCGCGGAAATAGCCGATGGCTGATCCCCGCTCGGTTCCCAAGGCTTATATAACCTGAAAATATCTGGTTTTTGTATTCCTCCTCGTATCATTTATTTATCCTAGCATAAATAAGCTGGTGATAAATATTTATTCCTCTTCTGTGTAATAGTAAGCGGTCTCGGGAGTCCTTTCGAAACTTTCATGGGCTTTGACCACTATATAATAAGCGAGCGTGGAACTGACGACCGTAAATATGAAAAAATATACCAAAGTTAAATTAATACGATGCATAAGAATATTCTAGCATTTTTCTTGATTTCTAGCCTTATTTCCTATATATTTGAGTAGTTATGCGCCCATAGCTCAGCTGGTAGAGCAGATCCCTTTTAAGGATAAGGTCGTTGGTTCGATTCCAACTGGGCGCACAAAGTGAACAAAAAGCACCCTTCGGTGCTTTTTTTCTTTTTGTGCGGACCACAGCGATGTTTTGCGAACACGCAAAACCGCGAGGGGCGGGCTGCGAAAATTCTGAGTGTCGACGAGGAATTATTTGTAGCCACAAAGTGTGAGCCAGTCGTAAAAATTTTGTTTTGACGAAAACAAAATTATTCCTGACCACAAAGTTCATTTAAAAAACTTCCAACAAGAATTGCTCGAAGACTGATTGCGCATCTTTTCCTTTTTTGCGGGCCTCCGGCAAGAGATAGCTCAAGCGAGAAGCGGAAGTTTTGAGCTCGGCTTCGGTGAATTTTCTGAAATTTTTTCGTAAAAGCATGTCTTTGACTTTCCAAAAAAGAACACCGATCAGTTCTTCCATGCCCACTCCCTTGTCCATCGCCAGTCTAAAATAAACCCAGGTATGGAGCTTGTCTTTTTTTTCAAAGGCGTTTGCCACTAAAAAATTATCGAATTTTTCCTTTTTTTCTTTGGGCAGTTCAAAGAGATAAAGTTCTGCCTTTTCACGCCCCAGCTTCCTAAAAGCATCAAGTGACGGCTTGTTTAATTTGCTCTCCAAAAAAATAAAGGAGTTTGATGACTCTCCCATGAGTGGAAGTTTTTTAAGGACAAACTCTCGCGCCTCCTCATATTCTAAAATATTGGAAAATATAACGACAGTCTTTGTAAAAAAAAGGCTGGAACTAGCATAAAAGTTCTCGATCTGAGTTTTTTCAAATTCATTTCTGGTTATGAAAAAATTTTCCGCACCCTTTGGCATGGACTTGATGAATTTTTCATAGCTTACAAGCTTATTTTTGGCATCATCCCCAGAAAAAAGATAGATCATTGGATTAAAACTTTACTCGTTTTTTGTATTCTAAATAGGGAGCACCATATTTTATAGCAAGAATATTTTCTTGTTTCCTTAAAAAGTATAACTTTGAAATAAGAAAGGAAACCAGGGTGGACAGAATCACAAAAACTGCATTCGCAATGATCCCAAATCCAAGCATCAAGAAAAACAGCCCCCAGTGCGTCGGATTCCGGGTATAGCGATAAGGGCCCTTGCGAAAACTTTCTACGCTCATGTTTGCTATATCCAAATTACGAGAAGTCTTTTGCGCCCAAAATATGAGCAAGCTGGCAATGGCGAGCAGAATAATGCCGATCGGCACCATGGTTGAACTAGCAAAAATCTTGAATCTAAAAATAATATCAAGGCAGACACCTACTAAAAACAAGGCAAAATATAGTGTATACGAATGCGCCAAAATTCGATGGACTCTCCCCCTTCGGAAAGCTTCTGGATTCAGAACTTGCTCTTTTTTATTTTCATTGTCCATTTTCATATTATATCATAAAATAAATCATTTTACCTCTACAGAATAGTTATTCTACCGCCCTGATCATTTTCGAAAATTCCAAACTATCCGCGTGTTTTTCCGCTTTTTCATTTATCTTGAATTTAGCCCGAGCCCCTTCAAAAGAAAGATCGGTATCTATTAGGCCGAGTTCGTAAGCATATTTATCTGAGTAGCCAGGCGTCAAGATGCGGAAATCAAATGGTATGCGATCGGGGACGAGCTTGTTCACATGGGTGACAATATTGGTGGTGCAAGTGGAAGTAATCGTGTTATAAAATTCTGGCTTTTCTTGTAATTCCTTTGCCCGAGCAAGCATGCCCATAAAAAGAGCCCTGATGTTTTCCTTTGAAGTTTTTATGGGATAAAGAAATACTTCATCCCGGCGATAATTTGAGCGGAGCTTGATGACATCCCTTTCGTCCGCAATTACATACATGAGCTCGTACTGGCGCAACAATCCCTTCATGGCCGAAAAGGTCTCTCCCTTTTCTTTTCTTATTTCCACAGATACCGCCACGTAGCTCTCATCATCAAAACCAAAAGAAAGAAGAGTGTGAGCTGCTCCAGGATTCGTTGAAAACGGTTCCACCATAAAATCCACGCTTTTTATTTGATCGAGGTCAAATGTCTTGTCGTAATAGTCCGGAATGTACTCCGAGGTGGTTCTGTAAGTAAAATTACGGATGTTCTTAATCGTAACTAAATCCTCATTAATTGATATTTCTGGAAGAACCGCTTGGTCTGTGTTCCAATCCCGATCATTGCTCGGCTTCACAATCAAAGAAAATAGAATGTGCAAAATAATTAATAGTGCAAGGACCCAAAACAAAACCTTGAATAACTTTTTTATAATTTTCATACTTATTTAACCTCGCCGAAATTGTCTCCGGAGCCCGAATGCACTTCGAGCGGGATATCCGTCTTGTAACGAAGATACGACCTCGCGAGGACATTCCTCATCGCATTCTTAATTATTTCTCCGGCTTTTGTAAGCACACTTTCTTCTATTTCATACACCAGCTCGTCATGGATTTGCAAAATAAGGTGCACTTTACCCTCGAGCCCCGCTTCTCTTAAGTCTTCCTCTACGTACCTGATGGCGAGCTTGATAATGTCAGCCGCCGTGCCTTGAATGGGAGCGTTCGTAGCCGTGCGCTCCGCCATGTTTTTCAAAAAAGGAATTCTGGAATTTATATTCGAGAAGTATCTGCGGCGCCCAAACAATGTCTCGGTAAAAAAATTTTCAAGCGCAAATTTTTTAACTTCTTCCAGATAGTTCCGTACGCCGGAAAATTGATTGAAGTAATTATCGTAAAATTTCTGCGCTTCTTCGCGTGTCCCGCCTAAATTCTTTCGCAGGGCGGTAACTCCCATGCCATAGATAATGCCAAAATTTATCACCTTGGCCTTGCGTCGCATTTCCCTATCTACTTCCTCGATCGACACGCCGAAAACAAAAGAAGCCACCCCGGCATGAATATCTTTCCCTTCACGAAAGATCTCCGTCATTTTTTTATCTCCGGATAGCATGGCCGCGACCCGCAGTTCAATCTGGCTATAATCAAAAGCGCAAAGCTTTGAGCCTGCACCAGCCACAAACCCACCCCGGATCCTTTTGCCGAGCTCTGTCTTTATTGGAAGATTCTGCAAATTTGGGTCCTGGGAAGAGAATCTCCCGGTGGTACTGCCATTTTGCAAGAATTTAGCATGCAATCTGCTATCCGGTCCGGCCATTTTTGGTATTACATCGATATAGGTAGAGAGAAGTTTTTGTAATTCTCGATAAGATAATATTTCAGTAATTATTGGATTCGTTTCTTCGAGTTCTTCTAATACTGAAACTTTCGTTGAAAAATTGCCACTTGCGCTTTTCTTTGCTGATTTCCCTGGTGATTTGATGCCCATTTTACCAAAAAGTACTTCTCCTATTTGTTTTGGTGAATTTATATTAAATTCAATTTCCGCTATTTTGTAAATTTTAGCGGTTAATTTATCTAATTCTTTGTGGTATTCAGCCGATAAGTTTTCGAAATACTTTTTGTCTATTAAAATTCCATAATCTTCCATCTCTTTGACTATGTGCATTATTGGACGTTCTATTTCTTCAAAAACTTTATCCAGATTATTTTCTTTTAATTTCTTAAAGATATACTCATAAGCAACATCAAAGGAATCAGCGCCTGCAAACATCAAAATGTCATCCAGTTGCGGATTTGATATTTCAGAATTAATGAGCCAAAGAGCGATGCTGGCTTCTTGGAGTTTTATTGAATCTATCTTTGGAGAAGACACATTCAAAAGAACATTCTTTTCTTGTGTCTTTTGACTTGAGAAGAAATTTTTCAAGCGCCCAAACAAACTTCTAAATTCAAACAAAGCAAAAACTTTTTCTATCTTTTTTAGATCTGCATTTTCCCAAAAAGTTTTTGAGGGTATTGAGAAATCTATCGGAGCATCAGTTCTAATCTTGGCCAAAGTTTTTGAAAACATTGCCTCTTCTTCATTATTTTTTAGTAATTCTATAACTCTTGGACTACAGCCCGCATCGGAAAATAATTCCGAATCTTTTTTTAATTTTTTGTAAATTTCTTCAATACTGCCAAAATTTTTAATCAAAATAGTTGCAGTTTTCTCTCCTATACCTTTGATGCCGATAATGTTGTCCGAAGCATCACCACGCAACCCTTTATAATCCGGCAAAAGATTCGGTTTGAATCCAAAACGGTTCACGATTGCATCCTCATCATATAAAATAGTATCGTTTATCCCTTTTTTGAGAGTATAAACCTGAACTTTCTTATCATCCACCAACTGCATTGCATCCATATCACCCGATGCAATAATAATTTTTAAGTTTTGATCTTTTTTATATTTTTCACATATCGTTCCCAGTACATCGTCAGCTTCAAAACCTTTGGCATCATAAATAGGAACATTGAAAGCCTCAAAAATAGCACGAGAATTCTTTAGCTGTACTATGAGAGCATCATCGGTTTTTGCTCGCCCAGCTTTGTAGGCATCATAAGCCTCGTGCCTAAATGTTTTCCCTGGTAGGTCATAACAGGCCACAATATAGTCTGGCTTCAAATCGGTAACTATTTTCATGAGCATGCTGGCGAGGCCGTACAATGCCCCTGTGGGCTCTCCCTTAGAAGACAGGAATTCAGGCAACGCATGATAAGCGCGGTGTATTATGGCGTGAGCGTCTAATAAAACAAGTGTTTTTGGTTTATTATTGGTAGTGGACATTATGCAAATTATACCACTTAAGCTATAATTTACTTATAATGTCAGATTTTGATGAAGAAAAACAAATAAAACAGTTGGAGGACTTGCGTAAAGAGGAGGAGGAAGTGCTAGTGGCAAGCTTGGCCGAATCAAAATACAGTCTTCCGTATGTCGACCTGTACCGCTTAGGCATAGACAACGAAGCGCTTCGCGCGATCGCTGAAGCAGACGCGAGAGAAATGAAGGTCGCCCCTTTCAAGCTTTTCGGAAAAAATATTTACATCGCAGTGCGCACGCCGAGCGAAGACTTGTTTAATACATTGAAAGAAGCGATGGAAAGAAAGAACCTGACTCCCACTTTTTACATGGTTTCGAGCGCCAGCTTGAACAAGGTCTGGGATAGATACAAAGAAATTTCTATGGCCGAGAGCTCTGCGATCGGCAGCGTGGATATTTCTCTTCCGGTCCTGCGAGAAATGGCAAAAAATATCCAACATATCCAAGACGTTGAAAAGCTGGTTATAGAAGCGCTCGAAGGAAACAAGACCCACAAGATCTCTCATTTGCTCGAGATAATTTTAGCTGGAGCGATCGCCATCAAAGCCTCCGACATTCATATCGAACCGGAAAAAGATCGCGCGCGACTGCGGCTGCGACTCGACGGAGTACTCCAGGACATACATTTCTTTGGTCTCGACGTTTATCGCTTGCTCAATTCCCGCATCAAGCTCCTCTCCGGTATGAAACTCACTTCCAAAATAGCGCAGGACGGGCGCTTCGGGATCATGGAAGAAAAAGAGGAGCTCAGCATCCGTACTTCCCTCATTCCCGGGGCTTACGGGGAATCCATAGTCATGCGTATTTTGGATCCCAAATCCATCCAGGTAAAACTTGAGGAAATAGGCATAGAACCTTTTCTCTTCTCCATCATCGAAAAAGAAATTTCTAAGCCAAATGGTATGATCTTGGTTACTGGTCCGACGGGTTCGGGTAAAACTACGACTCTTTATGCTTTTTTAAGTAAAATATATTCTCCAGAAATAAAAATAATAACCATCGAAGACCCGATCGAGTACCACTTGGCCGGCATAACCCAGACACAAACAAACGATGAGCGAGGCTATACCTTCGTGGAAGGCTTGCGGTCAGCGCTCCGCCAAGATCCAGATGTGGTGATGGTGGGAGAAATTCGCGACCGTGAAACCGCCGAAACAGCTGTACAATCGGCCCTTACTGGCCACATAGTCTTTTCTACTTTACACACCAACAATGCAGCTGGAGTCATCCCCCGCTTGATAGATCTTGGGGTAAACCCAAAGATTTTAGTTTCAGCATTGTCCCTCTCTATTGCCCAACGTCTAGTGCGAAAACTTTGTAAGTTCTGTAAAAAAGAAAATACTCCGACAGAACAAGAAAATAAAATCATAAATTTAGTTTTGAACAGCATGAAAGAAGAAGGGAAAGATTTTTCTAAATATGGAGTAGACCCTGCTGTGTGGTTCTCCGCCAAAGGCGGATCCGCCTCTGGCGGAAAGATTTTCTCTCCAGTTGGTTGCGATAAATGCAATAAAATAGGATACAGCGGACGAATAGGCATATTTGAAGCAATCAAAACTGATGAAGCCATAGAAAAAATAATTCCTGAAAATCCAAGCGAGCATGAAATCAAAAAAGTCGCCCGCAATCAAGGCATACTTTCTATGCGCCAAGATGGTATAGTAAAAGTTCTAAACGGTATCGCCTCACTCGCCGAAGTGCAAAGCGTAGTGGATTTGAGCGAGGAGTAAAAAATATACGGATATGGAAAGCCCAATAAAAGAAAAAACGCCTAGTAACGAGAGAGAGAATAAGGAAACAGCTCCTGATTTTTTAAAAATATTTAACGAGAAACTTGAGAGCATTGAGCCCGTGACAGGTGAAGATGCAAAAGGTTTAGCTAGTTGGTATGAAGACCCTGAGATTGTTGAAATTAGGAGAGAAGTACCAGCTGTATTTTTTAATCCAAATAACTTGGTAAATTTTGCCCCTCCAACTGATATCTATATTGAAAACCCTAGAAATATAAATATAAGATCAAATTATGTTCACGATGAAGTGAAAGATAAATTAGGTCAATTAATAAACAAATCTACTATGCCAAATCTTATTGCTGGATATCTTTTAGAAGATGGAAACGGAGTAAGATATCTTGTATTGGATGAAACGCGTGCTAAAGGGGTAAAGCAAAGAATGGAATATGACGAGGAAAAGAGTCTGGCTATGTTAGATGTATTAAATAAATATAAAATCTCGAAAGTTATAGAAAAATACTCTAAGACAGTGCGGGAGGGAGACACCACAAGGATTACTGGAACTTCTAGAGAAGTAATCGGAAAAAGTATGCTTGATAAAAGAAGAGAAGATATTGCTCTAATAAATTTAGCCCGTAAACATAAAATGACAAATAGCCAGTATTTAAGACTAAAAATCTTAGCTGATTCACTTTTTAAAGCAGGTAAACAAGTGAGTTTAGATGAAATTGCTGAATCAATCGTTAAAGACCCAGATAATGAAAATATTTCAGTTAAACATTTGCCTTTAGAATAAATAAAAACTAGACAAAAAACTCTGCACAGCATTAGCACGCGACCGCTTGTTAATGCTATAATGGATAAATGAAATCTAAAGGACCAAGAATCGGCAACCTGAAAAAGAAAATGCTTTTATTGTTGCTTGCCGGCTTGGCCTTAGGTTTAACTAGGTCTCCTAAAAAGCATTGGTGGATTTTAAAGCAAATTCCAAAAGAATTGGAAAAGGAAAACCGCCAAGCTTTACAAAGAGCTATCAATTCATTATATACTTCTCATTTAATAGAAGAGAAAGATAACAAAGATGGCACTACCACACTTGTTTTAAATGAGAATGGAAGAAAAAAAGCTTTAAGATTCAATATTAATAAAATAGAAATCAAAAAACCAGCAAGATGGGATGAGAAATGGAGGGTCGTTATGTTTGACATTCCCGAAAAATTAAAAAGATTACGAGATTCTTTACGTTTACATTTTCGAGAGATAGGCTTGATTGAATTTCAAAAATCAGTATTTGTGTATCCTTATCCCTGTGGTGAAGAAATTGAGTTTATTTTAGAACTTTATAACGCAAGAAAATATGTGCGCTTCATCTTAGCTGAAGAGGTGGATAATGAATTGCATCTGCAAAAGAAATTCAACTTGTGCTAAAACAGCAATAACACGCGGTCGCTTGTTATTGCTGTAAAGAGGCAGAAGTGCAAAGCGTGGTGGATTTGGGGGGAGTAATCTTAGGGACGGTGTGCATTGGCTTGCATACGTCTGAAGTATTCCTTAAAAGTTTCTCCATTATTTTCATCATATAATTTAACAATGTCATTTGAGTTCAGGTTATAAAACTCTTGAAAAAATCTTGCCGGTATTTCCTTTTTATGATCAAAATGGGTGTCCGAATTGATTTGATTTGTCCCAATAAGTTTTTCTTGATCATAGGTTCTTTCTTGCTGATAGACTTCTTCCATTACTTTTACGGTAATTCTATGCAAACCAACTAATTCAATTTGAGTCAATCTGATACCGCAAGAATATTCAATAAATTCTTTGGCCTCTTCAAAACTTTTTTGAACAAATTCTTTAGTATTTAGACTTTCAATCCAAGCTGTTCTTTTTGGATCACTATAATTTTCACTAATTCTAACAATATCCCCAGTTTTTACAGGAAGAGTGTACTCACCTGTATCCTTATCAAGATCTGCTCTTTTTGTAATTATTTCATATATGATTCTCCCAACTAAATCTGGATTTTTTAATACCCCACTGTCTCTGTCTTTCTGCGCGATCGCCCTTAATTCAGCGGGTCCTTCTGTTCTTATCTGTTCTCGAAGTTTAGTATCTACTGGTCCAGGATCAATTCCGATTACCAGAATACCATCATTTTCTGGATTCTTCACAAACTCTCCAAAAAATTCTTCAAGCTTTCTTTTAGAATCTGCATAAGGTCTGGCTGGTTCAGGTACTTTTCTAACATCAAATTTTGCATGCTGGGAAGTTAAATACACCAAGACACCTTTTGATTTTTTTAATTCATCTCTCAAACTTTTGGCTATTACAGTTGGCGCCTCATAGTTTATACGAAGAGTATGAGCATATCTTTCATCTTTCTCACTTAAATTTTCTTCTTTTGTTGGGACACCATGAACTCCGGCATTTAAAATTACAAAATCTATTCCACCGAGATCCTTCACAACCTTTTTTGAGAAATTTTCTGCTTGAGATAAGTCCGATAAATCAACTACTTCAGCTATAGAAAATGTTTCCTTTGCTATATCAACTTTTTCTTTTGTTCTGGCGCATATTGCAACTTTAGAATTCGAAAGTAAAAAATTCTCAGCAATACCATGTCCGATACCTTCAGTACCCCCGGTAATCATTACTTTTTGGGGACTTTCTAAAGAATTTGGTGTTTCTTTCATAAAGAATATTTTATATTATTTCTCCCCTAAACACACATACAGCCTCGCCACGAAGGATGATTTCTCCTTTTTCATTTTCTGATAGGTATAGATTTCCACCTGGGAATTCTAGTGTTATTTCCCCTTTATTTTCAAGGTTTTTTTGAAGAATCGCATACACAGCGCAGGCGCCTGTGCCACAGGCTAGAGTCGCTCCAGAGCCACGTTCCCAGACTTTTACTTTAAAATGATTGTCGGAAATCTTTTCCACTAATTCTACATTTATTTTGTTTGGGAAATGAGAATCGTTTTCTATTTTTGGACCAATTTCAGAAATATTTATATCAGAAACATTTTTCACAAACCCCACAGCATGCGGATTACCCATAGAAACAAAACTGAACGGAATATTTTCTAGAACGAGAGAACTTTTTGGAAAATCAGCATGAGAAAACACGGGAGCACCCATGTTCACAGAAAAAGTTCCTGCCTGCGTAGGCAGGCCATCTTTATTTATTATCACTTTCTTTATACCAGCCCTCGTATCTATAGAAAGCTCTTTTAAGTTAGATTTTGTTTGTTCTAAAAAGAATTTAGCTGTACATCTGACTCCATTACCACACATTTCTGCCACAGTGCCATCAGCATTGTAATAATTCATAAAACAATCTGCCTTGTTGGAAGATTCCAGAAGTATCAAGCCATCCGCACCTATACCAAAATGCCTATCGCACAAAAGTTTTATGTTTTCTGCTTTAACATCGTAATTGCCATCACGATTGTCTATCATAATAAAGTCGTTGCCGGTGCCGTGATATTTATAAAATTCCTTCATGGTTTAATATTATCATTAATCAGACTAAAATCTCTCTGGGCAAAGACCGGCTGTTGTAGTGTGAAGCCATTACATATCCATAAGCCCCTGCGTTTAGAATTGCCAAAATGTCTCCCACTTTTGGACTAGTTATCTTTCTATCTCTTCCAAACACATCCCCAGATTCACATATATTACCCACTATATCAGCTTTTATAACAAGACCTTTTGCTCTGCTAGTATTTATAATCTCATGATAAGACCCATACATAGTCGGGCGAATCAAATGGTTAAAACCAGTATTTACCCCAACAAAAGTACGTTTTGGATTATTTTTTATTTCAGTAACAGTACTCAATAGTACTCCTGATTCTGCGACCAGAAAACGACCCGGCTCTAATACCAAATCAAGTTTCTTTCCATATTTTTCACAGAAATTATTCATTCTTCTGGTCATTTCTGTGCCTAGAGTTTTCAAATCCAAATCTTTTTCTTTTGGTAAATAAGAAACTCCGAAACCACCACCAAAATCAAGTGACTCCAAATCAGGAAAATTGATAGCTGTCTCAAGTAATTTATCAAAAGCCTTAAGTAAAATATTTTTATCTAAAACATTAGAGCCAATATGCTGATGCAAGCTAGTAATTTTTAATTTATATTTTTCTGCTAGCTTTTTTGCATTATTTAAATGTTCTAATGGAATGCCAAATTTGCTCATAATCCCGCCAGTGATGACATGATCATGATGCCCCGCCCCAATCCCCTGATTTACCCGAATACCAATATCGTTATTTGGATTTAATTTTCCATAAAGTTCAATTTGGCTCAAAGAATCTAAGCTCACTTTTATTTTATTTTTTATTACGAAAGCCATTTCATCTTTACTTACAGAAGTGGAAGTGTAAATAATATCTTTGGGTTTGAAACCGGCTTTTAGAGCCAAAGTAACCTCGCCCTTACTTACTGTTTCTATTTTGGAACCTAATTTTTTAAAAAATTTCAAAATTAAAATATTTGTATTGGCCTTGCAGGCATAATGAATCTGCAATTTTGGATAAGCGATATTTTTTAGTAACTTTAAATACTGGCTCCTGATAGTTTCTGTTTCATACACATAAATGGGCGTTCCATGCTTCTTCGCCAAAGACTGAGTAGAGAATTTTCCTAAAAAAAGTTTATTATTTTTTATTTTCATAATTAGCTGAACTTTTATTTTAGCTATATTTTATAAGGCCTTTTTTAACTAACAATTCAGCGTTTAATATGCTTCCACCAGCTGCTCCTCGAATAGTGTTGTGCGACAGAGCAACACATTTCCAACTAAAAACAGAATCCTCCCGAATGCGACCGACACTGATTCCCATACCGCCATGTAAATCTCTATCAAGTTTGGTCTGTGGCCTATTTTCTTCTTCAAAATAAGTTAAAAAGGGTTTAGGAGCGGATGGTAAATCTAATACATCTAGAGGATTTTTAAATTCTTTTAAAGCTTTAATTAATTTTTCTTTTGATACTTTTTTACCAAATTGTATGTTGATCGTAGCCATGTGACCATCAGAAACAGGAACTCTGATGCAATTGGCTGAAATTTGTAATTTTTTTTCTAAAATAAATTTGTTTTTCTTTTTTTTATTTATATTGGCGAAAATTTTAGAAGGTTCTTTTTCGGATTTCTCTTCTTCCCCGCCAATATAAGGTATGACATTGTCTACCATCTCTGGCCAAGTTCCAAAAGTCTTACCTGCACCAGAAATCGCCTGATAAGTTGAGACGATTATTTTTTGTGGGTTAAAATCCTTCCAAGCATGCAGTAATGGAACATAGGATTGAATCGAGCAATTTGGTTTTGTAATAATAAATCCGGTTGTCCAGCCACGATTCTTTTTTTGTATAGGAATAATATCTAGATGCTGTGGATTAATTTCAGGCATAATCATGGGCACATCCTCTGTCCATCTGTGAGCCGAATTATTAGAAACAACTGGCAAACCCTTTTCTGCATAAGCCTCCTCAATTTTTTTAATAAAATCTTTCTGTTCTCCTTTGGCATCTATAGCACAAAAAACAAAATTGCATTTTTTTGCAATGACATCTATATCATCTTCAACAGAATATATAGTGAGAGATCCTAATTTTTTCCCTGCCGACTTTCTAGAAGCCGCAACAACAGTTACTTCAAACCAAGGATGATTTTTTAACAGAGACATCAACCGTTGTCCAACCATTCCAGTAGCTCCCAATATCCCAACTTTGATTTTTTTATTCATTTTCTTCATTATCTTTTTCCATTGCTTATTTTTGTGCCACTCCCCGTCGGATTAAACGTGTTCTTGACATATATGGGTATATTTTTCAACACCGCAGGCCGTATAGTTTTAGGATGAATAACTTTCGCGCCATTGTATGCCATTTCTTCCGCTTTTTCGTAAGTTATTTCTGGAATAAGGAGCGCATCTTTTATCTTTTTAGGATCTTCTGTCATAATGCCATCGACATCAGTCCATATCTCGATCACAGATGCATCGAGAGCAGCACCCACCAGAGAAGCTGTGTAATCAGAACCACCACGACTCAAGGTGGTAGTTTTTCCGTCTGATGTAGAACCAATAAATCCGCCCATAATAGAGAGAGTTTTACCTTTAAAGCAATCCGACGTAAGTTTGTAAGATTTTTCCAAGTCCACATTTGCACTGCCGAAATTGTCATCGGTTTTGATAATATCCCTAGAATCCACAAATTCACATGAGATCCCTCGGCTTTTTATTCCTTCCCCGATGAGATAAGACGACAGTTGTTCCCCAAAACTCATCACAGCATCTAGGTTCGAAAGAGAAAGCTCTTTTGCTGAAAAAATTTTTTTGGCCAACTCTCCTAGCTCTTTATATTTTTTGCTTATTTCCTTTAATGCTTTTTCTTGGCTTGCCCCGCAATTTGGCGGGGTGGGGCGTGGGTTTTTCTCATCTATCAATTCTTTGATGGCTTGATCGTGCCTTCCACAAATAGCCTTGAAAATTATTTCATATTTAGAATCACCTTTCGAGGCGAGATCAGCGAGCTTAATAAGGTCATCGGTGATCCCGCCTAGCGCAGACACGACCACCACGATATCGTCACCTTTCTTTTTTGCCTCCCAAACAATATCTATGGCTTTGTTGATGTTGGAAGCATGCGCCACCGACGTGCCTCCAAATTTCATTACTTTGGTCATGGTTTAAAATTTTTTTCTATGCTTTTCATAGCCCTTTTTACATTCTTTTTGTCTCCAAATGCGCTCAAACGAATATAACCTTCCCCTTTCAGCCCGAATCCGGAGCCGGGAGTCACTACCACATGCGCCTCTCTTAACAATTTATCAAAAAATTCCCAAGAGGTGAGACTGGGCGGTATGCGGACCCAGACGTACGGAGCATTCTCCCCGCCAAAAACTTTGAAGCCTAAGTTGGAAAAAGTCTGTTTGATCAGGGTTGCGTTTCCCATATAGTAAGCGATCAATTTTTGACTTTCCTTTTGGCCTTTCGTTGATAGTGCCGCCAAGGCTCCATCTTGAGCTATGTTAGATGCTCCGTTGAACATAGTGCTTTGACGCCTCGCCCACAGACTGATCACCTTACCCGGTTCCACTCCTTCGACAACCAAATCTTCCGGCACTACCGTCCACCCAAGACGCACGCCGGTAAATCCCGCCCACTTGGAAAAACTGTTTATCTCGATAGCGCATTTTTTTGCCCCCTCGATCTCGTAAATGCTCTTTGGCAAAGATTCATCTTTGATATATTCGGCATAAGCGGCGTCAAAAATTATCACGGCCTTGCGGTTAAGAGCATAATCAACAAAAGCCGCGAGCTCATTCTTTGTAGCTACCGATCCGGTCGGATTATTCGGGCTACAAATATAGATCAGGTCCACTTTTACTTCGGGAGGTGGAGGCATAAAATCATTTTCTTCATTGCCTTCCATATACACCAAGCCTTCGTATCTGCCATTTTTAAGCTCTCCGGTCCTGCCAGCGATAACATTGCTATCGAGATAGACCGGATAGACCGGGTCCATGATCGCCGCGATATTGTCTTGTCCAAAAATCGACTGGATATTGGCCGAGTCTGACTTGGCACCATCGCTTACAAAAATCTCTTCCGGACGGAGATCAATTTTCCTTTTTTTATAAAAATCCACCAGGGCGTTTCGAAGTTCTATCTTACCTTGCGGATGTCCGTAGCCGGTGTATGTCTTTTTCTTGCGAAGCTTCTTTACCCCCGCCGACAATCCACTGATCACCGCCTTTGATAGAGGCTCGGTCGTATCGCCGATGCCGAGCCGCATGAGCTCTACTCCTTTATTTTTTTCCAAAAAATCTTTCGTTCGTTTGGCTATTTCCAAAAACAAATATGACCCTTGCAATTTGTTGTAATTTTTGTTGATAGTGGCCATTTTTTTCTTAAATTTAGAGAAGTCCCGCTCCTTGCAAAGCTTTTTCAACCTGGGCTCTGTTTTTTTCTTCAAGGCTAGTAAGCGGTAACCTCAAGCTATTTTCGACGAGCCCCATCATGGACATTGCTGCCTTGACGGGAATAGGGTTCGATTCGATGAAATTAATATTCATGAGGGGAAGAAGTAGGTAGTGTAGCTTGGCCGCCCCCTTCCAATCTCCGCTTAGGGCCAGATGAACCATGTCGGAAAATAACTTTGGGGCTTCGTTCGCAACTACCGAGATACAGCCTCGCCCGCCGACAGCCATGAGGGGTAGAGTGAGAGAATCATCTCCGGACAATACGGAGAAATTCTCAAGTTCCTTTGAGCCGTTTTGGGACACTTCACTTATGATCTCCATCATCTGCGGAAGAGAACCAGAAGCTTCTTTGACTGCCACGACTGCCGGAACTTCGCGGGCTATCCGCACGATGACTTGAGGCGAGACATTGGACCCTGTTCTACCAGGCACGTTGTAAATTATGATGGGTAAATCCACCGCTTTGGAAATTGCTTGGTAGTGGAGAACGAGGCCGGTTGGAGTTGGCTTATTGTAATAAGGGGTGACATGAAGGAGGGCGTCTGCTCCGGCATCTTTCGCCAGCTTAGAAAAATGAATTGCTTTTTTAGTGTCATTCGAACCCGCTCCGGCGACCACTGGGACCTTCCCTGAAACTTTTTTCACTACCCTTCTTACAATCTCTGCGTATTCTTCCTCATTCAATGTCGCCGCTTCTCCAGTCGAACCAGCCACCACTATCCCATCCACTCCTCCCGCGAGCTGATATTCCACAATTCTGTCGAGCGCTTCGAGGTCGAGATCCCCATTCTTTTTGAATGGAGTGACTATGGCGGGGATGGAACCAAAAAAATTTATTTTTCGCATATATTTATCGTCTTATGAGCTGAATAGGTCTTCAAAAGAATGAACGCCTTTCTTGTTTTTAATAAATTCTGCTGCGACAAGCGCACCTTTGGCGAATCCTGTTCTGTTGTAGGCTTGGTGAGAAAGGGTTATACCGTCAGCAGGACTATCAAACACAACTTCATGAAAGCCTGGATTACTCCCAGCTCTTATAGAATTGAAATTAAGCCCTTTGATAAGACTGGCAATTTTTAAAGCAGTTCCAGAAGGACTGTCTAATTTCGCCTTATGGTGAATTTCTAATCCGTAAACATCATATTCTGGCAATTTTGCAAAAAGTTTCGCGGTAAAATCAATTATTTTGAAATAAATGTTTACACCAACAGAAAAATTTGGGCTATACAACAAACCAATTTTGTATTTATCTACTATTTTTTTTACTTTCTCTGTGTCGCCATACCAACCAGTTGTCCCGATAACAATATTCTTGCCAAGCTTTGCGACTTCTTCGATGTTTTTTAAAACTACATCTTTGGATGTAAAGTCTATCGCCACATCAGCTTCACTGATCCCCTTGATATCTATCGCATCGGTAATTTTTCTATAACTAATAGAGACCACTTCGAAATTTTCTGAGTCGCGACAAAGAGCATCGATCTCCTGCCCCATCTTGCCGTAACCTATCAGAGCTATTTTTATTTTGTTTGTTTTTTTTATCATTCTGATCTTATTATACTACGCCCCGACAATATCTTTAATCCCTTTATGAATGAGCCCATTGCTTGCAATAACACCCACTGTTTCCGGACGCAAAGCACCACCTTTGAAATCAGTGAACTTTCCTCCCGCTTCTTCCACTAGAAGTTTTCCGGCAAACTCTGGAAAGGTATCTTCATTGAACGAAATAGCCACATCTGCTCGGCCGCAGGCAATATATGCATAATGTACCGCGAGAGATCCTACGATCCGGATCGTGTTGCCACTTTCCGACATAATTTTGATTATTTTCAGCGCTTTTTTTCGATATGTTCTCGGCGGAGTGAAATATGGACCGATCAGAAAGAAAAGATTTTCTTTTCGTTTGGAAACACGGACTCTTTTATTGTTTAAAAACGCGCCTTTACCTTTTTCAGCCGTGAATAATTCCTTGTTGGTTGGATCATATATGACTGCAAATTTTATTCTTCCTTTATGAAGATGGCTCAACACTATGGAATAGTGGGGCATCCCTCGGAGAAAATTAGTCGTGTTGCTAATCGAATCTATGATCCAAACGTTGTCGTTTTTTATAAAAATACTGTGCAGTTCTTCAGCGTACACCGAATGCTTACCTGGAAAAGTGCTTATCATCTCCGCGAGCTCTGTTTCTATCTCTATTTCTTTTTGGGTCAGCCACTGCTTGCTTTTTCCTATATCGGGAACACGGCCAGAAATCACCGGAAGGGAATCACCGAGTTCGATTATCTTATTGATGATCTTTTGATACATTACATTAGAGAGAGTAACAGAATAAACCTTATTTATCAACACCATGGTTAACATGGTTCGCTTTTTATTCTGAAATAAAAAAACATTAATCTCTAAACAATCCTTTTGAAGCTGGGCTCCAAGAGTAACAAATTATTAGAGGATAGACCCAGTAAAAATAAATTCTTGCCAGAACGTCCTATGCAAATTCGTATAACCTTTTGGCTGATTGCTTAGAGATTAATGTCTTCTTTGTCCCGCCCCAGGCGGAGAGTTAAAAACCTCTTACTTGTATTATACTATTATCAAAATCGCATCGGATGCTATAATGTGTATAGCTGTGTTGATACCATGTTGATAACCTTAATACTTTTTTAGTATAGCATATTATTAAATCAATGTCAAGCCCAAAAACAAAAGACCCCAATTCTAAAGAGGTAAGCAAGAATGAGGATGTCGTCCTCGATCAGACTCTGCGCCCTACCCGCTGGGATGAATATATCGGCCAAAAACACATAAAAGACAACGTAAAAATCCTACTGAAAGCGGCGGAAGAACGCGGGCACATACCTGAACATATCCTATTTTATGGACCTCCCGGGCTAGGCAAGACCACACTCGCCCACCTCATCGCCAAGGAGACTGGCAGACAAATGAAAATAACTTCTGGACCCGCGATTGAAAAAGTGGGTGATCTGGCTTCCATACTTACAAACCTTGCTTCGGGTGATATTCTTTTCATAGATGAAATCCACAGATTAAATAAAATGGTTGAGGAAATACTCTATCCGGCCATGGAGTCTGGTGTCCTAGACATCATTATTGGTAAAGGCCCATCGGCCCGCACTATCCAGCTTGATCTTCCGCCTTTTACACTCATTGCAGCAACCACCCGTGTCGCTCTTATCTCCTCCCCCCTTCGTTCCAGATTCTCTGGTGGAGTTTTTAGATTGGAATTTTATTCAAATGAAGAAATTGGAAAAATTGTGGAGAGGTCAAGTAAGCTTTTAAATATTACCCTCGAAGAAGATGCCTTAAAAGAAATTGCCAAAAGAAGTAGATTCACTCCTCGCACGGCAAATTATTTTTTGAAAAGAGCGCGCGACTTTGCTCAAGTGAACAAAAAAAGCGAAAAGCAAAATCTGGATCAAAAAATAGTAAAGGATGCCCTCAACATGCTTGCCGTAGACAACATAGGGCTCAATTCCTCTGATAGAAAATTCTTGGAAATATTGATTGAGAAATTTAATGGCGGACCAGTAGGACTCAAAACCATGGCGGCGGCCCTCTCGGAAGAAGAAGCAACAATAGAAGAAGTGGTAGAGCCATATTTAATTCAGCTCGGGCTTTTGGAACGCACTGCTCGAGGGAGAGTTGCTACAAAAAAAGCGTATGAACATCTTGGGTTTGATTTGAAAGAAAATCAGAAAAAATTATTATGACCCATTCGAAAAACTCAGGGTCATGGTGATATAATAGAACCATGAAAATTTTGGGAATCGATCCGGGGTTTGAGAGGTTGGGTGTTGCAATATTAGAAAAAGATAATGGCGGCAAAAAACCCTTCGACCACGCTCAGGGCAGGGAGCATGTGATTTTTTCAGAATGTTTCAAGACTTCTGCTAAATTAGAATTTTCGGAACGGCTAAAACTAATCGGTGAAGAAGTGAGAAATATAATAAAAAAATACAAGCCGGAAGTTTTAGCTATTGAAACTTTATTTTTAAATACCAACCAAAAAACGGTGATGCGCGTCGCCGAAGCGCGCGGAGTAGTAGTTTATGAGGCATCTTTGGCGGGGCTTAAAATTTTTGAGGCGACTCCTTTGCAAATAAAAGTGGCGACGACCGGTTATGGTAGATCAGACAAAACACAAATAAATAAAATGGTGAAAATTCTGGTAGAAGTAGACGACTCGAAGAAATCCGACGACGAGCTAGACGCCATTGCCATCGCGCTGACCGCCTTTGCACACATACGTTCTTAGACTTATCCACATTTTAAGTCTTTTCCCTATTGCCAAGCTTTTTATATTTTGATACAAAGTAGGAAATTACAAATTAAATTTCCGCCAAAGGCGGATCAGCCTCTGGCTGAAAATAAAAAACATATGAGTTACGAAGAAGAGGAAGAAGTAGAAGATGGTTTCAAAATTGGCGCCGATGAAGATGAGCTGGGTGAACCGTTGGATGCGCCAGAAGGCATAACCGATTTTGGATTAGATGAGGAAGACCCAGACAAAGATAGATAGTTAAAAAATAAAAACACCCCTAATTTATCTTTGGGGTGTTTTTATTTTGCTGTGATTTTTATAAATCTCTTTTTCCCTATTTTGAGTGTCAGGTTTCCGTCAATTTTAAGATTTTGATCAGCAATTGTTTCATTTTTCTCCAAGTCATGCACCCCATTCCCCTCGCATAACCTGCGCCACTCTCCTTTTGAAGATAAAATCTTATTTTTTACCAAAACTTCGCTCACCAATTCACCTTCTTGGCCCTTGATTTCTTCCATCTCTACTGGAATCTCCTTTTTCTGGAAGGTGTTAATAAAATTCTCTTCTGCTTCCCTTGCGGCTTGTTCTCCCTGACAAATTTTTACGACCTCGTGGGCAAGTTTCATTTTCTGATCACGCGGGCTGTCTATTTGAAGAGTGTTCAAATCCCATCCAGTAAATATTTCAAAACCTGAAGCGATCATGCTGTCAGGCCAGCTCATTATCTTACCAAAAATGTTGTTGGCAGAATCATTCAAGGTAATCATATTCCCTTCAGTTTTTCCCATTTTTTTGCCGGTTGGGTCAACAAGTAATTTAGTAGTCAGGACAAACATTTCTTTATGTTTTTTTCTTCTCATCAAGTCACGACCAGCTAGCATGTTGAACATTTGGTCATTGCCCCCGATCTGCAGATCAACATCCATAGTCACAGCATCATATGCTTGAAAAATTGGGTATAGAAATTCATGAACATGCACTTCCCGACCGGTGTTAAGTCTTTCTTGAAACATACTTCGACTAAGCAGGTTGGAAACTGTAAAGTTGGAGGCTAATTCCAACATGTCTTCTGGAGAAAGCTTGTTAGTCCACTTGGCATTATGAACAAAGTTCATATTTAATTTCTTTAAATCCAAAATTTTACTAATCTGCTTTTTGTATCCCTTGGCATTCTCTACGACCTGCTTATGAGTAAGCGGTTTTCGGGTTGTTTGTTTGTCGGTGGGATCTCCTATTTGCGCTGTAAAATCACCAATAAGAATAACAACTTCATGACCAAGGTCTTGGAATTTTTTTAATTTGAGAAATTGAACCAAGTGTCCAAGATGTAAAATTCCACCTGTCGGGTCAATCCCAAGATAGAGTTTGATTTTTCGCCCGGACATCAAAACCTTCTTGAGAGCTTCCTTGTTGGGGTAGACGTTCTCCACCCCTCGAGTTAAAAGCTCGTCTATTTTCTTCTCATCGGTAATAACTTTCATAATCCCGATTCTAGCATATTGTGATAAATTTATAAAATTCATTTTCATAACATAAAAACAAAAAACCGCCTTGCGGGGCGGTCTTTTGTGCTTTAAAAGTTAAATTAATTAGCAAAAAGAAGACCGTCCCGTTTGGCGGTAATAATAGTTAACAGAAAATTTGATTAAAAGACTCATACTTGTATGATATCAAATAGTGTAATTTTGTCAAATGATATTCAAGATACCAATTAAAACTTACAAAGTTTTAATATATAAAAAGGGAAAAGCCAGCAACGTGTTGTGCTGGCCCTCTTGGTACTATCTATTTTAATTGATTAGGAATTTCGCCTGTTACTCGGTTGACGAGCGGTTAGGCTTTAACAATAGGGACAGGACCCAGCATAAGGCAACGCTCCACAAGAGAATTTTTGCTAACTTCCTGTAAGGCTTCCCGTTGCGCAATAACTTGATCCTTCCGACATTCGTAAAGAAAGATGTGGTCATATTTGGCCGCACCGACGAAAACCTGGGTGTCATAAAGCATGTTAATCCCCCTTTTGCCAAAACTGTTCATAACACTTCCCTTTGCGTTGGGTTTGTGGAAAAGCCTGCAAGCTAAAACAATCATGTTGTTTTCCCGAAGCCCTGCAATGCGCTTTCTCGACCTCGGCCCCCACAAATGGAAAATTGTCGTCGCGGGATTGTCTTCCAAAGCCTCATATCCGGGTACAACTCTCAACTCTTTGAAAGTTTCCACGGCTTCGCGTGGACCAAGAACTGCAGTCTTGGTATATCTCGGATCACGAGCAACATATTCCGCGGCTTTGCCGTTACTGTTGCATTCGATAGGTCGCCAGCCATGTGCCCGGATATTATTTCTGCACGCCCCGAGAGATTTTGGATGCGCACATACTTCCTGGATCTCTTGAAATTCTGTCCCCTTTTTTACCATGAGAGTGAAGCGAACTCTCTTTTCAAGAGCAGCGATAAGTGCAACTGGACACCGTCCGGAATTGTCATAATGGTCGAGTAGGGCCACCACTTTTCTGAAAGGTGCCTCGTACACTCCTTCAGCTTCCGTATTCATCGCCACCACCCCCAACCCACCATCTTTGATGACGCTTGGCAAAACATCCTCATTTCGATCGACCAACAAAAAACTGGATCGATCGTTAGTCTGAAGGAAGTGATCATCGAATATTCTACCGAAATCCTTACGAGCCAAATCCGAGAAATTGGCCCCGAGAGGACCTAGTAACGTGATTTTCATGGTTGTTAAACTCCTGAAACTTTGTTTTCCTGTTGTAAAAGAACGAGCTCCAGCGGAGCTCGGACATTCCGTTACTCCAGGGTTTATTTACCTAACCTAACCACAAAAGTAGAAAAAAATCAATACCCTCATAATATCTCAATACCCCTGAATAACTTCAGGATTTGGACTAAAAATACAGCAGAAAAATATAATTTTAGTGATTTCTCTGCTATAATTACTAATGAGTGAGCAATAATTAAGTGTACTTAGATTATTGCGAACGAAAGACGTAATTATATTGTATCAAGTTGTATAATTCGAACAATGAAAGAAATATACAAAAAAATAAGAAACAGCAAGATGGCAAAGAATCTCGACAAATTTGAGGCCACTATTTTCGCTGTAGTTATGAGATTTTATAGGAAAAAAGGATTTTTGAAGAATCTGATGCTTTTTACCGCTGGCGTCTTTATTGTCATGGTAAGTGTGGTCACCATCTGGCTTTCTTCCTTAAAAATACCGGATTTCAATTCCTTTAACGAAAGAAGGATCGAAAACTCGGTAAAAATATATGACCGGACCGGGGAAATACTCCTCTATGATATGCATCGCGAAACAAAGCGAACGGATATTCCTTACGAAGATATGGGAGTGAACATCATGAACGCGACAGTGGCCATCGAAGACTCAGAATTTTACAATCATGGCGGAATCAGGATCACTTCGATCATCCGGGCTACGATATGGGCCAAACTGACCGGCAAAAGAGTTACCGGCGGATCCACCATCACCCAGCAATTGATAAAAAACACCTTACTTACCCAAAAGGTGACCATATCTCGCAAAATAAAGGAATGGGTCCTAGCCATAAAATTAGAAAACACCATGCCGAAAGAAAAAATTCTGGAGCACTATCTGAACGAAGCCCCTTATGGAGGAACCATCTATGGGGTAGAAGAAGCCAGCAAAACTTATTTCAATAAAAGGGCCCTCGACATCACACTAGCTGAAGCCGCTTATCTCGCGGCTATCCCGCAATCTCCGACCGTCTTGTCTCCTTACGGAAAAAATAAGGAAAAATTGGAAGCCAGGAAAAATCTGGTGCTCTCACGCATGCTGGAGCTTGGCTTTATAACCAAGGCGGAATACGACAGTGCAAAAAAGGAGGTTGTGGCTTTTTCTCCGCAGTCTGCGAGCGGGATCAAGGCGTCCCACTTTGTTTTCTTTATAAAGAACTATCTAGAAGAAAAATATGGGAGAGAGATGGTGGAAAGGGGTGGATTGAAGATCATCACCACGCTCGATTATGAGTTGCAAGAAAAGGGGGAACTGATCGTGAAGGAGGGTGCTCTTAAAAATGAGAAAGATTGGAACGGAGGAAATGCTTCATTGGTTGCAATCGACCCGAAAACCGGGCAGATCCTCACCATGATTGGTTCTCGAGACTATTTCGATAAAGAAATAGATGGAAATTTCAACGTGGCTACCGCGGCCAGGCAGCCAGGTTCATCTTTTAAGCCCTTCATTTACGCCACAGCCTTCAACAAGGGCTTTACTCCGAGCACAGTGCTCTTTGACCTGCCTACCGAATTTCAAACCACTTGCAACGCCTACGGCAGGGCCCTTCCAGGACGCAATCAGAAGGATTGCTATATGCCGGACAATTACGATGGAAAATCCCGCGGGCCGATGACTCTCCGTGACGCGCTCGCGCAATCGATCAACGTGATAGCAGTAAAGCTTTTCTATTTGGCCGGTCTGCCCTCGTCACTCAAGACAGCCGAAGACATGGGTATCAGCACTTTGGGCGATATCGGACGTTATGGACTTACACTGGTCATCGGAGGCGGAGAAGTTTCTCTCCTCGACATGACTTCCGCTTACGGAGTTTTTGCGAACGATGGAATGAGAAACCCTTATACTGGAATTTTAAGAATTGAAAACTTGAACGGGGATATATTAGAAGAGTTCAAGCCCAATACCCAACAAGTTATTCCCAAGAACACTGCCTTGACCATTTCCGACATAATGTCAGACGAAAAATCTCGCATCCCGACCTTCGGGGCGCGCTCTGCTCTTCTTATCCCTGGGCACGAGGTCGCCGTAAAGACCGGAACCACCAACAGTAACAAAGATGCGTGGACCATCGGTTACACGCCTTCTATCGTTGTCGGAGTTTGGGCGGGCAACAACGACAACGAGCCAATGAAAAAAGGAGGTGTGGCTGTCGCCGGACCGATTTGGAATAAATTTATAAGCACCGCTCTCGAAAATTTGCCAGACGAAAGGTTTGAAGAACCAAATCTCGATGTTGATCCAGAAATAGTAAAGCCGGCGCTCCGGGGAAGCTGGATGGGAAACGAAAGTTTTTTCATAGATAGAATTTCTGGAAAACTAGCTACGGAATACACCCCGAAAGAAACTTTGGAGGAAAAAGTGATAACCAATGTCCACTCCATCCTTTACTGGGTGGATAGAAACGATATTTTAGGAGCTCCACCAGAAAACCCGAGTAGTAATCCACAATTTGAACACTGGGAAATTCCAATCCAAAACTGGTGGGCTCAAAACAAAGGACGATTCCAAATCACGACTGCTTCTGATAAACCAAGGATGGAAGATGATATACACACTGGTGAGCTAAAGACCATCATTACCATCATTGAGCCTAATAGTAAAACCACCTACCAGCCCAACCGAACAATAAATGTAAAAGTGGGTACTTCTACGAAGTATCCGATTATTAGGATGGATGTTTTCGTAAACAACACATACTTAGGGACTTCAGATTCCGCCACCGGTTTTTCTTTTATTCCGAGAGATATAGAAGACTTGCAAAAAGAGAATGAACTCAAAGTAATCGCTCACGATAGTGTTTATAACACCGGCGAAGCTACTCTAGTATTCAAAATTGAAGAGTAAAAACCTACCTATTCATAGGCATAATGAGATATAGGAAAGATGGATCTGAAACAGGAGATATTACTAGCGGGCTAGAAGCTCCAGAGAATTTAATAGACAAACTGTCGGTAGTGATGGATTGGAAACAGTCTAGAAAATATTTATAGTTAAACCCTAATTCTATATTCTCTCCTGAGAGGGTCGCATCTAAGTATGTCTTATTCTCTCCGATGTCATTATTCATCGAAGAAATTTCGAAAACTTTTTCTTTGGCTGATATCCTTAAATTAACTTGGTTGAATTTATCAGAAAAGATGTTGGATATCTTGAGAGCGTTTAATAGGTCTTGTTTTAAGACTATAGCGTTAGTACTTGAGGTTTTTGGAATAATCTGACGGTAATCTGGGAAAACTCCATCAATCACCCTAGAGGTAAGATAAACGCTATCGGTAGAAAAAGATATTTGATTCTTATTAAAATGAACTTCAATAATGGAAGATGATTCTCCAAAAACTCTCAGTATTTCAGCAATATTTTTATATGGAACAAGAATCCCACTTATCTCTGGAATCCCTTTTATTTTTATTTTTTTCTCTGCCAATCTAAAAGAATCCGTAGAAACGAAAATTAGATTTTCTTCATGTGTATATATAAAAACGCTTGCTATCTCGGGTTTCACATCTGAAATAGCTCCACTATAATAAACTGATTTTATACCATCTATTAGTTTTTTAGACTCTATCTCGAAGCTAGTTCCAGTAACTCTGGGTATTGTGGGAAAATCGTCAGGTGGTTGTCCTTTTAGCTTTATTTTGTTTTTTTTGGTCTGGATAGATAAATTACCATCTGTGCTTTCCAGGAAAACATTTTCGTTTTGGAAAATATTAGAAAATACACCATTCAAGACTGATCCAGATATAGCTACAATTCCTTCTTTTTCTATTTTGGTAGGAATTTCAACTTCTATTCCTAAGCTTAAATTTGTAGATCTTAATTTTAAAGATTTACCAGAAGCAACTAGGAGAATTGAATTTAAAATAGGCAGGGTAAGATTTTTACCAGTTATTCTTTCTACTTGAGAAACTTTATTCCGGAGTTCTTCTATTTTACATTCTAATTTCATGTATTTATTTTCTTTATTTAATTTATTAATACTATTAGGTAACTGGATAAGTGGATAACTATTTTTTACTTATAATTTACAATATTGTTATGTTTATTTTATTTTTAATTTAAGTCTAATAACTTTTAATTACTTAAACATAATTCGTATTTGTTCTAATTCTTGTAAAAGTTGTGGGTCGTTTTTTAGATCGTTTTTAATCTTTAAACAAGAATGAATCACAGTAGTGTGATCTTTTCCCCCAAGCTTTTGACCAATAAGAGGGTATGATACATTAAAATCCTCTCGAAGGAGATACATTACTACTTGTCTTGCCTTTACAATTTCTTTTTTTCTAGTTTTTTCATAGACAGAGACTTCTTCTAATTTATAATATTCGCTTACTATTTTTACCACATCTTTTATAGCGATATTCTTCTTTGGCTTCATGTTATTCTTTAGAAGACTTTTCACCTCTAATAGAGTTAAAGCCTTATTTTTCAAGCGATATTGGCAAACGATGATGTTTAAACTACCTTCAAGCTCTCGGATATTACCATCTACAGAAAGAGCGACGTAATCCAAAATCTCAGGATCTAGATCTATATCAAGCTCTCGTACTTTTACCTTCAGAATAGCCAAGCGGGATTCATAATCCGGGGGCGAGATGTCCACTATCATCCCGGCGGCAAAGCGAGATTTGAGGCGATCTGCTAATTCAGGGATGTAATTTGGGTGCTTATCAGAGGAAAAAATTATCTGTTTGCTATTTTCATGGAAGGTGTTGAATGTGTGAAAGAGCTCTTCCTGTATCTTTTCCATTTTTCCGATGAACTGGATGTCATCTATGATGAGCAGGTCATATTTACGATACTTCTCTTTAAAAGAATTTGCCTTATTACTCTGAAGAGAATTTATAAAATCAGTGGCGAATTTCTCCAAGGTCATGTAATGAACTTTTTTGTTCGGGTATTTGTCTTTGATTGTGTTCCCTACTGCTTGGATCAGGTGAGTTTTCCCGAGGCCGGTGCCTCCATAGATGAAAAATGGATTGTATTTGGTGCCCGGACTGTCTATGATGGCGAGAGAGGCGGCATACGCAAGTTCATTGAAAGATCCTACAATGAAAGAATTGAAGTGATAACGAGGATTTAAGTTATCATCTGGATTTACGTACAGATCTTTTAAGGGCAGTTCTTTATTTGCATAGCTTTTATTTATTTCCCCCGTCGGAACAGGTTCCGGCTTGGAAGATTCTATCTTAGTTATCAGGTATTCTACGGCGCGCATGTTCTCATAGGCGTCGGCAACTGTCTTGGTGATGAGTTTGTGGTATTTATTTATCAGCCAATCGCGCACAAATTCGTTCGGCACGCCGATATAAATAATGCCGGTATCCTCTTTTACAATGGATGTGTTCTTGAACCAGGTGCTAAAATTTGCCCTTGAGATGCCAGTCTCGATTTCGGTCAGGCAGTCTTTCCAAAGTTGTTTTGTATTCATGAATTTAATTCTTTAAGTATTTTTTACTTATGACTTTATGAACTTTAAACTTTCAACTACTCTATACTATACTATTTAGAAAATGTTGCATACTTGTAAAAAGTTACTAAAGTTGTTGATAATGTGTGGATAAAAAAATAGGCACTAGCTGTTAGGTGCTAGGCTCTAGCAAAAAAATAAGATTCTAATGCTAATGACTAAGGCCTAGTTGCCTAAAGCCCAGTTTTGTTATAGTATTGGAAATATGTCATTTACATACAAACCCAAAAAGAGAAAAAGAGCCCGAAGTCATGGGTTTCTAGTCAGGTCTAGGGTCAAGACCGGCAAAGCTGTTTTGAAAAGAAGGCGTCAGAAAGGTAGGAAAAAGCTATCCGTATAATTTTTTGGCATGCTCCCAAAAAAGAACAGGGTAACCACCAAGGAAGTTGAAAAGATCTTCAAAGTCTGCCCGCCGAATGGGGAAGAAGGCAAGTTTGTCGTTTCCCCCAACTTGACCTTTAAATATTTTAAAAACGACGATCGAGAAAAGAAAATTTCCTTTCTGGCTCCGAAAAACGTAGCTAAACTGGCCGTCCAGAGGAATTTTCTCAGAAGACGTGGATATTTAGCCCTACAAAAAACTATAGACCAGTTCCCTGCCGGGGTCAGAGGGGTTTTTATCTTCAAAAGATATCAAGATGATGTTTTGGTGCTTGAAAATGAGATTAAGAACACACTTAGTAAAATTAATTAATTTTTACCAGAAACATATTTCGGTCTTTACCAGACCGAGATGTGTTTTTTATCCGACTTGCTCCGAATATACTAAGCAAGCAATTGGTAAATACGGAGTCCTCAAAGGAATTTGCTTAGGTTTTTTGCGCATCCTCCGCTGCCACCCATGGCAGAAAAACCACCTCGATCCCCTAGTTTGATTTTTAATTATTTTCATATAGAATGAGATAATGCTTATAAATATATGGGATACGGTCCTATACCAGCCATTACTGAACGCCTTGGCTTTTTTGGTGTCAGTCATTCCAGGCGGGGATGTCGGTCTGGCAGTAATAATTCTGACTCTTTTGGTTAAAATCTTGTTGTTTCCCTTATCTCAAAAGTCTATCGAGAGCCAAGCCGAGATGAATATTCTTGCGCCACAGCTCAAAAAAATAAAGGAAGGCGGAGCAAGCAAGGAGGAACAAGCCAAGCAGACCTTCGAGCTCTACAAACAGCACAAAGTCAATCCATTTTCCGGATGCCTCTTGGTCCTGATCCAGATTCCGATCATTTTTGCCTTGTATTATGTTTTCTATAAAGGCATCAACTTCGAAGGTGGGCATCTTTATTCCTTTGTCCATATTCCTGAAAGCGTAAACATGGTATTTCTGGGCATCCTAGACATTAGTGCGAAGAGTTTACCACTCGCGATTTTGGCTGGAGTATCTCAGTATCTACAAGCCCATTTTATGCCGAAGCCAGCCTTTTCGGAGAGTCCAAAGGGATCGACCCCTTCATTCTCGGAAAGCTTTACTAAAAGCATGCATACCCAGATGAAATACATCTTCCCATTTGTGGTTGCTTTCATCGCCTACAGCATATCTGGAGCAGTGGCCCTGTACTGGATCACCAGCAATCTGTTCATGGTTGGCCAGCAGATCTATGTTAAAAGAGAAAAAAATTTTAAAACAGTCATAAAGTAGAAAGTTAAAAAGTTCATAAAGCAAAAATAGATGGAAAAAGCGGAGATTAAAAATTTAATAGAAAGGATAATCGAGAAAACCGGAGTTACTTTGAACACTATTTCTATCACTGTTGACGAGCCGAAAAGCACCTGGGTCTCGATAGAGGTCAAAGAGCCACATTTTTTCATTTCTTCCGACGGCGAGGGGTTGCACGCGCTTAACCACCTTGTGCACCGGATCATCGAGGCTAAAACTCCGAAAACTGCTCTCCTCCCGGACGAGAAACAGCAAAATGGAATCGGTCTTATCATTGACGTGAACGGTTTTCAAAAAAAAAGAGTGGAAAATATCCGAGCCATAGCTCACATGATGGGAGAGAGGGCCAGATATTTCAAATCCAGCATCGAAGTCGACCCCATGACAGCCTTCGACCGCAGGATAGTCCACGAATTTTTATCTAATGCGACAGACCTCAAGACCGAATCGACGGGTTTTGGCCCGACTCGCCGAGTGGTAATTAAATACATCGGGGGCATATAAATAAAATTTCTCTCTTAAATTAACAAACCGCAAGAGTCGAGCCCTTGCGGTTTTGTTTGTTTTGTCGCTACACCCTAGCGACATGGGGAAAATTTTGTGATGGTTCAATTTCAACCGAGTTTTTCGAAGGCAAGCCGGACGGCTTCCTTCTCGTCCGGAAACATCGCAATGCTGTCGTTTGTGACCCCCGCTTCCTTGTCGAATTGGCGCAAGTCGACAATTTCCACGTCTTCGTTTACGAGTCTGATGAGGGTGGTGACTTGTTTTTTGGTGGTTCTGTTTGTTCCCGCCAAGACCGCTTCTACGTCAGCCGGGTTTCCGATTACGGCCCCGAAGGTGATTGCGTGTTCCTTTTCACCGTCGTGGTCAACCAATTTGATCAGTTCGCCGCTTGCAGCGAGCCGTTGTACCACGGAAGCAGCTTCATAGCCAATCTCTTCTTCCGTTTCGCGAACGAGGCTCTGGATGAAATCTTCGTCATCTTTTAATTTGCCATGAGCTGTGACTTGGTGTCCGCCAGGCCACGATTCCCGCTTGTTTTTTTCTGTGTTCCAGTACGGGCGGACTTGCAAAGCAACGTACCATTTTCCCGCTGCTCTTAAGGCCACGACGAAGACTATACCTACTGATTTTGTTTTCAGAGCTACCTCTCTTTCTATTTTAGAGCTGTTTTGTGTCGGTTGCTCAACGACTTTTGTTTTCCAATGTACACGTAACTAATTCTTTATATTATATCATTTCTAGAACTTAATGTCAATTCATGAATTGAAAAACTTCATATTTTTTAATCGTTTTGTTATACTTCGCATATGATAAAAGCGGCAATTTTTGATTTGAATGGAATCTTTTTACAAAGCCCTGGTTTAGAAGAGGGGTTCAGGCTTTCTATCAAAGAATTTATCGCAATGCTTCGAAGAAAAGAAAAAGTTTCCGAAGAGATGATCGGTTTTGCGAGAGAGTTTAAAAAAAGAGGGATCAAAGTATTTTTTCTTTCCAATTCCTTAGAAGAGGTGGCCCGATACTATCGAGAACAATATCCTTGGATAGACGAAATTGCAGACAAAGTGTATTTTTCTTTTGAAACAGGCCTAAAAAAGCCGGACACAAGGGCTTGGGAGAATATTTTATCTGAAAACGATTTGAAGCCTGAAGAGTGTGTATATTTTGACGATCAAGAAAAACACGTAGCAGCTAGCCAGAGCGTCGGTATACAAGCTTTTTTGTTTACCGGTGAAAAAGATTTTCAAGAGAAAATTAGAGAATTGAAACTTCTTTAGAAAGAAATTCTTACTTCAATTCCAATTCCCACAGGAAAGAATTTTTTTTGTTCATGAAGAATAAATAGTTCTCGTTCTCATCTAGGGCAAGTCTCATGCCATCGATTTCCTCCCCTCCTCTTACCGCCACCGGGTCGAGCAACAGGGCCCCATTCCCATTTTTCACATTTATTTTCCAAATCTGATCTGAAAAAGAAACTTCTCCTTGGTACCAAGAGTCTGGGAATGCCCCCACACCAATTAACTTCGGCACAGCACAGTATATAGCGTCGCTCATTTTGCCCCAGACGCATTTTTCCGAGAGGGTCTTTATGCCGAGGGTGTCAGAATTTCTGGTATCTGTGTGATAAACGTTCAGGGATAAATTGTTGTTGCTGAAAAGAATAAGTTTCCCATCTGGACTTGTGAGCGCAGTGAGTCCATTTATATCACCCAAAGTCTTGCTAAAATTTTTGCCAGCCGAGTTCATCGAATAAATATATCCGGGGACGCCGAAAGAAGGCTTGGTCGAGAGCGTAATAGTGTTTTGATTTGGCCACTCGGGTAGCCACTCGGTGAAAGGAGAATCAAAGATTTGAGTTTTTTGATTAGTGGTCAGGTTTAAAATTGTGCCGATGATATTTTCACCGCTTTCAAACAAGTAAAATACTTTTAGAGTGTCCGGCGACAGGCTCACGTCTTTGACGTTGCTAGGCAAGAAGGATCCTTTGATCTCATTATTTCCTGTCGTATCCCCTCCGAGTACCTCTTTCGGCAAGGAGCCGACAAAAGTCTCGATGGTTCTCGCATCTGCCTTCAGATATCGCATGATTACCGATCCTCCGTGGTTCCCGAAATATGCTTCGTGCACCCTCGGTATTATCGTGGTGGTGAATTTCCTTTCTTCGATCTTATCCGCGAAAGTCTGGTAAATATTTCCGGTCGCCTTGTCCACATATCTCAAGGCAGACATGAATTCCGTCGGCGGTGAGGTGGGATTTGAGGTTCCCATATTTTGGTTTACAGAAGAATACATCAACACTTTTGTTTTTGCACCGACGACACCATCAGTGACCAATCCATGATCTCCCTGCCACTTCTTGATAGCGGCAATTGTTTCTGCATTTAGTGTGCCATCAAGTTCTAGGCTAAGATTTAGTGTTTTATTCAAAAATCTCTGAACTTCTTTTACTGCTTCACCAGTGCTTCCATTTTTAATAGTGGCGGAGCCGAAATCATAGGGGGTTTCTTCTGTTATTGCCGGTATGATTGCAGGAACATCCTTCAATCTTTCTTTTGTGAAGACTGCGAATCCGGCTATGGGCATGCTTGAAACTTTAGTGAATTTTAATTTTTCAGTTTCTACTGGAAGCTCATCCGGGGTAGTCTCGGCCGGTGGGTTCTCGGCCGGAGGTTTTGGCTTGGTTGCGAACGGATTAAATTGCGAAATAAAATTCGTACCCTTCCCTGTCTCTTCTCCGGATGGTTCCGTTCCCGGCTCGCGCAAAACCAGAAACACGAAAACCGAAATTACAGTGAGGGCCAAGATTACTATTAAAAGTATGAAATTTCTTTTTGTCATCTTATTATTGTGGGGTTATGGTACTCATGCGCCAGCCTTCATCACATAAACCATCGCAGTCATATTCCAAGTTTCCTCCTCCCCCTTGGTCTTCGGTCGAAAAGTTTGAAGCTCCCGTCAGATCTATTTTTATAAAATATTCGCAATCATTTCCCAGCCATTGTTCGCAATCAGTTTCCCCAGCTATGAGGTCGATAGTGAAACGGTTGCTATCCGTGAATAAAACATTGAAATCATCTATTCCAGCCACATCGTCATCCACTAAGACAGTATCATCTTCCACGATGCTGACTTCAGCTATTTTACCAGCACAGCCGGCACTGCCAACTACCTGAAGCCTGACTGTGGGCGGAGTGTCGTCATTAAACCATGAATCGCTCTGATTACCAGATGGGTTAAATGTGGCTGATTGGATTGAGCATGTAGCAGACGACGGTGTTCCCGGCCTGACTGCTGGTGCTCCCCCGGAGAGGCCTGGGGCGCCTGTGCTTGCAGTTTCTAGCGTCGTCGGCCTGACATCTGACTCAAGTAAATCGGGATTGATCGTGAAAAGAAGAGTGTACGCGCCCAAGGCTAAAATCAAGCCAAAAATCGCGCCTAGTATTTTTTCCTTTCCTGCTTCTTTGTTGTGTACGAGCTCGCTTGTCATGTATTCGAGTCCGCCCACGACAATCATTACCACTGACAAGACCGCGCATATTCCGATGAATATTTTTATCATCAAGTTGAGGTATGTACCCAGATTATTCGGCTGGTCAGAGTTAAAAGTTCTAAGCTCTCCCCCCTCGCATCCAGGCGTGCTATTTTCACAAGGGAGCGGAGCTAAAAGCTGGTACCCTGCGGGAGGAGTTGTTGCCGGAGCCGTGGTGGCTGCAGGCGGTGGCGGAGAGGTCGGAGCAACTGGTGCGGGGGGATTCTGCGTCCAGGCTACGGTAAAATTAGGCGGAGATTCCCTGGCCTGACAGCTATCTTCTGACAGGTCTTTGACAATAGTATAGCTAATGTTTCGAGGCTGGGTTCTGTTGGTTATGGTGCAAGTACCGAGCGGTTCTGTCTGAGCACTCACCTGCCCAAGCGGCAAGAGTGTTCCCACCAGTATCATCAGTATTAAAATGTAAGGCAAGTATTTTTGCATTTTAAAATTCGATATTTATTTCTTTTGTCGTTGCTTGGAATATCTTGTCGGTATTTTCGATCTCAAGTCTTAATTTAGATGTCCCGTGCATCCCTTTCTCTACTTGTAGTGGCATTATATTTTTTTTATATCCTGCCAGGCTTACTCTCGTATCGTTTATAAACCAACTCCAGACTAGATAAGGATGATTGATAAGCTTGGGTGAGATAAAATAAGGAACTGCCTCCACCATTTCGTTGCCTTCTATTTTGTGCGGGTTACCCAGTGAATTTTGCCAAATTGTTCCGAACGACTGGTCACTTCTATAAAATAATATTTTTGGCTCTGTTATGCCTATGTTTATATTTGCTGCAGTCGAAGACTGCTGATCGATAGTGGAAGCGGTTACCGAGATGTTGTTTGAATTTTCTAGGTAATCATTTACGAAAAGAAAAAAATTCTTTCCATAACCAGACCCTTCGGTGTTGTTGGTGTAGTCCTTTTTCCAATAATAAGTCATGTTTTTGGGAGATACTAGCCCCGAGCCGGTCCGTACTTCAGGCATTGCCACCACTTTCACTTCGCTGTCCGCTGTCGGCAAGGCTTTGCCCCTATAGAAAGGCGGCACATAAGAGTCGTTTGCCTGCCAAAGAAGGACCATGACCGAAGGCTTCAGTGTGATTTTTGATTCTATGGTGCCGTCGGGGAGCGATATGGTGGCCACGATGGATGTCTCCCCTCCTGCCGCCGGGGCAGTGGCAGAAAATGATTTTTTCCCGACCCCCGAGGCGGCGGTTTTGCTGTTTAGAGACCAGGATATCATTACACTGTCCAAATTATAAACGTAACTTTTTAAAGTTATGGTCGTGTTTTCATAAGGGGCAGGGTTGGGAGGGGTGATGTCAACTAAGATATCGGTAGATGGAGCCGCATTTGCTCGCAATGCCAAACTTCCAAACAAGAGAAGCGTGGCAATCAAGTATAAAGATAAAAGTCTGAACTTCATAAGTTAATTATAACATTGTCTGCCTTAAAATGGATGGTTTTAAACCTGCTTGGTCTTTGAAGAGAGTTCTGCCGCATCTTGTTCTTCTTTAGCTTTTCTATTGGATAATATTTGCGAGGGATCGGAAGTTATGATCTGGTCTTCGGTATAGGACGAGATGATCTTTATGGCAACATGTTTTAATCCGGCAAAGAATATCCCCTCGCCCACGCTCGACTCCAAAAGTAGGTATTTTTCTTCGTCGGTAAGATTGAAAGTTTTCTGCAATATATCTATGGTGGTTGGAGATTGTTTGAGCAAGAGCTGGATGGAAGAGTTGGTGATGATCGGTACACCATATGGGGACTTCATAAAGTCGGCGGCATCTTGAGTGATGGTGGAAAGGCCCAGATAATATTTTCGGCCTCTTTTAGCAATGGAATAGAGGAACGAGGCAGTATCCTCGGACTTCATCATCCACCAGGCTTCGTCTATAACCAAGAGTCTCTTCTTGAGGTTTTTGCGGATTGCGTTCCAGATGAAGTGCATGATGATATACATGGCTACTGGTTTGAGCTCGTCTTCCATGTCGCGAACCGAAAAGACAACGAATTTTTTATCTATGTCTACATTCGAAGGGCGATTCAAGAAAGTGGCCCAGGAGCCTTTGGTGTATTTTGCCAAGCGAGCGACGATGGAGTCGCTGCCGTCCATGCCGGAGAGTACCATTTCAAAATCTGAAAGAAGTGGGGGCTCGATATTAGAGAAATCTGATTCCGGAGTGATGTCTTTCATGGCATAAGTTTCCGAAATCGCCCGATCCACCATCGAATCTTCTTCGGGGGTGAGCCCGCCTAACATCAGGCGGAAAAGCCCGACCAAATTTATAATATTTGACCGTAAGACGTCTTCAGCTGTCTCGTCTTCGCGGGGTATCGGCAGGTCAAAAGGGTTCATGTGATGGTCGGAAGAAAGAGCAATGTTGAAATATCGTCCGCCGACTGCTTCCGCCAGGAATTCATATTCCCTCTCCGGGTCGATGACGATGACGTCCACGTCAAACATCAAAGATCGCAGGATCTCCAGTTTGGTGGCATAAGATTTTCCCGAACCTGATTTGGCAAAAGTCACCGAATTATAGTTTTCTAAGCTGAATCTGTCGAAGATAACGAGGGACGAGTTGTGCCGGTTGATGCCGTAGAGGATGCCTTTATTGTCAGTCAGGTCGAAAGATATAAAAGGAAAAACACTTGAAAGCGGCCCGGAGTTAAGCTTTTGGTGGATATTGAGTAAGTCGGTATTGGTGGGAATGACGCTCTTGAACCCGGCTTCTTGCTGGAAGAGTGCTGGCTTGATGTATATCAATTTTGATTCGAGAATGGATTTTATTTCGTTTTCAATCTTAAACAACTCCATGTCATTGTCGGCATAAATGGTGATGTATATACTCACATCAAACATTTTTTCTTGTGCCTGGATCAGGTTGTCGCGGAGGCCTTCCAGGTCCTGATAGGCGGTATCGAGCATCGGGTCTCGCACCATTCCCTTTTTTTCGCGCACGCTTATCTGGCTCTGTACTTCGGCGACTTTTTTCTGGAACTGGCGAAGCATGAGCGATGTGTCTATCGGGTGGATAAAGATAGAAATATCGAAGATTTTGTCCAAATTTATTACCGGAGAAAACCAGTTATCTGTCAAAAATCTCGGATAGGATATTATGAAAAAGGTGCGGGCGGTTTTATCACCCAAGTTGATCGACTTCGGCTCTATTTTGAGCGCCGAAGGAGCAATGATATCCTGAAGCTCCAGACTGGCCGATTCGTAGATCTGCTCTGGCAATACCGGCAGGACCGAAGTCTGCATTTCATTCGAATAGGTGTTGCCTATGGTTGGAGTAACATTTTTCTTTTTAAATAATTTTTCAAAAATTGACATAATTTTATTCCAGTCTAATTTTTCCTTCCACTTCTCCGGGGTTGAAAACTTTATAAAACACTTCTACCGCAGCCTCCGTGTCCAATTGGACTGATTTTATGCCGCAGCGGCTGAGTCCTTGCTGGATGACGCCGACTCTTTCTTCCAGTTGAGACCTCTTTTCCTCGAAATCTTCCTGTTTGGCGATGTTGGCTTCCTCTTTGTTTCTTTTTGAAAAAAATCTTTTCAAAATGTTTGAGTCAGACTTCAGGGTGGTATGGGTGTAAGGAACCACCACGAAAAAGCTTTTTGTCATTATACTCACACTATCTGTGAAGTTCCTAATGAACTCTATGTATTCTTTGGTTTGCAGTTTTAGTAGAGGTTCGTTCTGTACTTTTACTCTATTTTCCAAAAGCAAAAGGTAGGGGCGAATGTCGAGCCTTCTCGATTGTACGGATATCTGGATGGCAAAGTCCAAAGTGTTTAGAAAACTTTGGAATTGCATTATCGTCGCCTTTTGTTCGTCGTCGGATTTGAGAGACAGGTTGACTGAGTTGGCGAGCACTATTGCCCGCAAGCCTCCGTCTTTTAGCACGATCACTCCGTCACGGATTTCCTTGATCGGTACAAACTCTTGAGTTGCTTTTGCTTTTAATGCCATATTATTTATTTTCTCCGTGTTTGCTTAGGTCTAATACATCAAGGCTCCAAGCCAGGTCTCGCAATTTATTTCTCCCCAGCCGGACAGAATCTCTCATATCTTCTCTCTTTTTGGTGTCATTTTCCTTTTCTAATTTGTCATTCTTGGCCGTATTCTTACGCCTTTTCCAGATGTAGAGCTTGCTTGTAAGAAAATAATTGAAAGCCGATTCGATCATATTGATAAAAGGCTTGTTGTTTGGCTTATAGCGGGCGAGGGCTACGGCGAGGGTGGCTACTGCCAAGATAGGTATAGCTCCGAGGATTAACCCCAATAATTTATAAAGCACAAAACACAAGCCCGCCCCGCCTGCCAAATACACAAACTCTTTAAAAGTAAATGGGCCAAATATCTTGTCCTCTATGTCTAAGAATTGTGGTACTTTAAACTGCATCCCGTTAGAGATAGGAAATCTTAAGATTTCCGTACCTAGATTAAAGACTATTAATTACATTAACCACAATAATAATTTTAACATTAACTAAAACAATAAACTATCTGATCTCTAACGGGATTGCATGACAGCTACTCCGGTATTTCTCGGTATGGATCTATTTTTTTGGCTGTATCTTGGGGCGGTGGAGTGTTGGTTTTGGTGATGTTGTCTAAAGAATGCTCTGTTTTCGTCATCGGGATCTTTAATGGGCCAGACAACTTTTGCGCCAAGATCGGATGAATCACGGGAGTTGTAGGAGCATTTTCCGTATGTTCTATTGTGGGCATCTTTGCCAAAGGAGGTAGAGGAGGTTCGGGCTTCTCTATTTTTTGGAGCATTTCCTCTCTTTTTTCTAACGGCTTTTCTGCGGGCTCTAATTCTAATTTTTCCGGCACGATTTCTATCCCAGCCGAAGTCAGGATGGAAGAATCTTCTTTTGTAGCTTTTTCCGAAGCAGTTGAAGTTGTAGGTGGGGCTACTGGTACGATGTCTTCTGCGGGGTAATCAAGACTAGGAGGTTTTTTCCCTGTGTTCTTGACCAACTCTTCCCTTATTTTTTTAAAGATCTTCTCGCTGATTTCACTTACTATTTTTTTTATCGTTTCAGACGGCAATCTTAGATTTTTATTTAGAGAATTTTCGAATTCCTCTGGACGAATTGCTCCAGTAACCAAACTGGTTGCAGCTGACTCGAGGATGCCTGTTTGCTCCACATTCAGGTTGTACGATCTTGCGATGTTGTAAAGAATGGTTCGATATTTCGACTCTAGGACGATATTTTGAGTTTCTTTCGGCAGTCTTTCAAATCGTTCATCCAACTTTGATTCAATGTCAGGGCTCTCCCCTGTTTCGGAATTTTTATTGGCTTCGAAAGCTTCGACTAATTGCGGGCGGATGGTCTTGATGATGGTTTCTTCTATTTCTAACATCATTTTATCCATTAAATTTCTTGGCAAGCGAAGCTCATTCGTGAGAGCTTCTTCGTACTCCACCAAATGAATGATGCCGAGGAGCGCAAGAGTGGTCTCGGTGCCGAGAGTTTCTATCTGCTCGTCGGTCAGCTTATATTTCTGGCTGATTTTTTTAAGAGTTTCCAGCCACTCCATGCTGGAGAACAGTGCCTGCGCGTTTGGCGGGAGCCTGGAATAAAAGAGAGCTATTTGTTTTTGTAATTCTTTTTGGTCCATGAAATTTTAATGATGTCCTCCACCGCCTCCTCCTTTCTTGTCTTCTTTTTGAACCTCACCCACATGTGAAAGGTCAACATTTATTTTAGCACTCTTTAGAGATTCAGAAATGGTATTTCCAAGATCCTTGAAGAAGCTTCTCTGACTTTCACCGTAGCTTACTCCCATTTGTTTAAATCCGCCCCGCATGCCTATTGAGAGAGCCCCCGTTATACCCATTGCCATTTTGGCGAATCCAGTACTTTGTTCTTTGGCTATGACGTTGGCAAGATTTCTAACGTCGTAGCTTCCGGTAACTCCAGATTGAACAACATTGCTGACAATACCTTGCTTGTACCGGGCAGCTACAATTAGTGTATCAGCTTCCGTCGTACCTCCTCCTGGCTTATTTGTGTCTAGGGCGCTTCCAGCAATTACATGGTTGGTAATAGGATCATTTCCCACTTCTGCTGATCGATCAATGGCCGCTCTTTCTTCGGTTCCTAATTTATCCCATCCTCTAGTACCAAAAGCTCCAATTGGAACATTTGTGACTGCTCCTGTATCTGGATTAGTTACAGAGCGTGTCACCACATTTCCTGCAGAATCTTTTATAGAAGTACCCGAAGCTGCATTGTCTCTTATGACCTTTTCTCTAGCTATTTGCCTTCTTGCCTCATATCTCTTTTCTCCATTTAGCTCCTCCCATTTTTTACCAGGGGCCACAGCATTTGCCGCTTGGTCTAGATCATGTCTTGCATGAGCCGCATGTTCAATATTGTGTTGATCTTGGTTTAACCTTGTACCCATCCAAGTTTGTGCAGTCTGTAGCCCTGGAATTCTTTGTTGTATGCTTCCTGATATTTGATCTTTATATTCTCTCCATATTTCTTTTCTAATTCTTGCTTTTTCTACAATAGTTGTATTAGGGGCGGCCAAACTTGTCTTGAGGTTCGCTATTCTACCAGCACTTCCTTGCATTCTGCTTGCTGCCGTGTCACCAGTCGAAGCTGCTTTCATAAATCCGCCAATTGCAGCTCTTCCAACAAAAGCTCCACCTAGAGCAGTTCCACCCACTGCCATCCCTGCTGTTAGCATGATGCCCTTTGTTATCACTTCTCCTATTTCTCCAGCTGCCTTCTTGGCGTATTTGGTTGCTTTATTAAGAAGAGCCAGAATTATAAATGCAGCGATTGAAATAAGCACAATTGTTTCGAGGAGCCATTGTTCTCCCAATGCTCTTGTGGGTGAAAGCAGATCTTTGGTTATGTCGGATTCTATTATTTTAAAAATCAAGAACAGGAAAAATATAAAAATAGGAGCCATGAAAGCTATCGCCACGAGTTTTTTGACCCATTCATCCCAGCCAATACTTGAAACTTTTTTCAAGATTGGTAATGCTGAAGACATAAAAGCAAAGGGAGAAAAGATAATTAAAATCCAGAGTTCAATTATTCTAGACAAAAAAGCAACCCCTGCTGTAAAAAAAGTATATATAGCATAGTACATAATAATACCTCCTGGTATCAGTATGCTCATGAGTAAAGATGGTGGTACTTTATCAGAATTAACCCATGCTAAAAATGCTCCAATGCCTGCCCCGGCCACTGCTCCGATCGCCGCTCCTGGCCCGAGCCAAGCAGTCAAAGCTGCCCCGGCCACTGCTCCACCTGCCGCAGAGGCTCCAGTTCCCACGGATACTAGAGTAAAACCTGAGCGGCTTTTTGCTTGTTCAAAAAATTCTGCTCCAATTAATCTTGTAATGTCAAAGCCTTGAACCAGTCTCTGGCTTACTCCCTTTTCTCGAACGCTTTTCTTTTTTGCGTCCAAGGTTTCTATATTTGCGGGCGTATCTCCTTGAGGTGCGCTTATTTTATTGTAAAAAACTAGCGCTAAGATGTTTGATGAATCAATTACCACTTTTGTAAAGAACATACTGAAATTTATGAGAAGAGCCATTATGATTACCTGAACAATTATTTTTTTAGTTTCGTGACCTATTCCTAAGATTGTTTGAATAGCTACATAAAGCAAAATAAGGATGAAGAAAATGTTTGAGAAATCTCGTACGATTATCCATGCTTGTTCAATAAAGCCCGTCTTGTATGTAGTACTGTCTAAAGAAAGAGCGATGACAACATCGAAAAGTTTTCCAGCTAAAGAAAGTAAAAATGCCGGTATTGTCTGGAATAAAAAATAAAATAATTGCGCCAGACAGCCGCCGACACTTCCGTCAGCGATGGATAAACAGTGATCGTCCAGAGCGTTTTCAAATGGTGTTTTATTTGGGTCTGGCGTTGTAGCTGCTGCTGTCGTGGCAGGATCAGTACAAGGTCTGTTTGTGGCGGTCCCCATGTTGTAAACGCAAACCGGCAGAGGTCCTTCCGGTTGTGGCTGTCCCTGCGGTGTTCCTGCTGGTGGTTGAGTTGTCTCAGGCAGAACACAAGGTCTGTTTATGGGAGTTCCATATTGAATCACACAGGGTTCTGTTGGATTAGCAGTGGAAGCTTTCACCTCTTCCACCGAACTAAAAACTCCGACTAGTATTATCAGTACCAGAAAATAGGGGATTATTTTTTTAATTTTATCAGACATTTTTAATTTTTAACTTTAAAAACTTTACAATTCTCACTTTTTTTACTATCTCATTTACCGCAATGTAATATTAACTCTGAAAGTCTGAGGATTTGGCGTGGATGAATCTTGTATTATAAGATAAGTTCTACCATCATTTGTGCCAGCTGTTATTTTTAGGCTACTATTAGTAATTTGCGCAGTTGCTCTGTCTGCTCTCGGCGCTGTCTTGATACTATAAGGGGCCACACCACCAGATATAGTTGCGTTCGTTGTGTGACCCATAGTCAGTGAAACGTCTTCAGGATTAACCGTCAAAAATCTGTTGTCACTTATTGTAACATTGGTTGTAGTAAGTTTTGTAGATGAATCTTCTACCACCAGGACTATTTGTCCTGGCGTGATACCAGTAACTATAAGAGTCGAACCTTCAATTCTGACATTTGCCGATGTAAAATTTTGAGTTTCAACACTATAAGGGGCCACACCACCAGATATAGTTGTGTTGGTCGTTTGTCCCACTGCAACTGAAACATCTGGAACAACTAAATTAACTGTGCCATTTGTCGTGATTTGAGCGATCGTAGTTTTTACTGGTGTTGATGAATCTCTCACCACCACAGAAGTCTGACCTGCTCCAATGCCAGATACAATCAATCCTGTGCTCGACAAGGAAACTATCGCTACTGCTTGATTTGGGGGTGTTTGTATGAAATAGGGTTCTTGGCCACCGGATATTGTCGCTACAACTGTGTCGTTCGTATTTGTCAAAATATTGTGTGGGTTTATCACTAAAGCTCCAATTGCATTTATTGCAATCTGAACCGCAACAGTTTTAGAAGGTGTTGAAGAATCTTGAACTGTCACAAAAGTTTGACCCGGCGTAATACCAGTGACTGTAAGGGTAGGATTCCCAGAGCCGGTAAAGTCAATTCGGGCAGTGGCTACACTTATATTGGGTTGTGTCTGAATACTGTAAGGCGCAGTTCCACCAGATATAGTGGTACTAGCCGTCTGTCCTACTGTAACTGAAACATTTTGCGGTATGTTCAAAGCCGTAGGCGTGCCGGATGGCGTCGAGCCATCAAGAGTCTGACCGTTATAACTCCAATTGTCTCCTCCTGATGATGAACTTACTGTGCTCGCGAGTGCAGTCAAGCCTTTGTCTAAAAAGTGGTTTATCAGAGCGTCAAAAATAGCGCCTACACTATCTACCACACTATTACCCAATGCTCCAGCGAGTGTTGTTGATTCTCTAGGAGTATCAAGCGCGTTAAATATTTGATTTGCTGCCACCGAGCCGGGGGTAGTGGCCTGCAAACCACCGGGGCAAGTATTTGTCCTTTCCCAGTCTGCTTTATACAACGCGTTGTCTGCATTCCATCGCTCGCGAGCCATATCTATTTCTGCTTGATTGGTCGGAGTGGGACGCCCATCGCCGTGTTCTGCGATGTATTCTTCGCTACCTACATTCGGATTATAAGTGGGTTCTACTTCATAGTTTGTGTAAGGTATTGATTTATAGCTCGGTCGTTGAAATTCATTTGTACCATTGTTGTATGCAGGATTTGAAGGGCAAGATTGCGGAGACAAAAAGCCCATTCCCTGCTGGAGCAAGCTTTGGACTTTTTCCGCTGGAGCTTGCAGTGTCCCCTGTAGCCTGCTAGCCAAGTTTTGCTGTATTATCATTTGGAATCCGAGGTAATTATTTTGCGGATACTGGGTATTTATGAGAAATCCATTCCATCCTCCATAATTGAAATCATTTCTGTAACGCACTAAGAGGTCCGGATCATTTATCACCTTGCTCAAAGAATATTGAGCGTTGGTTTCGAGCTGGCTCTTATAGCTGCTTATCACGTTGAGCGCCGTCTGTTTGCCGAATGGGAACCTGAAAGTATCATAACCGATCATGTCCACCAAGTTTCTGATTTCTGATTTTGCTATGTCTCTAAAGAAAGATTCTGGATTTTCCAAGAAGAGCGGAGCGCCGTGGAAGTCCGAGTTTATCCAGTTGATCGTGGCTTGGGTCATTTTTGCCAACAGTCTTTTTGCAGCTACTTTGAGTAACTCTTTACCGATATATACTGCCCAATCTTTTAAGCTCGTAAGATTGAGGGAGCTAGCGTTGCCTGCAATTGTACCGAGAATCTTTGCAGCGGCAGCGTCCAAAACTGGTACTTGTCCTTGAGCTTCTACTGGTTGTGGTTTAGAAAATAAAACATTAGGCAACAATATTGAAATAATTAAGAAAGCGGAAATGAGTTTTGTTATTTTATTTTTAGCTATCATTTTGTTATTTATTATACATTTTCTAAATTAATTGTTCAATTTTTGCCTGACTGCTTCCGTAAGTCTATTCAGAGATGATTCCAGGGCTATGGTATTTTGTTGGTACTGTATTATGGCACCCATCGCTACTACGATATCACTATCAAAAAGTTTGATATCGTTTATATTTTCTAGCACTCTTTGAAAACTATTTATTAAATCTAGATGTATAAGTGATAGAGATTTTGGGACTTGCATTTTTACTGACTCATTTATCACTTCGTTGAGCTGATTTATTATGGGATCAAGTTCTAATAAGATACTTGTATTAGTTTCATCGGCTATGAATTCTTCCAATATATTCATTACTCCTTTTTTAATATTATATTTTGTGTAGATATTAGCTAATTCGTTACTGTATTTTTGTATAGCCTCTTTTATATCACTTTCTATTATCTTTATATCGGAAATTACGTATATTTTTCTCGGAACAGAATTTTGTATTTTTTCTGCAAGCGAACTGCCTAAGGTATCTATGGTAGTTTGGTCAATTACTCCATTTTGACTTGTCGCGGCCACTATGGCAAAAAGTTCTCTAGAAAATTTATCTGTCTGTGTTAAGTTTTCTACATTTTGTGTATTATCACTTTCAAGCAACGATCCCTCCTGCTCACTTTTTAGCTTCTGTATTGCTACACTATCTAAAACTCCCGGGGTGGTTTCACTTTTGGTCGGGTCAAGATCGTATAAGCCCTCTTGCCAATCCAGCACCCCGTCACCATCGGTATCTTCATTCACCAGATCCTCAAAAGTCATATCTCCGTAGACCAAACTGCTGTCTTGCTTATTTCCCTTTAGAAATGTCTCAGTATTTTTAAATGTTGATGTGTTCTTTATGAGAAATAGGACAACCAAAAAAAGCACCGCAAAAATGATTAGAAGTATCCTCTTGTGTTTTAACCAAATATCTTTAATTATAGGTTAATTGTATCACCTTTTTATAAAGCAAACTAGCTTTTTCGGGCTTCCTTTGTGTATAATTATACTTATGAGATTATTTCACTTTTTTATTCTTTTTTTCTCTTTGTTTTTTTTACAAACTGTCTTTGTAACAGAAGTTTCCGGCGACTGTACCATTGTCGACACACTTAGAGTGGGTTCTAAAGGCTTACAGGTCCAATGTCTCCAAGAAAAGGTGGGAGTCGTCGCAGATGGTAGTTTTGGCCCTTTGACCAAAAATGCGGTTATAATTTTTCAGTTAAATAATAGCTTGGTGGCTGATGGAATAGTTGGCCCTCTCTCTCGTTTTGTGCTCCATGGTGTTTTGGCTAATGGTAGTATTTACCCCACAGGTTGTGTTTCAAGTATTGGATATAGTCCCATAACTGGTGCCAAATGTGACGGTAGTCCAAAACCTCAAACTGATCAGGCCTCACTTAGTATTCCGTCTCCAGATTACGTCCCTGTTTCTCAAGTTCAGCCCCCGAAGGTTTTTAGTGTTTACCCAGAAAAAGTGAGATCTGGGAATACCGTAAAAATTTACGGTGAAAATTTTTCTTTCAATCGTAATACTGTGCTTCTCCAATATGGGCAAATCGAAGCTAGATTTGAAGATCTACCATCCAGTGATGGCAAAGTTATCTCTTTCGTGTTTCAACCTCCGGAAGTAAAAACCATGAATAAAGAAGAGTTGTTAAATTTACCGTCTACGCTTTTAAATCAAATCTTAGATCCAGTGCAGGCAGTCGGTGGTTCTATTGACGATATTGTGGCTCCGTATCGAGATATGAAAAACGAAGATGATCTACGAAAAATGTTAAATGATAATGGGCATAATTTTGATGAATTATACGAAAAGTTTTGGGTGACAATTGAAAACGGGTATGGTAGTGGATCTTCCCAGGCACCAATTTTATCTGGCTTGAGAAAACTATCATTTGGTTCCGACTTAACAAGTTCAGAGAATAAAAATTTTCTTGCAATGCTTCATTCTATTTTTGATGTTTTCACACCTCAAAAAGCTTACGCACAGACACCAGAAGGGGGCACCAATACTGGTATTGTTACGAGGTGCACTTGCGGAGACGGGTATTTGACAATTATGACAGATTTTTCTAGTAACCAAGGGTCAGGTTTTTATTGGTGGTCCTCTGGATATAAACCTATTGTTGGGGACCCAAGAATTGCTGGGCCTCAGCTCGGTTTTTTTACTAAAAATGCTGGTACATGTTCAATTGGAGTCAGACCTTACTGTGGTGACGTCACGGCCAATGTTGCAAGTCCTGTATGGGGCGAAGCGCCTAAATAAAAAAGAAGATCTCATCTAGTATTTTCAGTGCAAAGCTCTATCCAGTCCGAAAGCGTCAAATCTTCAGCCCTTTTATTTCCTAAAGATGTTAAAGTGTCCCTTTGACACACAGCTTTTAGGTTAGAAGAGAGCTTTTTTCTCTTGTGGGCAAAGCCGGCTTTTACTATTTCCCAAAATTTTTCTTCGTTCACGTTATTTTCCTGAAAAGTTTGGCGAGATATTTTTTTTATGGAAATGATTGCTGAATTTACTTTTGGCGCCGGTGAAAAATATCTTTTATCAACCTTCGCCACCATCTTTGGATTGCCGTAAGCCTTGACCGATACCGACAAGATGCTCTCTTTGCCGTCTCTCGCGAGAATCCTGGTGGCCACTTCGTGTTGAACCATGAGCACCATCGCTTCTGGCTGTTTTTTTTCAGTTAAAAATTTTTTCAATATTGCACCGGTGATATTGTAGGGAATATTGGCTATGATTTTATAGGCGCTGGGCTTTAGGCTGTAGGCACTAGCATTAAATTCTAAAATGTCTCCCTGTACTAATTCCAATTGCCCAGATGCGATTTCTTTTTCAAATTTTGTTTTAAGAAATTCAAGAAGTTCTCTGTCTTTTTCTACAGCTATCAACTTAGAGCTAGAAGCTAGAAGCTTGGATGTGAGCGCTCCCTTACCCGGCCCTATTTCTAGAATTATATCATCGGATCTTATCTCTCCCGCTTCGATAATTTGTCGGAGGGCTATTTCCGATTTCAAGAAGTTCTGTCCTAGTGATTTTTTAGCTTTATAGATCATCCCGTACGAAATAGGACGCGTACGCTGATGTCTTATTTCTAATTTTGTGATTTTATTTTTCATGAAAATTATAGTTTATTTCTTTTATGCGTCCGCGATTTCGTTCGGGATCATATATAGATGGTTTTTATTCTACTATCTTCGCCTTCTTTTTCAAGCAGGTCTGTGGGCACATCAGCTATGAATTCTGATGGAGCATTCATATTGCGTGATCCAAAGATGGTGCGGAAATTTGCAAAGGAGAGAAAAAGTTTGCTCCGGGCGCGAGTGACTGCCACATAGAAAAGCCGGCGTTCTTCTTCATGGTCGATGCTCTCCCCTTCGCCGTGCCGCTCGTGAGGAAAAAGGCCGTCTTCGAGTCCAGTGATGAAGACATACTTGAACTCGAGCCCTTTGGCAGCGTGTACAGTCATGAGTTTTACACCATTTATCTTTTCTTCCTTGTGGCTTTCATTGATCATAATGCTGTCCTGGTCGGAGGCCAGGGACGCGTCTTCGAGAAGCTTTTCTACCCCCCGGCCGGCTTCGAGACTGTCGTATTTGAGCGCCAGCGTCGCAAGCTCTTTTATGTTTTCGAGCCTTTCCGCATCTTCCTCTGTGCCGGAAGAAAGTTCGTTTTCTATGCCGGACTTTTTCAATACAAATTTTATTACTTCACTGGTTTTCAGGCTTGCAATCTTTTCCTTGATATCTTCTAGGGTCTGATAAAAATTATTTATCTTTATTTTCACTTTTATCGGCAGGGTTTCTGTCTCGTTGGCAAAAATTTTAAGCAAAGTGACTTTGCCGATTCCCCGCGCCGGAAAGTTGATGACCCTTTTAATATCGGACAAGCTATCTTTGTTCAAAGCTGCTCTCAAATAGGCGAGGGTGTCTTTTATTTCCTTTCGTTCGAAAAATTTAACCCCAAGAACTTGATATGGAATGTTGTATTTGAGCATTGTTTCTTCCAGTGCGCGAGATTGGAAATTGGCGCGGTAGAGTACTGCGACTTCGGACAAGATATTCTCGGACTTTAAAGCGTATGTTACCTCGACAGGGTCGCTGTCTCTGTCTGCTGACAGAGCGCTCCCTCTCGGCCCGTCGGCCTGCGAGAGACCCTGCCGAGGTACATTCGCTTTACCGTCCAGGATTTCTAAAATTTTTGTCACCACAAATTCTGCCTCATCGTTTTCATCCAATGCTTCATACAATCCGATCTTCTCCCCTTTCTCATTCTTGGTGAAGAGGTTCTTGTCCGGCCGGAATTTATTTTTCTTGATCACCACATTGGCGGCCTCGAGGATATTCTGGGTCGATCGGTAATTTTGCTCCAATAAAACTATCTTTGCATCCGGATAATCTTTCTCAAAACTCAAGATATTTTTTAAATTTGCCCCGCGCCATGAATAAATGTTCTGATCCGCGTCCCCCACGACACAAATATTTTTGTTATTATCTGCAAGCATTTGGCACATTAAATACTGTACTTCATTTGTGTCTTGATACTCATCAACGTGGATGTATTCCCATTTTTCTTGATATATTTTTCTGATTTCAGGATTTTCTTTCAATAATCTTGTCGCTTTCAAAAGTAAATCATCAAAATCGAGTGAGTTTTCTTTCATTTTTTGCTTTTCATACAGGCTCCAAACTTGTGCCACTATTTTTGCAAGAGAATTGGCTCCTTCCCTCTCGGTATAGTTCGCAATCTGTACAAATTTGCCCTTCTCTCTCGAAATAATGTTTTTTATTTTCTTCGGATCGTATTGTTTTGGGTCTATGCCGATATCTTTGAGTATTGTTTTTATGAGTGAGGTTGCATCTCCTTCGTCCAAGATAGTGAAATACCTAGTCAGTCCGAGCAGCTTCGCATGCTCTTTTATTATGTAAACTCCTAAAGAGTGAAATGTAGAAACGAAAGGAACCCCATCTTGCCCGTGAATCCCATTGGTATTTTTTTTGATTTCTGCAATGATCCGTTCCCGCATTTCTTTAGCCGCTTTGTTGGTGAAGGTGACAGCCAAAATCCGCTCCGGTAAAACACCATTTTTTATCAGATTCACGATCCGGTGCGTTATCGTCTTTGTTTTTCCGGCGCCTGCCCCCGCGATGATAAGAAGCGGACCATTCGTATGAATTGCCGCTTCTCTCTGTTCGCTATTTAGTCCTTCTAGATGCTCTCCCTCGGTAGTCACTCTTGAAATATACCACAAACTTTTCTCTTATTTTAATTTCAATTCTTCCAGCTTTCCTTCCTCGGCTGCTTTTTCTAGAGCTCTTTGCATGTAGTGTTCTATGGTTTCAGGTTTTCCACCACGTACCCCGCTCCCCGGTTCTAATCCAGTGGTTTCCTTCAGCTTTTCTAGGTATGAAAATAAAGCTCTCTCTGCTTTTGGAACCTTTTTCTCTGCTTTGCTCATGAGTTCGTAGGCGCCTTCGCCTTTTTGCTTGTTCCATTTTTCCAAAGTGTCCTTCGGAAATATTTTTTCTATATTGTCCTCAAAAGTATCTGCTACCTGTTCTAGGGCCTGCTCCGAAAGCTTGGAATTTATTTTTGTTTTTTCCGGTGCTTTAGGTATTTTGTTAGGATTCTCAAAATTGTCACCGGTAGTATCATAACTGTAATTGAATCCGCCGGCATCCACGCTCCCTCCAGTCACTTTTGCCCCAAGAGGAGGCACCCAGGTTGATTCTGGAGTCTTTGGTTTGGTTTTTTTCGTTGTTGTCGTGCCACCTGTTTCTATCGTCCATCCCGTCACCACTGTCGGCTGTTTCATTCCTTCTATATTGTACAAGAGGGCCTCATCGGCAGTGACTCGATATTCTTTGGGTACTGGTTCCCCCTTGTTTTTTCTTTTTTTTCCTTCTTCCAGTCGTCTTTGTATGTCGGCGATTTTTTCTGAATGAGTTTGTGGGGCGGGCTTTTCTACTTTTGCTTTGATTTCAGCCACTTGGTTGCTAAACGCTGTGTTTTGTTCTGCGAATTTTGATTCGAATTCTTTTCTAAGCTTTTCTATTTCTTTTTGTTGATCCAATTGTTTCTGCTCGGCACGGGCGGTCAGATTTGTTTCCGGCATTGTGTAAACTTTTGTCGTTTCATTGGTCGCAGTATTTTTGACGGCTTCTTTGATAGGTGCTAGCTCTTTCGTATCCTGTTTTCCTTCTTTATTCAAGGCTTTTATACCGACAAAACTTGCCCCAGCTGCCAGTCCAGCCAATCCAATAGGTAATGCTTTTCTTTTCAAATTTTTCCACCACCCTGGTTTACTTTCAGATGGGTCTTGGATGGATGCCAAAGCTTCGGACGTGTCCTCGGTCAGCGGAGGTGTCGTCGGCAACGTTTCTTTTTCTGGTTTAGTTGCACCAAAAGTGACTTGAAGCTCGCCGTTCACGATTTCCATTTTTGCTACCTCTTTTTTTTCTTCTTTTTCGATATAAGATTTCAACAGTTTTGAAACTTTATCAAGTTCTGTCCCAATAAATGCTTCTGCCAGTTTTTTGACCATCCATGTCGCTTCAATTTTATATCTCTTTACGCCGATACCGTCTTGTTTGTTTTCTAAAATAGCTTGTATGCCCACAGTCCCTCCCCATTTTTCTATCGTCGTCTTTACAGTCATTTCTTTGTCCTCTCCTGTAACCTCCGGGTCTCTGACCACAGTCACTACCTCTCTAAGTAGTGAAGTAATTCTTTCTCCTATATATTGGGGAGAAAATGTTTTCGTAGGAATTTCTTCCGAGGGAATTGTTTCTTCTACTTTTGTTGGTTCTGGCGGCAATTTCACCGGAGGGTTTTCCATTGCAGCTTTTTTTTCTGCCGCCACTCTAGCTTCCTCCCGTGCTGCTGCTTCAGCTCTCGCTCGTTCCATTTCCGCTATAGCCTGGGCTTCTTTTCTCTGTTCTTCCGCGTCTGCTTCTACTGTCGGATCTGGTTTTTGCTCCCTTGCTTTTCTGATCGCCCCCAAAGCTTCTGTGGCTCTTTGTAAATCTTCTCTCATTTTTGCATCAGCTAAATCTCTTTCTGCTCCCTTTTTTTGCATTGCTCCTATTTCAGCTTCTATCTGTTCTCTGGTTTTTTTGTTTTGTGGTATATTATCCATAAATGCTTTAATTAAATTATTAATTAAGCTGACCCATGGTCTTCACTTCCCATCTTTTGCCTTTTTTAGCCATTTCCGCAGGAATAATTTTCTGGATCTTGTCCGGACTACTTGAATCTGCTCCAAATTTAAATAAATCTTCCAGTGTATCAAATTCTTTTACGCTTAACGGGTAAGGTAATAAATAGTTTTCCCCACCAATACTCACCAATATGGCTTTCATGTCAGAAGCTTCAGATTTTCTTCCTCCAAAATATGTTTCTTGAGCATTGATTGGACGATAAATCGTTTTGACGTTCACTTCCGACAGAATCTTAGCCACTGACCTACCAAAAGATTTGACATTAAATTCGGCAAGATTGTCGGCATTTTTACAATATTCCACAAAACAATTTCCTATTTTTTCAGGGGTCGACATTTCTTCTGTACTTTTGCTACTTTCTTCATTTTTGTCTCCAGCTTCAGGTGTGTTTGGTTCTACCACTTTTGTAGTGTCTACTGCTATTGTTTCTTTCCAATCAGTCAATATTTCTTCTGTGCCCGCATCCTCTTTTTGCACTTCAGGTTCTTTCTTTTGTTTATTTATTTCCTCTTTTTCCGCTTCCTGTAATTTTACCAGCTCTTTTTCTAGGTCAGCCAATAAGTGATTTTCGAGTTTTCTTGCGATCCGGCTCTCTTCCAGTGCTTTTGTCACATTTGCTATCACCTTCTCCAGTCTTGCGATTACTTCCTCTTCTCCTTTTTCTGTTTTTATTTCAGATGTTGCTTTAGGTTCAGGAGACTCGTTTTCATTTTTTTTAGGTCTCTTAACTGGTTTTGTCTCCAGGACTGATTTTCCTGTAGTTTTTAAAAGTTCCTCATAAGCCGTACTAAGTGCTGCGAGGAATCCCGGATGATCTGAGTCGATCTTATTTGCATCATTTAGAGTTTGGTCCATGTATTCTCCCCATTTGTCTGCTTTTTTTCCTTCTAGATTCTTAATATGTTGAGTTGTAGTCTCTCTTATAAAAGTCTCACTGGTTTCCCTTTCGGCCTTTTCTGTTTCTTTGTGTTGTATTTCGGACAAGACTGGGTCTTGTGTTATAAGGAGTCTATTCACAGCATCTCTTATTGCAGGGTCGACTAATGTTGTCATGAATCTTGTATATGCAATAAATCGTCTTTGTGGGTTAAATTTTTTTGAGTCAATAATAATAGTCATGATTCTATGAGAAATAGATTTTCCAATTGCTGTTTTATCTAAAAGAGCATACAACTCGGTAAAATTAGAAACCGTATCAAACGGTCTTGCCTCAAGCTTTGCGGTTGAGTTTTTTGGTGGTTGTGGGTTTGGCTCTGACATCTTTTGTATTATATATTTTTAGGCCTTGCAATACCAGTTTTCTATTAAAATATCTATTAATTATACCGCCTTCTTATCTTTTTGTCCAGTTTTTAGGTCAAATTAGTTATCCACATCGGAGGTCTTGAAGGTTTGATTTCTCTCCCTGTTTAGGGTACTCTTACCTTATAGTTTCGGAGTAGAGGTATGACCTGAGCTAACCGAATGCTAGAGATGATAGTAACCATCGTGAGACCCTTTGTTTGCAGTACTATTTGGTCGTCCTGTAATTCTACCCTTATTTTGTAAGGGTTAGAAAGGAATCTTACGATATTTTGTTTGTTTTATAAAACCACTATTTAAAATATTCAGCTCCCTTTTCGCTATTTCTCTGTTGATTAGGGTCGCTTTTGTGTTGTTATTCGCGTCTACCCCTCTCCAGGCGGAGGCTGGCCTTTTATCGTTGCTTTTAGGCGACGATGCCCATGCCGACACTCGGGTAACGATCGGGTCGGCACAAGCCATAAATTCAACTCTTCCGGAGACTTCTGGGACCATGGCGCTTCTAGAGGCCAATACTTCCTCTTTTTCATATGGAGACAAAAACACCAAAAATGAAGCGAAAAATGACGAAGATATCGTCGCGAATGCCGAGGTAAATATAGTTTCTGATAGTGCTCTTTTGCCGGTAACGGGCCCGATGGGTGTCTCTTCGGAGGCGAATGCCGAATTGGAAGATTTTTCCTTGGATCAAGTGAGTTTTTATGTGGTCAGAAGTGGCGATAGCTTATCTCAAATAGCTGAAATGTTTAATGTTACCGAAGACACCGTCTTGTCTGCTAACAATATGAAAAAAGGCGACAAACTCCAAATCGATGATGTTCTGCTCATTCTCCCATTTTCCGGAGTGGAATATACTGTAATAAGCGGTGACACGCCTCAAGGCATAGCCAATCGTCATAAAGTAAGCTTGGACGATATGCTGGATGCAAACGATATAGACAAAGATTCAAAGCTCACGATTGGACAGAAGTTGATTATTCCCGGAGCAGGTTTGTTAGCAGACATTAAACCAAAAAGCACTGGCACTGGCACTGGCACTGGCACTGGCACTGGCACTGGTGGCCAGGTCGCAAGTGGTGGCTCACCTTCTCCTAGTGTGGCCGGATCTTTTGTAAACCCACTTCCGGGGGCGCGAAAGACTCGAGGTCTAGTGCCTGGACATAAAGGCGTAGACTTGGCGGCTCCTACCGGCACACAGATTCACGCTGCGGCTGCGGGAAAGGTTTTGATCGCGCGAAATGGCTACAATGGCGGTTTTGGAAATTATGTTGTGATCCAGCATCCGAACGGAACAAAAACCTTGTATGCTCATATGTCCCGATTGGGGACATCTACCGGCGCACAAGTCGAACAGTCTAGTGTGATCGGTTATGTGGGATCTACCGGACGCTCGACCGGACCTCATTTGCATTTCGAAGTCCTAGGAGGTAAAAATCCTTTCTAACTATTCGAGGAGAGTGAGAAAAATCATAGCCAAAATACCGACGATGACTGCGGTCAATTGCAGCATGGAATATTTGATATTTTTTGTTTTATGAAGTTCAGGCATTAGGTCTGCTATTGCCACGTAAATAAATCCTCCGGCGGCGATCGGTAAAAAATAGGTGACGAAGCTCTGTACCACTTCCCCTAAAAGCAGGGCCACTATGACTCCCACAATAGCCAAAAGTGCCGATAGAAAATTTAGAAAGAGTGCACGGGTCTTGTGGTAGCCGGCGTGTAACAACACGGCAAAATCCCCTATTTCTTGAGGAATCTCATGCAAAATGACTGCGAGCGTGGTCGCTAAGCCGATCGGAATGCTTATCATGAAGCTTGTGCCTATGATTACTCCGTCGATGAAGTTGTGGACTCCGTCCGAAATCAGGATCAATTTTCCCATGGGGTGGACGTGATTCTTCTCTGTATCGTCTCCGTGGTGGTGCCAGTGTAGGAATTTCTCCAGTACAAAAAAAAGCAAGATCCCTGCGACGATGAGAATACTCACAAGGAGCGGATTGGCCGATTCGAAAGCTTCGGGGATGAGGTGGATGAATGCATCTCCCAGGAGCGCGCCTACTGCGAGACTGATGAAGATAAAAATATATTTTTCGAGCAGATCTTTTCTAAAAGAAAGCCCTAATATTCCAACTAATGAAACTAGGCTCACTACCACCACGCTGGCCAATGCAAAAATATATGTTGACATGTGCGGGATAGGAGAATCGAACTCCTGTCCACAGTTTGGAAAACTGTTATTTTACCATTAAACTAATCCCGCCTTCGCTCATTATTTATACCCTAAAAAAACACCAAAAACAATACTGGGTATCTACTAGTATTGTTCTCGAGTTACAAAATTTTTGAACTAAAATTTATTCTACGACAATAGTTCCAAAGAAGCTGGGTTTCAAATGATCGTGATATTTCCAATTTCCAACCTCGTCAAATTTAAATGACCAGGATTCTCCAGGCAAAATACCTTTGCAGGAATCGAAAGTGCTACCAAGGCAACCACCAGTCGTAGGATAGACTCCATGTGTAGGGTGAGATGCGGAAGCTGTCCACATTGATAAAGAGCTTTCGTTTTTGAACGTTACAATAGTCCCGGCTTTTATGGTTATCGTGCTGGGTGCATAGCCCGTATTGCTATAAATTATTACAGGGCTGGCTATGTTGCTGTCATTCGTGGTCTGATCTGTTGTCTCAGTTTCATTTTCATTGTTGGTTATTCCTGATGGAGAAACTGGCGCTTGAACTTTCGGACTTTTAAATAAAAAGTAACCCCCTAAGGCGACAACTATTAAAATTAAAACGAAAGATATTGTTTTATTCATAATTTGTAAATAAAATTAATAATAATCTGCAAAGTGACTAACTTTGATTTGTTTGTTCTGACCCATTTCCCCTTTTTGTCCATGATTGTATTTTGTCGATCAAAGTTTTCGGAAGAGAATCCGCCATCAATGCGACCATTCCTGCCAAAATTCCAATATCTCTGACTGTTATGTCAGTAATACCGCTCACTACTAGGACAGCTATCAAATGTAGTGCTCCCACCAGTGCTGCAATCCATACAAACGAATCAATCAATAAGAAAACTCCGATTAAAATATCTACGAATGCGGTTCCCATCATGGCCTGCTCAATGGGTACGGGCAATAGGTTGGCGGCCCATGGCGCCAGATACCCTCCCCAAGCTTCAGGTTGTTTAAAAATTAAAACACCAATCCATAAAAAAGTTATGGCGAGCCCGACTCTTAAAATATGAAATGAAGTTTTGTTCATAATTAAATTACTGCACTTACCAATATTATAATCGCCATCAGCCAGATTGTAAATGCCGACATCAGACACCAAAAGCACCAAGCTCGGAGGACACGCCATTGCAGATATGTGAAAAACAAAGATGCGAGCGAAGCTGTCACAACGAGAATTTTAATTAGCAAGCTCCACAAAGTGGCCGGCGGGACCTCAATTACCAAAAATGCCGCTATGACAGAAATTATTATGTAAGATAAAAGGCCCACAACATCATTGTGGATGAAAAAAATCTTATTGTATTTACTTTCTAGCACTTTTTCACAGCCCCCTCCGATCGGACAGATAGGTTTTTCTAAAGCGATTCTCTTGCGAATAAGATAAACAGTTTCACTGATTCCAATCGTTGAGAGTGTAAAAAGCAAAGCAAATGAAGTCATAATGTCGGGCCGCTGGGAATTGAACCCAGTCTAAATGCTCCCAAAGCACTTGTACTACCGGTATACTACGGCCCGAATAAAAACGAGTATATCATGGTTCTATTAAATTCACCATGACCTCTTCGAGCCTGAGTCTCAGAGCGAAGGCCCGAGTTTATCGAAGGGTCACAAAATAATATCACTTACTACCTTTACCCTTGCCTTCTTTTCTTTCTGACATAAATAAACCACAAGCAAATCTACTTGCCATTCTTTTTCGTCCAGATTTTTAGATAAAATATAAGTTTGAATTGTGCGCGAGAGACGTTTTAATTTCCAAGGATGCATATTGTCTTCTGGTCTGTGTTCGTATCTCTCGTCGGAGTCATTGTACGATTTTGGTATAAAAGTATTCAGTGTTTCACGAGAAACGCTTTTCACTTCTATAAAATAAAGTTTATTTTGTTTTTCAGCTACTATGTCTATTTCACCCCATTTTTTTGTGTAATTTCGGTCTAAAATCGAGAAATTATGTTTCATGAGAAACTTCACTGCTATATTTTCACCTATTTCCCCTATTTTTTGTTTTTCTGAGGTGAATACTTTAGGCATTTAGTTGTTTCATATGTAACACGTTTCACGTGAAACGTACATGTATAATTTAATGTCTTTTATACTAAAACCCTTATTTTATAACGTATTTAGCTAAAAACGACCATAAAAGACAAACTTTTGTTATGTCCTTTATGAACATTACCAACACAGTTATCCCCAGTTTTAGTAAAACCCTTATGTGTTAAAGTTATTAATAAAGGACATTGAAATTGCTTATATTTGTGCGGCCAGGGAGAATCGAACTCCCGTCTCATCCTTGGCAAGGACGTGTTCTACCACTAAACCATGACCGCAATTTTTTTTTATTCCAAATTAATGTTGCAAACATTATAGTATTTTGTAGCATCTAATGCAATTGCCACTTTGGGTCAAAATTTCCTTATAGAATAAGCATTATTTGCCATTATATAAAAAATAGTGTAAAATTATCATATTAAAAAATAATTTGCACCCGTAGTGAAACGGATATCACAATAGTCTTCGGAACTATTATTGCAAGTTCGAGTCTTGCCGGGTGCACAAAGTAAATCTTGAACAGTCAATATAAAAACTTAATAGAAAAAATACCAAAAACTGTTTCACATGTAACAGATGCCCTTGAGCAAGCTGGTTTTGAAGCATATTTGGTGGGTGGATGTGTAAGAGATCTTATGATGTCGCAGATCCTGAGCGGAGCCGAAGGAGGAAGGGAACCTAAAGATTGGGATGTCACAACCAATGCTAAACCAGAAGAAATCATTAAACTTTTCAAGAAGACTGTGTATGAGAATACTTTTGGCACAGTGGGAGTGGTAGTTTCCCGTGAAACCACAATTGATAGTGTTTCACACTTGTCCACAAAAGCTTCAGTGTTGGTAGGAGAAACAACCACCATTGTGGAAGTCACCCCATATAGAATTGAAGCAAAATATAGCGATTTTAGACATCCTGATGAGGTGAAATTTAGTGATAAGCTAGAAGATGATCTTAAAAGACGTGACTTTACGGTCAACGCCCTCGCTTTAAATTCTAAAGGACATCTCGTAGATATGTTTAATGGTATAAAGGACATAAAGGACAAGACATTGAGGACAGTAGGGGAAGGAGGTGATCGTTTTAAAGAAGATGCACTCCGAATGTTGCGGGCGGTGAGGTTTGCGATACAATTAAATTTTTCTATTTCATCAGAAACTGCAGAAAGCATTTTTAAAAATGCGGACTTGATAAAAAATATTTCTCCGGAAAGAATTCGCGACGAGTTTATAAAAATAATTTTGTCGAAAAATCCTGCGAGCGGAATCGTGATGCTGCAAAAATTCGGATTGCTAAAAAATATTATTCCAGAATTAGAGGAGGGGATAAAGTGCGAACAATTAGGGGAGCACATTTATGATGTTTGGGAACATTTATTGCATGCTCTCCAGCACGCTGCCGACAAAAACTGGCCTTTAGAAATAAGGCTTTCTGCGCTTTTCCACGATATTGGAAAGCCAAAAAGTCGCAGAGATGTTTCGCAGGTTCAGGAAAATTCTTCCGCTTTCCTCCACCCTTCGGGCGGAACCTTCCGCGTGAAGAATCTCCCTAAACCTGCTTCGGAGCGGAAAAAAAATTCTGCAGACGGAAGGTTCCAGTCGGAGACTGGAGGAATGTCAAAGAATTTATTTCCAGCGAGAAGCAAAAAGAAATACACTTTTTACGGCCATGAAGTTATTGGGGCGCGGATGGCAAAAAAAATAATGGAGAGGCTGAGATTTCCAAAAAAGGAAACTGATCTTGTGGAAAAACTCGTCCGCAATCATATGTTTTTCTCTGATACGGAGCTAATTACACTTTCTGCAGTGCGTAGAATCATTACAAAAGTTGGCCCCGCCGACGCTAAAGCTTTGGCGGATAAAAAAGAAAATAAAGATCATCCAATTTGGGATTTAATGAAAGTAAGGGAATGTGATAGGGTAGGGATGAAGAAAAAAGAAGCTCCGTATCGACTGCGGAAGTATTTTGCCATGATAGAAGAGGCACTGCGAGACCCTATTTCCGTCGGCCAATTAAAAATAAACGGAGAATTTATGATACACAAGCTCGGAATCAAGCCTGGACCCCGCATGGGGTGGATTTTAAGTGCGTTATTGGAAGAAGTTTTAGAAGATCCAAAGAAAAATACTGTAGAAAAGTTGTCAGAGTTGGTAAAATCTATGGATAAACTTGATGATAAAGAACTAAAGGCGCTTGGAGATAAAGGAAAAGAAAAAAAAGAAGAACTTGAAGAAAAAGAAATAGAAAAATTGCACACTAAACACGGAGTACGAAAAAATAACTAGGAAACTTCCTGTTGATAACACTTTTCGCAGTAAACTATCTCGGGTCTGTCGGGGGAGTAGGAGGTTTCGAATTCGTTTTCACATTTTTCTGTGCCGTGTTGATGAGTTTTTAGTTTACACATACAGAAACGAGGCCAAAGCTTGCGAGGATTGCGCTTCTTCATTCTGTCACGGTGTCGGCATTCAAAGTCTTTGTGCGGGAGAGGAATGTTCATCCTCTTGTAGAAATCCAACTCTGATTGAGTGATACGGAAATTCTTTTTGCAGTCCTTGCAAACCAAAATTTCATTTAAAATATCTTCTGTGACCTCAGTAATGGTCTCCGGAATTTCATTTTCTTTGATTGTTTCTTTTCCGTATGTGCCAGTAGTTTGATCTTGCCATTTGAAACCTTTTTCTTCTGCTTCCTTTTTGGTAAGTGGATAATAATCATTTCCCAGAGTTTCATTAAAGCCAAAAGGGGCGAGCTCTGGCGGGAAAAATTGTCCGTAAGTTCCATCTTTTTTCATCTGTGCATCGATTTGTTCTTTGATTTTGTAAAAATCTTCTTTTGAATACTCTTTATTGAAAATCATATACTGACCCTTGCGTATAGCGTTGCACCCGATGGCACTCGTCACATTGTGGCAATTTTCAGAATATTCAACTTCATTGCAATAAAATACGAAAGCACCGTTTTTACATTTACTGCTTTGCAAGACACCCATCATGTTGTAACAAAGTTCGGGCTTGTAATAACAATTGTTCAAATCCATGCAATCGATAGAGTCCTCGGCGTCAGCGATGTAGGAAGAATTTTTTGCGCTCGAACTATCGAATGCTCGTATCCCGTCATAGCAATTGTATAGATGGTCGCCCGTAATGTTGTGACATTTTACTTGCGCAGAGTATTTAACGATTGTCTTGTTTTTTAATTCTGTAAATTCTTTCTTTGCTTTTTCGATGTTTTCATAGCTGGACAGGAGTTCTTTTTTCTTTTTCTCAAACTCTTCTCTTGAATATTTTACATTTAAAATCGCGTTAGAAATATTTCTTCCATTGACGCAAAAAATACAATTATTTGAGTTGCGCATGTTGTAGCAGAATAAGAGATCGCTCGAGGCGGTGCATTGTTCGGAATACATACATTTAAAGGATTCATGAGTATCGATGCACTCGTAGCATAATTCTGAATCGTAGATAAAAGCACAATCGACGCAGTTTTTTGATCTTTGGACCAATCTCCCGTATAGGCAATCTTGGTTGCCATCTGCTGCAAAGATGAGATAGCAATCTTTATTGTCGGCTGCACCGTTTGTATATTCGCTCCGTACGGAGTTGATCATCATCAAAGACAATCTTGGGACTTTCTTTTGCAATTCTCCATATTGTTCAAAAAATGTTTTATTGGGATCGTAATCTTGGGCGAAATTTTTAGGATCCCATTTATCGCTCCACCAGCATTCGTGGCAATACACCGTGTAAGGAGAATTGGTCGTATAGAGAGAAATCATATCCTTCTTGCAAAGATCGCAAGGCCTTTTGTAGAAAGTTCGCTCATTGCGGAAAGCAAGGCGACGCATCGCTCGGCAGTCGGGGCAGTCCTCTGGGGGAGCGGTTTTTACTTGATCGTAAAAAATCAAATCATCCTTTCTTATTTCGAACTCTTTGTTACATGTTTGGCAATTTTTTTGCATATATATTTAACCAGTTACTACGTGAAAACTTTCTAAATCCTTATTTGGTTCACTCCATTTTGTATAAAAGTTCTCTATTTCCCGGGAGCTGCTTTCTCTTTCTAGTTTGCTTGCGAACTCTAGCAAATCTCTTTCCTCTCCCTTTGCCACCACCTTAATACTACCATCTGGCTTTGTAAATACTATACCCTTGATTTGACACATAATAGCCAGACTTCTTATTGATTGAAGATAATGAAGTCCTAAGCCCTTTCCAGATATTCCACTTTCTATGTGTTTTATCATACAATCATCTTATAAATATAATATGTCATTGTCAATAGATTTCGTCAATTAAATAATCAAATAAGCCATAGACGACAATCTATTTATAGTTATCAACATATTATTGTGGAAAAAGATTGACACAGAATATTTTCTAGATTAGAATTTGGATATGAAAGATACAAATGAACAACTTAAACTAAATCTTCAATCTTTTGGATTCAGCGAAAAAGAGACGATCGTGTATGTCGCCCTCTTGGAATTAGGAAAAGGAACAGTAAGACAAATCAGCGGTAAGGCAGGAATAAATCGTACCACGAGCTACGATATCTTGGGTTCGCTTTCCAATAAAGGGTTGGTTTCTGTTTCCGGCAAAGAGCCAAAATCAGAATATGCAGTGGAGTCGCCGGAAGCAATCACCGCATATTTAAAAAAAAGAGCGGAAGAAATGGCAGAGAATATAAAAAGATCCGAAACTATTATTCCTGAGCTCGAGCGCCTTCACGTGAAACAAAATCGCCCTCGAATCAGATTTTATGAAGGCAAAGAAGGTCTCAAGCATGTATACGAAGATACGCTCACGAGCTCTGAGCCGATACGGGCTTATGCGAGCGTCGGGGATATGCACGAAGGTTTGCCGGGGTATTTTCCTGATTACTACAAAAGAAGAGCGGGGAAGGGCATCGCCATACGAGCAATCATCCCAAATACCGAGACAGGGCTAGAGCGCAGAAGTTTCGATAAGGCAGAAATGCGAGAGACTGCTCTGGTGCCAAAAGACACTTTTCTTTTTTCTCCTGAAATAAACATTTATGACAACAAAATTATGATTGCCTCTTGGAGAGAAAAGCTCGGCATCATCATTGAAAGTTCAGAAATCGCCGATGCAATGAAAAAAATTTACGAGCTCGCTTGGGCGGAAGCCAAAAGATTAGATAAAAATATATAAAACACATTTACGCCATGGCGTAAATGTGTAAACTACTACAGTTTTGACAAATTTTCTCCATAGATCTCTTTGGTGAAATTCTCGAAAAGTCTTGTACTGTAGGAAGATAGATTGAAAATCACAGCGAGCGTAAACAAGACGAGCGAAAGAGAGATACTGAAAAAGGAAAGAGGAATGGCTATTATGGCGAAGATTACAGGAGCGAGGGTGCGGACAGTACTCCCGCGGATCTCGTGCCTGGTTATCTCCGGGTTTTGGATGTGCGGAGAGTAGAGCACGTATTTTCGCATCCAGTACAGGCAAAGGCCGATAAGAATTATATGAATGCCGAAAACTATGACGGAAAGCTCATTGTGGCTGAAGGTGCCAAGCAGGCTAGTCGAAAATGGAACCAAGCTTATCAACATGAGGAACACGGCGTTGATATTTATGAGCGTGGAATCTATATTTTTTGCGTAAACGGAGATGAAAAAATGATGCGCACGCCAATAGGTGAAGAGTAGAGCAAAGCTCAAAATGTAGCTCAAGAATACCGGGATTAATCTTTGGATTTCAGACCAAAGCTCCATGTTGGTCACGGGGCCCCATAGGTCAGGAAGGTCAATCTGAAAAACCAGAATCGTCATGACGATTGCAAAAATTCCGTCCGAAAGCTGGTCCAATCTGGCATGATTCATGTTTTTAATATAGCATAAAAATAATTAAATATAAACTTTCGGTTTTTACTAAAATATTGTAATATTAAGACATGAAAGAACAATCTTCATTAGCCGAGGAAAGAGCGGAGATTTATCTCCGGCTGGAACAGTATAGCGATATCTTTTCGGATTTCGACATGAGGCCGTTTGGAAGGAGGGCGCTCTCGATAGACTTTCTAGAAGAGCTCAAGCGAGCAGCGACAGATGCAGACCAGGGCGGGATAGAGCTCATGCTGCATATTCCTGAAAAAGATCGGAATGAATCCGAAGAAGAAGTCATCAAGGAGCGTCTAGCGGTGCATTTCAAGAAGCATTTTCATCTACTATCAGCAGAGAAGCATCGCGTGCTCAAGCTCGGGCGAAGCATGGTGATCATGGGTATTATTTTTATGGTGGCTGCTACCTTTATTGTTTTCAAAGATCCTTCGGAAAGCTTGTTCTTGTCTTTCCTAGTCGTCTTTTTGGAGCCCGCGGCGTGGTTTCTGCTCTGGGAGGGGATGGATCAGATAATATTTAATTCCAAGAACATGAATAGGGATCTGAATTTTTATCGCAAAATGTTCAATTCCCATAAACACATATATTTCAAATCCTATTAAGTTTTTATTGAAACAGGGCAGTGGTCGGAGCCCAAGACTTCTGGAAAAATCTCAGCGCTTTTTATTTTCTTTGCGAGCTTGCTGCTTGCGAAAATATAATCTATCCTCCAGCCCACGTTCCGCGCTCTCGCATTAGCGAAATGGCTCCACCAGGAGTAGTGCCCTGGCCCTTTGGTGAAAATGCGAAAAGTATCTACGAAGCCATTGTCTACAATTTTTTGAATCCCTTCGCGCTCTTCTTTGGTAAATCCTTTCAGCCCCTCGTTGGCCCCGGGGCGGGCGAGGTCGTCCGGTGTGTGCGCTACATTCAGGTCTCCGCAGAAGATTACCGGTTTTCCGTGTGGTGAGCTTGCCGAACCATTGATTTCCAGCCTTTTGCAATATTCGAGGAAAGCGGGATCCCATTGCTTATAGCGCAAAGGAATGCGAGAGAGGTCGTCCTTGGCGTTTGGAGTATAGACGCTCACGAGGTAAAAGTCTTTAAATTCTGCGGTGATTATTCTACCTTCAGTTTCCGTATCGCCGTAAGTATCTTTTAATTTATATTTTTTTGCAATGTTTTCAGGAAAATTATTTATTACAGAAAGTGGTTTCCCGACTGATTTTATTTTTACGAAAATAGCAGTGCCTGAGTATCCTTTTTTAATTGCTGAATTCCAGTATTCCTCGTACTCGGGCAGGTTTACTTCAGATTGGTGCTGCTCTGCCTTGGTTTCTTGTAGGCACAATATATCCGGCTGGTATTTTTCTATGAATGGCACAAAGAGCCCTTTTTTATGGACTGCTCGTATTCCGTTCACGTTCCAAGACATAATTTTCATCAGATTTTTTTGAAAAGAGTTTCGATCAAAGTTAGCTTATTCATTCCTCTTTGGACTTCGGTTGGCTTCACTTCCTGCGAGACAACCTCGAAGTGGGTTTTAAATATATTTTTTATCTCTCCACCTTCAAAGAAATAATAATGCACGCCGTATTTCTCAAATTCTCTTGTGGACGAGGCGGAAGGATGAAATTCAAAAAAGCCGGATGTCTTGGAGGAGAGGGATACGTTCAAGTAGAGACCTCCCGGCTTCAAGATACGATGTATTTCTTTTACATACTGTGGCCAGTCTTCTTTATACAAATTTTCGAAAAGCCCAAAGTCGCATGCTCCGTCGAAGTTCTCATTTACCAGGGGAATATTGAGCGCGTCTCCTTCCAAGAAGCCTACTTTACCTTCCAGTTTCCAGTCTTTGATGGCTTCGTTCGCTTTTCTGACTATGGCACTTTCGAAATCGAGCCCAATCACTCGGAAACCTATTTCCGCAAGATGTTTAGCAAAAAGCCCGCGACCGGATCCGAGCTCTAAAATGATGTCTCCTTTTTTGAGCTTGCTCGTGAGTTTCGCCACTTGTTTGTTAGTGGGCTTGTGTGTCCAGACGTCGGTGCCGGTCTTGTAAGCTGTTTCGAAATATGTTTTATGCGCCTGATAATCCATTTGTAAATTATACCACTGTTTGATTTTGGAGCGGAGTCTCTGCTTTGCCATTTTTCTTCAAACTATATGGGAACCAGTTGACGGTATATTCTTCCATCTCAAAAACATCTTGACTGATGATCGTGTCGCTGAATTCAGTTTTGATTCTATCCAAAATTCTTTTCAATGAATCTTTATTTTTTACGGCGAATTCTACGGCGAGATCGTATTTACCCAAAGTCACAGTGGCAAAAGTGGATTCGGGTAGTAGCGCCACAGCATCTATAATTTTTTGCACATCATTTTGGTTTTTTAAAGTGAAATCTACTTGATATTGTTCCACTCCGAACTTTTTAAAATTAATATCTAAGACCGAATTTCCTAGAAATCCACCCTTTTTAAGTTTTTGGATTCTGTATCTTATAACATTCGGATGAACTTTGTTTGTTTTAGCCATTTCACTCAAACTTGCGCGCGAGTTTTTCGCTAGGGTAGTGATAATCCCATAATCTAGGTCATCTATGTCAGGCCTTTTTAATTCTTCTGGGTAGTGCGAATGGAGTAATTTTCCGCCTTCATAAAAAAAGCGAAAATTAAATCTATGCACTGAAGTCATAGTCAAAATTTCCTGTTCCAAAACATATTCTCCAAATTTTTCCTTGAAGGGAACTAGAAAAGCATATAAATTAGAAATATCTTGCGCTAGAACCAAAAAAGTACAATCAAACCTGCCTTCGAGCCTAGCCAAATACGCTATCCCATGATAGGCGCGGAGATAATCAATAATATCTCTTTCTATTTTGGGAATTGTTTTCTGAAACTTAAAAAAGAATTTGTAATAGAAACTATTTAAATTTGAAGTGTTTATACTGGTTATGAAATTCTTAATATAGCCATTTTTCTGCAAGCGTTTGACCCGAAAGGCGACAGTTTCATTTGGAATATCAACTTTTTGCGCCAAATCCAAAAAAGACTGCCCGCTATTCAAATCAAGCTCGTAAAGTATCTTTTGGTCTATTAAATCCAGTCCCTTATTATTCATTTTATTGGCAATATATTACTACTAAATACAAATAGTATAGTCTATTTCTCTTTTATTGTCAAATATGTCTTTAATTATTGACAAATACTAAAAATATGTCAAAATGATGAAAGAAGTTGTTTGAAAACTTAATAAATGGGTTGGCTCTTGAAAGGAAGCCTCGCTGTCCCGAAATAATATAGCGGAAATGCAAAAAAATGAAAAAAAAGAGTTTATTTGATTACAGTGAAAGTGACGTCGATTCCTTGTCGGGAAAAGAATTTGTAGAATTGTTGCTTTATACTGAAGAGCGTTATCATAGTTGTCGTGATAGTATTGCCAGGTTTTGCGCCCTTGAGTTTTTTGATGATGGGCCTCCTGATTTAGAAGAAGAGCGTAAAAAACTCGAGATACTAAGGAGTTTTTGCCACAACCGCATTGAGAAAGAATTAAACAGAAAATAACAACAACAAAACGAAAGGAAACAAGAATGAAGAAAGAAAAACAAGAACTCTTGTGGGAGCCGGAAAAAATTAGGGAAAAGTTGGAAGAACAGATATGGTATTCCCAATCTGGAAACTTCCAAAAACAGATTCTTCACAATCCTAAAAACGCGGGCATTGTTGCTGAACTGGCGGACAGAAGGGTGCGATATTTTTGGGAGTTGTACAAGGAGAATACCAATCTATCCGGACAAGATCAACTCGAGTCTTGTGTCGGAGAAGAAAATATCGCGGAGATAGACAAAGTTTTGAGAGCAGAAGGGTTGCCCAGCCTCCAAGACTTTGATAGCCTTTATTCCTTTTTTAAGGAAATCAGGGAGTTATTTAGAGACTAATCAAACCGCTCAACAAAGGGAAACCGTTTGGAGGGCGGTTTTTCTATTTGTTCTATAAAACTTCACGATCGTGGGATTTCATAGTATGCGACATATATACGCTATAGCGTAAATATGCCAAGTTGTCTTTTTAATTTTTATTATGAAACTTCTTATGTATATCCCGCAAATGTTTGTCTGTAACGTGCGTATATATCTGTGTGGTGCCGATGTTGGCATGGCCGAGCATGGCTTGTACGGAGCGGATATCTGCGCCATTTGATAGGAGGTCGGTGGCAAAAACGTGACGAATCACGTGCGGGGTTACCTTTTTAGATATTCCGGCGATAGTGGCATACCTCTTTACGATTCTTTCTATTGAACGGCGAGTGAGCCCTTCAGTTGTTTCTTTTTTTGAAATTTCATCGCTTAGTTTCACAAAAAGAGCGTCTGATATATCTTTGCGAATCGATAAATATTCTTTAACAGATTTTTTTGCCTCGTCGGATAGGAAAACAACTCGCACTTTGCCACCCTTCCCCCTAATAGAGAATTCATCTAGATGCAAGTCTAAGTCATTTTTTAGTGAACAAAGTTCTGAAACACGCAGACCCGTAGAGAAAAGCATTTCCATGATCGCTTTATCACGCGCACACCTTTCCAAGTTTTTTTCTTTGTTAGGAGCATCCAAAAGTCTTTTCAATTCCTCTTGCGAAATTACGTCGATTTGTCTTTCACCGACTTTTGCAAGTTCTATATGGTCAGCGGGAAGAGAAGCGATGCTTCTTTTTGCTAGGAATTTGAGAAAACTTCGCAGAGCAATCATATAATAATTCTGGGTTTTCTTTTTTATCGTGTCTCCGGTGGCGCGGTTGTTCCCAGTCGTCTGGCGATTGAGCCAAATACGGAAATCTCGAACTTTTTCATCCGTAATATTTTTTGGGTCGGTAATTTTTGTTTGCTCGAGAAATACAGTCAGATAGTGGTCGTAATTTTCTACAGTTCTGATAGCACGGCCTTTTTCTATCTCCACATATTCCAAGAATTGATTTTTTAGCTCCTTTAGTGATGCCATTTGCCAATTATACCATGTCGCACAATATATTTTATAATGAGAAAGTGCTTGCTCACACATAATCACGGGGTACAGGGGAAGGTTGCAATTTTAGCTACTTTATGCTAATATGCGGGGTATGTTAGCAACCAAGAAAAAGCAAGCAATTATAAAGAAAAATCAGATTCACGATAAAGATACGGGCTCTCCGGAAGTACAGGTGGCTGTGATTTCTGCGGCTATTGATGAATTGGCGAAACATTTAAAGAAGCATAAAAAGGATAATCATTCTAGGAGGGGACTCATCAAAATGGTTGCCGACAGGCGCACTCATTTGAAATACTTGGAGCGAACAAACAAAGCTCGCTACAACGCTTTGATGAAGAAGATTGAGCTCGTCTAGTTAAACTCAAAATTAAAATATGAGAAATTTTGGCGGGGAAGGTTCCATCACCAGATGGAGAAATCCGCAAAAATTTCTCATATATTAATTTTTTATAATCTGGTATAATTACTTCAGGTTGAACTTTTAATATTTTTAATAATTTTTTTTATATATGGTAGTCATTAAGCACAAAGAGCAAAGAGTCGGAGTTTTTATCGATACTCAAAATTTATATCACTCGGCCCGCAATTTATACAAAGCGAGAGTCAATTTTGGCGCAGTCTTGAAAGACGCGGTCTCCGGCAGGAAGCTGGTGCGGGCGGTGGCCTATGTCATCACCACCGAGGCGGGCGACGAGAAAAATTTCTTTGAGGCTCTGCAGAAGCTAGGCATCGAAACCAAGACCAAGGACTTACAGATATTTTCAGGCGGATCAAAGAAAGCTGATTGGGATGTTGGGCTCGCGGTCGACGCGATCAAAATGTCTCCTCGCCTCGACTCTGCAGTCATAGTCTCCGGCGACGGCGACTTTGTTCCGCTAGTGGAATATCTGCAGACCATGGGCGTGCAAGTAGAAGTCGTATCCTTCGGTCAATCGACCTCCGGCAAGCTCCGCGAAGCGGTGGACGACTTTGTGGATCTCTCTGAAAATCCTAAAAAATATCTAATCGGGGTGAGATAAGACATGAGCAATACTGCGCCTATTCTCAAAGAATACGGTGAGGTGCTGGACACGAAACAGGCATTTTTTGCTGTTCTCAAAAAGAAATCCAAAAATATTTTTCTTGCTGTTTTCATATCGACAGCTTGGAGCGTATGCTTCTTCATATTTTTGCCTAAGGAAATTACCTTATCGGATCTCGGTTTTTATATTCTTATCACCCCGTGGGTCTTATTCGGCGTTTACCTGGCGATGCTTTACTCCAAAGTGCGCGAGGCCTTCTGGATGCAGCTCGCTTTGAAATATAAATGGGATTATATAGCCACCAAAAATACTTTGGATGAAAAAGCACTTTTATTCAAAATCGGCCACTCTCCAAAATCGCATCATGGCATCAGTGGCACCTACAACGGCCAGCCCTTCCACATCTTTGAATATCAGTACACTGTAGGCTACGGCAAGCACAAAACAACTTATTCATTTACGGTTTTCGAAATAAAATTTTCCGGAACATTTCCGCATCTTTATTTGAATTATAAAGGTGACTGGCATGCAAACCCTCCCTCGATGTTTTCTTCTCTGGCCAATATTTCCGTCCCGCCCCAATTTGCAGATAAGTTCAAACTATACTCACCAAAGGAATACGAAATAGAAACTCTGGAAATTTTTACTCCGGAAATTTTTGCCGAGCTCCTTGATTCAAAATGGGATCACGACATGGAATGGGTAGAAGGGGAACTGGTCATTTACACAAGGAAAAAATTTAACAATTTCGCGAGCCTCGATGCGGAAGTCGCGAGAATCAAGAAATTTATTGATGTCCTTTCCCCAAGGCTAAACAAGTCCAAACTCTCTTCGATCGGAGATCTTCCTTTTTTATTGAAGAGATGACTGTTGAAACATTTAGTGTAATATAAGATCCGTTGCTTTTTTACCTCAAAATGCTAATATAATCAATAGTTCATTAGACTTTATTAGTTAATCAGTTCGCGTCTAGACACAAAGTAGTGTTTCAATCCGCCCATAAAACGGAAAATAAAAATGAAACAACACTGTAGTCTGGACACGAACCCTGTCCGCCTTTGGCGGATCGCCCGTCTAGAGCGGGAATCATATGCAAAAAAAAGAATATAGTGTGGAGATCGGAGGTAAAAAAATGACAGCTGTTTTTACCGATTTAGCGGAACAAGCTCACGGATCAGTGATGCTCAAATACGGCGAGACGATAGTCCTCGCCACTGTCTGTATGTCGCACGACAGCCAAAAGGGTCTGGGCTATTTCAATCTGACGGTGGATTATGCAGAAAAGTTTTATGCGGCCGGAAAAATTTTAGGTTCACGTTTTGTAAGGAGAGAAGGCAAGCCATCCGAAGATGCCATCCTCGCGAGCCGAGTCATCGACCGGACTTTGCGACCGCTGTTTGACCAGTCTATCCGGCATGCGGTGCAGGTGATAGTGACGGTGATCTCTGTCGACGATAACGACCCGACTATTCTAGCGGTGAATGCCGCTTCGCTCGCGCTTGCAGTGTCGAATATCCCGTGGAACGGGCCTATCGGTTGTGTACGTATCGGAAAGTACGATGATGAGAGCTTGAAAATAAATCCTTCCCAGAGTTTGCGCCAAGATGATACGAAATATCAGTTTGATCTCACGGTGTGCGGGAGAAATACCCATATCAATATGATTGAGGCATCCGCCCACCAGACGGCAGAAGCGGAGCTCACCGAAGCTCTGCTTAAAGCGAGCGAGGAGATCACTAAATTGGAAAATTTTCAGAAGAGCATCGTGGCTGAAATCGGGAAAGAAAAGAGAGTCATCCCAAAAGAGACGATCGACCCCGAGTCAGTAAAATTATTCAACGCGGAAATATTACCAAAAATGGAGGAAGCTATCTTTTCCGGAGCAGGCAAAGCCAAAATAGATGCGCTCCACAACGTTTGGAACAAGATGGTGGCCGAAAAGTATACAGACAGAGAAGATTTCAGTCTAGAAGATAATTTATTTGACGATACAGAAAACGACATTCTCCACAAAAAAGCAATTGAAGAAAATAAACGTGCTGATGGCAGAAAAATGGATGAAGTTCGAGATCTTTTTGCGCAAGCTGGAGGGCTCTCGACGATACTGCATGGCTCGGGGATCTTTTATCGCGGAGGCACGCATGTTCTTTCGGTGCTCACTTTGGGCGGACCAGAAGACAGGAATCTAGTGGATGGTCTTCAGCTCAAAGTTGAAAAAAGATTTATGCATCATTACAACTTTCCTCCGTACTCTGCCGGCGAAACAGGAAGGGCAGGGTTTACCAACCGTCGCGAAGTCGGCCATGGAGCACTCGCTGAAAAAGCTCTCGCCATGGTATTGCCTGCTGTGGCGGATTTTCCCTACACGATGCGTTTGGTCTCGGAATCAATGGCTTCGAACGGTTCGACTTCTCAAGCTTCGATCTGTGCTTCCTCACTTGCTCTCATGGACGGCGGAGTGCCGATCAAGGCGCCTGTCGCCGGCATCGCGATGGGGCTGATGCTGCGCGAAGCAAAGTCCCGAGTTTCTGTCGAGGGATTACCCTTCGGCTCCGCTCAGGGTCAAAATTTTGAGTACAAAATTTTGACTGATATCCAAGGCCCCGAAGATCATCATGGTGACATGGATTTCAAAGTGGCCGGTACGAGGACTGGAGTCACGGCAATACAACTAGATGTGAAAGTGGAAGGAGTGCCGATAAAAATATTGAGTGAAGCCATGGAGCAAGCAAAGAGTGCCCGCATGGCGATCTTGGATGTGATTGAAAAAGAGATAAGCGCCCCTCGCCCCGATATATCGCCGAGCGCGCCGAAAATATTGATCATCAAGATCAATCCGGAGATGATTGGTATGGTGATCGGCGGGGGAGGAAAAACTATTAAAGAGATCAAGGAAAAGACCGGAGCGGAAATAACTATCGAGGACGATGGCACGGTTTATTTTACCGGTAAAGGGGATAGCGCAGAGAAAGCGAAGACCATAGTTCTCGACATGACCCATGAATTTACCGTAGGCGAAATATTGAAAGGTGAAGTCGTAAAAATAGCCGACTTCGGGGCTTTTGTGGGGCTGAATGCATTTACCGACGGCATGGTTCACATCTCAGAATTGGCGCCATTTCGCGTGGAACGAGTTAGCGATATAATAAAGGAAGGGATGATCGTGCCGGTCAAGGTCATTTCTATCGACAGAGAAAAAGGCAGGATCGGCCTGTCTATCAAGGAAGCAGATAAAGATTTCTTTAAGAAGCCTTAAACTTGTTTGTTTAAGCAAATATATGGAAAAAGAAAATAAAAATAATCTCCAAGGGGCCGAAATTGGCAACAAGATCGTTCAAACTTACGCCGATGACATGGTGAAGGTGATTGAAGATGACAAGACTGGCCTCGTAAAAAAAATAATCCATGGAGAAGAACAGCATGAAAAAGAAAAGAGGAATCTCTCTCCAGAATCAAAAAAGAACCAATTCTTTATGATGGTGGGCGGATTGTTCATAATACTCGGTGTTGTGACTCTGGTGTACTTCTTTTCCAAGACTAAAGTTCCGACTGTGCCGGTAGGGCAGCAGTTTTCGCCTATTATCTTCCTTGACCAGAGCACTTTTATCGAGGTGAAAGATCTCAAAAAAGAAAAAATAATGCAGGCGGTAGTGAACGCCGTCAATGCAACAGAAGTCAAAAACGGAGGCGTGGAAGGCATTTATCTTACTTACGACAAGAACAAGATCATAGGGCTCCGGGAATTCTTCACCCTTATCAAAGCAAATTTCGAGCCGAAGCCGGATCAGCCCCTCACGGATGGTTCCGGAACCGTCAGCTTTGTGAGCGATAGTTTCCTGATGGGGGCAGTAAAAAATCAAACAGACGACTTTTTTATTTTGCTTAAAGTCCGTTCCATCGCAGATGTCTTTGATACGCTCCGCCTCTGGGAAGACAAGATGTTTCTCGACTTATACAAATTTTTGGGCCAAACGGTAACGACTGAAAATAATTATCTTCTCACTGCTGATTTTGAGGACGGTATTGTGGGTAACAAAAATGCGCGCATTTTATATGAAAAAGACAGCATAGAGGACAGGAAGATAGCTCTAATGTACGTCTTTGCAGATGATAATTCTGTCATTATCACCAACACTGAAAAGGCTGTGCGGGAAATAATGACTCGCCTGGCTGCAGGCCAGATCAAGAAATAATGGTGCTATTTGGGTTGTAAACGTGTTACAATAAACACAGGTCGCTTATTAATTTCTTTTACCATTTTTTTATGTCAGTACTAACTCTAGCGCAAGTCGTTTTCTTTCTTGTGTTTGGCATCAGCCATTTTTATCCGTTCAAGTATTCCCGGGTCATCAGCGCAGTCGCAGCAATCGTAATCGGCGTACTCTTGGTTATAAAATTATAATTGCTTGCTAAGCTCGTAAAAAACATTAGGATTCTGGTGTTTTTTATTTATTTTTTTGATCTTTTCCCAAGGCAGGTTTCCCTTGCCGAAATGCCCGTATGCAGCAGTTCCCTTAAAGATGGGATTGCGCAAACCGAGGCTCTCAATGATGGCGAGCGGACGAAAATCAAAATTTTCGCGGACGATTTGCGACAAATCTTCTCCTTTTTCGTTGATAGCTTCTACCATGAGCGGTTCCGCTACCCCGATCGCATAGGCGACCGATACCAATACTTCTTTGCCATAACCGCCGGCGACCAAGCTTTTGGCCGCATATCGGCACATATAGGCGCCGGAGCGGTCTACCTTGGTGGCATCTTTGCCGGAGAAACAGCCTCCGCCATGGGGGACTAGGCCTCCATAAGTGTCCACCATCAGTTTGCGCCCAGTGAGACCGGTGTCCGCTTCGAATCCTCCGGAGACGAAGTGTCCAGTCGGGTTTACCAATATTTTCGCTGTTTTTCTTTCGAGAGGAGTGAGGAGAGGGTGGATTATTTTTTTAGTGATCTCTTTTTTGATTTCTTCCTGGCTCACATTTTTGGCGTGCTGGGTGCTCACGAGGACAGTGTGAAGCTTGCCGTCTCTGTAAGTGACTTGCGTCTTGCCGTCCGGCTTGAGCCATTTTATTTTGCCTCTTTTTCGCATCTCTTCGAGGCGGCTTGCGAGCTTGTGCGCTAGGACTACCCCTTTCGGCAGAAATTCCGGAGTTTCATTGGTGGCGTAGCCATACATTATGCCTTGATCTCCCGCCCCGCCGGTGTCCACCCCCATCGCTATGTCAGGGGACTGAGTGACGATACGCGCGGAGATATCGAGCTTGTTGTTATAGCCGATTTTCTTATAGACATCCTGCGCTATTTTGGCGTAATCCACTTTTCCTTTGGAAGTTACTTCTCCGCCGATCACTAGCTTGCCATGCCCGCCAAAAGTTTCGACTGCGACCCGGCTTTTGGGGTCGGCTTTCAAGTAAGCGTCTAAAATTGAGTCGGAAATCTGGTCGCAGACTTTGTCCGGATGCCCAGAAGTAACGCTCTCGACTGTATAACTGCCATTGTGCTTGTAAAACATAAATAATTTTTTGAATAAAAAAATCCTCAAACTAATGAGGAAAGAATTTTATGTCGACTAGGCATACTTATCTCTCCTCATGCTGTCTTATCAGCATTTGGTTGGATTTAGCACCTTTGCCTAAAACGTATAGCTAGGTTGCCGGGCGAGTCATCAAGCCAATTCTCGCTCTCCGTCCGTAGTTTTACGAAGGAGGATCGTCGCCACTCTTGATATATTTACTTGTAAATAAAGAATAGCAAACTAATTTTATTATTGCAAATGTAACCAAACTCTTTCTTGGCACACTTTTTGATAGGCAATCTATCTCCGCGTGCTCGCGGAGCGAACTTCTCGCGCCGTCGCGCTGCGAAAGGCCTCTCAAAAAGTGCGCTCATCGAGTCTGAGACTCTCAGAGTCGAATGACCTGCAACGAGTTTGGTTGTTCTTTATTCTACCGCTGGCAATTCGATATAGAAAGTGGAGCCCTTGCCTTCGCCTTCAGATTCTACCCAGACTTTGCCCTTATGCGCTTCGATGATGAGTTTGACCGAATAGAGGCCATAGCCGGTCGAGTCCACGTTTACCCTGATCGAGTCCTTGCCGCGGCCGCCTTCGGTAAACAAGTTCTTCTTGTCTTCCGGGGTGATGCCCATGCCGGTATCTCTGACTGACAGCAATATTTTTCCAGCATTCCGCTTGAGCGAGATGAATATCCCTCCTTCCTTGGTGTATTTGACGGAATTGTCGATAAGATTATTTACCGCTTCTTGTAGCCAGAAAGCATCTCCTGGTACGGTATAATCACTTTCCCCAACTTCCTTTTCTATTTTCAGGCCCTTCTTTTCCGCGGGGATCTTTTTTTCAGAGAATGATTTTGAGACTACATCTTTAAAGTCTACCTTTTTCATTTCGTATTTGATGAGACCTTGTTGCAAGTTCGCAGCGTTCAAAATCAGATCAATGGTCTTGATGCCGTTGTCGTTTGCCTCGAGGCCCTGTTCGGATCTCCTCCTGACTTCTTCATTTATGTCTCCAAAAGTTCCATCCAATATGCCCGCAAAGACATATTTGGAATGAGTAAACGAACCTTTCACTTTGTGGTTGATGAGATGCATCAAGCTTTCACGTTGTTTGATCAATTTTTCAAGTTCAACATTAAGTTTGGCTAGCTCTTCTTTCTGCTTTATTTCTCTTTTAACACTTCTTATCAAGAGGTCACCCATAATTATAATAAGTAGAAGTGTTGCTATTGCAACTGCTCTAACATTGTCTATACTTCGAATGAAAATAATTCCTAGGACTGAAAATCCAAGAGCAGCAACAAGAGCTTGTGTCCCAATCAATTTTGCATTAAATGTTTTAAACTTTACAATCATGTACCCTAAAAATAGTGCAAACAGAGGCATACAGAAAAGACCGATTTGTGCAAGAGTCCAATCCTCAGTTATACTTCCGATTATATTTCCTGAAACAAAGCTTAAAAGAAAAAGTATTATACCAAAAGTAACAAGAATGATTTGCTTTCGCATTATTTCGGTGGCTTTGTAGTACGCCTTAAAAGCGTATAGGAGTATCCAGAATAAATATATGGTTTCTGTTATATATATATAATATGTAGCTATGGGTCCTTCAATTGGTTCTCTAAAACAGTTTGATAGATCGAATGAAACAAGTGCAAGCTGTGTTGGTAATAAAACTATGATTGGTAATAACAACGAAAATATTCCAATCTTTTTTTTAAAGCTTATATCCTTTTTTTCAATGAAAACATAAATAAAGTACACACATAGAGCATACACAAGGGGTTCCACTAAAAGAATTAACGACCAAAAAAACATTATAAAATCAGGCCTTTCATTTGCCCAAAGGACAAGGTCGAGGAATGTCCATGTCGCGAAAAAAAGCATTATAAAAAATAATAATTTATTTACTAAACCTTTTTTATTTTGAGAAAATACAAAGAAACCAACCACCAAGGCCAAAATCATTGCAAGAAAATGCGAATAATAAATCAAAGTTCCAAATACATTGTCAGAAAAAATCAAAAATCTTGATGAATCCCATTCGCACAATTCTATAAATGTTTGAGTTATCATATCCATATGATTATTCCTCTAATAAAGATTCGTTAAATGCCTCCTCATCTTGGAATACTTCGAAATCATTATTAATTACATATTTGTTATAAGTAATTATAATTGACACAATTGCAAGTGAAATAAATATAAGGAAAAATATTTTTGATTTTTTATCTACCATGTATTTATTATACATTAAAATCCTTTTTAATAAAATTTACCCATTCAGTTTGTAATTTTTTCTGATTTTTGAATTTAAATGCATTAAACTTTTTGTAAATTTTTCTAAAATCTTTTGGGATATGTGATTCATGCCCGGAAAATTTTTTTGGATGCAAAAACTGAATTGACCTAATTGTTTTTCTGCAATTTTTCGAACCGCAATAGCATTTGATGTACCAAAAAATATCTGCCTCATTCAATGAATAATCGAAAGTTATTTCTTCATTTTTTTTAATATCACGGATTGCTGCAGCCGTAACTCTTCCTTTAATGGCACAATTTGGTTCACAGGAATGATTTATGTACAAACCGTGGTTTATAGGGTTAATCCAAGTATTTTTTCTTATTCCAATCCAGTTAAAACCAGCAATTTTTGCTTGCTTTTTGTTGTGTATTAAAAAATTAACTTTCTCTCCTTTGATAATAAAAACGATATCACCTTTTTTTATATCTTTTTTTGCAAAAATTCCTTTCCCGTGCAATTTACTCTCCCCGATGTAGATTTTCATGGTTTAATTATGCTTCGTAAGAAAACTTATATCTTTCATTATACCCTTCTTTCTTAAAAGAAGTATAAAAATTATTATGAGATCAGAAACAAGCATATATATAGGGTATAATAAAATTGCGAAAGTAAATCTTTCCACAGCAAACATATTCAAGCTATCTGCGACTCCCGTACCGAACCATGCCCAAAAGTCTTCTCCTTCTGGTCGCAAGTATGATTTTTTAATAGTGGGCACTATTGCAAAAGAGTCAATCAATAAATTAGTTACAAGGGCGACTACTGGATTATTGAATATAACCCATAGAATAATACTAAAAATTGCGCCAAATAGACAAATTAAATCAGTTTTGTTATTTAATCCTCCTTCTCCATATTTAATAGATAATAGTGCTATAGAAAAAGGTCCGATAAATTCAACAAAGGGGACCCATATTGTATTAACAGCGCCGGAGGCATAATAACTTATTCCGATTACCAAACCCATGAAAGACCAAATCCACCACGTCGCTCGGTTGGGTTTCGAACCACCCCTGAATATTGAAATAATATAAACAATATAGGCTAAAAAGGCGATTACCCCAGCAATTATTCCTAAAACAACTTTTATGTCCCCGAAATCAAAATTAAATACCATAGCGGTATTGTAGCATTTATAAACATTCTTGTGAAAAATCCTAGCTTTCCATATGCTAGAATTAGCTTTATGAGCTTTTGGAAAAAAATGCCTTACTGGCTACGAGGAGGGGTGATCGGAGGTGGAATTTCTCTTGTTTCTACTTTTCTAACAAGTTTTTGTGAATATATAATTATGGTACCAGGCTATACGGGCTTAGGATTTGAATGTTTGCCTTTTGCTATTCCATGGATTCCTTTCTGGTCTTTTAAAAATATAATTTCCTTGTCCGTAATTGAATATACAATAGCCGGAACTGCCGTGTGGTTTGTTTTTGGTTCTCTAGTAGGTTCGATTATAAAATTTATAAAACTTAGAAATAGTAAATAAAAAGAGCTTACCGAAGCAAGCTCTGTGTTGTGACTAACTAATTACTTAATACGGTGCAACTGCCCTGTAGAATCTCATCGGGTAGTTCGTTGAGCTTTGATCGAAGAATCGGACAGCTCCGTTCGTGTTTTTAAGGACAGCGATGTCATTCCAGTCAACGAGATTGACAGAGGACTGAACGTTATATTCAAACCCCGCCTCTCCTGTTAACTGATAGATTCGCACGCCATTTGTTATCTCGCTTCCTATAGATAGCGAGAATGGCTGGCTAACACCAACCTGATTAAGAACAATGTTTGTAATCGCTACGATTGACTGAATATTCGTGAACGAATCGAGACGGAGTCCCAGAGTATGACTGCTGTTCGCGATTGAATTTGGGTACCTGAACGTGTAATGATTATTACTGACAATACGTTCGTCAATTGAACCGATGACTTGGTCGTCCCAGACAACCGTCAATAATCCTTGAGCTCCACTTAAACTGATGAATTCAGTATCAAAGGAAATCACATTTAATGGATTAGTGCTGGAAACAAGCGTAGCGAGCCACACTGGTGATCCACTTGACAGTTTGATTGAGGAGTCAGAACGTTTTAGAATTGTGCCGGTATCGCTTTGGACTGTCGGCGATTGAGTAAAATCAATCAACGTATTATTCCATGTCGCAGGAGTCAGCTGAACTTCCGTGACACATGTAGGGTCGGGGGTGCCCAAGATTTGAGCTGGATCATTTCCTGGCGTATAAGGAACAAGAGGATAGGGCCAGTTGCCATCTTCACTTAATGCAAACCCAAATCCTTCATAGTCCGATGTTACACCATTGCCTGTAATTGTGTTCATAAAGAAGTCCAATGGCCAATTATGCGATGTAACTGTTTTTGTGCAGGGTTCAAATTCACCCGAAGCGGATGAATGGAACTTGAGAGTAGTGATCTTGTTGGGATCAAGAGGGGTGACATCAATGTTGTGGGCATTCACCAATAAACCTTGGGTAAACGGCCAGATTTCTCCTCCTGTTGAAATGTCACGAGTGAAGTAATTAACCGCCCAATCAGCACTATTTCCATACGTATATATTCCTGAGTAGTCAAAACCAACGAAGGGATCAAGAAATACGCAGTAAACTTTAGTGTTTGGTGATAATGCCCTAATTCTTTCTGCGGTTGCCTGAATCAAAGCTGCACCAGCACTATGAGCAAACATATAAACATCTGTCCACCCCTGTGCTGCAATACAATCACCCAGTATCTTTCCTTCCTGTTTCCCATTCTCAAGAGCGGTTTGGGGACCACCTTTGATTAAAGGGATCTGAGCCCCCTTAAGCCATTTATAGGGAGCCACTTGCCAATTCGCAAGACTGCGACTTGTAAGATAGGAATTAATACTGCCAATCATATTATCGAGCCATGTTATGTCGGGATTCCAACCATGTGTTCCAATTACTAACTTGCTTTTTCCTGGCTGTTTCGTAACTGAGCACGAGTAAACTTCCTGCGTCGGAGCCGGCAAATTTGCAAACGGCGCAAACCATCCGGGCAAGACAGTCCGGAATCCTAATCCATAAAAGAACCAAGACGGAGAACCGAAACCGACACGTATCGGATCGCAAGGGAGGCGACGTGAATTTCGACAAACGGCAGCGAAGGTGTAGTCGTACCAGGCACCGCCTCGAAGTATGCGCAAAGACCCAGATACGGCACCAAGCGGATTGTTTTGCGGGCCGTCCGGATATGTTCCGTACAAGTCCCAGCACCATTCCCAAACGTTTCCGGCCATATCGTGCAGTCCGTAGCCGTTTGCTGGAAAATACCCGACTGGACTTGTATTAGGAACAGAGTATCCGCCGTTACAACCGAAGACGCAATTTAAGCCACGCGTCGGACTCGTGTCGTAGACTTCACTCTCTCTGCTGTTGTAGTTTGCTTGGCTGTGGGTGATGGTATCTCCTTCACTCCATGGGAAACGGTGCCCGTTTGTTCCACCTCGGGCGGCTTTTTCCCACTCCGCTTCGGTCGGCAAGCGATATCCCGCGTTCCATTTCACGAAGCTGTTTTCCATAATTACTTGTCCAGTGCGGTAAATATTCGAATGAGTGGCGCTGGTGTAGTAGGCGGGCATTCGGGATTCTTTTTGCGAACGTGCATTACACCACTTCACCACGTCGTACCAATTTATGGTGTGAACGGGATGATTAGTGCCTCGGCTTCGATTTGGCGGTCCCCCTAAGTAACTGGTTGAATTATTTATCATCCAAGACCCCGGATTGTCGAAGCTGTATCCATGATTTATGGCCCAAACATACACTTCATCCCAGAGTGCTTTACTGATCTCCGTTCTGTCCATGTAAAATGCCGAAAGATAAATGGCACGCAAGGGCAGTTCGATGCTGGACCCCTCGTTTGTGTCCATACAGTTGCCCATTGTAAACTCTCCGGGGGGAATCCAACTCATGTTTACCGGTACCTGTTGGGCGATCGTTCTCAAATTCAACATCAAGATCGCGCAAAGCAATGCCCAGTGTTTTGTCGGGTTTGTTTTCATGATTTCAGGGTTTTTAATTTTCAAGTTGCGGTGTTTTTAGAACTAACTCATCCGAGCTAGGTAAAACCTCACTCATTTTTATGCTACTCCATAACCAGGCGAAGATCAATTAAGCATTTATAAACTTGTATATATTCCAGGCTTGCTATGAAAATCAGAAATGCTATGATGGATTAGTTTAAAGTTATCAAGTTCATAAGGTTATAAAGAAGATACTTTAAAAACTTTACAACATTATAAACTTTAAGAACTAAATTCATGTTAGACAAGAAAAAAATAAAAGAAAAACTGGAGAAAGAACGAGATGTCCTTTTGGAGGAATTGCGTGGAATGGGCAAGCTGAACACCGAGACCTTGGAGTGGGAAGCGACTCCGGAAGAGCAGATTGCTCCTGCAACGGATCAGAACGATATGGCTGATAGGTTTGAAGATTTCGAGGCGAGAAGCTCGATGATCAAAACCCTCGGGCCGAGATTGAACAATATTTTAAAAGCATTGAAAGGATTGAACCGAGATTCTTTCGGCAGGTGCGAAGTATGCAAGGCCGATATCGAAACGGCGCGCTTGGAAGCAAATCCAGCGGCGCGAACCTGTAAAAAGCATTTAGAAGGCTAGAAGCTTTTATGTCTTTCTCTAGAGTATATTCTGCGCAAACACATTTACTGAAAGGTAAAATTGTGACGGTAGAAGTCGATATTACAAAAAATACTTTACATGCTTTTACTTTAGTCGGACTTCCTGACAAGGCGGTGGATGAATCCAAGGACCGTATGAGCTCTGCCCTGAAGAATTCCGGCTTCAAGTCTCCTAAGAATCAAAACCAAAAGATAGTGATCTCTCTGTCTCCCGCGGACCTCAAAAAAGAAGGACCATATTTTGACCTAGCCATCGCTCTCGCGTATCTGCTTTCTGCCGAAGAAATAGATTTTGACCCAAAAGGGAAAATATTTTTGGGAGAACTTTCACTAAATGGGGAACTGCAGCCGATCAAAGGAGTATTGCCTCTTACTGAACAGGCAAAAAAACAAGGATACAAAGAAATATTCGTGCCTCTTGCGAATGCCGAAGAGGCGGCTCTAGTAAAGGGCATTGCGATATACGGGGCGAAGACTCTCAAAGAAGTAATCGATCATATTGACCAGAGCGATCAGGGCGAAAGAGTTCCTAAATCCGGCAAACCTGGACCTAGGAAAGAGAAGCCGAAGATTTCCGTCCAAAGGCCGACAGTGATCGCCCACAAAGATGCCACTCATGATATAGATTTTTCCGATATCAAAGGTCAAGAGAGCGCCAAGCGCGGGCTCGAGATCGCAGCTGCTGGCGGGCACAACATTGCCCTCTCTGGACCGCCTGGTACAGGCAAGACGATGCTCGCCCGAGTGTTCTCCCATATCTTGCCGGAGCTTTCGAACGAGGACATCTTGGAGATCACCGGGATACATTCTATTGTCGGATTGCTCGAGGACGCTCTCGTGACCGAACCGCCATTCCGTGCCCCGCACCATACTGCGAGTTATGTATCGATGATCGGCGGCGGCACAAATCCCAAGCCAGGGGAGGTGACATTGGCGCACAAAGGAGTGCTCTTTTTGGACGAGTTCCCAGAATTTGAAAAAAGAGTCTTGGAAGCACTTCGTCAACCGCTCGAAGACAACATCGTTTCCATTTCCCGCGCGCGAGGGTCGGCTATTTTCCCATCGAATTTCATATTAGTGGCGGCGATGAATCCCTGCCCATGCGGGAACAAAGGCAACAAAGACAAGATCTGCATCTGCAAGCCGAATGACCTCGATCGATACTCACGCCGAATTTCCGGCCCGATCATCGACCGCATAGACCTCTGGGTCACGGTAGGCAATGTGGATTACAAAAAATTGAGCGATGAGGTGGTGCGAAGCGAGAAGACTCATACCATAAAAGATCGGGTCAAACAGGCGCGACTCATCCAAGAAAGAAGATTCAAGGACAGCAAAAGAAAGATCAAGACCAACAGCGAGATGAATGTGAAAGACCTCGGGAATATAGTGAAACTTACCAAAGAGGTGAGGGACCTCTTGGACGGCAGTGCCGAGCGCCTAGCCCTCTCGGCTCGGGCATATCACAGAGTCATCAAGATTGCCCGCACCATCGCGGACCTTGAGAACTCCAAAGAAGTGGAGGCAAACCATATCCTAGAGGCTCTGCAATATAGGCCGAAGGTCACGCAGTGATCTTGAGCTTGTCGAAGGATAAATAAATAGTTATCCACAGTTTGGTTGTTGACAGTGAACGAGCGTTCACTTATACTAAACTCATGACCAAGTCGGGTCAGATTTAGTAGAAATAAAAATCCGCCAGAGGCGGACAAGTATATGTCACAATCACAATATTTAAAAATGTTAGAAAGGGAGATAAATAGGATTAATAAAAAAATTGACCTTAAAATTCTTCAGGGAGAGGGGTATAGAAGGGAAGCAAGAGATCATAAACTGCTCTTGCGAAAAGTTCGCTATCACACCAGGAGAGGTCTTGTGAATAGGTTGGTTACTTTATTCTTCAGAACTCCTATCCATGCGTAACGAATATCAAACAAAACTAGAATCTTTTTACTCTCAAAACAAAAGGATGCCCACGTATTCTGAAATGATGAAGCTTTTCAGTTTCAAGTCCAAGAATGCAGTGTTTAAAGTCGTAGGAAAATTATTGGAGGCAGGACTTGTCGCGAAAGATCATTTAGGAAGACTGTTGCCGACCAAAAGTTTTACAGAAAATATTGCTAGCATCCCCATGTTGGGTTTTGTCACTGCTGGATTGCCTGCCACCGTGGAAGAAGAGCTCGCTGATATGATAAATCTCGATGACCTTTTGATAGAGAAGAAAGCTACCACTTATATGCTTGAGGTAGACGGGGATTCGATGATCGATGCACACATTTCTAAGGGTGACATGGTTCTGGTGGAACGGGCCAATCAGGCCAAAGATGGGCAGATAGTTATTGCTGAGGTGGACGGAGAGTTTACAATGAAATATTTTAGAAAAGAAGGAGGGAAAGTCTGGCTCGAACCGGCCAACAAGAACTATCAGCCGATATATCCGGAGCATTCTCTAAATGTGATTGCAGTTTTAAAAGCAGTGATCAGGAAGTATTAACATTAACTATTCATAAACATAAAAACACCCAGAGAGGGTGTTTTTATGTTTCATTCTTTTCGCGCGAAAAGAATTTATGCAATAGAATCCTTCAAACCTTTTGCAGCTCTAAATTTTGGCACTTTCTTTGCCTCCACTTTGACTTGCGCTCCAGTCTTTGGATTGCGAGCCATACGAGCAGCTCTTTGTTTTACAGAAAAGATACCAAAACCAGCGATTGAGACCTCACCGCCCTTTTTCAAGGTGTCGATGATAGCGCCAAACAATCCGTCTACGATTTCCTCTGCTTGTACCTTTGTTCCACCCAGTTTTCCATGTACCCATTCAGCTAATGCTTGTTTATTCATATATATTTAAAGTTATTTTTATAATTCTTTCGACCCCGCCCCGATTTGTTCCGCTACTAGGTGACAAACGGTGGCAATTTAACCTTATAATCAATGCCCATACATTATATATCAAGGGTTTTTTAAGGCAAGCCTGGAGATTTTTATCTTGCGTACTCGATAATTCTCGTTTCGCGAATCATGGTGACTTTGATTTCGCCAGGATATTTAAGTTCTTGTTCTATTTTGAGCGCTATATCGCGAGCCATGAGTTTGGCCTCGGTGTCTGAGATCTTCTCGGGAGTGACGAAGATGCGGATCTCGCGTCCGGCTTGGAGGGCATAAGACTTTTCGACGGCAGGGAAGGTATTTACTAAGGCTTCGAGTTCTTGCAGTCTCTTAAGATAGTTCTCGACACTGTCACGGCGTGCTCCCGGTCTGCCACCTGAAATGGAGTCTGCGGTCTGGACGATAATGGCCTCGATCGTTTCATAAGGGTAATCTTCGTGGTGGCTCTTCATGGCGGTGATGATGCGTTCGTCTGCGCCAAATTTTTGCAAGATCCTGATGCCGATCTCAACATGCGTGCCTTGCACTTCGTGGTCGAGCGCCTTTCCTATGTCGTGGACCAAGGCTCCGGCTTTGGCTATCGCCACGTCTGCGCCAAGCTCTTCGGCCAGCATTCCGGCAATGTGCGTCATCTCGATAGAGTGCTGAAGCACATTTTGTCCGTAACTGGTGCGGAAATACAGCCGTCCGATGATGGCGACGATGCGTGGATCGAAATTGAATATTCCGCATTCATAGACGGCTTGTTCTCCTTTTTCTTTAATGATTTTATTTATTTCTTCCTTGGCTTTTTCCACCAATTCCTCTATTTTGGCCGGCTGGATGCGTCCGTCCAAGATCAGATTCTCGAGAGCGAGGCGGGCGACTTGTCTTCTAATAGGATCAAAAGAAGAGATGACGATCGAGCCTGGAGTGTCGTCTACGATGATCTCGACACCAGAAGCGCGCTCAAATGCCCGGATGTTTCGTCCTTCCTTTCCTATTATTTTGCCTTTGATTTCGTTGTTCGGGATAGAGACCACTGTGGTCATGAGTTCGGAAGCGGTGCTCGACGCCAGTCGTTGAATGCTGGTCGCTAATATGTCCTTGGCCCGACGGTCTAATTTTTCTTCATTACTATTTTCCAGTTTTTGGATTCGGGTCAAAAGGTCTTCCTCGTATTTCCGCTCGATGTCTCGCAAGAGCTCTTCTTTGGCTTCTTCCTGTGAGAGCTTGGCTACTCTTTCGAGATCGGTCCTCTTATCTTCTTCCATTTTCAGCACTTTTTCCTGGACTTTTTTTACTTCTTCGACTTTTATTTTGATGTTGTCGACTTCTTTGTTTATTTCTACCTGGCGCGTGTCCAAAAACTCGTCTTTCTTGATGAGTCTTTTCTCTGTTTCCCGCAATTCTTCTCCCTTCTTTTTTTCTTCTTCTTTTAAATTCGCGAGCTGTTCTTCTGATTTTTTCTTGGCCTCATCAGTGATCCGCTGGGCTTCTTCTTTGGCGCCGACCAGCATCTGCTTGATATCTATCTCGATAGACCTTCTCTTTCCTAAGGCGACTATGACGCGCAAATAATACCCGATCAAAACTCCAAAAAAGAGCGCGCCGGCACTTAATAGGATTGTTATCAACGTTATGCTCATAAGCTGTGTTTTAGCTTACAAGAATATGCCACTATATTTATGCCCGCCTGCAACGCTATCGTAGTATTGCGGGCAGGGATTGGTTTCTAGTCCAAAGCGGACAAAAGAATAGTTTTACTTGCTCTGACAGCGAGTGGAAAATTTTGCTTTAAACACTTCATAATATATGGATATTCCCCTAAACTAAGTGAAAAAATTTGTAAAATTCAACATTGTCAGTATAACAAGTTACTTATCTTTTGTCCAATTATGCTAGAATGGTGGGATGCACTCCGGAATACAATCGTGGAAAAATCTTGTCGTCTACGCCATGAATGCTTTCTCTGTTCCGCTCCTTTTAAAGACCCTTTTTGAACCGTGGAAGATGGATAAGATCAAAGAAGCGCGCTTTAGTTTTGTCGAAAAGGCCGTCTTCTTCATATTTTCCAGAGTTTTGGGATTTTTTGCCCGTGCTGTGCTTATCGTCATCGGCCTGGTGTTCACACTTCTCGCCATAATCACTTTTCCCATCTTTTTCTTTTTGCCGATCAAGATCAATCTTGCTTATTTACAGAATCTGCCTAGCTTCGGTATTTCTCTGTCGTATGGAGACACACCGACCTTGAGCGCTCATAGCCGAGATGTCGCACTTTCGACTCCAGAGAAAATTTATGGCAAAGAAAAGGCTCTTCGCATGATCGAGCGCGGGCTCTCCAAGGAGATCAACCACAATGTTCTCTTGGTGGGAGACGCGGGTGTCGGCAAATCTACATTGATTTCTCACTTGGGGCATTTGGGTAGGTCGGGGTTGTCGTTTGCGGGGATTCGTAACCATCGGGTTGTCGAATTGTTTACCGAAGGATTAAGTTTTGCGGATTTTGATCAAAGTCTCAAAGAAGCCGCTTCTGCGGGTAACGTAATTTTAGTAATCGAAAACATCCATGCCTATGCATCTTTGTACGAAAGGCTGATGCCATACCTTTCTATTTTGCATCTCGGAATCATCGTCACTACTGATTTTACAAATTACGACCAGGTGCTGAAAAATTATCCTGAATTCCTTTCTAAATTTGAAAAAGTGGATATCGAGGAGACCAGCCGGGAAGATGTCACAAAAATTTTGACCGACGAGGCAGATCGCCTCAACATGTCCATCAGTCCGGATGCGATCGCCGAAATCGTCCGTCTTTCCAATCGTTTGATCCAAAACCAGCTGGAACCAGCTAAATCGCTTTCTATTTTGGAGGAATTGCAGACATTACATAAGAAAGTCACCATCGATGACGTGCGGCAGATAGTCTCGGACAAGACCAATATCCCTATCGGGGAAATTGGTGCAGACGAACGAAAAGTTTTATTGGAGCTCGAAGTTTCCATGAGAAAAAAAATAGTCGGACAAGATGAAGCGGTCAAAGATGTTTCTGAGGCTCTTCGCCGCTTGCGAACCGGGATCGCCGATCATAGCAAACCAGCAGGCAGCTTCCTTTTCCTGGGTCCGACCGGAGTCGGCAAGACATTTACCGCCAAAATTTTAGCGGAAAGCTATTTTGGCAGGAAGGATGCGATGATTCGCTTCGATATGAGTGAATTTTCTCTCGCTGGCTCCGTAGGTACTTTCACCGACAGGCTCGCCGCCGCGATCGAAGAATATCCTTTGTCTCTCGTATTTTTTGACGAGTTGGAAAAATCCAATGCGCTCATCCACAATCTGCTTTTGCAGGTGCTCGATGAAGGGAGGTTGACCCGTGGCACGGGCAGGCAGGTCAGTTTTAAAGATGCGATAGTCATTGCGACCTCGAACGCCGGTAGCGCTCAAATTGTGGTCAATCCGGATATCGACAAAAGAACGCTTGTAAATGAGCTCATCCAAACCGGCATGTTCGCTCCGGAATTTCTGAACCGATTCAATAGCATCGTGCTCTTCAAGCCACTTCGCGAGGGGGAAGCGAGAAAAATATCAACCTTGTTACTCGAAGAATTTGCCGAACGTCTCTTAGTTGAGAAAAACGTTACCCTCATCATCACTGACGCCTTGATAGACAAAATATCTGTTGCCGGTTTTGATCCGGAATTCGGCGCTCGTCCGATAAAACGTGCAGTAGAAGAAATAGTCGAAAATAAAGTTGCGGACTACCTTATGGCAGGCAACACTGGAGGGAGCATCAAAATATTATAAAGACTACTCGGCCACTTTTTTCTCAGTTACTTTAGACTTAGTGACGATTTCGTCAATGATTCCGTATTTTTTAGCTTCCTCGGCATCCATAAAGAAATCTCGCTCTACGTCTTTTTCTACTTGAGCAAGAGTTTTGCCGGTATTTTTCGCTAGAAGTTTGTTTAGATTATCTCTAGTTTTTAAAATATGCTTAGCCGTGATTGCTATATCTGTCGCCTGACCTTCCACACCACCGAGAGGTTGGTGAATCATGATTTCTGCATTTGGCAAGACAAATCTTTTACCTTTTTTACCAGATGACAAAACTATTGCAGCTCCAGATGCTGCAAGTCCCACACAAAAAGTGGAAACATCTGGGCGGATATGATTCATAGTATCGACTATCGCCATAGTGCTTGTGACTGATCCACCTGGGGAGTTAATATAAAAGTAAATATCTTTTTTTGCGTCTTCAGACTCCAAAAATAGCAATTGAGCAATGACTATATTCGCAGTGTGGTCATCTATCGGGCCTGCTAGGAATATGATGCGTTCTCGCAAAAGCCGTGAATAAATATCATAAGCTCTCTCGCCAAATTGTGATTTTTCAATAACTGTTGGTATTAACATATATATATGTTATCTCTAATCTGAAAATTTTTCAAGTTTTACTGATTTTCCAAGAATTGAAATATTTTTTCGTTGGTTAGGACATTTTCGGCATGCATCCTGGCGCGTTCAGGGTCTGCATCTTTGTAGTGTTCCAATATTGCAGTCACTTCTTTCGTGACTAGCTCGGGGTCGGCAACTATTTTTTCTACTTTGGCTATTTCGTTCAAGATGAGGGCAAGCTTGGCTTTCTTTTCCGCTTCTCCCCTGAACTCAGTTCTAAGATTTTCCTTGGTCTTGCTCAAGTGTTTGAGATAGTCTTCGAATTTGAGCCCCATTTGAGTGATATCGGACTCCATCCGGTAGAGGATCTTGTCGAGTTCGACCTCGATCAAGATTTCAGGCACTGTGAGCTTACTTTTCTCAATAATTTCCTCAATTATTTTCAGCCTGGTTTTTTCTTTCTGCTTGTTTTCTTTCTCCAGCTTGATATTTTCCTTCAGTTTTATTTTAAAATTGGCTACGTTTTTGAACGGTCCCAATGCCTGTACGAAATCATCATTGAATTCAGGCAGACTTGCATCCCCCTCTCCTTTCAGGAGAGGGTCAGGGTGAGGTGTCTTTTCTTTGACCTCATCCCCCGCCTTCTCCTGGAGAGGAGAAGGGGCTTCAGTCACGTGTTTCTTTGGAGCACGGGATTTTCGAATATCCATGATGGTAGCTTCCACTTCTTCGTCGGTCGCCACGATGTTTTTCTCGGCTTCTGTGATATTAGAGATTATGTTTTTACCAATATCTTTGTAGTTCGGAAGTTTTATTTCCGGCAGGACCGCAGTCTTGATCTTGAAGCCGAGGGGATTTTTGCGGGCGAGCTTGGTGATGACGATTTCCGGTCGGCTGATCGCGTCCACCTTCTCGCTTTCCAGTATTTTCGGATAGTGCTCAAAGAGCGCCATTTCCGCCATCTCTCCCAAAATGTGCGCTTCCGGAATATTGGCTAGGAGCACGTTTTCTGGTATTTTTCCTTTTCTGAATCCGTCCAATTTCAAATTTTCCCCTAGCTTTGCGAGTGCTTTTCTGAAATAACTCTCAAATAGGTCGGCGGCGAGCTCTCCCTCAATTTCAACTTCACTCTTTGGTAATCTAGTGATTTTTATATTTTGCATCTCCGTATCTTATATATATTGACGTGTTTTGTCAAAAATATCCCCCCGACCTAAGTCGGAGGGATATTTTTTTAAGCGAGCTATATTCCTTCATCCAGACTATCCAGATCCATATTATTCAATTCCGCCTCTATGCGAGCCGTGTCGTCGGCAGCAAGGTCAGAATTAGGCGTCTCGATTTTTTCTTCTTGGTTAGTCTTCCAGAAATATATTCCACCAATTATAAGGACGATGATTATGATGACAATAGAACTCATGAGAGTACTATTTGGTTTTTTTTGAATTTGATTAGGTTCCATAGTTGATTATGATTAGTCTTATAATTTTAATTAGTCTTCATCTTCGTCATCATCCTCTTCATCGTCATCGTCTTCATTTTTTAGGGCCTTTATTGTTTTCAGAGAATCAATCAAAGCGCGATGTGATTCTTTTAATAAGTTTTTCGCATCTCTAGCGGCGAGCTTAATCTGTTCGAAGATTTCCGGAGTTACTTCTTCGCCCTCTTCCGGTATCAAATCTTTGATATCTTCGATTTTTTCCTTCGCTTCGTTTAGTATTGTTTTCGAAAGTTCCAGTAATTCTTCCGCCAGAGCGGTATCCTTGGTCTCGTCTTCGGCGACTACGTCGATCAGATCACCGATCCGCTCTTGCATTCTCTCGAGATTCCTTACTGCAACTTCGAATCTCTCGCCGATCATATTCTTCGCATTATTTTTGAACTCTTCTTTTCTTTCCTCCCTAGCTTGTTTGAATTCCTCCTTGGCAGACTTCAACTCCGCTTGGAAAGCCTGTCGATCAGCTTTCAAACTGTCGTGGAAGATTTTTCGCTCGGTGTCAATCTCTGCCCTGAAAGCTTCTCTCGCTTCTTTTTGTTCCACCGTGAAACCCCTCCTTTCACCTTGGGTGGTTTTGTTCCACTCCGGTCTCTCTTTGTTTTCTCTATCGTTCTCGGCTCCGGCTACTGAAACAGCAAGTAGTAAACCAGCCACAACAAAAAAACTTAAGTATTTTTTCATAAATAGTTATATGGTTACCCCGCCGAAGGGACGGGGCAAGTTAGGTTGATAATTAGACCCTAATCTTATTATAGCAAGAAAGCGACCAAAAGCAGCGCAACGATATTCAAGATTTTTATCATCGGGTTGATGGCCGGACCAGCTGTATCTTTATAAGGGTCGCCGACTGTGTCGCCAGTAACAGCGGCCTTGTGGGCATCGCTACCTTTACCTCCGTGAGTTCCTTGTTCGATAAGTTTTTTAGCGTTATCCCATGCACCTCCGCCGGAAGTCATAGAAATCGCAACGAAAAGCCCGGTGATGATGGAGCCAACCAAAAGTCCTCCCAAGACTACCCAACCGTTTTCTCTTCCGAAAGCGAGGACGACGATGACTGGGGCGAGTACAGGTATGAGAGCCGGTAAGATCATTTGTTTGATGGCTGCGCCGGTGATGATAGATACCGCCTTCGCATAATCCGGCCTTGCTTTGCCTTCCATGATACCTTTGATTTCCCGAAACTGTCTGCGGATCTCTTCTACCACCTTGCCGGCAGTTTTTCCTACTGCTTCCATGCAGAGCGCACCAAAATAATATGGCAAGAGGCCTCCAATAAATAGACCGACGATTACATATGGATTGGAGAGATCAAAGCTGATGCTTTTTCCAGCTTTTACGATTTCTTCAGTGTAAGACGCAAAGAGAACTAGGGCAGCCAAGCCTGCCGAGCCGATGGCGTAACCTTTGGTGACAGCTTTAGTTGTGTTTCCGACAGCGTCGAGGGGGTCGGTGACATCGCGAACTTCTTTTGGCAGTTCGGCCATCTCTGCTATGCCTCCTGCGTTGTCAGTGATAGGTCCATAGGCATCTATGGCTACGATTATCCCAGTCATAGAAAGCATGGACATCGCGGCTACCGCGATTCCGTAGAGTCCACCATAGTAGTAGCTCACCAAAATCCCGGCGACTATGGTGATGAGCGGCCATGCCGTGGATTTCATGGATATAGCGAGTCCTTGGATCACATTTGTGCCATGTCCGGAAACGGATGCAAGCGCGATAGACTGGACAGGGGAATATTTTGTAGAAGTGAAGTATTCGGTGATGAAGACGAGTGCGCCGGTGACGATAAGCCCGACTAGAGAACAGATGAATAGAGCCATTATCGAATAAGTGCCATTACCAGCCATCAGCATATCGGTGACAGGGTAGAAGGCTACCGCTGCGATAATGCCAGAAGCGATAAGGCCTTTGTATAGTGCGCCCATTATGTTCCCGGACTTTCCGATCCTGACGAACCAAGTGCCGACAATCGATGCGAATATTGCCATGCCACCGATCACCAGCGGATAAATGATAGCATTTTCAAATCCGACAAAAAGGAGCGAGCCTAAGAGCATAGTCGCGACTGAAGTAACAGCGTAAGTTTCAAAAAGGTCTGCCGCCATGCCTGCGCAGTCTCCGACGTTGTCTCCGACGTTGTCAGCGATGACTCCGGGATTCCTAGGATCATCTTCCGGTATGCCAGCTTCTAGTTTGCCGACCAAGTCTGCGCCGACGTCTGCTGCTTTGGTAAAAATTCCACCGCCCAATCGAGCGAATACAGAAATAAGAGAAGCACCAAATCCGAGGCCGACGAGAGCCGTCACATCTTTGGTAATCGCATAAAATATAGTAACTCCGAGCAAGGCAAGTCCGACTACTAGGAGTCCGGTAACTGTTCCACCCTTGAAGGCGAGAGAGAGCGCGTCTTTGATTCCGCCTCTTGCGGCTTCAGTAGTTCGGACATTGGCTCTGACCGAAACATTCATGCCGATATATCCGGCGAGAGCTGAAAAGACAGCACCCACTAAAAATCCAAAAGCCATTGTCCAGCCGAGCTTCGGGATGAAACCGATCACAAAAAATAATACGAGGGCGATGATGCCGATGGTCTTGTATTGCTTGTTCAAATAAGCCCCGGCGCCTTCTTGGATAGCTTTAGCTATTTCCTGCATGCGTGCATTTCCTGGGCTCTTTTTTAAAATAGATTTTGCCAAAAACAGACCGTAAATTATCGCTATAACCGAACTGATAATCGCAAACAATAAAAATTGATTCATATTTTTATTTAATTATTAATAATAAATTTATTTTTTCTCACTTGCGCTGGAATCTTCGGGAAGGGCAACAGGTTCTTCAGATTCTAATTTTTCGGGAGTGGCATCTACTTGCGTAGATATGCCGTCACCCTTGATATCTATCCTCCATCCGGTAAGTTTAGCCGCTAGGCGCACGTTTTGTCCACCTTTGCCAATGGCAAGCGAAAGTTGGTCATCTGCCACTTCGATCGTAGCCTTATGGTTTTCCATATCGAGATCGATGGAAAGGACTTTTGCTGGGGAAATGGAATTGGAAACGAAAACCTTCGGGTCCTCCGACCAGGGAATGATGTCTATTTTTTCTCCTCCAAGTTCCTGGGTGATGGTGTTTACTCGAGTGCCTTTCTGTCCGACACAAGATCCGACAGCATCGATGTGTTCATCGTTGGAATGGACTGCAATCTTCGAACGAGAACCAGGTTCTCTTGCTACGGATTTTATTTCCACGATTCCACTTTGAATTTCCGGCGCTTCCTGGGCAAAGAGCTTTTCGATGAATTTTGGATGCGTGCGAGACAGGCGCAAATTTATGCCCCTAGGAGTATCATCCACGGAGTACAAATAAGCTCGTACCCGCTGTCCTCTTTGGAAAAATTCCCTTGGGATCTGCTCTTCGCTCGACAATACACCTGTCGCCCGATTGAAATCGACATAAATATTTCCTCTTTCGATTTTTTGCACTATTCCCCCGATGATTTCGCCTTCTTTTGTTCCATATTCATCGATGATGGATGTGCGTTCAGCCTCGCGGATCTTTTGGATGATGACTTGTTTGGCCGTCTGGGCGGCGATGCGTCCATAATCTTCCTTAGCTTCGAGAGGAAAGATAACTTCATCATTCAATTTCACCCCTTTTTTTATTTTTTTAGCATCCTCGAACAGGATGTGATGCTCGGCATTAAAGTAAACCCTTTCATCGCCGATATCCTTTACCGAGTATTCTCCGTGATGGGCTCCATCTTTTTTTACTTTTTGGCCCTGTTCTTCTTTGTCGATGATGGCGATAGTTTCATCTACTACTATTTTTACTTGATAGAAATCAGTTTTACCCGTTTCTAGGTCAAACTTTGACCGGATGATCTGTCCTTTTTTACCATAATCTTTTTTGTAAGCGGCAGCCATGGCCTGCTCTATGGCATCTAATATCTTTTCTTTTGGAATTTTTCTTTCTTCTTCCAGCTGTTCCAAGGCTGATTTGAATGTTTTTAGATCTAACATAGATTTACATTATTTAATTTTTCTAAAAAAATAAGCCCTGTTGCGACAGGACTCATACCTAAAAATGCTACCACAAGTGCTCTTTTATTGCAATACTGGCCAAAGACTAATTAGTTATCCCCACCACCCCTTCCTCCACCACTCCTTTTGTCATATAATTAACTTGTAAAATCATGACTAAGAATTCCAAACTCGCATTATCCATCCTCATCATCCTAGTATTGGCAGGACTCCTCTTGTATTTCTCCCTTACTCCCACCAAATCTCCACCAATAGATATTAAGACGGAAGAAGAGAAAGAACTAGCCACTTTACAGAAATTAGCCGAAGAAT
>MFUZ01000008.1:46351-48322 GCA_001785865.1 Candidatus Nomurabacteria bacterium RIFCSPLOWO2_01_FULL_41_18 | reverse complement strand
GCTGCCAAGCGTTTGGCTGTTCGCCAATTAAAAAGGTACGCGAGCTGGGTTCAGACCGTTTAGAACCTCACCCCATCCCTCTCCTGACAGGAGAGGGTGCCAGAATGGCGGGTGAGGTGTTAGGCAGTTTGAACCCTCAGAGGAATTTGAACTTAAAAATTTGAACTGTTTTAATCGAAATTAACCATTGCTAAGTTTTAGCAATCACGGCGGCCCCTCACATGCAAGCATGTGAGGGGAGAAGTCGGGGTTTTCGGAGAAATCCTATTCGCGCAAGCGAAGGACAACACCGAGAAGATTTCAAAAATTATTTTGATTTCTTTGTAGAGACTACAAACCGGCCTTATCGCAAGATAAGAATGTATAGTCCAATCCCACGAGTAATCGTGGATTTGCTAGAGCCTAGTGCCTAAAGCCTAGAGCCTGGCAATGTAGAATGCGTGAGACAGGTTGGTCTCCTATCTACTGCACTCGTTGATTCTTGAAAAGATCTGCTTCTAGTACGAGAGGACCGAAGTGGACTGACCTCTGGTGTGTCTGCTGTCCTGCCAAGGGCAATGCAGAGTAGCTATGTCGGGATTGGATAACCTCTGAAAGCATCTAAGAGGGAAGCCAGCTTTAAGATTAGGAATCGTTAAGAACCGTGAGAGATGATCACGTTGATAGGCTTTAAGTGTAAGGCGAGTAATCGCTTGAGCTGAGAAGTACTAATGTTTCGATTCCTGTTAAGAACTTTGAAAACCACATAAAAATTGAAAACTGAGTTTTGGGCGTGCGTGTGCATTAATAGTAGGACCAGGTAGAGAGTTCTCTTGAGAGAGTCTACATGCACATCCAGCCTGAAGCAGAGCGGGGCACCAAGGTTTCCAGCCGTAGGTGCTCCGTCTCTGTCTCGTTCTTTTGCGCTCCGTGCATATAACGGTGTGACATGGCACAAAAAATTCTGGCTTGCTTGTGCTTTATTGCATAGGTTGACGGTTGTCAACCTCGCGGAGTGCGTTCAATCTTTATGCTTCAGCTCAAAACTTTTTGTTTAACCTGAAGCCTAAAACCCAGTTTTCAATTAATTGAATGTTTTGTTTTGGTGGTTCAACGCTAGGGTCACACCTCTTCCCATTCCGAACAGAGAAGTTAAGCCTAGTAGTGGCGATGATAGTCTCTTTGGCAAAAGTAGCTAGCCGCCAAAACAAAGTATTTAATAAACTAAATGTGATTTAAAAATAATACGTATTACAATACGTATTTAATTACGTAATCGATTACGTACTTTTTGTGGTATAATCTTCTTATTATAAAAAGAATGATTAAATATAAATTTTATGTCATCAAAAGAAAACCCCTTTAATCTTACAGAAGCTGAAATGGAAGAATCCCGCAAAATTGCTAATTCTCCTGAAATGAAAGCAATGATGGACAGAGCACGCGAGCAAGATATTCTAGAGGAGGCAGAAAGGAGCAGGAAATTTGAGGAAGCTAAAAAATTGCTCAAGGAAGTTGAAACACTAGAAAGAAGAATAATAGAAATTGATACTAAATTAGCTGAATTGGGTCATCCGAGAATAAAGTAGTTGCTGGCTTTTTGTGCTATTATTTATATAAAATTAAACCCTTAGCAAAAGGATTATTATGAGTTCTTGGCTGTGGAATAAAATCATGGATGTCTGGGACACAATAATGCCGACAGTAGTGTGGATGATAGCAATCATAGCCGTTGGCGCTCTGGTTTGGCTATATTGTGTTCTCATCAGCTGGGCTCCGTAGTTAGGTCTTTTGACCAACTGCGAGCCCAGCTTTTGTTTTAATTTCATATTTTTAATGGTATTATATTCATATGACTTGGGCTATGAAAAGGCAATCTTTTTATCTTTTAGTAGTAGTTTTATTTTTTGGAGTTTTCGGTTTTTTGATTGCTTATCCAGCATTCCAAAAAGAGCCGACTTGCTTTGACAACAAGCAAAATGGGGCTGAAAC
>MFUZ01000008.1:0-46343 GCA_001785865.1 Candidatus Nomurabacteria bacterium RIFCSPLOWO2_01_FULL_41_18 | reverse complement strand
CGAGCCTGCCTCGCGCAAGTGGATCCTGTTTCACTGCTGTGGACTCGTGCTTTTCGGGTGGTCCCGGGGCGTTACAATGCGGTTGCTTATCTCGAAAATCAAAATAGAAATGCTGCAGTGGTGGGTCAGATCAAGTACAGATTTCGCTTTGCGGATGCAAACAATGTCTACATAGGCAAGCGCGAAGGTTCCACTTTTATTCCTCCTTCTGGTCGCTTTGCCATCTTCGAGCCAGGAGTCGATGTCGGCAGTTCCATTCCTGTTTATACCACTTTTGAATTTACCGAGGTGCCGAATTGGGTGACGATCTCGCAAGAGAAGATAGATCAGCTCAAAGTATCGGTTTCGGAAATAATTCTCAGAGGTGAAGACACGAGCCCGGTGCTTTCCGCTGTAGTCAAAAACAACTCTTTCTTTATCATTCCTGAGATCGATGTCGTGGTAATTTTATACGATGCAAGCGGAAACGCCATTTCCGCGAGCCGTACCTATCTCGACAAGCTTTCCCCGGAAGAAGCCGAAGATATCCATTTTACCTGGCCGGAACCTTTTTTTGGCAAGGTTATAGCCAAGGAAATAATTCCTATGTATAACATAGATCTTGTGAAGTTAAAATGAACAGCATCTTTTTTGCTCTAAAAAAAATAGATTGGCTTTTGTTGTTGTTCATACTTCCGATCATCGCCGCCGGGCTTGTAACCATGAAAAGCTTTGCTCCCTCGGAGGATGCCGGAGAGTTCTTCAGCAAGCAGATCATTTGGATTTTGGCAGGCTTTATGGTGTTCGTTGTTTTTTCTTTGGTAGATTTTCGTTTTTTGAAACGTACTAATGTCTTGGTGTTTATATTCCTCATTAACTGTCTGATCTTGGTATTACTTTTCGTTCTTGGGTATACTTCTCATGGAGCGACCAGCTGGCTAAATTTTGGATTCTTCTCTTTTCAGCCGGCTGATATGATGAAGTTGGTTCTAGTGCTCATTCTAGCCAAATATTTTTCACGTCGTCATGTGGAAATTCGAGATATAAGACATATTTTTATATCAGGATTTTACGCATTTGTGCCTTTTGTCCTGGTCTTGCTCCAGCCGGACTTCGGTTCGGCTATGATCATCGGTCTTATTTGGCTCGGCATGGTGTTGGTCTCCGGAATTTCTAAAAAGCATTTATTTGCGGTATTTGGCGTCGGCCTGGTGGTTCTTGCGTCGTTCTGGTTCCTGGTTTTTGCGCCTTATCAAAAAGCTCGCATCTTGAACTTTATTCATCCACTCACAGACATCCAGGGGACGGGCTACAATGCCTTTCAGTCTACCGTGGCGGTGGGTTCGGGAGAGATCACAGGCAAGGGACTCGGGTTTGGCACGCAGTCTCGCCTGAAGTTCTTGCCACAGCCACAAGCTGATTTCATTTTTGCAGCATTTGCGGAAGAATGGGGCTTTATCGGCTCGCTTCTTATCCTGCTTCTGTATGCGGCTGTCATTTGGAGGATACTATATTCTGCCACTTTTGGGGCCTACAATTTCGAGATACTTTTCGGCATGGGTATTGCTATTTTCTTTATGAGTCATATACTCATAAATATAGGTATGAATTTGGGGTTGATGCCGGTCACCGGCATTCCGCTTCCTTTTATGAGTTATGGTGGTTCCCACCTTGTGTTTGAATTTGCGGGTTTGGGAATTTTGATGAGCATGAAAAGATATTCCCGGTCGGTGCATCGGGACGATACCAAGAATGAATTTTTGGGAGCATGACCTCACCCTAGCCCTCTCCTTGTAAAGGAGAGGGGGAATAAAATTATGAATATAATTGATGGGAAAAAATTAGCTAGTGATATATTGGAAAATGTAAAAAAAGGAATTTCCAATCTGGATTTTGTGCCAGTATTTTGTGATGTGCTAGCAGGGGAAGATCCTTCATCTGTCCAATATGTAGGTATGAAAGCAAAGAAAGCAGAATCAGTCGGTATAAAATTTCACCATGCAAGTTTTCCTGCATCAATATCTACCGAAGAGTTGATAAAAGAAATAAATACTTTAAACAAAATAGAAAATATGTGTGGAATTATTGTTCAACTTCCACTGCCGGAACATATTGATAAACAAAAAGTTTTTGACGCTATTGACCCAAAACTTGATGTGGATTGTTTAGGTAGTGTTGCTAGTGAAAAATTTTACAGCGGTGGAAAGGCTCCGGAGATAGGGTTTCCTACGGCGCTTTCTTGCATAGCATTACTAGATTCTATAAATTTAGATTTAAAAAATAAGAAAATAGCTGTTTTGGGGCAGGGGATGTTGGTAGGTAAACCCGTCTCCGCACTTCTTAAATTTCGTGGCTTGAATCCTGTTGTAATTAGAAGCAAAACAGAAAACAAAGAACAACTTATAAAAGAAGCTGATATTATAATTTCGGGAATGGGGAAAGGGAAATACATTACAGGTAATATGATAAAAGAGGGGGCAATTTTGATAGATGCTGGAACTTCAGAGTCTGGCGGGGGAATCGTCGGTGATGTAGATTTGGAATCTGTCAAAGATGTTGCAGGCCATGTTTCTCCCGTTCCCGGAGGTGTCGGGCCTGTGACGGTCGCTATGCTTTTGAATAATGTATTAAAAGTAGCAAAATCGAATGAATAACACAATCTTTTTCTTTTTTTATAATTTAGCCTACAAATCAGATTTTTTTGATAATCTGGTTACATTTTTTGCTGTGTATTTTTTGTATGTAGTGATCGCTCTAGCTTTTTTATTTTTATTTAGACGTTTTAATTGGAAGGAAATAATTTTATTGTGTATTTCAGGAGGGTCAGCTTGGATCGTCGCCAAGATATTAAAAATTTTGATTCACACACCTAGACCATTTGACGCATTTACGGAAATGCAGTCACTTTTTGCAGAAACTGGCTATGCTTTTCCGTCAGGACATACCATGGTCGCTTCCGCGATTGCTTTTGCGATATTTTTCACCAATAAAAAGGCCGGGTATGTTTTCATGTTTTTTGCGCTCATTATCGGCCTCTCACGCATCATCGCTGGTGTGCATTTTCCGATCGATATTTTGGGAGGGTTTGTGTTAGGCGCTTTTATTGCTGTTTTGCTGAATAGGGTATTGAATTTAAAATTTAATTAACCTCACCCCAGCCCTCTCCTGGCGAGGAGAGGGGGAAGTTTCCCGATATCGTATAATTCAGACCCCTTCTCATTTCCAGGAGAAGGGGTAGGGGATGAGGTTTGATATAGCTTTATTTGCTTATTTTATAAAAAAAAGATAGAATATTTAGGCTTTTATGAAAAAAAGAATAATTTTAGCATTGATAATACTTATTTTAGGCACAGGGGTAGCTTTTTTTGTTTTCAAGACTGAGCCCAAGTTGAATAAAAATTTTGAAAATCAGCATGCGTTTTTCCAGAAATTTCCCTTCCGCTTGGGTCTCGATCTCTCTGGCGGCACCCATTTGATATACAAAGCGGATTTGAGCCTGGTGGAGACGAATGAAATAGGGAGTTCGATGGATGCGCTTCGCGATGTGATCGAGCGCAGGATCAATCTTTTCGGAGTCTCCGAGCCGATTGTGCAGGTGCAGCATAGCGGATTGATTTCCGGCAAAGAAGAACAGCTGATAGTCGACCTGCCAGGGGTGACGGATGTAAAAGAAGCGGTAGCAATGATCAAAGAGACTCCACTTCTTGAATTTAAGATTGAAGATCCGGAAAAAAAACCCCCAGAAGTGAAAGTGGGTGAGGACGGAAAAATAGATTTGGGCAGCATCGATTTAGGACAACAATATGTTGCAACCGAGCTTACGGGCAGATATTTAAAGAAGGCGACTTTGGAAAGAAACCCGACCACTTATGAATATGTGGTAAATTTGCAATTTGATGAGACGGGGACAAAACTTTTTGCACAAATAACGAAAGAAAATATCGGCAAGACGGTAGCTATTTATCTCGATGGTGCGCCGGTCACCACTCCTGTCGTCAATGAAGAAATTCCAAACGGGCAGGCGGTCATTTCCGGAGACTTTACTCCGCAAGAGGCGAAATTGCTAGTCGGCCGATTGAATTCTGGCGCTCTGCCAGTTCCAGTCACTCTGCTTTCCACGCAAACTATCGGCGCCACTTTGGGAGAGTCCGCGGTCAATGCTGGAGTGAAGGCCGCGGTTATCGGTTTTATCTTAGTGGCTCTCTTCCTTATCCTCTGGTATCGCCTCCCGGGGTTGATCGCAGTTCTAGCGCTTTGTTTTTACACCGCTGTCCTTCTCGCTATCTTCAAGGTTTTGCCTGTCACTTTGACTTCCGCTGGAATAGGGGGGTTCATTATTTCGCTCGGAATGGCAGTCGACGCCAATGTGCTTATCTTTGAAAGAATGAAAGAAGAAATCAAAAAGGGGAGTAATATCCATGATGGCATTCATGCTGGTTTCAAGAGGGCTTGGACTTCCGTTCGGGATTCTAATACCTCCAGCATTATCACTTCAATTATTTTATTCTGGCTCGGCACACCTCTTATTAAAGGTTTTGCTCTGACTTTTGGTCTCGGTGTATTAGTCTCAATGTTTTCTGCAATTACTGTTTCCCGCATATTCCTTTTTGCTCTTGGGATAGAAAAAACAAATAAACTTACCAAATTTTTATTCAGCTCTGGTTTCAGTAAATAATTATATGTTTATAATAAAATACAAAAAAATATTTCTAACTCTCTCGATCATTCTCGTCCTTGTGTCCGTGATCTTCATTTTCACTTTCGGTCTGAATCCGGGGATAGATTTCAAGGGAGGCGCATTGCTCGAAGTCTCATATGCTAATGGTCGCCCTGAAGTACCGGCATTAGAAGACGCTATCAAGCCACTTAATCTAAATCAGGTTATCATTCAGCCTACCGGAGAAGACGGCTACCTCATGAAGATGAGAGACTTGAGCGAGACGGAGCATCAGAAACTTTTGGAGGCTGTGTCTCTATCTGGGAAATTTCCGGCAACAGAAAAAGGTTTTACTTCTATTGGTCCATCTGTGGGTAGTGAACTCAAACGAAAAGCAATCGTTTCTATAATTATGGTCATAATAGGTATTATTCTTTTCATCACCTATGCTTTTCGAAAAGTATCGCGCCCAGTGTCATCCTGGAAGTATGGAGTTATCACCGTGGTCACTCTTCTTCATGACATAGTCATCCCGACAGGGATTTTTGCGCTGATCGCTCATTATACCGGCGCTGAAGTCGATACTCTTTTTGTCCTAGCGCTCCTCACTATATTGGGTTTGTCGGTTCATGACAAAATAGTTGTTTTTGACAGAATCAGAGAAAATTTGAGAGAGAATGAAGAAGAGAAAAATAAAAAAAGTTTCAGTGAAATAGTGGGCACTAGCACTAGCCAGACTATTGTCCGCTCTATCAACATTACGCTTACCATTATTTTCGTACTTGTACCACTGTATTTGTTCGGCCCGGAGACTACAAAGAATTTTGCTCTTGTTTTAACCATAGGTCTTTTCTTCGGCATATATTCTTCACTTTTCTTTGCTTCACCTCTTTTGGTTTGGCTAGAAGAATGGCAAGATAAGGGCAAGAGATCTTAGACTATTGCTTTTTTGCTTTTAGGTGTACAATATAAGATATGAAATACATATTAATACTCTTAGGAGTCATAGTTCTATGGGCGGTTTTTATTTATAACGGTTTTATTTCTTTGCGTAATCGCGCGGAAGAAGCTTGGGCGGATATTGAAGTTCAATTAAAACGTCGATATGATTTGATCCCGAATTTAGTAAATACAGTAAAAGGATATGCCACACATGAATCTAGTGCTTTTGAAAATGTGACAAAAGCGCGTTCAGCGGCTATGGGAGCTCAAGGTCCTACCAAGGAGCATGCAGAGGCAGAAAATATGCTGACAGGAGCATTGAAGTCCATCTTCGCTTTATCTGAAGCATATCCGGATTTGAAAGCGAACACCAACTTTCTGGAATTGCAGCGCGAGCTTTCGGATACCGAAAATAAGATCCAAGCCGCTCGCAGATTCTACAATACGAATGTTCGTGACTTAAATATAAAAATAGAGTCTTTCCCTTCGAACATTTTAGCGAAGTTGTTCAATTTCTCTCAAAAAGAATTCTTTGATCTTGCGGATAATGATGCAGCTCAAAATACTGTAGAAGTGAAATTTTAATTTCTAAACAAACTATCAATGATCAACGACCAATTGCTAAGTTATATCAAGCAACAGCTCGCTAAGAATGTTCCAAAAGAAATAATTGCCAATAATCTAAAATCTCAAGGTTGGACGGACGCGGATGTGGGCGAAGCCTTCGGCGCCATTGCTCCCTCTCTCCCTGTCACACCATCACCCGCGCCGGTAGCTCCGATGGCTTCTAGTATGACGACGAATATCGGCCAGATGCCAGCGCAACCGGCGGCAAATTTTTCCAGTCCCAAACCGCATAAAAGCAGAAAAGCTCTTCTGTTTTCCTCTATTCTTCTTCTGCTTATTCTGGCCGGAGGGGGAGCTTATGCGTATTATTCGGGGTTTTTAAATTTCAATAAGGCAGACACTCTCGAAGAAGTAGTTACAGAAGCAATAAATAAAATTAGTTCAGAGAGGTATATCAAAAATACAAGTGAAGTAGATGTGACAATCAAAGATGAAAAAATCATTACTCAATTTAATCTTCCCGCAGGTGCTTACCCGAAGATTCAATTTTCTTCTAACGCTTTTTTATCAAAGGAAGATCTGAATGATCCTTCGAAAAATAAAGTATCAATGAATGCAAAGTTTAACTTTGCTAATATTCTTGAAGAACCTATTTCGGCTGAAGTTGATTTTTTAATACCAGAGCCGATGATTTTTTATGTGAAATTGACTGAACTAACTGGATTGCCGGAAGGAGCACCTTCATTAAGTGCCTCTTTGTTTCAAGGAAAATGGTGGAAAATTGACGTAGAAACATTAATTGAGAACTTTGCCGGTATGGGAGCAGAAGAGATACAAGCGTCCTTTAAAAATAATCAACCATCAAAGGAAGAACTGGAAAAAATTGAAGTAATTCTTAAAAAATATCTTAGTATAGTACAGGCTGAAAAACTTGCAGATAGTTCTATAGATGGTGACTCCGCATACCGTTGGCGTATTGATTTTGAGAAAAAACAATTCGTAGATATGTTTATGGAGATACTAGAAGTTACTGGAAAAGATTCTACAGGAAAAATAGGAATTCAAACTCCTGAGGTTAAAGCTAGTATCGAGTCATCCTTAAATCTAATTGATATCAAACCAATTGAAATTTTAGTTAAAAAGGCGGGTTATCTGCCACTTCAAGTAAAATTTTCTTTAGGGATATTAGACGAGGATGGTACAAATATTGCTGATGTGGATATTACATACACTACTACATCTTCAGAGCCAATAAAAATAGAAGCTCCAGCAGAGTCTACTGATATATTGTATTTGTTGGGACCCATAGTACAGTCTTCTCTTGACTCTGCACGGCAAAAAGGAAAAGATGCATCAATCAAAGCTAATATGTCATCACTCCGTGTGCAAGGAGAACTTTTCTGGGATGATAATAATGGCTATTCAGGATTCTGTTTATCCAAAGAGCTGAAAGATACTCGCAAGTCTATCGAAGGTTCTGGAAGTACCGGATTTGTCTGTAAAGATTCGGTAAAAGCATACGCAATATCGACAAAATTACTGCAAACAGGTTATTGGTGTGTGGATTCTTCTGGGGCAAGCAAGGCGACTTCTACTGCGTCCTCTGGCACAACGTGCCCAGCAAAATAATCTGATTATTTTGTATATTTTTGTGATTCCTTCGATAAAAACTCCCGTTCGAGGGCTTGAGCAAGCCCCTCAGGGCAGTCGAAAGCAGGATCATGGTGAGCAAAATCGAACCATGATATAATATAGCCCTATGGCTACTTTATATACCGAACAAGCGAAAAATGTGACAAAAACATGGTTACTAATGACAGTGTTTTTCGTTGTGGTTATCGGGTTCGGCTGGTTTTTTAGTGTTTATTACGGAAATCCGAACATTCTTTATATTTTTGTTGTCTTTAGTGTTCTAATGAATGTCTTTTCCTACTGGTTTTCAGACAAGATCGTCATCAAATTGGCGGGAGCCAAAGAGGCAAAGAGGGAAGAATTTTTTGATCTGTACACCAGCGTAGAAAATCTTTCCATCACTGCGGGGCTGCCGATGCCGAAAGTCTACGTGGTTCACGACCAAGCCCCAAACGCTTTTGCGACTGGTAGGGACAAGAATCATGCAGTGGTCTGCGCTACTACCGGACTCTTAGCAATTTTGAATAAAAATGAATTAGAGGGAGTGATAGCTCACGAACTTTCTCATATCGGCAATCGGGATATGCTTCTGTCTACTGTCGTCGTGGTGCTTGTCGGTTTTGTTACGATTATCGCGGATGTGTTTACCCGAAGCCTGTTTTTCGGCGGACACCGAAATAATGACAGCAAAGGGAATGGGATACTGATGCTGATCGGAATAATATTGTCGATCCTTGCGCCGATCTTTGCGATACTCATCCAATTGGCTATTTCGCGCAAACGTGAATTTCTAGCAGACGCGTCCGGAGCCTTGCTCACTCGCTATCCAGACGGTCTAGCGAACGCACTGCGTAAAATTTCGCAGTACAGCCAACCGATGGCTCGTCAGTCGAAAGCAATTGCGCATTTGTATATTGCGAACCCTAAGGGGCGGGGATTTGGCATGTCTGCGCAAGTAGGCAAAAAAATTAGCGGACTTTTTGCCACGCATCCTCCAGTAGAAGAGCGTGTTAAAGCTTTGGTTGGTGAGAAAATTGCATGAAAGGTGCAATCGTGATAGCATTATTTATTATTAAGATTAATTTAATCGAATGGAATCAACACAATCGGAACATAGTGCGAGTGAACAGGCGATAGTCAGCCAAAATGGCAGTCGTCATTTGAAGAAAATTTCTCTAATTTTAATAATTTTAATAATTTTGGGTGTTACAAGCTATGCTTTTTTTGCACCTAAAAGTCAGGTAACTCTCGGCGAAGCCATAGTAAATACTCTTGACGGTGTCAGAAATTCTAAGATAAAAAGTGTAGAATTTTCTTCTAGTCTAAATGCCGACATAAACCTGAAAGATTTCGATAAAAAATCTCAAATTAATGAATTAAGCGGCGCATTTCCCCCAGGATTGGATGGGATGAATATATCCATGTCCTTTGATGGTGTTTTCGATGGTACGGGGGAAAATGGCCTAGAGGCATATGGCAAGTTAAATTTGAATATGAAAATAAATGCTTCAAGTGACTCGCCTATTACTGATATGATAGGTAAGGATCCGTTAGTAATTGAGTTAGAATATTATGCATTCCCAGATTCTATATATTTTAAAATAAATAAAGTCCCTTCAGTTGTTGAAGGATTTGCGACTATTCAGGGAATAGAGTTATCCGGCTATCTTAATAGATGGTTTGTATTTAATGAGACAGAAATAAGTCTCTTTAAAAAAGGATTTTCTAAAGGGTTTAGCGATGCGGCAAAGAAGGATAATATAAATTTTGAGGGGAAGAACCCTTTCTCTTTTGATTTGAGTGATGAAAGTTATTCAAAACTAAGGCTGGCAATATTAAAATATCTTGACCAAAGCGGCGTTATAGTCATTTCTGACAGGAAAAAGGAAACGACTACTGACGGTCAAAAAGTCACTGCCCTGTACATCAAATTTGATAAAGAAAAATATTTACCTGCCTTGAAAAATTTTTCAGCAGATCTGAAGGAAATATTTCCTGAATTACTTATGAATATGAATCTAGATGAAATGGAAGGTTATATAGAAGAAAGTAGGAGTCCAATTCTAACTGCTTCTGATATTAATATGAAGATTTTTGTCGGAGCAGATGGATATTTTCATGGTGAGGCGGGTTCAATCACTGTCCCAGCCACTGATGATATTCCTGGTATCTCTGAAGATATTTACATAAGCCTTAAAAATTACAATAAGAGCTTTAAGCTAGAGAAGCCAAGAGATGCAGAAGCTTTTATTGAGGCATTTATGGAAATGCAGTCTTTGGAGCAAGAATAGCGATTTTTTGCTATACTCTGGTTATGGATCCCGTTAGAAGTAGGAAATCATAGATTTCCGTTCTTCTGCAGGGGTTTGGTATATTAGTAGTTAACTTCTAACGGGATGGATATTAAAGACGTCGAGAACCTGGCATTGCTTGCCCGGATCGAGCTTTCGGAAGAAGAAAAGAAGGAATTGCTTTCGGACATGAAAGGAATTTTGGACTATGTAAAACAGATCGAATCAGTAAAAGTAGAGGAAGTGGAGTCGGAATATGATATAAAAAACGCCTGGCGGGAGGATGTACTAAGGCCAAGGACGAAAGATGATTTTTCCCTTGAAATAATCAAAGAGCAATTTCCAGATTCGGAAGGAGACTTTTTAAAAGTTAAGAAAATCCTGTAGTTCGATAGGCTCACTATAAATAATTTATGATCGACCTAACAACGCTCTCCATAGCTTCGGCTAGAAAAAAACTGGATGAAAAGGTTTTCTCTGCAGTCGATCTGGCGCAGGCTTATTTGAATGAAATTAAAAATAAAAATGCAGAGCTCAATGCGTATCTAGAAGTGTATGATGATGTCCTCGAACAAGCCAAGAAGGCGGATACGAGGATCGCCGGCGGAGAATCGTATCCGCTTTTAGGGATACCACTTGCCATAAAAGATAATATTTTGATCAAAGGCAGGAAAGTTTCTTCCGCTTCAAAAATTTTAGAAAATTATGTGGCCTCATATGATGCCACAGTTATTTCTAAATTAAAAAAACAGGGTGCGATATTTCTAGGCAGGACAAATATGGATGAATTTGCTATGGGTGGGGCAACAGAAAATTCTGCATATGGTGTGACAAGAAATCCTCATGATACAGGAAGAGTGGCGGGTGGATCTTCGGGTGGTTCAGTCGTGGCAGTGGCTGCCAATCTGGCATTAGGAGCACTGGGTTCTGATACAGGCGGTTCGGTGCGTGAACCAGCAGCCTTTTGTGGCATAGTAGGAATGAAGCCCACCTATGGACGCATATCACGACATGGTCTTATGGCCATGGGCTCATCTCTAGACTGTATAGGACCAATAGGGAAGACAGTGCAAGATGTGGAAATTATTTACAACGCGATAGAAGGCAAAGACGGGTTAGATAGTACAACAATCTCCGATGACACTTACGTAAAAACTTCTCAAAAAAAAGAACTAGTAATAGGAGTTCCTTACGATTTGATAAATGGTGATCGTGGTATGAGTGTAGAAACGAAAGAAAATTTTACACAGACTCTGGAGAAATTTAAAAAACTTGGGTTTAAAATTGAAAATATTTCTTTGAAAAATATAAATATGTCTTTGGCTGTTTATTATATTATTATGCCTGCAGAAGCTTCTACGAATCTTGCTCGTTTTGATGGTGTTCGATATGGGTTGCATAAAGATGGAAGTAATTTATTAGAAGATTATATGTTAACCAAAGGAGCTGGTTTTGGTAAAGAGGTGCGCCGGAGAATTTTAATTGGTACTTATGTTCTCTCGGCTGGTTATTATGATGCATACTATGGCAAGGCGCAATTAATCAGAAGTTCTCTTCAGAAAGAATTCAACAAAGCATTTAAAAATGTTGATCTCATTGCCACGCCTACAACGCCTGATGTGGCTTGGAAAATTGGAAAGAAAAGTGATCCGCTTTCAGCTTATTTAGCGGATATTTTTACGGTTACAGCAAATATTGTTGGTATTCCGGCGATATCAATACCCTCGGGTTTTGTTGAGATAGAGGGCAAAAAATTACCGCTAGGCATCCAATTCATGGCTTCGCATGGTAGGGAAGACTCACTTTTTGAAGTTGGTCAAAAATTTGAGATAAAAAACAAGTAAGAATTATGATACAATTTGCATATGGAGACATCAAATGACATTTTTGGAGATACGTTTCTCGGATCAAAATGGTTCAATCCAGATTATTTGTTTAACCAAGGTATTTCTTTTTTCACCAATTTTGAAAGCGTCGATCCTCAAATAGTCTTTCTTTACCATAGCATTCTTTTTTTTCTTGCCTTGTTTTTCCTTACGGTAATATCGTACTCCACGGTCAGACTATTTGAAATCAGAAGCAAGGAAAAAAAGCATCTCGAGCACGAGATCCATGAGTTTGCGCATCATCAGGCCGAGCTCCTGAAAAAAAAGAAAGAAGGCGAAGCAGTGTCCAAGAATGAACAATGGGTGAAGACGCTCAGCTATCTTTTTTCTCAGCATGCAAGCGATTGGAAGCTTGCCGTCATCGAAGCAGACAATATGCTCGATGCTCTCACGACCCAGCTCGGTATGAAGGGAGCTAATCTTGGAGAAAAATTGAAGGGAACCACTACTGAAAATTTTCGGAGCCTCCGGCCAGCGTGGGAAGTGCATACTATCCGAAACAGAATCGCTCATGAAGGAGCTTTCTTCGAGCTCTCACAGCACGAAGCAAAAAGAGTCATCGCTCTCTACGAGCACATTTTTCGAGAGTTTGGGTATATATAGTTTGCACTTCCTCATTAAAGTTTCGTCAGTGTCTTTATCGCAAAGGCACTACGGTCGCAGGCTCTGAGGAGCTTTGCGACGAAGAGTTGCGGGAAACGGAATCGAACCGTTGTCTTAAGGTTATGAGCCTTACGAGATGCCTCTTCTCTATCCCGCTATATTAGTATACTACATTAAATTAGCAAAATATACAAGTTTTCTACTATCTCAAACATATGTAAAAGATAGTGGAAATAAGTTAAAAGCTTTTATTTTTCAAGATTTTCTGTTATATTCATAAATATGTCGGCGTAGCTCAGTCGGTAGAGCGGAGGACTCATAAGCCTCAGGTCACAGGTTCGATCCCTGTCGCCGACACAACCTTATATCTTGTTTATATAAGTGGTTAGTATATTGTCCTGTCACATGGTATAATATGTATGTGCCTATTTATAAAAAAATAAATAAAGATTTTTTCAAAAAGTGGAATACTGAAATGGCGTATGTCTTGGGTTTTATATATGCCGATGGAAATATAATTTGCACGAAAAGAAATACATGGTTTTGGTCATTACAAATTAATGACAAAGATATTCTTGAAGAAATAAAAAAGGTACTGAATTCAGAACACGTTATCTCAAAAAAGAAAATATATAATAATCAAGGGCAATCGTATCGTTTGCAAGTTGGAAGCAAAGAGATGTGTGAAGATTTGATGCATCTTGGCTTAACAGAAAGAAAAAGTAAAACAATTTTACTACCAAAAGTACCAAAAAAATATTTCCCTGATTTTTTACGAGGTTATTTTGATGGAGATGGTGGAGTGTGGGTTGGTTTTAAAAATAAGAAAAGAATACATAAAATTTATGCTATAAGCACTGCATTTACTTCAGGGAGTAGAGAATTTTTAATAGCCTTAAAAGAAGTTTTATCTGAATATGAAATTTTAGGAGGTTCTTTGGTTCAAAAAGAAAGAGGATTTGATTTGAAATATAGCATTGGGGACTCTTTGATTTTATACAAAATTATGTATAATGATACATGTACCTTGTTTCTAAAAAGAAAGAAGGATAAGTTTGAGGGTTATATAGCCAAGATGCGGTCGTAGCTCAACTGGTTAGAGCGCGTCCCTGTAGATTACTGCAGCTTCCTCGCTAAAGTGGGGTTGAAACTCTTTGGGATATCGGTGAAGGCTAAACTTTGATTAAAATCAGAGCATGCGAATACCGAGGGAACCCCGATAATGTGTCGGGGGCGCCGTAGAGACTAGATACCAAAGCACCTAAGGGCGAAAGCTTACGGTGAAGATATAGTCCACGCCTTTATGAAAATATTGGATAAGTGCACGGACGAGGTTGCCGGTTCAAGTCCGGTCGATCGCGCATAAAAAGAAATGCTGGCTTCGGGCCAGTTTTTTCTTTTTACATCGCGAGAGAAAGCAAGCAAACTGCTTTGCTTGCGTCCGGCTTGAACAAGCGGAGCCATCAGCCTTTGGCTGAGGCGAGCCCGGGGTGAGAAGTAATATAAATCACTTCGCAAGACCTTTTCTGAATTTTTACGAGGATGCGAAATAAAAAGTCGAAAAGGTGTACTGCTCCTGTAAGGAGGAAGTTCTTAGGAGCGTAGCGACTTAGAAACTTGACCCTCAAGTCCGGTCGATCGCGCATCGATTTGAGCCTTAATTTATAAAGGCTGTTTTTCGTATACTGATTGGACGGAGAACGGATGATGTTTCAATTGGACTTTGATTTATTAAAATAATTCTGTATAATTAATAAATGCAAAATGCACCTGTGCCAGAGGATGAAAAAGAGAGAATGGAAGCTGTACATCGGATAGCTATTCTAGATTCCGATCCAGAAGAAAGGTTTGATGTTTTAACTCGGCAAGCTGTAGAAAAATTAAATGTTGCTATTTCTATGGTGTCGATTATTGATCATGATCGAGAATGGTTTAAATCTTGTACTGGGTTGAATCAGAAAGAAGGTGAAAGAGTTGTTTCTTTTTGCGCACATGCTTTACTGGCAAAAGTTCTTTTTGTTGTTGAAAATACGTTAGAAGACGAGCGTTTCCATGACAATCCTATGGTGGTTGGTTTCCCATTTATTAGATTTTATGCTGGCATGGCTCTTTTTGATTATAAAACAAGACAGCCAATCGGTGTTTTTTGTGTGAAGGATACAAAACCCCGAAAGCTAAGAATGGAAGAGACAGCGATCATCGTTGACTTAGCAGACCAAGCTGAAAAAGAAATCAATAAATAATTAAATATAATTAGGAATGTATATCTGTGTATCATTTAATACAGAAAACGCAGTTCTAACATCCCTCCAGAGGCGGGCAGGCAACTTCGTCCATAGGCCTATTTTATTTTTTCTTCTAGTTTTTCAATTCGGAGTTCTAAGCCTTCAATTTTTCGATGCTCAATCATGTCAGTACGATTCAAATCATTCATCATCATTCGATGTTCTCTATTTTCTCTAGTTTGCTCTTGCATTTCTTTGAGAATTACATCAAGAGCCTTAGAATGCTGATCCAGGACTTTAGAATGCTGATCTAGGATTTTAGAATGCTGATCTAGGATTTTAGAGTGATGGTCTAATTTTTCAAAAACTTTCTTAAATTGCTGACCCATGAAATCTTGATGTTTTTCGAATGCGGGTGCAGTAGTAGATTGTAATTTTTTCGTAACTTTCTTCATTTCCCTATTGTATCACTCGATGCTTTATAAATGCAAACTTCATAAATTTGATGTATAAATATGACCATAGTCTAATTTTACAAAATATACAGAAATAAATCCCCACACTTACCCTTGTCAAAGGTGTGGGGATAAACTAGTATGTTTGTATGCGAACATAAGCCGTTGTACCTGCCTGCCGGCAGGCAGGGCTCAGTTGGTAAAATACTTTATGATAGTGTATGCATTAAAAAATAAAGAAAAAAGAGTTTATGTCGGTATGACCAATAACCTCATGAGAAGATTCAAAGAGCACAATAGTGGATATGTTTTTTCTACCAAAATACATCGTCCATGGGAGTTGTTATATACAGAAGAAGTTTTAAGTCGTGGAGAGGCAAGAAAGAGAGAGAAATTATTAAAATCGGGTTTTGGTAAGGAGTTTTTGAAAAGTTTAATGCCGTTATAGCTCAGGTAGTAGAGCATGTTCTTGGTAAGAACAAGGTCATTGGTGCAAATCCAATTAACGGCTCCATGGCTTTTGGGTAGTATGCCGTTATACCTGCCTGCCGGCAGGCAGGGCTCAGCTTGCCCCGCCTAACTTAGGCGGGGTGAAGTAGAGCAAAAAAATTCAAGCCGCCCTAGCTCAGTTGGTAGAGCACCACTTTCGTAAAGTGGGGGTCCCGAGTTCGATCCTCGGGGGCGGCTCATATTATATGATAAGTACTTATTTGATAAAAAGTTTGAATTAAATTTACAAATCATCTATTTGAGAGTAGTATATACGTATACGAATACGTAATCGTTTACGTAATCGAATAAGTATTTATGGGAATCACAAAATCTGGCAGTAGCAATATAAGGAAGATAACCAAAGTCGGCAAGTCATCACTTGCTGTGACTTTACCTATCGATTTTGCTCGTAAGCTCGGCTGGCGCGAGAGGCAGAAGGTGGTGGTGAAACTGGAAGGCACGAAAATTATAATTAAAGATTGGAAATTGAAAAAATATGATAGATAAATTGCAATATTATCACGGTGCTGCCATAGTAGCTTTACTTGAAAACGAGAATTTTTCGGTTAAGAAAAAAGGGCTACTGGGATATGTCGTTAATGAAAAAGTATTTGTTTTTTTAAAATACACCACAAAAGCTCGAAGTCCTTGGAGATTTAGTTTTGACCAAGAAGATATTGATCGATGCTTGAAGATGGAGTCAGAATACAGTACAGTAATTTTAGGTTTAGTTTGTGGTGGAGATGGAGTTTGTGCGTTAACGTGGAAGGAAGCTCGATCTCTTTTGAGTACAAATCCTGGGTGGATTTCGGTACAAAGAAAGCATAATAAAAGTTACGGAGTTGCAGGGTCTATTTCTAAACTTAAGGGTAAGGTTTCAGTCAGAAGATGGTCTAATATTGTATCTGAAGTAGTTAAGTATTAAATTTATACTATGGAAATAAACTCAAGAAAAATAATTCACGATGGCTTGCAAACTAAAGAAGCTTTAGATGTTCTTTCCAATGAAATAAAAACAGAAGCGTCTTTACATGCAATTGTTGAACGTGCTGGTAAAATTTTAGGTTATGCAGTGGATCCAATTGCTGGATCAACAGAACCGAGTTATGGCTTACTTTACGGTTTAATTCAAAGTGGTAAAACCAGTATCATTACTGTAACAACTGCAATGGCTGCTGATAATGGTTTTAAATGTATAATCATATTAACTTCCGACATAAATCTTTTATATGGACAAACACTTCAGAGAATTCGTAGTCAACTTAGAGGATTAACTGTTCTCGGCAAGTCAGACTGGGAAGACCTTCCTAGATTTGAACGACAAATAAGAATGTCTCCTTTCGCTATTGTCTGTTCAAAAAATTCAAGTCATCTAAAAAATTTAATAGATGCTTTTAAAAAAGTTGGATCTAGTGGATCTCGTGGTCTTCCTACTTTAATAATTGATGACGAGGCTGACCAGGCAAGCTTAAATACTAAAACAAATAAAAATGCTAAAAAAAGAACTGAGGAGCTTAGTGCTATAAATAAATATATAACTGAAATAAGGCAGTTTTTCCAAATCAATACATATCTTCAAGTAACAGCAACTCCGCAGGCTCTATTCTTACAAACGCCAAATGGACTTTACCGTCCCTCGTTTACAGTTTTAAGTGAACCAGGACCAGGCTATATAGGTGGCGAAGCATTTTTTGAATCGGAATCAAAACTTTTGCGTAACGTTGATATAGACGAAGTTGATGAATTAAAATCTGGTTTTCAACCAAATCCAACACATAAAATACCAGTAGGATTAAAAGAAGCTGTTCTAAGTTTTTTAATTGCTGCTACGGCTAGAAATATTAATTATCCTAGTGAAAATTTCTCCTTTCTTTGCCACATTAGTCATACTAAAGTTGATCATAAACATGTTGTAAATCTTATTGATTCTTTCAGAGAAGATATTGTAATTGCATTTAAAAATAAAGATTCCACTGCCTTTAAAAAATTAAGAGACGAATTATTTGTTGCCTATAATGACATTACTAAGACCGAACCAGTACTTCCAGAATTTGAAAAAATACTCCAACGAATTGAGTTTCTTCTACCTGGAGCAAGCATAAAAGAAATTAATTCAAATTCAGAGGAAGCCATTACGCTAGATCATGTATATAGTATTTTTGTGGGTGGCAATAAACTTGGTAGAGGTGTAACTATTCCTAATCTTATTACTAGCTATTACGGAAGAAATCCCAAGCATCCAAATTCTGATACGGTACTTCAACACGCACGTATGTATGGATATCGTGAAAGACATATTGGGGTAACACGCCTATTTTTACCTGAAAAGTTAGCAGAACATTTTCGCATAATTCATCAAATGGAAAAAGCCCTAAGAAAGCTAATTGAAAAACATCCTGAAGGAAAATTTGAGGGTATTTACATTTCTTCCCCTTTAAAAACAACCCGGTCTAATGTTTTAGATACAAACTCAATCGGTATTTATGTTGCGGGAGGGTGGTGTAACCAAAGGTATCCTCTTCGTACTAAAGATACAGAAACATCAACAAAGTGGCTAGATAATAAATTAGCTAGTTACGATAGTGTTAAAAATTATCATGAAACAGACATTGATTCTGTTATAGAAATAATAGAGAAATGTGCTCACGATCCAGAAGAAGGTGCTAAATTATGGAACCTTAAAATTCTAAGAGCAGCACTTGAAAAAATAAAAACCTTGAGAGGAAAAAAAGCCTATATTAGGGTTAAAAGAGGCTTTAATCTTAACGCGCCTCGTAAGGAAACTCAGGGATATTATTCTGGAGGTGAGGATAAGTTAGTACCTGAAGACGCTGTAACACTTTTTATGTATAAATTAAAACCAAGTCATAAAGGTGAAGAAATATGGTTGCCACAAATACGTTTTCCAGAAGGCAACTATGCTATTGCTTTTAGCTTTGATAATGAATAAATTATTTAGGTAATTAAATGTTATAATAAACATATTAATGAAAAAGAAAATTAAAGCTATAGATTTCTTTTGTTCAGGGGGTGGTATGACTTGCGGGCTTAGGCAGGCAGGCATAGATGTTATTGCAGGAATTGATAATGATCCAGCTTGTAAAGATACTTATGAAAGAAATAATCCGGAATCAAAATTCATTCTTGCGGATGTTTTTAAGTTAAAAGAACAAGACTTGGAAAAACAGTTAGGGTTGAAAAAAAATGATAATAATTTGGTTATGATAGGATGTAGTCCTTGCCAATTTTGGTCAATCATAAGAACTGACAAAACAAAATCTGCAAAATCAAAAAATCTTCTCGTGGAATTTAAAAGATTTGTTGATTACTTTAACCCTGGGTATGTTTTAGTAGAAAATGTTCCTGGAATTTTAGGTAAAAAAGATAAAAGTGGTTTAGATAATTTTGTTACAAGCTTAAAAATAAAAGGATATAGTGTTCATTATGAAATAGTAAATATGAATGACTACGGTATTCCTCAATCTAGGAAAAGATTTTCACTTATTGCAACTCGGCTGTCAAAGAATAAGATTTCTCTTCAAAATAAGAAAAGTAAAAAAGCACTAGTAAAAGATTTTATTGGTTCTAGTAACGGTTTTGCTCGGATAAAAGCTGGACACAAAGACGACTCCATTTTTAATCATAGTGTTGCTGGGCTTACTCAAAAAAATATAGATAGATTAAAGAAAACTCAAAAGAATGGTGGTTCATGGTTGGATTGGGCACAAAATAAAGATTTAAAAAGAAAATCTTACAGAGGACAAGGTTTTAAAGATAATTACGGGAGAATGTCTTGGAATAAGCCTGCTCCAACAATAACAACAAAATTTTTTAGTATTTCTAACGGAAGGTTTGCCCATCCTCAAGAAAATCGAGCCATTTCTCTTCGGGAAGGTGCAACACTTCAAACTTTTCCTAAAAACTATGTTTTTCATGCTAAAAGCATAGCTGATATTGCAAGAATGATTGGCAATGCGGTTCCACCTATATTTGCGAAACAGCTTGGTAAGGTAATTCTAAATTCTAGATAATTTTAATTAGCAAGAACGGTTCTTGCTATAGATGCTAGAAATTAAAAACGGCAGGGGATTTATACGCCCACTAACGGCAGGTAAATATTCATATACGTATTCGAATACGTATTCGTATAAGTATATCCCTAATACCCCAGCTACTTTATTAAACTAAAGTACTTTAGTTTAGTAAAGTCGACAAAAAAGGAAATAAAATTGTGATACAATAAAAATATGGAAAATAATAAAAAAATTATTATTAAAGTTCGAGCGATTATTTTACACGAAGGGAAGCTTTTGGCTGTGCGACATCCTCACGACACAAGCTTTGCTGCGCTTCCGGGTGGTCATTTAGAGTGGGGAGAAGATATCAAAGAATGTTTGTCTCGGGAAATAATTGAAGAGCTGGGGGTAAAACCAGAGATAGGCAGGCTGTTTTATATAAATAATTTTACACAAACAGATGGTAAGCAATATGTGGAGTTTTTCTTTGAGGTAAAAAATGGAAATGATTATTTGAATATTGAAAAATTTGCTCGTTCCCATTCTAGCGAAATTGCTGAAATAGTTTGGGTGAACCCGACTGATGATATTCGCATTCTTCCTAAGAGTTTGGGAGAAGATTTTAAAGCAGAGAAAATGGTTTCAAATGAAGTTAGATATATTAAAGATTAATTATTTTATACGTAATCGATTACGTACCTCAGAGAGGCGGGCAAGTATGCTAAAATGTAATTATGGATAAAGGGGAAGACAAAAACACAATAGAAGAGCAAATAAAACGCCTGGAAGAGGAAATGATAAGTCCGGACTTTTGGAATGACAAAAACAAGGCACAAAATGTGTTACGAGAACTTGCTGAACTTAAAAACCAAAAAGAGGGTAATGTCGGCCCGCGAAAATATGACAAAGGCAATGCTGTGATGACTATTATCTCCGGTGCAGGAGGAGACGATGCGGAAGATTTCGCAGGGATGCTTCTCTCTATGTATATGAAATATGCTGATAAAAAAGGTTGGGGAATTAATTTTATTCATGAGCATAAAAATGATCATAATGGATATAGAAATGTTTCTTTTGAGATAAAGAACCTCACCCGTGGCCCTCTCCTGAAAGGAGAGGGTGGAGAGAAATCGGGTGCTTATGGGATGTTGAAAAATGAATCTGGGGTGCATAGACTTGTGCGTGTTTCACCATTTAATGCGAATGCAAAGCGTCATACCTCTTTTGCTTTGGTCGAAGTTCTGCCGAAGTTTGGGAAACTAGATGAGAAAGATTTTGTAATACCTGACGCAGATTTAAAAATAGAATTTGCCCGTTCGTCTGGCCCCGGAGGGCAAAATGTGAATAAAAGAGAAACGGCTGTCAGAATTATACACATACCAAGCAATATTTCTGTTCATGCTTCTGGTGAACGCAGCCAAGAGCAAAATAGGCAACAAGCGCTTTCTATTTTGCGCGCAAAAATATTCAAAAAAGCCCAAGAAGAAAAAAAGAGCATAGAAGAGAGTATGAAATTAAAAAACACAGAAATAGAATGGGGGAACCAGATACGCTCTTATGTAATGCACCCATATAAAATGGTCAAAGATCACCGGACAGAGGCGGAAACCAGCAATGTAGATGCAGTTTTGGATGGGGACATAGGTATCTTCATTGATCCCGTACGAAGCCGCCCTCGCGTCTAGCGAGTGCTACGGTCACCTTGGGGCGACCTGCTTTGTACGGGATTGAGGCAGAGAAGGATTTGTGACTCTTCAATAGATAAATTTTTAAGGTCATGGTGAGTAATTCCGAACCATGATATAATAGAGAGGTGCTCCCAAACAGAACTTGCCATGTTTTATACTTATATATTAAAAAGTAAGAAAAGCGGTAAGTTTTATACAGGTTACACAAATGACTTGCGGAAGCGCTTCAAAGAACATACTGAGGGTAAATCTCTATATACAAAAGGACGAGGCCCCTTTAAGATAATATACTATGAAGCGTGTTTGGATGAGCATGACGCAAGGAACCGAGAATTGTATTTGAAGTCAGGAAGGGGCAAATTGTATCTCAAGCAACGATTAAAGCGCTTCCTGTTCTGTACGGGATAATCCCGTACGAAATCGCGGACACATATAACATATATGACCTTATTAATAAATTTTAGTAATAATAAAAATAGATGCGTCACTCTAGTGTCCGCGTTTATTTCGTAACGGGATGATTTACTTCAACAACGTTTCAAAAGCTTATAGGGATGGTTTGGCCTTGGACGATGTGACTTTGACCATTGTCGCAGGGGAATTTGTGTCTATCGTCGGTCATTCAGGCGCAGGCAAGACCACTCTCACCAAGATGATCCTCGCGGATGCCACTCCGACTGAAGGGACAGTCCTATTTGAATCAATTGATATTCACAAATTGAAAAGCAAGGAACTGACCAAGCTTCGGAGGCGTATCGGGGTGGTATTTCAAGATTTCAAACTATTGCAAAATAAGACCGCATACGAAAACATAGCTTTTGCTATGGAAGCCGTCGGCAAGACGGATGAAGAGATAGCCTCCGATGTGCCGCACGTGCTCGAGCTGGTTGATCTCGGCCATCGCCTTTTTCATTTTCCAAACCAGATGTCTGGAGGTGAACAGCAAAGGCTGGCGATCGCCCGGGCGATCATCAATCAGCCCGAGGTCATCATCGCAGACGAACCGACCGGCAACCTCGATCCGATAAATACACACGAGATCGTGCAGATCTTGAAGAAAATAAATGATCTCGGTACGACAGTAATCCTGGCCACTCACAACCGAGGAGTGATCGATTCGATCAACAAAAGAGTGATAACGATGGAAAACGGCAAAATTATTCGCGATACCAAACACAATAAGTGATATAATATCAACAAGAATCTAATTTATGACTGAATTAAAAAGAATTATAAAAGCCGGATTTATCAATTTTACCCGAGGAGGGCTGATTTCTTTTGCGGCAGTGCTGATAGTGACTATTACGCTTTCTTTCATCACTTCTATCATCTTGTTGCAGACTGTTTTATATTCTTCACTCAATATCATCAAAGACAAAGTGGATGTGACAATTTATTTTACGGTAGGGGCGAGCGAAGACCAGATCATGCTTTTCAAATCTTCCCTGGAAAAATTGCCTGAAGTAGCCAATGTTTCCTATGTGAGCGCCGAGGAAAATTTGAAGTCCTTTCGTGAGCGCCATGCGAATGACTATTCTACGATCGCCGCCCTAGACGAAATAGGGAGCAATCCCCTCGGCGCCTACCTGAATATCAAGGCCAAAGAAATTTCTCAATATGAAAATATTGCGAACTTCATGAAGTCCGACAATGAGCTGGTGGTGGGCTCCGCATCGATAATCGATAAGGTAAATTATTATCAAAATAAGATAGTGATCGATCGCCTGAACTCCATCATATCCGGAGCGCAGAAGCTAGGTTTTCTCATTACTCTTATCCTAGTGTTCATTTCTATCATTATTACATTCAATACTATCCGGCTGACTATATTCATCGCGAGGGAAGAAATAGGCGTTATGAGGCTCGTGGGAGCTTCTAAAATGCGCGTCCGAGGGCCGTTTATGATCGAAGGGGCAATTTATGGCATTATCGCTACTTTTGTCACCCTGCTCCTTTTCTGGCCCGCTACGGTATGGCTGGGGCGCAACATGACCAGTTTTCTCGGGTTCGATATCTATGATTATTACATTACGAACATACTCCAGATTTTTGCAATTGTTATATTATCAGGTATACTTTTGGGTGTAATTTCCAGTTTCCTGGCCGTCAGAAAATATTTAAATAAATGATAAGGTGGATGACAATATGACCAAACAGACAAAATATATTTTTGTAGTGGGGGGAGTTATTTCCGGAGTGGGGAAGGGTATTACTACCTCCTCCATCGGGCTCATTTTACAGAATCGGGGCCTTACAGTTACCGCCATAAAGATCGATCCTTATATAAACGTGGACGCCGGCACAATGAATCCTACCGAGCATGGGGAAGTTTTTGTGCTGACCGATGGAGACGAAACTGATCAGGATATGGGTAATTATGAAAGATTTCTCGAACTCAATCTGACCAAAGTCAATTATATGACTACAGGGCGTGTGTATCAGAGTGTCATAAACAAGGAGCGCAATTTGGAATATAAGGGTAAATGCGTGCAGGTTGTTCCAGATATTCCACTTGAAGTTATAAAACGCATAAAAGAAGCAAGCATCAATGCCAAAGCTGATGTAGTTGTAATAGAGATCGGCGGTACTGTCGGCGAGTATGAAAATATTCTTTTCTTGGAGGCAGCTCGAATGATGAAAATTGAAAATCCGGAAGATGTGTTTTTTGTTATGGTTTCTTATTTACCCACACCTTCAAAAATTGGTGAGATGAAAACCAAGCCGACACAGCATGCTGTGCGAGCACTGAACGCTTCAGGTATACAACCCGATGTGCTTCTAGCAAGAGGAGAGACCAGTCTTGATTCCAAGCGAAGAGAAAAACTTTCCATATTTTGCAATATGCCGGCCAGTAGGGTATTTTCTGCCCCTGATGTTGATAGCATTTATGATATACCGCTTAATTTTGAAAAAGAAAAATTATCAGACAAGCTTTGTGAACTAATGGATGTAGTTTGCCAAAAGCCTGATACAACATCTTGGGATAAATGGAAGAATTTTGCAGATCAAGCGCACAACGGCAAAGATACTTTAAAAATTGCCATGATTGGAAAATATTTTGAAACGGGTGATTTTATGTTATCTGATTCTTATCTTTCAGTTATTGAGGCAATAAAATATTCTTGTTATGCACAGAATAAAAAACCCATTTTCTCTTGGCTAAATTCTGTTGATTATGAAAAGTCTCCCCTAAAGCTGGAAGAGCTCAAGGCATACGATGGCATAGTCCTGCCAGGCGGATTCGGGGCGAGAGGGGTGGAAGGAAATCTGAAAGTCGTGAAGTTTGCTCGTGAGAATAAAATTCCTTATTTCGGGCTATGTTATGGTATGCAGATGATGGTAATAGAATATGCTCGGAATGTTCTAGGACTGAAAGACGCGAACACCAGAGAAGTGAATCCTGATTCAAAAAATATGGTGATAGATATTATGGAATCACAAAAGGATAATTTAAAAAATAATTTATATGGCGGGTCCATGAGACTCGGGGCATACAAAGCTGTCTTGAGTGATGGCACTATAGCAAATGAGAGCTACGGGAAAAATGAAATATCAGAGAGGCACAGGCATCGCTATGAAGTGAATCCGTCATTCATTGCCGAGTTAGAAAAAGCTGGTTTGGTTTTTTCCGGACGCTCTCCGGACGGCAATTTGATGGAAATCGCCGAATTGCCAAAAAGCGGACATCCTTTTTTCTTGGGCACGCAATTTCATCCGGAATTCTTGGCACGTCCACTCGATCCGCACCCTCTTTTCTCTGCTTTTATAAAAGCTTGCGCATCCGGAGATAAAAAATAACTTCATAACTAAATTTATGAAGCATTTTGCAACAGTTCAAGATTTGGATGAAAAAAAATACAAACATGTCTTTTTTGATATGGACGGCACTGTTACGCGTGCCAAATCTATTATTACACCCGAGATGACTTCAGTACTTATATTGCTCAAACAAAAACATGATGTCATTATTGTTTCAGGACAGACGCTTGAGAATATCAAGAAACAAACTAATGCTTTCCCGTCCTATTATCTATGCCAGAGTGGCAATCATGCACTTGATATTGTTACTGGAGAGGAATTTTGGAGAAAAGAACTTTCCAAAGAACAAAAAAAAGAAATTATGGATCATATTGCATTGTTACCACGCACATGGCCGGTTACAGATGAAAATGATTTGATCGAAGATAGGGGTTCGCAAATCTCATACTCTTTGTTGGGGCATCACGAAAATGTTGAGAAGAAAGAAGCATTTGACCCTGATTGGAAAAAGCGGAAGAAGTTGCTCGCGGAACATCCACTGGTGTCAAATTTTGTGGAAGTCAAAATCGGAGGCACGACCACTTTTGATTATGTTCAAAAGGGGATGAACAAGGGGTATAACGTGAATGAATTCGTTAAAAAAATGAGTTGGAATATAGCTGAATGCATTTATATAGGTGACGCATTGTTTCCAGGTGGCAATGACGACACGGTTTTAGGAGTTTGTGACACCCTTCAAGTTTCTGGTCCAGATGAAACACTGGTCGCAATAAATAAAATAATTATATAATTTAAATAAATACTATGAAAAAGATAATTGGATTTACATGCGGAGCTATGGACTTACTTCATGCAGGTCATGTGCTCATGCTCAAAGAATGCAGGGAGCAATGTGATTTTCTCATAGTTGGATTGCAAATAGACCCTTCGGTGGACAGGCCGGATAAAAAGAAACCCATCGAGACTGTGGAAGAAAGAATGATCCGCTTAGAAGGATGCAAATATGTGGATAAGGTGATTACTTATACTGATGAAATTGATCTTTATAATCTCTTGAAGAAATTAAATCCAGATGTTCGTTTTATGGGAGCTGATTGGAAAGACAAACCAAATTATTCCAGAGATCTGCTTCCCGATATGAAGGTTGTTTACAACAGTCGTGGTCACAATCATTCTAGTACTAATTTACGAAAGAGAATTGTGGATTCTAAATAGGTGGTAGCTGTAGAGACAATAACCACTTAAGAAAAACACCAACTTCTTTTTGGTCAGACATATACCACTTTGCCGAGCTTTTTTTGGTTTTACCGACACGGATCGTAATTCCATTTTCTTTTAGAGCAACAAATGCATCTTCATCGGTATCCGAATCCCCGATATAAATCGGTATAGGTTTTTCCTTTCTTTTTCCTTTCTTTTGGAAATATTCTTTAGCAAAAAGTACGCTGTCTCCCTTGTCCCAATTAATCTCTGGACGTAATTCAAAGGTCATCAAATTATGATCCAGACGTAGTTTGTGTTGTTTGACAATCGGCTCAAGTATCGATGTTATTTCTTTTATGAAAGCATCAACTAACTCTTTATTCATTATCCGATAGTGAACAGCAAACATAAATGATTTATCTTCATAAATCATTCCCGGATAACTACTCATGAGAGGTCTAATTTTTTCTTTCGCCAGATTGATTGCCTCAATTGTCTCCTTTGGAATCGGTTTAATATGATGTTTGCCATTTTCTTCCCATTCTAGACCGTGGCTGGCGACAAACAGGAGACCTGTGATACCTATTTTCTCTTTAATTTCTGTAAGTTTTCGGCCAGTAATCACGGCGACCGGAAAACGCTCAGCGCATGCTTTTACGAGCTTCTTATTTTCTTCCGAGATAAATGCTTCGGCCGGCGTCGGCGCAATGGCGGAAAGTACACCGTCAAAATCTAGAAGCAATGCAGGTCCGCTTTCTTCTTCTATCATCTTTTTTATTTCAGATAAATGCGAAAGAACATATTTCATACATTAGCTCAAGCTGGTGATAGCTCTTATGAATTCTGCAGACCAGCGGAAAATATTGTAATTTTTGACGGATTCTCTCATTTTTTTCATACGTTTATGTTGTTCCGGCAATGACATATTTAACGCAGTATAAATAGCCTCTGACGTCTCCTCGGCGCTGTAAGGATTTACAATTATGGCACCTTTCAGATCCCGTACGGCGCCGGTGAATTTAGATAGGATCAAAACTCCAGACTCGTCGTCTCTGGCAGCGACATATTCCTTGGCTACTAGATTCATGCCGTCATGGAGCGAAGTCACCATACACACATTGGCAATTTTAAAGAGGGGCCCCAGTTCTTCATGCGAATGATGTTCTTTGATGAGGACGATAGGCTTCCAGCTTTTTGTTTTTAATTTCTCATTGATTCGTTCAGCTTCTTGCGTGACTTCTTCACTGAACTGCTTGAATTTAGGAACACTTTCGCGGGAAGGGGATGCTATCTGCAGAAATGTGAAGTTTTCTTTGTATGTTTCATGCATTTCCAAAAAGAATTCGATTGCCTTGAATCTTTCGAGTATGCCTTTTGTGTAATCCATCCGATCTACACCGAGCCCCACATATGGGGTGTTTATCGCTAATTTTTCCAAATATGCCTTGCCGAGATTCGTATCATAGGTGGTGTCATTGCCACTGTCTGTAAAAGCGACACTGATAGGGAACGATTTGATATAGCTGGTATGCTCTTGGTAGGTCACCGTGAATTGCTCAAGATCACACAAGGATTCCAATTCTTTAGCGACAGTATTTATAAAGTTATTGCAGTACTGTTGGATATGAAAACCTACAATGTCGGCACTCAGCATCCCTTGCAATATTTCTTTACGCCACGGACAGACGCTGAATGCTTCTGGGCTAGGCCAGGGCATATGCCAAAATATTCCCACTTGGGCATCCGGCCGGCTCTTCTTGATCATCTGTGGTAAAAGCGCTAAATGAAAATCTTGCACCAAAATAAGTGGGTTCTGGATATTTTTTATTTCGGCGAGTACGTTTCTGGCGAATATGCCGTTCACTTTCTTGTATTCTTGCCAATCCTCTTTTCTAAATAAGGGACGCACATGCGCCAAGAGACACAAGGGGACAATGGCTTCATTCGAAAAACCCTTGTAATAACCATTTGCTTCTTTTTCAGATATCCAGACTCTTTTTAGAGTATATTTTGGTTCGACAATGGGAACTTTGATCTTATTATCTTTATCTACGACTAGTTTATCAGCATTTCCGCTGCCCCAAGCTATCCAAGTGCCGTTGCAAGCTTCCATTATCGGCTCTAAGGCGGTGACGACTCCGCCCGCGGGAACACGATAATTTATTTTACCTTTAGAGTCGGTATAATGTTCATAAGGCTCGCGATTTGATACCACAAACACAGGACGATCTTTTAACAGGGCCTTTATGAATTCGGACAAGCGCCCAGATGTCCAAGGAGTGTCTAATTTTTCCAAACGCATCCGAGCTTCTTCCTTAGCCGATAACCGCGCCTCGGATAAGCTTCTGGTGATATGGGTAATTTCTTTAGCAAGCGGCGTAAAGAAAGAATATTTGTCTGCTCCTTCTAAACTCCCACCTTTTCCTCCCAAGCGGACTTTTTTTATAGAATCCACTAGGCGGACAACTTGTTGAAAAACAAAAAATCTTAGAATAATAAAAATGGTAGTTGAAAATATTATTATTTGGGCCATCAGTTTTAGCAGATTGCCCCGCCATATTTCTCCGATAGTTTTATTTATATATCCAGCATTCTGCACGATCATGAGCGCGCCTACGATGCTTTCATCCTTGTGAAGCGGGTCGATAAATACGTATCGTGATTCTCCATCGGCGTCGATAAATTCGTTTGTTGTTTTATCGCTGTCCATCGCTTCCGAAACCGACTTTGTATTTTCAATTATAGTTTTTGGCAATCCAGAAGAAGTGGCCAGAAGTGCTCCTTTGTTGTCGTACAAAGCAATTCCCGCTAATCTTTCCCGATTGGCGAATTTGTCCACGGTTTTTTGGAGAGATGTTCGGAGAGTTCCCTCTGAAGAAGAATTTGCATAAGAAGGCTCGACTGATTCTTTTAAACTGTCGGCTAAAAGGGAAGCTCGCTGTTCTAGATTGATCGAGAGCGTCGTACGCTCGTCGTCAATTTGTTTAAGGTTTAGAAAAAATGAAACTACAGCCACGCTTATCACCACACTGCCGATAATGGCAAATATATATTTCATCCTTCTATTCTAACACAAATATACCCAAAAATCAAGAATTAGGAGTAAATTAACTGAAATTAATGATGAAACTGTACATGCCCATACCGCAGACTCCCTGGAGGGGAACGCCCGCTTTAGGCGTGCCGAGGTCGATGATTTCTTCGCCAGTTTGCGGTAGAATCTTTTGAAATCCGATAGAACGAATTACCAGGGATGCAGAGCAATCATAAGCTCCGTTTGTTTTCATTATGAGCTTGGTCGGCATACCGGCTTTCGCTTCTGTAACGCGGGGAGAATACCCACCCTCTGCTTCTATGGTGATATACTGGACGCCATCTTTTATTTCCACTGCCTGTTTTAGTTCAGTTGTTTGAGGGCCTCCGGAAAACACTATGCCGATGACGACAAGTATGGCGAAGGCGAGAATTATGTAGACTGTTTTATTCATCCCGTTTAGAAGCAGATCGCGATCAACTCGCGTACCTGACATATTATGTTATTAATTTTTCCAATGTTTGATTTCATATTTTTGTTTATTTTTTTAATTGCGATCGCGGCTTCTAACGGGATTCATTCCGTAATTATATACTGAATAATGGATTAATAATACCGAGTCCAGCTAGCCCGCCTAAAAGTGCGAATATTCCGAGCCCGATCACCACGACTCCGGCTGATTTGAAGAAAAGGGGAGCATGTTTCGAATGCGCAAATGAAGCCGAACCGAAAGAGAGGAGCGCCAAGACCGGCAAGGTGCCGAGCGCAAAGGCAAACATGATGAGAGCGCCTGTACCGAATGATCCGCTCGACAGCGCCACGACTTGCATCGATTGGGTGAACCCGCAAGGAAGGAAGAAAGTGCCAAAGCCGATCAAAATAGGCGTCCAAGTCTGATGCTCTATTTTTCGGAATGTGGAAGTCATCTTTTGAAAAATTCCAGAATGCAGCGTTATCTTGTTCTTTGCAAATATTCCGACCAAATTGAATCCGAGGAAGAGCATGACTAGGGAAGCGATGATCCCGAGGATAGCGGTAAAGGTGAAGCTGATGCCGATAGCACTGCCGACTAATCCCAGCACTCCGCCGAGGACTGCGAAACTGAAGAGCCGGCCGGCATGGAAAAGAATAAAAGTTTTGGTGTCGCTAATATTATCTTGGGATACCTTTGCGGACAGCGACAGCACAAGCCCCCCGACTATGGCGAGACAGCTCGAAACCGAGGCGATGAGACCGATTATCAGAGCTGTGACCCACGTCGTCTCTCCTCCGATGCCGAGATTTAATATTCCTGATTTCTGCAAGAGAAAGAACAGAGCGAGGAAACCAAGCCCGATCGGGATAGCTTTCCAGATCACATCACCTGTCTGCGCAGGCAGGTCATTTTTCTTTTCCTGTATATTTTTCTCAACCGAAATAGTGTAACCATTTGGTTTTATTTTTTCAGTAAGTATTTTTGCCAATTCCTCTGGACTCTCTCCGCTCTCTGTTTCGATCTCCATGGTTTCTTTTTTTAAATCTACCTTCGGATTTTTGATGAAACTTTGCTCACCCAAAATGTCTTCAATGAGAATCTTGCATGAAGCGCAATGAGTGCCGGTAACGTGAAATGTATATGTTTTCATAAATTATTTTGTTATTTCTATAATTTTTTGCTTTTAATTCTAAGTGAGTTCGACACCACAGACACCGATGACATCGCCATGGCAAATCCGGCAAAGACAGGGGAGAGGAGCCAGCCGAATATGGGATAGAATAATCCGGCCGCGAGAGGAATGCCGACAATGTTGTAAATGAATGCCCAGAAAAGATTCTGTTTGATTCCGCGCATGGTTATCTTGGAAAGTTTGATCACCTTGACCAATTTTGAAATATCTCCGCCCAAGAGGGTGATACCGGCTGACTCGATCGCGACATCAGTGCCAGTGCCCATCGCGATGCCCACGGCCGCCTGCGCGAGCGCCGGAGCGTCATTCACGCCGTCGCCAGCCATCGCGACGATGTGTCCCTTTTCTTGCAATTCCTTGATCTTCCCTAATTTATCAGCTGGCAATACATGTGCCACCACGTCGTCGATGCCGACTTGTTTCGCGATATATTTTGCCGCCTTTTCATCGTCTCCGGTCAACATGACTACCTTGATTCCAAGCTTATGCAGATCCGCAATTGCCTCTCTGGATTGTTTTTTTATTTCATCAGCTACCATCACGAATCCCAACACTTTTTCTTTTGTTGCTAAAATGACTGGCGTTTTACCCTGCGCTGTGAACTCCTCAATCTTTGAGACATCAAAAGATATTCCAAGATCCTGCATTAGTTTTACATTACCGACAAAATATTCTAAATTATTTATCCATCCCTTCAATCCTTTGCCTTGGACACTTTCAAAACTTGCCACATCCGTTATAGTTACGCTTTTTCCCTGCGCATAATTCACAATCGCATGGGCGATAGGATGCTCTGATTTTTTTTCAAGCGAGGCTATGAGAGAGATGAGTTCCTCATCTTTCAAATTTGAGAAATTTTTTATATCTACCAAAGTGGGTTTGCCGACGGTTATTGTGCCGGTTTTGTCCACTACCACGGTATCAACCTTGTGAAGCTTTTCCAAGGTTGCCGCATCTTTGATAAGGATGCCTTCTTTGGCGCCTTTGCCTACGCCGACGATGATCGCTGTCGGAGTGGCGAGCCCGAGCGCGCAGGGGCAGGCGATGACCAGGATTCCCACAAAAGAAACTAGTCCGAAAGAAAGAGCCTGTGAGAAAGGCACAAAAAGACTCCCTAGGAAAAGCCATGTGAGAAGGGTGACGAAAGAAATTACCAAGACGATAGGCACGAAGACGCTCGAGATACGGTCTGCGAGAGCCTGGATCGGCGCACGGCTTCCTTGCGCTTCCTCCACCATCTTTATGATATGCGCGAGCAATGTTTCTGATCCGACTTTTGTCGCTTTGAATGTAAACGAACCGCTGGTATTTATGGTTGCGGCTATGACAGTGTCTCCAACTTTTTTTTGAGCCGGCATGGGTTCTCCCGTCACCATGGATTCATCGACAAAAGAGCTTCCTTCGGTGATAGTTCCGTCTACTGGAATCTTGGCTCCCGGTTTTACGATGATGAGGTCTCCATGTACCACTTGATCGATAGGGATTTCGATCTCTTTGCCGCCTGCCCCATAGGAAGCTGGCTTTCCTTCGGGGTCGCGGATGACCAAAGCCGTTTTAGCTTGTAAATTCAAAAGCTTTTCGATAGCATCCCCGGTTTTCAATTTAGATTTTGCTTCCAGATATTTTCCAAGCGCAATGAACGTGATGACGATGATAGTCACATCATAGTATGTGCTCTCGGTATTGATGAAGGGCTTAAGTACGTCCTCGAAAGCGGTGACCGCAAAGCTATACAAATATGCAGTCAGAGTTCCGATGCCGATCAAGGTATCCATATTCGCTTTTCCATAACGGAGGAAGCGATAAAAGCCGAGAAGGTACGGTTTGCCCACTACGAATAAAACGTATGTCGCGAGGAGGGGAAGGAGATGGTGAAAAAATTCTTCAATTACCGGACTCATTTCCGCGACGGCATCATATTGAGCCAAGATCTCCCATGACATCACGAAAACACTTATGACTGCGAGAGGGAGAGCAGAAATGACTTTTGTTTTCATTTCTTTTATTTCTGCTAGCTTTTCTTTTTTAGATTGATTTAGTCCAAGATGCTCTTTGTGTTCACTTTCACTTATTTCCAAAGAATATCCCAGTGGTTCCAGTTTTTTATTAAAAGATTCTGTATTTGTTTTATTTGTATCAAAAGAAATTTTTGCATTTTCTGTACCATTATTTACAGATATATTCTCTACGCCGTCAATTTTTTTAACAGTCCTTTCAATGATTGAGGCGCATGAAGCACAGTGCATCCCTTTTACTTTATATGTTTTAGTATGCATATTTTTATTTACGTTTAAGTTGATAAACCTTCAAGATTTCCTTGGTAGCTTTGGTTGTTTGGCCACTTTTTATTTGATTTACAACGCAATGCCCCAAGTGTCCTTCAAGCAGGGCATCTTCTATATTTGATATGCCTTGTTTGATGGCTGAAGTTTGGGTAATGACATCAATGCAGTATGCATCTTTTTCAACCATGTTTTGGATGCCTCTGATTTGACCCTCTAAAATTTTTAATCTCCTTGTTAATTTTTGCTTATTTGTATGCATCCCGTACGAAATTTTATTCAATTTATAAATTGACCCCATCCACAGCACGAAACTTTATTAGTAGGATTTCGTACGGGATGCATAAGGAAAGTATATACCCCCTAGGGGGTATTGTCAAGTCTAAATGTTTCGTTTCTTAAATGAAGAGCCGGAATCATGATGGGGCGGGTACTTGGCATTCTTGCTGAGAGAAGCCGCTCTCTTGATGGCATCATGGCCGAATTTCTTTCGTATCTTATCTGCCGTTTCTTCTATCACCAAGTCGTCGATTGCTTTTTTTTGTTTTCCAAAAAGATCGAGCGGAACTTCCTCTTCTCGTATCAGATTGTGCAGGATGACCCCGGTCGATCTGATGCGCTCCTTTTTCCCTAAAAGCTTCACGGCCTTCGGAGCGATCGCATCCATGATTGCTCCCGGGTCCGCAGTGAATTCTTCCAGCCTTACTTCATCAAATCGATATTTGAACTCGCTTGTTTTGACAAAAAAAGATATTTTATTGCTTACCAGATGGAGCTCTCTTGCCTCGGCGCAGGCATGCTCGCTGTTTTCGGATATTTCTCGCATTACCACTTTCGAGTCCGTGGACGCCGGGCGGAAAGTGGCAGTGGACTGGATAGATTTTTGGTCGCGCGGATCAGTATTGCTCTCGACTTCCAATATCTGCTCTCCGGATAATTCTTTCTGCAATACCAAGAGCGGCCCTGGAAAGTCTCTCGCGATTTTTGCGACAGGGTACTCCGTGAAATCATGCGCGGTCTTCATGCGAAGCTCAAGGAGGCGGGGAACTGTGCGCCGGCCAATGCCCCAAATGTCGTCGATCGGTGTAGCCGTGAGGGCGCGTGTTTCATCTTCTTTGGAAAGTAGCATGACTAGCCCGTTCGGCTTTTCAAGCTTCGAAGCGAGCTTGGCGAGAGCTTTCGTCCGCGCGAGTCCGAGAGAATATGTCACTTTCAATTTTTTTTCTATTTCTTCTCTTATTGCTGTCATCAGCTTCCGCTCTCCGCCGTGATAGGTGACTTCAAAAGGTTGCGCCAGCGCAAAACATTCATCGATGCTGTATACCTCTATTTCTCTGAAATATGACGATAAGATCTGGTGCAGTTTTCTAGAAATATCTTCATATAGGTCGAAGTGGTGGGGGAGGACGACTACTTCCGGAAATAATTTCTTTATTTTAAAAACAGGCATGCCTCTCGTCACGCCTAGTTTCTTGGCTTCCATACTCATGGCGACCGCGATGCCTCGGTCGGCGCCGACGATCACAGGCTTGCCTTTCAATTCTGGGCGCAGAGAGAGTTCACAGGCAACAAAAAAGGAATCTCCGTCAGCATGAAAATATAGATTGTCCGCCCGTTCTTTTTGCATGAGAGGGTAGAGCGAATTCTTACAACAAAAGAATCATGAGAAGCGCCACAATGGCAAAACCCGCAAATGTGCCTATGGTTTTTAAAAAGAAGGTCAGCGCTTCTGGTTTTTGATTATCCAAAAACATTTTTGCCGGAGTGTATACGAAGAAGAGCCCCATGATGGCCGCCGAGAGCACAAACAAGCTAAGCATGATTACAGGAACAAGCAACGATTCCTTACCTCTGGTAATATCTTCCAGGTTTCCAATTACAAAAACAATGACAATGATATATAGTGCGGCTAGTAATGCATTGATGTATGGATTTTTAAGAATGTTATTCATATAATTTATTATACCATTTTCTTGGCTGGCCGTGTGACGTAACGTGGGAATTATCACTCAGCAATTTTGTCTAAAAAAACGAATAAGAGTTCATTCATTTTAGAATAATTATTGCTCTTCAATTGTTCCGCAGTTTGGACATACGGCAAGACTTTATATTTTTCTAGTTCGGGGGCATTATTTTTGATCATTTCCTCGATCGCTAGGGGAGTAAATTCAAAATGACATTGGAATCCGTAAATATTTTGAGCATAGCGGACTATTTGCCTAGGACATCCTTCACTCGTTGCTAGGACTTTTGATTCTGGAGCAAGCCCAGGCATGTCTCCATGCCAATGACCAACAATGAATTTTTCAGGGAAGGTTGAAAATATTGGATCGTGTTTTCCATCGGATGTAAGTGTAATAGGAAAAACCCCAATTTCTCTATTTGGACTATGTTCAAATCGCGCACCGAGAGCTTGTCCGATAAATTGCGCCCCAAGACACACGCCCAATATGGTTTTATTTTGTTCGATAGCCCTTTTAATAAAAGCAATTTCTTTTTGTGCATCAAAGTGCGGATATTCTTCAAGAGTTGACTCAGGGGATTGTGGACCACCCATAATAACTAAAAAATCAAAATTACATTCTTTAGGGAAAGTATCTTCTTCATGCAATCTTGTGTAAGTAATATTGTGGTTTTTCTTCTGTGCCCATGTTTCTATTGCTGCAGGGGATTCAAAACTTTCATGCATTATTATATGTATTTTCACACTTTGATTATACTAAATTTTGTTTAAATCTAACACCAAAACCCCCTATCCCATCAAAATCAGCACGATTCTTACAGGATTAGGTGGATTTAGGGATTATCTGGATTTCTTTACTATTTGAAGATAAATTGACATAGGTGTAGTTTTTCTGTATCGTTTTTATAATCGCAGTAAATTGACAACAAAAGGACCTATGAAAACTAAACCACAGAGGACGGGTAAAACTGTCCTCGAAATAACGGGCGTCTCCGTCAGTAGTGGCAGGCAAAATGGGCACTCTGACACCAAGGCTTTCGGAGTTCTTCAAGAGGCTGGGTTTGTCGAACTTAAATATGCGACAAATAGGACGACGGCGCAACCGCCAGGGGGGGGTCTGCTCTTCCTGGTAGCGTACGACGCTTCCAATCCAGCCAATCAAAAGCCTTTCCAAATGGTGCGACTGCAATCTCAAATCTGGAAGGAGATCGATACGGGCAACACGATGTACATCCAAGCCGTCCCGAGCTCCAACGGTTCCATTGAGGTTTTTCTGAGAGGTAATTGTCTTGATGACTGGGAACTCAAATGTAAGATGGCAGATGCTAAAACAGCCGAGGCGTACAAGATAATGCTTGCCCGCGATGGTATTCTGAAATCTAACAAACCGATTCCCAGATCAACGAGGCGAGAGGAAGCACACACTGCTTCTCCACCTAAACCCGAAGAAGAAGATGAAGAGGAGAAAGAAGAAGTGGTTCCACCGCCTCGTGTAACTCTTCCGATGGCGAAAGTCACTCCTCCTCGACTAGTCGTACAATTGTCGCCGGTCATTCCGGAGAAAAAAGTCATTCCACCGCCTGTAGCAGTTTCACCACCGGCACGGACAGTGGCTCCGGTTGCTCCCGTGTTGGAGAATAAATCTCTTGGGGAGGAGTTGGTGTTACATATTCCCCTCAGTGAAATTGTCTGCTTCCAAAAGCAGGAAAGTGATCCGTCGTTCTCAGGACAACCTCGCAAGGACTTCGATGAAAGTGACCTAAAGAAACTTGCAGGAAGTATTAAAAGGCACGGTCAAAAAGTACCTGCCCTTGTTCGTCGGATTGACACAATTGCTGGCAAAAAATGGGAACTCATCGCCGGCGAACGTCGTTGGCGAGCTCTACAGCTCATCGGTTTCCCTTATCTGAGGGCAATCGAAGAAAAACCCGTGACAAAGAAACAGCAACACATGCTGTCTCTCATTGAGAATCTGTTTCGAGTGGATCCGAGTTCGCTCGAGATTTCGGATGCTCTTCAGGAACAAATTGAAGCGGGAGAAACTCAAGTCTCCCTGGCTGAAGCCACCAGCCTATCACTGACCCAAATCAGGAAGCTTCTCTCTATCAAATCGGTCCATCCAGACCTCAGACCACTCCTTAAGTCGTCTGTTCCAGAGGAGGATCGCATTAGGCTTCTGGAAGCATCAGTTCTCAGCAGTATTCATCCGGACCACCAAGTGGAGATTTGGAATAAGGCCAAAGGCCAGCCGAGTCGCAGGCTTATCGTGGCGAAACTCCACGAGTTAGGAAGACCATTCTTCCAGTACAAAAGAGGGGTGCGTTCTGATCGTCGAAAGGAAGCGGGTCGTGTGACACAACTGCTCGACCGCCGTTTCAACGCTCTCAGCCTAGCGCTCATAGAACTCCAGGCAGTAAATGCTGAAGAATGGCGCAAATTCGTTATCCTTCGCGGAACTGCGCGCGTTTCCGCCGACATGACTCTTCTCACGGAGACAATCCGTGGAATCAACGAAGTCAAACAAAAGATCTCGCGAGCAAAAGTAGCTACCAGATCTGACAAGTCCGCCGCCGCGGACACGGTCTGAGGATTAACGATTAGTTCTCAAAGAGCCAGCACCAACACCCCGAAAGGAGGAAAAGGTCTGGCTTTTTTAATTTCTTTAATGTTTTGATATACTATACCAATGGAAATCGAAAACAAATTCTTTGTTATATTTATAATAACTGTTTTAGTTATTCGTATTTTCTTGTTTTTACATCCTGTCTCCAGCCCAACAATTAAAGGTTTCAGAGTTCATCATTATATGTACGGGATTTTAGGAATTGTTGTAGGATTATTTGTTAATTCGATTAGTATGTATGCGATTGGGTTAGGCTTGTTCATTGACGAACTCACTTATATTTTAATCAGAGGAAAAATACACAAAGATAATTATTCATTTGTATCAATCATCGGAACAATACTTTTTGTTATCCTAATTTTCTTTTTAAGAAATTATTTTGTACTACCTTTTAGATAAACTACATAAAAGGCGAGATAACGTAATAGCAACGGCCGTGGCTATTGTGGTATTAGTGAATTCCAACGTCTACTATCTCGAACATATGTAAAAGATAGTGGAAACGAAAAAGCCCAGACGATATGTCTAGGCCCCGATGCGCGACAGTTTTTCCATTATTAAAATAAATGGAAGCAGGACGTCGCACGATTCCTGTGTGATTGTAATAGCAGATAGAAATTTATTCTTCTCGTAAAAGCTGAATAAATTTTGCAAAAGATCCTTTTTCACACACTTCCGCTGCGGTAAAGAAAAAAAAGAATAACCACAGGGAACTCAGAAGGATCAGGAGAAACGCAACTGCTTCGGAAGCCTCCTGTCCTCGATTGATGATGGCAATTAATCCCCAATCCAGCAGGAAAGCCAGAAAGAGAGATAACGCAGAATGTTTCTTTATCCATTTCATAGAGCAAGTTTTGTTTAGGGTTTACGGTTAGTCGAACAATTTTGCCAATGTATTGTCGATCTGATGGTAAAGATGCCAAGAGGCGTTCCTGACAACGTGAATGGACCGTACCATGTTGTAGGGCGAAATCAGCGCTACAATTGTCATGAAGCTGTATTGCCAAACCGCCCATCTGTTGTTCATGGGTGGGACAATTCCAGTGAAGATAAGAATAGCACAAATGCTTCCCAGAAAAACGCACATCGAGAAAAAAATAATCCAAGAAAGGAAGAGTTTCTCGTTGTGGTGCTTTGCCACATAGTTGTCTGCACTTGCGTCCATCGACGCGTTGAATTCCTTAAAGAACTGGATAATTTTCATAAGTTAATTTTTGGTTGATGGTTTGTGTTGTTTCAGAGTCTATTGTCTTCTTGGCCACCGTCTGTCACCCAACATCCATAACGTTCCAAAAACAATAAAAGCACCGCCAAGAAGCAAACCTCCTGCTCTGTCTAGTGATGACATTTGCTCTGTGCGCGAAGAGATAAAAAGACCAAAAACCATTATTCCAAAAAACAGCACCACAACAGAGACTACAAATGAGAATATTTTCATAAGGTTACTTTCCGTAGGTCCTCTGACAATTACACACCTCTCCAAGCCAATGGAAAGTTGTTTAACTACATATGTGATTTTCAAAGGACGGTTGTAAATTGAATGCTCTTCTAAGTAAAAATTACCACGTTTCAAGCAAAAATCAAAGTGATATTTCGTAATGCCTTTTAAATAGTTTTTTATCTGCTACAATCAATCCAATGACTCAAATACAATCCCAAATGTTAGGTATAGCCCTTGCTGTGACTACAGCTATTGGATGTCTGGCTTACGAAAGATTAGTAAAGAATTTTTCTCTTGGAATGATTATTCTGCTGGCTGCTGTATTTTATGTGCCAGTTTTAGTTGGAATTATATTGTATGACAAAGCAACTTTTGGAGCTGACATAACAAAATTAATTCACGATAAAACTTTTATCATGTATGCGATTATATATGTGCTTACTTGGATAACAGTGCCATTATGGTATGTAATAACTAGACATCAAGGAGTCCTGATAGGTTCAATTTATGAAGTTAAGTATATAGTTGTGCTTGCTGTGTTTTATATATTTTTAGGAGACAAAAACTTTACAGCTTATACAGCCGTAGGATTACTATGCGCTTTGATGAGTATTTATTTTATATCTAAGTAAGGGGATAGGGAAATATCCTCATTTTCTATCAATAACCCCCCATCCCACCAAAATCAGCACGGTTTTGGTAGATTAGGGGGTTTTTAGGGTGTAAAAGACGTCAGGACCAGTTTCTCCCATTTGGTTTATTTTACCCTCTGCCTCTAGCTCATTTAGATATTTTCTAGCTGTGTTGCCTCCAACATCGAGCAATTTTTCAACATCTTCTCGATTGAATTCTTTTCTGGAAGAATCTATTCCGCATAATTGCAATTCGCTTTTGTGGATAGCTTCTTTTTTCATAAATTCTAGAATTTTCGCTTTTCTTTGCTCTGTTCGCTCTGCGAGAGCCTTGCGTGATTCGTCTTGGAGTTCTTTTAAATCTTCAGCTTCTTTGGGCGCAAACATTTTTACTGTTTTTCTTCCAATAAAGAAAAAGATGATGGCTACGATAACTAAAATTAGATAATTCATGGGTTTAGTATAGCACTTTTTATTACATAAAAAATGTGCTAAGTTTAAATTATTGCCGGATCATCTAATGGTAGGATTCATCCCTCTGGAGGATGTCATCTTGGTTCGAATCCAAGTCCGGCAGCCAGCTACAACTTCCCCCGAAACTCTGCTATGATGTCATGGCGAGTGAAATCAAACCATGAAAAAGACAATAAAGAAAAATGTTAGGTGGATTATTCTGCTTCTGGCTATTGTGCTAGTTCTTTTGTTTTTTGCATTTCCAGAATTTTTTGGTGGTAAAATCTCATATGTAAGAAACGATGAAATAAATAAAAAAAGTGTACAAAAAGAGAAATTAAAAACATCCAATTTCCCACCGCTTGATAAGGTGGCTTATGACAAAAAAATGTTGGAATTAGCAAACAATCCGCCTGACCCTATTGTCTATGAAACTATTAAAACTGTTGAAACTGATGCAAATGGCAAATCTACAACCAAGACCACCAAAGTCCCACTGGACCCACAACCCGTCAAATCACATTTTTGGCCCGTGAAGGCAGTTTATCCAAATCCGGGGGCTATTTTACCTTTTAATAGAATTATCGCTTATTATGGAAATCTATATTCAAAAAAAATGGGAGTTCTCGGGGAATATCCTGAAGCGGAAATGTTGCAAAGGTTGGATGTTGAAGTAAAGAAATGGGAGGCTGCCGATCCGGGCACTCCTGTCATTCCAGCTCTTCACTATATCGCGGTGGTGGCGCAGGGGAGTGCCGGGGCGGATGGCAAGTATCGCGCCCGCATGCCGGATTCGGAAATTGACAAAGTCTTGAAAATTGCTGAAAAAATTGACGCCATCGTCTTTCTCGATATCCAAGTCGGATTTAGCACTATCCAGTCCGAACTTCCGAGGTTGGAAAAATATTTAAAATTACCGAACGTGCACCTCGGCATGGATCCAGAATTTTCTATGAAGGGTGATATCCGGCCGGGCAAGGTCGTGGGCACCTTTGATGCCGCAGACTTCAATTATGCCGCCGACTTCTTGGCAAAGATCGTAAAAGAAAATAATCTTCCACCAAAGGTGCTGGTGATCCATCGCTACACGCAAAAAATGGTTACGAACTATCAAAACATCAAACCACTGGGAGAAGTGCAGATAGTAATGCATATGGATGGCTGGGGTGGGATGGCGAAAAAGAAGGGGACATATAGAAACTTTATTTATCCCGAGCCAGTTCAATTTGCTGGTTTTAAATTATTTTACAAAAATGATGTTTTTGAATCTGGCACTGTTTTAATGACCCCAGACGACTTATTGAAATTAAATCCAAGACCTAGTTATATACAGTATCAGTAGAATTAGCCTTAATTTACAAGGCCCTGATAGCCATTGACATAAATGCCTGTTAGGTGTATAATATAAGGATATGCTGTTCTTTAAAAATAAGGGATTCGCTACAGAGAAAAGTTACTAAATATCGTTTTGGTTATTTTTTTCTGTGGCGAAACTGATATAGTTAGCCCAACAGAGACAACAAAAAAGGAAAAACGATGAATAATACCATCGACGCAGACGCGGCCAGATTGGCTGGTCTGCAAATTGACCAACTGACGAAACTACGAGCCGGCCAAATGACATTGGACCAGATGGAACGGTTCAACAACCTCAAACCAGAAGACCGCGAAGAACGGTTTGGTGATTGGGAACGACCGAAGATGGCTGAGGCAAAAATTTACCTCAAGCGTCTGTCTGAAACGGAGGTAATCGCCATTGTTCCCACCGACCGCACCGAGACTTTCGCATCAGGCGGACTTTTCGGTAACCGTATCTACGGCGAGACTCTACCTGCATCTTCAGGCAAACCGACTCTGTTGGTTAACGTTGCTATCTACGAGCTGATTGAGAATGGGGCTTTTGAGCCGGTTTTCAAGAGTCTCGGTAAGGTGGGTGAGCTTGAACTGGAGCAGAGTCAAATTAATCAGTTCATTCGTGATCACCGTGACAAGCTTCGAACCAAAGGCTACGGCACATTCTTTCGTGTCAAAGGTGGCTTCGTTGCTAACGTGCGCTTCGACGACCGTGGTCAGCTCTACGTCTACGTGGACCGGTTCGACGACGAGAGCGTCTGGTGTGCTGGGTATCGGCATCGTTTCGTCGCCCCGCAACAGTAGCTTTGTTGCTCAACATCAAAAATCAACCGCTCTATGCACGGAATTCCGTTCGCAAGAGCGGTTTTCCTTTTTATATACACTTTGCAACTTTTATACTTTAACCCTTCTTCTTTTAAATTTTTGCTATATTAAAACAGTAATCAGGAAATGCTTACGGCTAAGGCTTTAAGCCGTGATTATTTAAAAATTAATTTGAGAGTTTTGCCGGAATTTTCTTGCAAAAGAGTGAATTCTTTTTTAAAAATAAAAAACTAAAAGTTGGTGCGATGAGCTGGTGGAGTTTTAGACTCCCAAATAATATACAGCACGATCTCTAGCATTAAATTGCGTTTAGATCGGCAGTGAAATAGATGGCTTATCGTACAATTCTTCGTTGCTAACGTGAACTTCGACGACAATGGTCAGCTCAACGTCAACGTGAACCGGTTCGACAACGACAACGTCTGGAATGCTGAGTATCGGCATCGTTTCGTAACCCCGAAACTCAATGTTTCTTCCTCGTTCTTTAATTATTGGGCGGGGGAGTTTTCTTTTTTTGTAGGCTTTCTAAGCCTTTTTTCCATCCGCCTAGCATTCTGCCGATTTCTTGCAGATGTTCGGAAAGTGTAGAATATTTTTCATTAGGAATGCATTTATTTTCCCAAGCTATTTGCAGAAAGAATTTTATGCCATCAAGTTTGGAAATTGCTATGATGAGACGAGGTATTTTAGTTTCCGGCGGAAGATAAATCGAAATGAAAATATTCTCTAAAAGACCAAGAAAATAATCTTCTATCTTTCCGCCCAAAGTATAACGATGCGCTTTCGGAAAGTCATTATATATCTTAAACCACAGAGAATATGCCGTTTTTGCTTTTACAAGCGCTGAAGGCGCTGAGGGGGGGGGGTAAAATATGAAACAATTTATTCATACATACGATAATATCATAACCATAGAAAAACTGCTCCAAGCTTGGCAGGAATTTTTGCGTGACAAAAAGAACAGAAAAGATGTGATTCTATTCCAAGCTAAACTAATGGATAATGTATTTGATCTGTATAATGACTTGAAAAACAAAACATATATACATGGTGGATATCACGCTTTTAATATTTCTGATCCTAAACCAAGACAAATACACAAAGCGACAGTCAGAGATAGACTACTTCACCATTTAATCTATCAGGAACTATACTCATATTTTGACTCTAAATTCATCCACGATTCGTATTCTTGCAGGCTCAACAAAGGAACCCATAAAGCAATAAACAGATTTCGTTATTTCTTTCATAAAGTTTCTAAAAACAATACAAAAACCTGTTTTGTATTGAAATGTGATATTAGAAAGTTCTTCGCAAATATTGACCATGAAATATTAAAAAAGATTTTAGAAAAACATATCAAAGATAAAAATATACTATGGCTCTTCAGTCAGGTAATTGACAGCTTTTTCTCACCAAGACACATTTACGCCATGGCTGATATATGTAAAGTAGGTTTGCCACTAGGGAATCTAACCTCTCAGCTTCTAGTAAATGTCTACATGAATGAATTTGATCAATCTATGAAAAGGGAATTGAAAGTAAAATATTATATACGTTATGCAGATGATTTTGTTGTATTAAGTGAAAATAAAAACTATCTTACCAATTTACTTCCACAAATATCCAAATTTTTAGAAAAAGAATTAAAATTGCAATTACATCCAGATAAAGTTTTTATCAAAACAATAGCTTCAGGTGTGGATTTTCTAGGCTGGGTGCATTTTCCCAAGCATAGGGTTTTGAGGACATCAACAAAGAGAAAAATGTTGAAGAATTTAGAGAATAATCCGAAAGTAGAAACAGTGCAGTCGTATTTGGGGATGATTAGTCATGGGAATGGGTACAAGCTGAGAGAAAAAATAGTTAAGTAAATATCCACATCACGCGAAAATAGTTTTTCTAGTTAATGTTATAATATATCCATGAATTCTCAAGAAGAAACACAGAATGAAAAAAGGGCTTGGCGGGAAGTGAAATACAACGAAAAGTTTAAAAATGCTTTTCGTGGTTTGTATGTTATTGCTAAAACCACAAGGCATCTATGGATACACATAATGTCAGCCTTGGTTGTGATAGCTTTTGGGTTTTGCTTTTCTATTTCTAGCTTAGAATGGATTGCACTTGTTTTTGCAATAGGTTTTGTTTTTGTTACTGAAGCTTTAAATACTGCCATTGAAATAGATATAGATCTGACTTCTCCGGAATATCATCCTTATGCTCGTGACACGAAAGATGTAGCGGCAGGAGCCGTGCTATTATCTGTATTTACAGCAATAATAGTTGGCTTGATTGTTTTTTTACCAAAGATATTTAATATGATATAATTTATTTATGGATCCCGTTAGAAGCCGCGATCGCAATTTAAAAACAAATAAAAACATGAAATCAAGCATTATAAAGATTAATAACATAATATGTCAGATACGCGAGTTGATCGCGATCTGCTTCTAAACGGGATGGATAAAAATGTAAAAATATTTCTTTCTGTCATCGTTCTCCTTGTATTAGGGGTGATCATGACCGTAGTCATCCGCGCTGGTGGAGGTGGTGGACTAGTGGCTGACACCAAGTACGATGCGTTTGCGACGTGCCTTAAAGACCAGGGCGCGATCTTCTACGGGGCTTTTTGGTGCCAACATTGCAAGAATCAAAAGAAACTCTTCGGTTCATCGCAAAGATTATTGCCTTACGTCGAATGTTCTACTCTAGACGGCAAGAGTCAGACCCAAGCTTGCATAGACAAGAAAGTAGAAAGTTATCCTACATGGGAATTTGCGGACGGCTCGAGGCTAAACGGTGAGATAGCGCTTGCGCAATTAGCCGAGAAAACTTCCTGCGTTCTGCCTGAATAAAAGCATGAATCCTGTCACCATACATTATTTGAATATCTTTCTAGGAGCAGGGGCGATAATCCTGCAAATACTTTCGGTCATCGCTTTGGCTCTCCTTTTTTTTCGCCCAAGGGAAAATAAATTTTTGGGTTTCATAGACAAGCATTATCTCACTCTTGGCTTTCTCGTTTCGCTTTTTTCCGCATTGTTTTCGTTGGTCTATTCCGAGATCATCGGATTTCTTCCCTGTGTCTTATGCTGGTATCAGAGGGTATTTTTGTTTCCGCTCCCTTTTATTTTTGGATCAGCCATCTGGCACAAGGACAGAAAAATAGTGAAATATACCCTGCCCCTCATCGCCGTCGGTCTGGTCATCGCCATCTATCAAAATTTCTTCTATTATTTCGGGAGCGGGTCGTCTCTCCCTTGCGATGCTTCCGGCGTGTCTTGTTACCAGCAATTAATCAGTGAGTTCGGAGGATATATTTCCATTCCGATGCTGGCCTTGAGCAGTTTCCTCGGGTTGCTCGCTCTGGTTTTAGTAGCTCATTTTTACAAAAAAGAAGACTAATTAGTTATCCCCACCACCCCTTCCTCCACCACCCCTTTTATCATATAATTAACTTGCAAAATCATGACTAAGAATTCCAAACTCGCATTATCCATCCTCATCATCCTAGTATTGGCAGGACTCCTCTTGTATTTCTCCCTTACTCCCACCAAGTCTCCTCCAATCGATTCCACTACGGAAGAAGAGAAAGAACTAGCCACTTTACAGAAATTAGCCGAAGAATCCAACTTCACTCCCACCACAGAACAAGAACAACTCGATATCATGTCT
>MFUZ01000007.1 GCA_001785865.1 Candidatus Nomurabacteria bacterium RIFCSPLOWO2_01_FULL_41_18 | reverse complement strand
GGTACCAGAAGTGTAACTACGAGAACAAACTGATCCGCAGTCGATGTTGGTTTGAGCAGGTGTAGAAACTCCAGTGACTGTACCAGTGCCTGTGCCTGCTTTGGTTATGGTGAGAATTGGGTTACTTGCGGTGGTAAAGGTCTGATCATCGGAGAAAGAAAGGTTGAATGGAATAAGATTTGGTGGAATATTTTTGTCTTCTTTGTAGTTTCGAGACATTGCCCGGAAGTGATACGTGTTACCATCAAGTAAACCAGTAATGGTTTGGGTATGAGTTTTGACTAAATTAGAAGCTGGAGGAGGGGTGTCTATGAGCGTGGTCTTGTTTGGATATCCACCGATGGTACTTTTTTCCGATGGACCATAGACTATTTGAGTATTTGAATCTTGATCCGTGGTCCAAGTAATCTTTGCACTGGTCGTGGTGATTTCTGAAACGATGATATTTGAGATGATTGGTCGATTGTCCCTTGGAGCAAAGTTGGCGAGAAGGAAAACGGTTGGAAATTCGGATTTTTGCGCGGCAGACCAAGTGCTTGGAGCAGCGGGAACGGTGATACTACATTTTTTGCCGAGAACATCTGAACATGGACTTACATCTTGTTCTACACCAACCATTGTTCCCGTCCAGCCAGCGAAAATGTTGTTGCCAGATGTTGATGGAGTTTGAGTAAATTCGATAACCGTACCCGGAGCAACTGAAGCTACGTAATTGGCGTAACCAGTAGCAGTAGTCCCGCTATCTAAAATGGTGAAAGGGGTGTTGGCAGGAGTGTAAGTGACTGAACCCGGTCCTAAGACGCTGTACTGGATTTTGACCATCTCTTGTGGTGCACCGATATCGTTGTAGACACTGGTAACCTCTGCACCAGATAGTGCTCTGTTGTAGACACGAATATCGTCCAAAGTACCAGTCAGAAACTCTGAAGTAGAGTCCCAAGTCGCAGCACGAAGAGGATTGTTGTTGGCAGTCAAAGTAGCACCTGAAGATGTGGTGGCTACTTTAGCGCCGTTAATATAAAGCTCGAGGGCAGAGCCCCTTTTAATACCGAGAATATGTTGCCAACCAGTTCCAGAATATGGGGCACTGACTTCACCGGTTGTAGTTCTAAAATATAGAGTATTTCCCTTAAATTCAAAACCATAGGCATCGGGTTTGATAAAGATAGAATTCCAATTTCCGTCAGAAGGGGTGGAAGCTTTAATCCACATACCTACTGATATGCCTCCGGTGACATCTAGGTCCCCGAACGTTGCATAGTTTGAACCATTAAAAGAAAGAGCACCATCTATCTTGGCATCGGCGCCAGTACGCCAACTTGGACTGCCAGTAAGAGTTCCAGGGTTAGAACCAGCTGGTTTAAGAGCGGTGACACCAACGGAATCGTTCGCATTACCGTCGAGTTTCCAGTGACCAACTAAGCCAGAAGTCGGAGCGACAGAAGCTAGCTGAGATTGAGGAGAGAAGTTAGAACCATTTTTGAAAATGAACTGGTAGGCTAATAACACACCGACAGCAACCACGAGAACCACAAGAATACTTGTTTTTTGTTTCATCTTTTAAAAATTAGTTAATAAATACTTTATAATATACGATTATAAGAACATTGTATTATGTATGAGGTAATGTAACAAATTAGTTATCCACAGTGTAACTTCTTATTTCCTCATAAAGTTTCTTGGCTTCTTCTTTTGGATTTTCTGAGAAAATTATGCCACGAGAAGAATTTATGATCAGACCTAGTTTTTCCTTATCCAAACCTGACTCAAGAACAGATTTTAGGTCTCCTCCTTGTGCCCCGATGCCCGGAACGAGGAAAGTCATGTCGGGGGCAATACTACGAATCTTTCTCATCTCTTCTGGATAAGTCGCCCCGACGACGAGCATGCAATTTCTATTTTTATTCCAATTCTTCGAAACCTGCTCGGCAATAATTTGCCAGAGAGGTTTCGCCCTGAGCGTAGTCGAAGGGTCAGCTACAATTAGATCCTGCAATTCTCCTGCCCCAGAATTTGAAGTCCTGCACAAAATTATTGAAACTTTATCTTTTCTCTCTAAAAACGGAAGCAAGGCTTCGTTTCCTAGATATGGATGAAGTGTAACGGCATCAAAACCCATCCAATCAAAAATAGATGTCACATATCCATTATTTGTATTCCCAATGTCTGCACGCTTTGCATCTAGAATTGTAAAAATGTCTGGATGGTTCTTATTTAGATATTCCATCGTCATTTTTAGCTCTTTTATCCCCTGATCCCCTCTCGCCTCATAAAAAGCGCTATTTGGCTTGTAAGCAGAAGCATATTCGTGCGTTTCTTCTATAATCCACTTATTAAATTCGAATTGAGGAAACTTTAATTTCAAAAACCTCTCCGGAATTTTTGCAAAATCTGCATCCAGCCCAACACAGAGAAGCGAATTTATTTCTCGTGCCCTTTTGTTGTATTTTTCTATTATCATTTGGTATGCCCAGTATGTTCTTGGAACCAATCTTCGATTTTCGCCAGTGTTTTACCCTGGATTATGCCTAGCTTTTTCGCTTCATCTAAAATTACCGGAAAAGAAGTGATAGCGTGCAATTTCATCTTGGCGTTGTGGAAGGCCTCTTTCGATGAAGGAAAATTGTAGCTCACGATTACCAGACAATGACTTATCTTTCCCCCTCCTTTCCTCACATGGTGTACGGCGCCCAAACTGCTTCCTCCTGTGGTTACCAAATCCTCAACGAGTAGCACGTGCCTGTTTAGAACGCTCCCTCCCTCGATCATTTTTTTCGTGCCGTGGTCTTTGGCTTCTTTTCTCACAAAAACAGAAGAAGTCTTGGTGAAAAATCCCAGAGCGGCGCTATGGGGAATGCCGGCGGCTTCTACTCCGGCTATGACCTCGGCTTTAATTTTTTCTTTTTTTATGATTTTCGCAAATCCTTCGATGATGACTTTCCATTCTTTGGGGTGAAAAGGTAATTTTCGATTGTCGATATAAACCGGAGAGACAATGCCGGACTTGAAAGTAATCGGGTTGTCAGGGACAAAGCCAACGGCCCCAATGGAGAGAAGGGCTCGCGCAACTTTTTGTTCTGTATTCATATTATTATCTTAACCCTCCTTCGCTAAAAAAGCTACGGACGGGCGAGCCTTTCCTTTATCTCCTTCGCAAGGTGCGGGTTCCACATCGCACCAGTGGCCGACATCACGATATCCGCTCCGGCATTTCTGTATTCAAAAAAATCATCGGCCGTAACCACTCCGCCCACGCCGATAATAGCATACGAGTAGCCAAATTCTGTGCGGAGATTTTTTAATTTTTTCACCACATGGAGCCCTGCCCATTTTATAGCATGCCCACAGACTCCGCTTCGGAGCCTCCCTTCGCCGGGCAAAGCTTGCTCGCCATTTTTATCCACAATTTCTACAGGGATCGTGTTGATCGCCGAAATTCCCTGGACCAACGGCCCGACTTCTTTTATGAAACTTTTTAGTATCTCGTTATCCTTGAAATAAGAAATTTTAATTATGAGAGGTATTTTTTTAATTTCATCCTTGATGGCTTGGATGACCTCGGCGCTACGCACCGTATCATAACAGAGCAGATTGTTGGTACCTTCATTCGGACAGCTCAAATTCACTTCCATAACTTTGACGCCCGCCTCTTTTAAGAGGCGGGCTGTTCTTTTAAAATCATTTATATATTCTTCTTTGGTCTGCCCCTGCCCGTCCGGCAGGCGGGCTTCTCTTTTCGTGCCTTGGAATGCTCCGACCAAGATCTGCCCTTCACGGATCTTTTCCGATATTTTTTTAATATCTTTCTGCCAGAACTTGGGATCAAAAGACGGCACGCCGAAAGAATTGGTGATGGAAACTGGATCTTTGAAATCGTGGTCAGCCACTAATTTACCTTCTGATTTTTTTAAGGTCAGATCTCCTTTTATTTTCACCGATAAGACATTCGGCCACGGATGAGATGGGTGTTTACCGCTCCGCACCGTCTTGTAAGTCACTATGTCGAAACCTTTATCGAGCGCCGCCTGCACAAATTTGCCATTAATAAGCGGTCCAGCAGGAATACCAAAAGGTGAATTAACTTTAAAGCCAAAAAAATCATACTTTGTGTTTATGTCCTGATTGAACCTTGATATCTCTTTGTCGGCGAAGGCGCCAAACGGCCCATTTTTAAAATTGTCCTCGTAAGTTTTCTCTGGATCGTAAAATGGTGCATGAAGCATAATTTTTATAGGTTGAGACAGTAACATAATAGCGCCATTCGCATATATAGGCCGTTTTGCGCCTGCCGAAAATAAGCCGCGCGTGGATCTCGGTCAATGACTGAATCGATCTCATTTACTCTCGGCAGGGGGTGCATGATGATCGCTTCTTTTTTTAACTTCGAAACATGTTCCAGTTTGAGCAAAAAAGAATCTTTGACTTTTTCGTAGTCTTCCAGATTGGTAAACCGCTCTTTCTGCACCCGGGTCATATACAAAACATCAATCTTCGGCAGTACTTCTTCCAGACTATCCGTCTCGACAAAATTAACTTTACTATCAACTAAATATTTTTTGTAATCTTCTGGCAAGACCAGTTCTTTTGGTGAAACAAAATAGAAAGTACTGCCGGGATAAAGCAATAAAAGTGGAACAAGCGATCGAAGTGGCCGGCTATTTAACACATCGCCGACGAAAGCGATAGAAATATCATTCAATCTCTTATGTTCTTTTTTGATAGTATAAAGATCGAGCAAGGCCTGAGTCGGATGCTGGTTCGCTCCATCCCCTGCGTTTATCACCGGCTTGTCTGAAACCTTTGAGGCATCTTCTACCTCCCCCATTTTTGGATGACGGATGACAATCAGATCCGCATAACAATTGAGCATTTTAGATGTATCTTCAATTGTTTCACCCTTATAAGAAGAGGAATTTGCCGCCGCGTTTTCAGCAGAAATAATGTTGGCACCGAGCTTAAGAGCTGCCGTTTCGAAAGACAGGCGGGTACGGGTAGAAGGTTCAAAAAAAATGCAAGCGACTATTTTATCCTGGAGAAGTTTTTCAACCTTTCCTGCTTTACATTGTTCTTCCATTTTGTAAGTCCTTTCTAATATATTTGCAACATCTTCTTTGGAAAATTGCTTTGTGTTTAAAATATGACGCATAGTAGTTTTAATTACTTAAGTAATCTTTATAAGAGCGGATTTCCAAATCCGCGATCCCGTAGTGCGCAAGCGCTTTAATGAACGCGCGGGCGAGATGCAAGTCAGTAAACAATGGAATTTGGTTATCTACAGTGGCTCGCCTGATGCGAAAACCGTCGGTAATGACTTTTGACTCTACTCGGTCCTCTTCTTCTTTGCTTAAATTTACCACAAAAGCCACCTCTTTGCCCTCTATGATATCAAGTGCATTCGGAGACTGCTCGAACGCTTTGCGGACGACAGTGCAATCCACATTCTGATGTTTCAGAAATAGAGCGGTCGTGTCGGTCACAAAGATCTTGTACCCGAGGCGGATGAGAGTCCTGGTCGCTTCCAAAAACTTGGCTTTATTCAGGTCTCCCCCGAGCGATATAAGCACGGTCTTTTTATTAAAATCAAATTTGTTTGTGCTGATGACCGCTTTAAGTAGTGCCTCATCGTAATCCTTGCCGAAGCAGGCCACTTCTCCTGTCGAAGACATTTCTACGCGTAACACTGGGTCGGCCCCGAGAAGCCTGGCAAAAGAAAATTGCGGGGATTTCACTACGACGTTTTTGGGATGAACAAATGGGCGCACTTTGGCTTTCCCGAGAAAAGCATCCACTGATATTTCAGGGAAATTGATATCGAGAGCCTTAGAGAGAAGCGGAAAAGTGCGGCTGGCCCGGAGATTGACCTCAATGACCGAAGGATGATTATCTTTTACTAAAAATTGTATATTAAAAGGACCGGTGATATTGAGCTCTTCCGCGATCTGACGAGAGATCTGGCGCAACTGATATTCGGTAGAAGCATATACCCGCTGGGTCGGAAAAACGATCGTCGCATCGCCGGAATGTACTCCAGCGTTTTCGACGTGCTCGGAAATGCCATAGACTATTATCTTTCCATTCTGCGCCACGGCATCAAACTCAAGTTCTTTGGCATTCTCTATATATTTGGAAATTGTCACCGGGTATTCCGAAGAAAGGACGGCTGCTTTGCCGATAAAATCCCGCAAATCGCGTTCGTCATAACACACGCTCATGGCAGCTCCAGAAAGGACATAGGAAGGCCTGACCAAAACCGGGAAACCTGTCTGTTTGGTAAATTTTAGAGCCTCTTTCATATTGGTAAAGCTCTGCCAAGTAGGCTGAGCAATATCGAGCTTGTCTAGAAGCGCGGAAAAGAGGTTGCGGTCTTCGGCTCGATTGATGTCGGACGCTTTGGTGCCCAGGATATGGAACCCTTCACGAGAGAGTTTGTTGGCCAGGTTGTTCGGGCGCTGTCCGCCGACCGAAATAATGATGCCGAAAGGCTTTTCAAATTCAAAGATGTCAGCTACGGTCTCGAAAGAGAGGTTCTCAAAATAAAGCCGATCGGACATGTCATAATCCGTCGAAACAGTTTCCGGATTGCAGTTGATGATGATGGACTTTTTCTTGTGCCGCTTGAGCGCGAGTGCGGCATAGACTGAAGACCAATCGAATTCCACACTGGAACCGATATGATACGGGCCGGACCCTAAAACGGTGATCGCATCTTTCCCTAGAGGCGCCACGTCGTGATGGTTCGCATGGTAAGTGAGATACAAATAATTCGTATCTGCCGGAAATTCTCCCGCCAGAGTATCGATCGAGAGCACCGAAGGATATATGCCGAGCTTTTTTCTTAAAATACGGATTTCGAACTGGGTTTTGCCGGAGAGCATGCCGATCTTATTATCGGAAAAACCGTTACGCTTCAGTTCGAGCATCGTTTCTTTATTTATTTTTTTACTTTTTGAAAAATTCTTTTCTATATGTACGATGTTTTCTATCCGGTACAAGAACCAGGCATCTATGCCGGTGATCTTATGGATATCCGACACAGAAATGCCCTTCTTCATCGCTCCAGCAATGGCAAAAAGCCTTTTGGGTGTGGGTATCGTCAAGAATTTTTTTAGTTCCTTCTGGTTGAATCCGTTGTCAGTGACGCTCTCCACAAGGCCGGACTGCATGCGCACCGCTTTTTGCAGGGCTTCTTCGAAACTCCTGCCGATGGCCATCACTTCTCCCACAGACTTCATGGCGCTGCCAATTTTTTCTTCAGCACCCTTGAATTTTTCCAAGTCCCAGCGCGGTATTTTTACGACGACATAGTCAAGCGCCGGCTCGAAGAAACTTTGCGTGACTTTAGTGATCTTGTTTTTGATCTCAAGCAGGCTGTAGCCCAAAGCGAGCTTCGCCGCGACGTGTGCCAAAGGATACCCCGTCGCCTTGGAAGCCAGCGCGCTCGAACGGGAAAGGCGGGCGTTCACTTCAATTACAAAGTAATTCATCCCCTCACTCTCTGCTCCCCCTCGCCCCAAGAAAGAGGGAGATGGATCAAGGGCGTATTGCACGTTGCATTCGCCGACAATTTTCAAACTTTCTACGATTTTTATGCTAGCTTCGCGTAACCCGTGGTATTCGAGATTTGAGAGCGTCTGACTAGGAGCCACCACGATAGAGTCCCCAGTGTGGATCCCAAGCGGGTCAAAATTTTCCATATTGCAGACCGTGACGATATTGCCATACGCATCTCGCACCACTTCATATTCTATTTCCTTGAAATGATGCAGATACTTTTCGATCAAGACCTGCGGGCTGACGGCGAGCGCCCCTGCCACGATCTCATGAAGCTCCCGTTCATTATGAGCCACACCTGATTTTTGTCCACCCAAGGCAAAGGCCGCCCGGACCATCAGTGGAAAACCGATCCTCTCTGCAACCTTTTTCGCCTCGCTTAAATTTGTGGCCGAACCAGAAGGCGGGACAGGAATATCGATTTTCTTCAGATGGTCGGCGAAAAGCTGACGATCCTCGGTGAGTTCGATCGAAGAAATCGGAGAACCTAAAACTTTTACGTTATATTTTTTCAAAACTCCTTTTTTTTCTAAGCTGAGTCCGCAATTCAAGGCCGTTTGTCCACCAAACGATAGAAAAATTCCGTCTGGCCGTTCTTTGGCTATGACTTTTTCTACAAAATAATCGTTGACAGGCAGGAAATACACCTCGTCCGCCAGAGATTTGGCGGTTTGGAATGTGGCGATATTCGGATTTACTAAAATCACTTTTATTTTTTCTTCCTTCAGGGCTTTGATCGCCTGACTTCCGCTATAGTCGAATTCGCCGGCTTCGCCTATCTTGAGCGCGCCGGAACCCAGGACCAATATTTTTTTATATTTGCGTTTGTTATTCATTTTTATGTTTTTTTGCCCTTATTCCCGCCTTCCTCAAAAAGAAATCGAAAACCCAGTCAGTGTCGAGCGGGCCAGGAGAACTTTCAGGATGGAACTGCACGGACATGAATGGCAGGTTTTTGTGGATAATACCCTCATTGGTATTGTCATTCGCGTTATAAAACCATTCGCGGAATCCAGCCGGAATCTTTTTCACCGCAAACCCGTGATTCTGAGTGGTTAGGTAGGCCTTTTTTGCGCCGCTTTCTACGCAAGGCTGATTTTGGCTGCGATGGCCATATTTTAGTTTGTAGGTATTTCCACCCGAGGCAAGTGCCAGAATCTGATTACCAAGACAAATCCCAAGAACTGGGATTTTCTTCGCCAGAACTTTTTTTACATTTTTTATTGTAGCTTCCGCTTTCATCGGATCCCCGGGACCGTTTGAAATTACTACCGCTCTAAAGGGAGTCTTCAATTTCATGACATCAGTATCCCACGGCACCGTGACGACTTTGAGCCCTCGCGCAATGAGCCTTCTTTCAATATTCCGTTTTGCGCCGCAGTCTATAAGGACCACAGTGTCCCGGCCGCTACCCGTGGTGCTTATTTTTTTAGTGGAAACTTCCGATACTAAATTCCGAAGATCTGGATCCTCAAACGGGATATTTTTTCCCTCAAACTGGATCTTGCCGAGCATCACCCCTTTTGTTCTTAATTTTTGAGTGAGTTCGCGAGTGTCTTTGATCTCGAGCGCCGGAACATTTTGCTCCTTGAGCCAAGCACCAAGAGACATCTCTGAAACATGATGCGAAGGAGTGTCGTTATAATTACAGACTATCAGCCCAGAAACCTGAATCTTCTCAGATTCCCACAACTCTTTCTTGGGAACGCCGTAATTCCCTACCAAGGGATAGGTCAGGATCAGGATCTGCCCCCGGAACGATGGATCGGTCAGAGCTTCCGGGTAACCCACCATGCCGGTCGCAAAAACTGTCTCTCCGGCAAGAGACCGAGGAGCGCCGAAGCTCTTGCCTTCGTAAATGCTTCCGTCCTTCAATATTAATTTGGCAGTTTTATTTTTTTTCATACACTTTGCCTTTAACGATGGTCATCTCAACACTTCCCGGAAAAGTCACACCTAAAAATGGCGACCAGCCGCACTTTGTTTTTAATTTCTCTTCGGTCACCGTGGTCGATTGATTGAGATCGAGGATGGTGAGCGATCCTGCATAACCCTCTTCTATTTTCCCGTATTTATCTGAAGAAAACTTGTTGATAAAACTGCCAGGGTTCTGGTTACAGACCCTCGCTATGTCGAAGGCTGAAAAATTACGCTCTTTCATGAGCCATGTCGCGAACAAGCCATAAGTGTCGAGTTGGGGTGTGCCCGAAATACCTTTTAGTTTTTCCTCTTTCGTGTGCGGAGCGTGATCCGTAGCCAAGAAATCTATGGTACCATCCTGGAGAGATCTTATTAAATAATCTCTGTCTTCCGGACTACGAAGCGGCGGATTCATCTGCATCCATTTCCTGTTGTCTTCGGTAATAATTCCCGCATCGTAATATAAATGATGAGGGGAAACTTCTGCCATGACTTTTACCCCGCGCGCCTTGGCCTCTTTTATTTTTTCAATTCCTTTTTTTGTGGAACAATGACAGATCTTCCCCGAAAGTCCATATTTTTCTATCAATTTCAAGGCAAAATCTACCGCAGAAACCTCTGCCTCCTCACCCCGGCGCTCTTCATGAGTCGCTCTGTCTCTATTTTTATCCAAGATCAGAGGATCTTCGCAGTGAAAACTGACATTTTGTCCTTTGTATAATTCCATCCTTTTTTCTAATGCTTCTTTGGAGCTAAAAAATAATTCTCCGACTGAAGGGCCCATAAAGACCTTGTATGGCACAGGCCTCGAGAGAGGCTTGGTCTCTCGACCGATACCGGCATAGAGCACCACTTCCACTCCACATTTACCGGTCAACTTTGTCTTTTCACTGTAACTTGAATCATCTACCGGAGGAACAGGATTATTAGGCATCTCGGCAAAAGCCACCACTCCCCCATTTATCGCCGCTTCGCCGGCAGTTACAAAATCTTCCTTGTAATCTTGGGCGTGGCTCGCATCCTCCCTCGCATGAACATGCAGATCTATAAATCCTGGAAATATCAATTCATCTTCGAAAATAAAGTCTGCAGAGCCGGTGGGAACGGCAACTTTGGTGATGAGCCCTGTAATTTCATCTATTTCGACTCTGCGCCGAATTTCCTCATTGTTATTTATGATTTTTCCTTCAATGCTGATCATGTCTTTATTTAGGCCTGCCTGCGCGGGCAGGCAAAAAAATAACCCCGTTATGGGGTCTTTGTCGGATAAATTATAATATTAATATCAAAAAGTTTCGGGGTCATAGTGGTATAAAACTTTTTGGTCATGTGAGACATTGGTATGATACTAGCATCTAGAGGAGACACCCGCAACCCCCTAAAAAGGGGTGATAATGTGGAAAACTTAATATCTATCTTGTTTTAATTATAGGCACACCTAAATCTTTACAAATCTTTTTCCCAGTATAAGTATTAATTTCATTATGTCTTGGTATTGTAGAAGTTCTATTATTTGCGGAGTTAATCCAAACGGTATGCGAACTACCCTCTCTTACAAAAACACATCCGTATTTACGAATATGCTTTACAAGATCGACAAGTCTCATAAAAAATTAAGCGAAAACAGCCAAGCTTTCTCTTGTGATGGGAGATCTGCCCTCAGATTTCCTTGATATAAGGCGATTGGTTTCAAGTATAAGCAAAAGCGCTTCTTTTAGATTTTGCTTTGTTTCAGCCAATGTTTTACCCTGAGTATTTACGCCAGGAATTTCCTCAATCCAGCCAGAATACCATTTGCCTGACTTTTTATAGACTGCAGTAAATTTTCGTGATTGTTTCATGGGTATAATATAGCAAAAAATCTGTAAAATATCAAACACGCACCAAAGCATAATAAATGTCGAAAACTCGACTTACCTCGTCGCCACCCACTCGCAACGTTAGTTCTTGCGAAAACTTTTACCTGTATTTTTTGTAACCTTTCAAGCTCATACATTTCATAACTTCTGTAGTTATGACAGTTGAATTAGTTTGTTTCAAGCACTCAACTTGTGCTTCTTCACGTTTCCGTGAGTCATAACTGTTATAATACCAATTACTTAGAATTAGCAAAGTGAACAAAATTAGTCCAATAAGAAAATGTTTTTTACTTTTAAATGCAAACCAGATAATAGATAAAAATATATACAATGCTACTACAAAAATTAGCAGACTAAAATAAGTAATATTTCCTAAAGTCATATTTTGCTCACTGAGCAAAGAAAACAAAATTACAAAAAGTAGTACAAAGGTGATTAATTTAAACTTAGTAAAATAAAAGAAATCCTTCAAATACTGAACCAAGTTTGCATATTTATTCATACAAGTATTATACCATGAAAACTAGAGAATTCTATTTCCTCGCAGCAATGATAGTCTCGGCAACGTTATTTGGAACAATGTCGTACCTAAAGAATTCCATTGTGAAAGAGGCACGGCCTTCGGTCATAGACCTTAAGCCTGTCATGTAACCGAACATTTCTGATAGGGGCACGATCGCCTTTATGACTTTATTCATTCCCCTGTCTTCCATGCCTTCAATCAATGCGCGTTTTGAAGAAAGGTTGCCTGTGACGTCGCCCATGAATTTGTCCGGAGTCACAACTTCTACTTTCATCATCGGCTCTAGGATAACTGGATTCGCTCTCTTGCAAGCATCTTGCACGGCCATAGAGGCAGCTATTTTGAAAGCCATTTCATTTGAGTCAACTTCGTGGAAACTTCCATCCCAAAGTTCTACTGAAACGTTTACCATTTTGAATCCGGCCAGCACTCCGCGATCTAGGCCTTCCTTGAATCCTTTTTCACAAGGCGCGATATATTCCTGCGGAATCACTCCTCCTTTGATAGTATTTATGAATTCAAAACCCGGCGACCTCTTGGTGTTCTTCGGCAGATCTTCCAATTCTTCCTTTGTCAAAACTTCCATCGGCTTAACTTTTATCTTCACGTGACCGTAGTTTCCCCGTCCGCCCGACTGCTTGATGTATTTTCCTTCGGCTTCTGCAGGGCCGTTGATGGTCTCACGATATGCCACCTGTGGCTTGCCGACGTTTGCCTCCACGGTAAATTCTCGCTTCATTCGATCCACGATGATCTCCAAATGAAGCTCTCCCATACCGGCGATGATAGTCTCCCCTGTTTCTTGGTCGGTACTCACTTTAAAAGTAGGATCTTCTTGAGCGAGACGATTGAGCGCCATGCCCATTTTTTCCTGGTCTGCTTTGGTCTTTGGTTCGATGCGGAGAGAAATAACTGGTTCCGGGAAAACAATTCGGTCCAAGATAATCGGTTTTTCTTCATCGCAAATAGTATCGGAAGTTATAGTATCTTTCAGGCCCACTGCCGCCGCTATTTCACCAGCAAAAACTTGCTTCACCTCTTCACGATCATTCGCATGCATTCGGAGAATTCGGCCAATGCGTTCTTTATTGCGTGTTCGAGGATTGTATATGTAACTGCCGGCCGTTAAAGTTCCTGAATACACACGGAAGAAAATCAGCTGACCCACGAACGGATCAGTCGCCACTTTGAAAGCCAAAGCTGAAAAAGGCTCTTTATCTGAAGCATGTCTTTCAATGACAACATCCTCATTGTTTGGATCTACACCCTTGACTGAAGCGATGTCTGTAGGAGCTGGCAAATAATCTATGACAGCATCCAGAATAAGTTGCACACCCTTATTTTTCAAGGCACTTCCAGCGAAAACTGGAAAAATTGCATTGTCTATGACAGCCTTGCGTAAAGTTTTCTTTAACACATCCATGCCTGGAATCATACCCTCCAAATATTCCGTCATCATTACATCATCTGTCTCAACTATTTTTTCCACTAGTTCTGAATGATATTTTTCTGCATCAGCTTTCAATTCTGCAGGCAAAGAGTCTAAGTCTTTTTCAATAATCTTATTTCCCATCTCTCCCTCAAAATAGTAAGCTTTCATGCGAAGAAGGTCTATGACCCCTTCAAATTTATCTTCAAGACCGATAGGTATTTGCACACGCACAGCTTTTTTACTAAGTCTATCTAAAATAGTCGCATAAGAATGTTCAAAAGAAGCGCCTGTTCGGTCTAATTTGTTTATAAAACAAATACGAGGAACTTTTGCTTCATCAGCGTAGCGCCAGTTTGTTTCAGATTGAGGTTCCACACCGGCAACACCATCAAAGACAACAACAGCTCCGTCCAAAACACGAAGCGATCGTTTTACTTCTACAGTAAAATCAATGTGCCCAGGGGTGTCAATAATATTAAAACGGTGCTTTTTGGTTTTGTCAGTCGGAGCATATGTCGGAGTCCAGAAACAGGTCACTGCCGCAGAAGTAATAGTGATTCCGCGTTCTCGTTCTTGCTCCATCCAGTCTGTGGTAGTTTCACCCTCATGCACCTCGCCTATTTTGTGCTTCGTTCCAGTATAAAAAAGTACACGCTCCGTGGTCGTCGTTTTCCCCGCATCAATGTGGGCGATAATTCCAAAGTTCCTCACCTTCTCCAATGGGTAATCCCTCTCCATATACTATTTATTTTTCTTCATTAATTTTAATATAATTACAACCAAGCCAATGAGAATCAAAGGATAACCTAGCACCAATGTTATTGCGCCATTGGTTAGACCTTCTGAAGAAAATACTCCAGTCCATCCAAGAATAGAGATAATCAAACCTATACAAAAAATTATAATTCCTGTTTTCATTTTTATTTAAATCACCACGCAAAGTGGGCGAAGGCTTTGTTTGCCTCCGCCATTTTGTGAGTATCTTCTTTCTTTTTAATAGCAGAACCTTCGTTTTTTGAAGCAGCAATGAGTTCATCTGCGAGTTTTATGTGCATGGGCTTTCCTTTTCCTCCACGAGCAGCATCACGAATCCATCGCATAGCTAAGGCGTATTTGCGCTCCGGGCGGACTTCGATAGGTATCTGATAGTTAGCACCACCTATACGCTTGGAGCGCACTTCAGTAGATGGTCCCGCATTTTTCATCGCCAAATCGAAGATCTCCAACGGATTTGGGTTACCTGTTTTTTCTTTGATGACATCAAAAGTCGCATACATCACCTTTCGTGCGGTCTCTTTCTTTCCAGACCACATGATGTAATTGATAAACTTCTCCAATTTTTGAGAATTGTAGACGAAATCTGGGGCAACTATATTTCTATTTTTTACTTTGCGTCTCATAATTATTTCTTCGTCTCCTTCGGCTTCTTATTTCCGTACAGAGAACGACCCTGTCTCCTCTTCTCTACTCCCTGCGTATCGAGAACTCCGCGCACTATGTGATATCGGACCCCGATCAAGTCCTTCACACGTCCTCCTCGGAGCATGACTACGGAGTGCTCTTGCAAGTTGTGCCCTTCTCCTGGGATGTAAGCCGTGACTTCCATGCCGTTCGTGAGTCGCACTCTCGCAATCTTTCGGAGAGCGGAGTTCGGCTTCTTGGGGGTGGTGGTGGAAACCTTCACGCATACGCCACGCTTGAAAGGACTCGAGAAAAAAACCGGCCTATTTTTTAAGACATTGAATCCGCGTGTCAAAGCCACCGTCTTGTCTTTCGGATGGGCTTTAACTCTCGGTTTTTTGATTAATTGGTTGATTGTTGGCATTTGTAAATAAAATAGCCCCCTAGGACTATGAAAGTAATATACTGCAAACTCCAAAAAAATGCAAACTCAACCTCACCCCGCCTTCGGCACCCCTCTCCTGTCAGGAGAGGGGCTGGGGGTGAGGTGAATTTAAATTGCAAGACCGGTCAACAAACGAAAAAGAAAAGCCAATATTGGATACAGATATTGAGAAAAGAAAACGATGAAAACTAGGAGTAAAATCAAGGAATATTGCTCAAATTTATACATGAGCGACGAGAAAGAATACGGCAAGAAGGAAAAAAGGATCTTGGAGCCGTCAAGCGGCGGAATCGGAATTAAGTTGAATATGCCAAGCGCCAGGTTTATGAGCACGATGATCGAGGTGATGAAGTAAAAGCCTTCAGGTAAGGCGAAAGAAATAGAAAGCCGGATGATGATCCCAAAAATAATGGCAATGGCAAAATTTGCGAGAATGCCAGCGCTCGCGACCGCGATAGTCCCCCATTTCTTGTTGCTCAAATTGTCCGGATTATAAGGCACTGGCTTCGCCCAGCCGAGCAAAAAAGGCGCATTGGAAAAAAATAAAATGGCCGGCAGAAGCACTGAACCGAAAAGATCAAGGTGTGGCAAGGGATTCAAGGTGAGCCGGCCAGCGTGCCGAGCCGTCTTGTCGCCGAAATATTCAGCCATGAAACCGTGCGAAACTTCGTGGATCACGACGGACATAATGAGAACTACTATATAAAATATGGCATTGGTTGCATCCATGTCAGAAATTTTTTAATGAAAATTGCATTTTCATACAGTCTATGATAGCATACAGGAACTACATATGAAAACATGCGAGATAACAAAGAAAGGTTCGATCATGGGCGGCGGATATTCGAACAGGACCCGTGCCACTAAATTCAATCCTACCGGCAAAGTCCGCAAGCACCTCAATCTTCAAAAGAAGAGAATTTTCGTGCCGGAAATAAATAAATTTTTGAATATTAAAGTCTCGACTGGAGGCATACGCACCATGAAAAAGCGAGGCGCCTATGCTACCCTCCTCAAAGCCGGACTCATTTAACCCCCCCAATCCCATCAAAATCAGCTCGATTCTGCTAGGATCATGCCTAAATCATCTTATTCGCTAGTAGAGACATCAGTTTCGCAGCATTGATCTGGGCGGTGTCGGTGTCGGAACTTCCGACAAAGGCTTCCCATTG
>MFUZ01000006.1:40662-313548 GCA_001785865.1 Candidatus Nomurabacteria bacterium RIFCSPLOWO2_01_FULL_41_18 | reverse complement strand
AAGTTCCGACACCGACACCGCCCAGATCAATGCTGCGAAACTGATGTCTCTACTAGCGAATAAGATGATTTAAGGGGGATGAAGAAAATAAAAAAACTAGGGAAAAATTGGAGAAAGTTCTGGAAGCTAGGGGTGGAGGAATTCAATACTCAATTCTTTAGTGTAAATAAAGAAGGTGAATTGACAGCAACCGAAGGCCATCACATTTATAACATAAGTGATATTGCGCAAAAATACGGTACGCCTCTGCAAATAATATTTCCGTTTATTATTGAAGATCGATTGAAAGATCTCATCGGATATTTCCAGGCCTACATGAAAATCTACGGATATAAAGGCAAATTTTTCTATCATTATCCGATGAAAGTAAATCAAAACAAGGAGTTTATTCTTTCTTTGCTTTCTGAAGGAGCAAATTTGGAAGTAACCTCTGTCAATGAACTTTCATTGGTGAAAAAACTGTGGGAAGGAGAGAGATTCAACAGTAAAATTCGTGTGCTCTGCAACGGTCCGAAGACCGAGGCGTATCTCGATTTGATAGAAGAACTGCGCTCTAAAGGAATGAACATCGTGCCGATAATGGAATGTCTGGACGAAGTCGAAAGGCTTTCAAAATACAAAGGCGATGTCGGTGTCCGAGTCGACTTGAATATAAAAACCGATTCTCATTGGGACAAGAAATTTGACCGTTTTGGCCTTTCTGAAAAAGATGCGCTCGCCTTAGGCAAGATGAAGAACTTGAGGGTCATGCACTATCATATGGGTTCCCAAATCAAAACCCAGAAAAGCATTTTTGAGGGAGTGAAGTATGGGTTTGAAATCTATAAACAATTGCAAAAAACTCATCCTTCGCTCGACACTCTAGACATCGGCGGGGGATTCGGTGTGCCTTACGAAAAGAAAAAGTTTTATACAGCGAAAGGTGTTTCTAGCAAGATCATCAAGACACTTAAGAATTTGTCCGACAAAGCTGGTATTCGGCATCCGAACTTGGTGGTGGAATGGGGCCAGTATATTGTGGCCCCGGCGCAGGTGACAATATACAAAGTGCTATCTGAAAAAATTATCCCGAAGGCGAATGCCAAAGCTTGGTATATTGTGGACGGAAGCTTTATGAATGACTTGAAAGACACTTGGGCCATACATCAGAAATGGCACGCTATTCCAGCAAACAATATGCAGGGGGTGTTAAAGACAACTTGGCTCGCGGGCAGCACCTGTGATTCGGACGACAAATATACTGCCGGCGGAAATTATATCCTCTTACCCAAACTTCATGAAAAACAACCTGCTCGTACGAACGTACGTTCGGGCGGGGACCAGTTCGTTGCGATTTTGGATACCGGGGCGTATCAGGATGGTTTGTCTTCTCACCACTGCCTTCTCTCCAACCCTATGAAAATTATTGCCCAAGACGGCATGATCAAGATCGCTCGCAAGCGCGAGACAGGGGAATCTATCGGCAGGCTTTTCGGCTGGACCAACGGGGATCATAAATAAAATGAGAAAGCTCAAAATTTATGCAAGTTTTGTTTTGGTAGTTATTTTTTTTATTTTTCTTTTTTTTATTCCGCAAAAACATAATTTAGAAGATATAAAATATGTAAAAATCGCAAGGCAGAATATCAAAGTCTTACTCGCCTTGACCGAAGAAGAACAGGCGCAAGGACTTTCAGGCCGACAGGGCCTGAGTAGCAACGAAGGCATGCTATTTGTGTTTGCGGAGCCCGGTCGGTATCATTTTTGGATGAAAGATATGAATTTTCCTATTGATATTATTTGGCTTGCCCCGTCTGATATAGGCGGGGATGGCGAAGACTTGAAAGTGATTTACATAAAAAAGAATGCTAGACCAGAATTATATCCTGCAACTTATGGACCCGACGTGAATACTAAATATGTTTTAGAAGTTATCTCCGGTTTTTCTGAAAAATACAATTTGAAAGAAGGGGATAGGGTAGAATTTAAATACTAAAAAGAAAATCCCCCACTTTTGGTAGGGGACTTTCATTTTTTTTGTAGGTGTCTATAAGCCGAATTCTGTGGTCCCTCGCTTTCGCTTGGGATGATAACAATTTATCTAGGTCCCTCATTGCTTCGGGACTCAAGCGATTCTCCCCTCACTGACTAGCAGGAGGGACACGATCTTGCACAGAGGTAAGGATTTAGCCGTTTCACCCGAACTGAATCGGTTCGTCACTGTTCGCACCTATATATTGCTATATGTGGGCGTTACCCACTACCTTTCCCGACGTTACGTCGGGACTGTGTTCGGACTTTCCTCTCCGACTTTTTACGTGGAGTAGTTATCCAACACCTACTCCCACATTGTACAAAAACTTGCATTTTTTTGCAAGGTATGCTATACTTCTCTTGTGAGTGTGAGGTTAGATTCATACTTATCGTAAACAACATAAGTGCCGCAAAAGACGCCCTTCGGGGCGTTTTTTGTTTTTTCATCAAGATTGCCTTGATTATAATAGGTGTTAGGTTATACTCTTCAAATGGTAGATTCGATCATTCGCGCAAAAAATATAGAAGAAGCGGAAGTGGTTATTGTGTCGGCAGGATATGAAAAAACAGCTTCCAGCAGAAAAGGAACTAAAAATGGCCCAAAGGCTGTGATAAAAATGCTTGATTCCAAACTCGAGTTATTTGACCGTAGCTACAAGATGCAGCCTAGCGACAAGATAAATATTGGACAGAAAGATCTGGGCGATTTGAGTTCACTAACGCCTCCAAAAGCACTTCAAAAAATCACTTCAGAATGCGCAAAAATTTTAGATAAAGAAAAATTTGTACTTTTGCTCGGAGGGGAGCACTCAGTGTCGCTTGGGCTATTACAGGCGCTTTCAAAAAAAATAAATCCTAAAGAAGTTACTATTTTGCAAATCGATGCGCACTGCGATCTCCGTGACAATGACTCTGACTATAATGATAAGTCAACAAAATTGGTGCATTCTTCTGTGATGCGTCGTGCTCACGAGCTTGGTTACAACCTTGTCCAAGTGGGTATTCGAACTTATTTCAAAGGTGAATACGAATATTTCAGTAATCCAAAAAATAATATAAAAGTTTTTGAATGGGGCCTGCCTGCGCTGGCAGGGAACGGTAAAGAAATTCCAATAGATGAGATTTTAAAATCCATAAAAACCAAATATATTTATCTGACTATAGATGTGGATGGTTTTGATCCGGCATATATGCCTGGCACTGGCACTCCGGTTTCGGGCGGGCTTCCCTGGTATTATGGCCTGGAGCTTATTGAAAGAATTATTAAATCAAAGGAGCTCATAGGAGCCGATATTGTCGAAGTTTCCCCACAAAGCGATTCCGTACTGACCGAATACAATACCGCCCAGCTTTGCTATTCAATAATCGCACACAAGTTCCGTGCTCAGTTAAGAGGAAATTAGTTCTTGAAAAAAGTCTTGCGCAGGAGCTTAGAAAATAAAAGCGGTAATCCGATTATTATTTTCTTGAGCGACGAGCAGTTCGCTCCGTAAGCTTGCCCAGATAGATTGCTTTTAGAGAGAAGTAATTTACTGGATGTGCTTTGCTATCAATTTATTTGCTTCTTTAGGGTTTGTTTTGCATTCAAGGAGTGCGCTTAGGATGAGGGGAGCTACAATTGTAGCGTCAGATTCTATTACAAACATAGGAGTGTCTTTGGTCAATTTGTCCCAAGTTATTTTTTCATTTGGAGTTGCGCCGGAATATGAACCGTAAGAAGTTGTAGAATCTGAAATCTGGCAAAAGTATGCCCAAGGTTTTACTTTTTCAACTTTCATATCATACTTGAGAGATGGGACGACACAGATAGGGAAGTCGCCGGCTATACCTCCGCCTATCTGGAAGAAACCAACACCTTTTCCAGTTGAAAGCTTCTGATATTGGTCGTAAAATGCTCCCATATACTCTATACCGCTTTTGGCGATGTTTGCGCTAGCTTCTCCCGTCTTTACATATGAGGCGAAAATGTTGCCAAAAGTAGAGTCTTCATAGCCGGGCACGACTATCGGGATGTTTTTTTCAGCTGCAGCTAAAAGCCAACATTCCTCTGCCTTACCCTGATGTTTTTTCTGTTTTTTCTTATTAATCTCTTTTATTAAATCATAAAAATATTCATGCCAGAATTTACGAGTTTTTTCTTTGGTGGCACGTTTCCACACGGGCACAATCAGGCCTTCTACTGCACGAAATGCTTCATCTTCAGGGATGCTGGTGTCTGTGACTCGACGCATTCTGTTTTCTAAAATTGCGGTGTCGTCTGCTTTTGTGAAATATCTATAGTCAGGAAAATCTTTGTAGCTATCGTGCGCGACGAGACGGAAAAGGGATTCTTCAAGGTTAGCGCCCGTCACAGACATGCCATGGATGATGCCGTTTTTTATTGCAGGCGCGAGAGTGATGCCGAGCTGGGCCGAAGACATGGCTCCGGCTACGCTCCAAAACATTTTCCCGCCTTTTTCTAAATGTTTCCAATAAGCAATCAATGCATCACGTGTTGCGCGAGCATTAAAATTTTTGTAATTTTTGAGAACGAATTCTAATGTGGAAAGGTTTGGATTCATAAGTTGGAGTATATCAAAAATTGAAGTATAAAGTAAGAATTTATCGCCTTGACAATAGGTTGACTCTTTGTTGTATTGAGTATAGTATCTAGGGCAGGGAAGCAGTTCGTTGACAACTTATTGTGAGTTGCACTGCTTTGTGGGAATCGGTAAACAATGAGATCCGACAAAAGTCGGATATGAAGAAAGATCGGGTTATGAACGAAAAAATCAAACCGCAAGGAAACTTGCGTGGAACGGCACGGACATGCACGTTCCTTGGCATGTGGTCATTGTATGCATTATCTGGAGCGTGGTGCATGTACACGCTTTCATCACTTGTCGCGCTTAAGGCTCTCATCACGCTTTCGGCGTGTGTTTTGATCCTGGCGACTGTGCACATTTGGATGTCACGGCATAACGACAATCTTGTCGTGCTGGCGAAAATCGCCGGTCCATGCATCGTGTTCGTGGCCGTAAGTTACGGCTTCCTGATCAAATCACTGTCGGTGCCTGTAGTGGAGCTCTGTATAGCCGGGATATTTACGTTCTCGGTAGGCATGGCCACAGCGGCAACATATTACGCATACTGCTCCACAAAGGAGGCCCAATGAAAAACAGTATTTTTGAGAAGAGGATTCGTTGGATCGTTACTGTCCTGATGGTAGTGTCTTTGCTGTGTTTGCCGATGCAGGCAAACACGTCGCCACCTCAGGGATCAACGTTGGTATGCGTCATGATAATCGGGGCGATTGTTTTGACCATATTAGTCGGTGGAATCATACACTGTGCGAATAAGCATTTGGGACCACCTCCAGGCCCTAATCCGCCTCAGAGTACGAACGCTAGCAGTAGTGCATCGTCGTCTCCCTTATCGGAAAAGCAACTAGAGGCGCTCAGGCAACAGGTTATGCCTCAAATAAACTTTCCGACCAATATCGTGTTTTGGGAGTATCCAGATACGAAAAATGTTGCGCCAGATGGTACACCCTATACGTTGGTAGCGGCGTATGGCGTGGATTCAGCTCTCACCAACAGCACGAATCCCCAATGGGTGAATGAATTCACAGTCACGCAATGGGTGTCGTCAAGCACGACCATCGCAGGGTTGTATAGAAACGGCGAGCGAATTTCCTGCCGGACAAAGTCCGTCGGGACAAATCGCAACGTAGTCATCAACTGGGGTTCGGATCTCCTTATCCTTCCCAGTCTCGACCAACCCCAACGATGTTACAGAGGGGCTTGGTACGTCATTCATTGACGTGAAGTTTGAATTATCGCAGGACGTCGGAATAGCAACCGACGTCTTTTTTATTTTCTTTTCGTTTGTGGCTATAAATAATTCCTCTAGTGGACCCAAGCGGTCTCGAACCGCTCACCTCCTCATTGCAAATGAGGCGCTCTACCAGATGAGCTATGGGCCCCTCACATGGAGATTCTAAATTTTCCATGTGAGGGGCTATGGGCCCAACTCCAATGAAATATTTATACTTCCACGATTGAATTTTTTATCCTCTTCTTCAAATGTGTCATGGAGCCGGAAAATCTTTTCAGCATTTGCTCCCTATGTTTTGCATCACTTTTTGAAGTGTAAGCTTCGTAATAAACGAGCTTAAACGGTGCTTTGTATCTTGTTGAAATATTTTTCTTATCGTTATGTTCAACAAAACGCCGTTTAAGATCATTTGTTTGTCCAATGTACAATTCACCCAATATAACACTTTTTAAAACGTAAACATAATGCATGATTTATGGATGATGAGCTATGGGCCCCTCACATGGAGATTCTAAATTTTCCATGTGAGGGGCTATGGGCCCAGATCTTTAAGCTAAAACCCCCAAATTATTTTTGTAACGGGGGCTCGTATAGAAGCATAACTTACGAAGGTAAAAATGGCAAGAGATGACTATTTCGTTTTGTATGGCTTAGATGGTGAACCTGACGCCCGTATTTCGCCCGTGATCTGTCTCGTCGTCATACTGGCTATTTGCGGCATCAATCTCTTTCGTTGTTTTATTAAATGCATCTTCAATATATTTTTGCGATGGAACGCATTTTTTTTCATCAGCTAAATTTTTTAGATAGGCGTAGAATGTTTCTGCATAATTCTTTGTTATTTTGCCGTGCTCATCTTCGTGTTCTCGCAATGGCGCATAAAATCCATTCCATTTGTTTATGAGGTCAGATGGCGCATTCGCAGAGTCGACCAAACGGGGCAAGAGATATGCGAGATGCAAGCCGACAGCCACATTTTTTATCTCGCATACCTGCCCGTCTACCGATTCGAAATCATAACTGTAGTTCAGAGTATTGCTGGTCACCCCGTTCGCGTCCATATCGTCCAAGGCCAGATTGCAGTCGAATAATTGGTTATATATCTGTTGTGAATTCGTACCTTTTATATCATAAGACAAATTATCTTCTTCCACGATGAGCCCAGTTTTACCAGTGAGATCGAGGTTGGCTGGGTTGCGGATAATTCTTTGGTCATTATTGACACAAGGAAGAGAGGGAGCCGCCTTGGATGTGGCCGGCTCGACTGGCAGCTTTGGCGCGGTTCGAGGCAAGAGCGCTAATTTTTTAAGATTTACTATCGAGGATGCCGGGGGAGTGAATGGAGGCTTCAATTCTGCGCGGTAATTTGTAAGGTTCAGAATTATAGGAGGTTCTTCCAGATACAGAAAAATGGAAAAACAGAGCAAAGCCGTCATGAATATTATAGAGAAAATGGCTATTAAACTAATTCTAATTTTCATTAATTATTACAGTATATCATACTGGCTCCGGGGGTAGGGATCGAACCTACGACCAATCGCTTAACAGGCGACCGCTCTACCGCTGAGCTACCCCGGAATTTATTTATTCTAGAAAGAACTTTTATCATAGTATCAGAAATTGCAGGAAAAACAACATTAAAGCATTTACAAGCTAGTAAAATATGGAGTCTTGCCTCGACACTATCATTTTTTTTCGGTGTTTGGTAATATATAAGCATATGGAAAAATTAAAACTTATTTTATTCTCAATTGTTGTTTTGTCCTTGCTCGCTCTCGCCCTGTATTGGTCGGTAAATACCATCCAGTCTGGCACAGAATACGTAGCCAGCCAGAAAGTAAAACAGCTGGAAAAGGAAAATGAAAATTACAAGAAAGAAATCAAGCGCCTCGGCGCCGAACTTGCGATCTTGCAAGCAAGGGAAGAGGTCGCAGCGCCGATCGTAGAGAAAAATCCAGAAGCACCGGTGGCAACTATGTACAAGCATCAGACGCTCATAAACGAATTGCAAAAACTGATAGACGAAAATATCTTGATGAAGCTCAAATCGAATGGCACGAGAGTCGGCACGGTGCAAAAATTCCTGAATATTTATAACAATACTTCAAACAGGGTGGATAACGATTATGGAGCGGGTACGGTCTCCGCGGTTAAGGCATTCCAAAAGGATGCGGGCTTGACTGCGGACGGAGAATCAGGCGCTAGCACTTTCAGCAAGATGATCGATTGGCTTAAAAAACAAAAATAGTCCCTAATCCACGAACAGCCTATAGAACAGAGATAGCATGTTTATAATGGGCGACAAAATGTAGTCGAACCATTTTGGTTTATAAGTTTTGTGGTCGAATAAGACCGCGTCTTTTTTCCACACCCTTACGATCCGAGAGAGTTTGGCAACCGCTTCTTTTTCCTTGAAGAAGATGCCTATTTCCGAATTGAAATCAAAGGACAGAAAGTCAAGGTTTGGCGATCCGACCATGGCTTCTTTGCCGTCTATGATCATCGCTTTTGCATGATTTGTTTTTTTCAGCATGTAAAACACGACACCTAGCTTGGAAAGCTTGTATATGTAGAAATAATTCAAGCGGTCAAGAAAGAAATGTTCCGCAGTCGAGGGGATCAATATCTCCACTCGAACTCCACGCAAGACTGCCTGATGGAGCGCTGCTCGTAGCCAGCGCTTCGGGATGAAATATGGAGTGACGAGGATGATCTCAGAGATAGCTTCATGTAGATATTTCTTGTAGATCCTTTTGAGCTGAAATTTTTTTCCGACAGGGGAATGCTCTACGATCCAGGTGCTCGCAATTGTTCTTACTATTCCATCATTATCACCGATAAAAAGAGGGTCTCTGCCTCCAGCGCCCCGGTATGACTTCGCAAAAGACAAAACTATTTTTTTGACCAGAGAGCCTGTGATTTCCACCATGAGATCATTCCAAAATCTGGAGGCTCTATATATATTCACTCCGCCGATAAAGGCGACTTGCTCGTCTACGATCAAGATCTTTCTATGCATGCGATAGAACAGATGGCTCAAGGAGAGGACTTCCACTCCGGAGGCTTTGAGTTCAGCGATCTCTTTATTGCTCAAGCTGAGACTGCCAAAATAGTCGATTACCATTTTTACCCGCAAGCCTTGCCTTGCTTTTTTCTGGAGCAGGGTGAAGAAATCATACTCTTCCATCTCATTATCAAAAATATACATCTCCAAATATATGGATTTTCTCGCTTCCGATACGGCGCGGAACATGGATTTCCAGGTTTTTTCCGAACTAGTGAAAAATTTATAGCTCATTACGACATTATACACGAGATGAAAATTATGCTACAATGGAAATATGGCAAAAAGAAGTACAACGCTGGGTCTTAAAAACAGATCTAGACATTCACATAAGACTAAAAAAAGGCTGGCAATCAAGCATGCCATGCTTGCAAAGAAAGCTCTCCGAAGAAAAAGTAGGTAAAACAAGACGGATACCCCTTTGTATTTTTAGAATTTTAGCATAATCATAATTATATGATTAAAAAAAAATCATCTAAAAAATCTAAAAAGATAGTTATGGTCAGTGGGGGATTTGACCCTGTTCACATTGGTCATGTTCGAATGTTTGAAGAGGCAAAGAAACTCGGTGATGAGCTCGTGGTGCTTCTCAACAACGACAATTGGTTAAAACTCAAAAAGGGTTATGCTTTTATGCCCGAGCACGAACGAAAAGAAATCCTTGAAGCATTCAGCGCAGTTGACAGAGTTATTTTAACTAGTCACAAGAAGGGCACAAAAGATATAAGTATCAGTAAAGATTTATTGTCTATTCGTCCGCATATTTTTGCAAAAGGCGGAGATCGCCATGTAGGCAATATTCCAACTCCTGAAGTTTTAGTTTGTAATAAAATAGGTTGTGAGATAATAAATGACATTGGCTATGGAGGCAAAGTGCAGAGTTCTTCGGAATTAGTGAAAAAAGTAAAGAAATATAAAAAAATTAAAAATAAAAAGAAGATATAAACATGCAAACACTTATAGTAAAAAAACCATGGGGGCAGTTTGATCAATTTACACACGACGAAGCGACTACGGTCAAGATTCTTTCTATTAACCCAGAGAATTCTTTAAGCCTGCAGTATCATAACCACCGCGATGAATTTTGGCGGGTCATTTCCGGACACCCGGTTCTCACTATCGGTGGCAATAAGATTAATGCTAAGCCTGGCGATGAATTTACAATTCCGAAGACTGTAGCGCATCGGATCGAAGCCACAAGGGACGCTGTCTTGATTTTAGAAGTATCTTATGGCGGAACTTTTGATGAAAATGATATTATCAGACTGGAAGATAATTATGGGAGGATCTAATCATGTATTCACTAACAAGATATGAAGGTGGCCCTATTTTGGAGCCAAATGACAATCTGAATTGGGAAAAAGAAGGAGTATTCAATCCTGGCATAGCTCGTACCGAGCGTGGAGTAGTAATGCTTTATCGCGCCGTGGGGGAGACTGAATCGTATGTTTCCCATCTAGGCTTAGCGACGAGCGAAGATGGGGTGACATTTAAGCGTGTTTCAGATAAGCCAATATTCGGCCCCAAAGAATCATTTGACATGTGGGGCACAGAAGATCCGCGCATCACTAAGATAGAGGGTGACTTTTATATCACTTATGTGGCGCTGGAGAAACCGGTGATGTCTGACGGTAGACTTGCCGATCACATCGAGACATCGACGGCCTTGCTCAAAACGCGAGATTTTACTTCTTTTGAAAATCTGGGAATAATTTCGGTGAAAAATTCGGACAACAAGGACATCGTTCTATTTCCGAGGAAAATAAATGGAAGATACTGTATGTTGCATCGTCCGAACCATTGGCACAAGTCTTGGTGCGATCACTTGAAAGCGACCGGGCAGCCACTGTCCTGGCCATGCGAACTCGATATCGTGCCAGCGAACCCGAGCATCTGGATCGCCTGGTCTGATGATCTCTTGGTGTGGAAGGATCACCAGGTGCTTTTACAATCATCTAACCATGGAGATTCGAAAATAGGTCCGGGCTTGCCACCGATCGAGACGAAAGAGGGTTGGCTCGTCATCTATCATCATGTGGTATTTACCGAGACAAAGGATTCTTTTTATTATTCCGCTCGCGTGGCTTTGTTTGACCTCGATGATCCGACTCGTCTGATCGGGAAATTGCCGCATCATATTCTCGCCCCGGAAATGCCTTATGAAAAAGAGAAAATTTCCAGCATCGTTTTCCCCACGGGCGGATTTGTCGAAGGAGACAAGCTTTTTGTCTATTATGGCGCTTCTGATCGCTATGTCTGCTTGGCTACCGGACCCTTGTCGCAACTTTTGGCTGAATTAAAACAAGCAAACATAACATCATGACTACTCTCACCAAAGAGAAGGACATAGGGTGTGTCGTCTATGTGACGACCTATCCTCCGCGCGAGTGTGGGATTGCGAACTTCAGCGCGGACTTGATCAGCTATTCGGATGAGCTTTTTCTAGAGAAAGTAGAATCCAAAGTTGTCGCGATGGATGTGGGGCCAGTCACCGCACCTCTTTATTCTCCAAAGGTAATTTTTCAAATTGAGGAGAACAATAAGGTGGATTATATTTCTGTAGCGGATAAGCTGAATGCTATGCCCGAGGTCAAAATGGTGTCTATTCAGCATGAGTTCGGAATTTTCGGCGAAAATTACGGCAATAACATCGCTCTTTTTTTGGAGAAATTAGAAAAGCCGTCGGCGGTGACTTTTCATACCGTGTTGCCGCGCCCCGAGAGCGGAATGAAATCGGTGATGGAAAAGATAATCCGTCATTCTGATCTGCAGATCGTCATGACCGAGCTGTCTAAAAAGCTCCTGATTGAAATTTACGGAGCTAAGGCGGAGAAAATAAAAGTCACTCCGCATGGGATTCATCCCCAGCAGTATGTGGATACTTTGCCTGCCCAAAAAGAGTTGAAACTTGAGAACAAAACTATTTTAGCCACCTTCGGGCTTCTAAGTAGCGGAAAGGGAATAGAGTACGCCATTGCGGCTCTGCCAGGAATTTTAGAAAAATATCCCAACACGATATATTTAGTTTTGGGGCAGACTCACCCAGTCGTGCTCCGGAGAGAAGGAGAAATTTACAGGAACAAGCTCATAGCTCAGGCTAAAAATCTTGGAGTGGAAAAAAATGTGGTATTTGTCAACAAGTACCTGTCTCGAAATGATCTTCTGCTCTATTTACAGGCCACTGACATATATTTGGCGCTTTCACAAAATCCTGATCAAGCAGTTTCAGGCACATTGACCTATGCACTTGGCGCAGGCAGGGCGGTGATTTCCACTGCCTTCATGCAGGCTAAAGAAATCGTTACCAAGGAGGTCGGCAGGCTGGTTCCGTTCAGTGATTCTAAAAGCATTGAACTCGAGGTTTTGAAACTGCTTGAAAACAAAAAAATATTAGAGAACATGGGGAAATCCGCATATCTTTATACCAGAAATATGACTTGGCCGAATGTCGCTCTTTCTTATATGAATATATTTTCTCCATTTTTGTCGAGGGCAACGGAGAAAAATAAATTCATGCTTCCCGTCAACATTGCCCACATCAAGAAGATGACCGATAACTTTGGGATCTTCCAATTTGCCTTATTGAGCAATCCCGATCCGAAATGGGGATATACTCTGGATGACAATGCCCGCGCGTTGGTTGCTCTCTCTTGGTACAACGACCTGTATCCCTCAGAGGAGGCGGAGTCGCTCATAAATATTTTTCTCAAATTCATTGAACGTTCTTCTATCGATACTGGAGGGTTTGTAAACTATTTCAATACCGACAGGAATCCGCACAATGAACTCAATCAAAATGAAAATTTGGAAGATTCCAATGCTCGCGCCCTCTGGGCCTTGTCGGTGGCATCGACCAATACCAAGATTGGAAGTGTCAAGAAACACGCTTCGACTCTTTTCCAAAAACAGTTCAAATTGCATAAGAAGGTCATCTCTCCCAGGGCGGCAGCCTTTTACATCAAAGCTTTCGTGGAAAATCTATCTCATCATGAGAACACTGACGAGGCTCGCAAGCATATAGAATTTTATGCGGATTTTCTGGTTGATATGTTTGAAGAGACAAGCGACGATAAATGGAAATGGTTTGAAAAGATCCTCGCATATTCGAACGGAATTTTGCCCGATGCACTGCTTGCGGCCTATTCCGTTTCTGGGAATCCGAAATATTTCAAAGTAGCCAAAGCTTCGCTTGATTTCTTGATTGAGCAGTCCTTTGAAGGAGATATTTGTGTACCAGTCGGGCAAGGTGGCTGGTTTAAGAAAGACGGGAAAAAAGAGCGCTATGACCAGCAGCCGGAAGAAGTCTCTGCTCTCATTCTCGCGCTTCACAAGATGATATTGGTGGAGGATGATCCTATCTATCGCCAAAAAATGATGCTTGCTTTTGACTGGTTTTTCGGAAATAATCTGTCCAAACAGATGGTCTATACGCATTCGACAGGAGGCACTTATGACGGAGTTCAGGAAGAGGGAGTAAATCTAAATCAGGGTGCGGAATCGACCATAGCTTATCTACTAGCTAGATTGATAATGGAAATCAATCAGGAGTAGATTAGTATAAATTAGCCTCGAGTTTTAGAAAGTGCTTGCCCTACTTTTTCTTGTAATTGTTCTATCTTGAAAGGTTTTTGTAGACATACACCACCCAAATGGCCGACAGCTTCTTCTAGTTGAGAAGAAATGAGGCCACCGGTATATAAGATCAGAGGCAATTTACTATCTATGGAATGTATGGCTGTAAGTACTTCTACACCGTCTATGCTTTTAGGCATATCTTTATCACTGATTAGAAGACCATATTCATTAGGTTTTGCCTGTTTAAATTTTTCAATAAGTTTGTTTCCATCTTCGAATTCTTCTACAGAACAACCCATATCTTTTAGTACTAGAGCACTAAGCATTCTCATTGCTTCATCATCATCAAGCAAAAGAACTTTTATTTTCAACTTTTCTCCTTTCTCTTGCTTTGGCGCGGTTGACTCTTGAGGTGGTCGTAAATTTTGTAATGGTATATTTTCTTCAATTGACATGGTATCAAGTATATATGATATAATACAAGTATGCAAATCAATTTACAGGGTAAAAATATTGAATTAACTGAAGCTATAAAAGACTATGTTTTGAAGAGGGTTACCAACTTGGAAAAGCTTCTTACCAGGATAAAAGAAGGGGGAGGAAAGGTGATGGTAAATTTCGAAGTAGGCAAGTCCACAAATCATCATAAATCAGGCGAGGTTTTCCATGCAGATTGTCTGATCAAGATAGACGGCAAAGAATTTTATTCTAGCTCTGATAAGGAAGATTTATATCAGGCGATAGATGCCATTAAAGACACTCTCTACTACGAAATAAATAAAAACAAAGATCGCAGTCAGACGCTCTTGTATCGCGGAGCCCGCAGTGTCAAAAAGATGATGAAGGGTCTCTCAAAACGAAATCCTTTTACTTCGAAGTATTAAGTTACGTAATGTATTACGTAATACATTACGTAACTTTGTAATTCATTTCTTTTCCGTTTTCTGGAATGATTTTTTTAATCACAAACTTTCCATCTATAAGCTTTGCGTCAGTAACTATTATTCTCTTTCCATTTACAAAAAAGAAAGTTCTTGGCCAAAAGACATAGGCTCTCCATTTATTATAGTTTGTAACTGCATCGGCATTTAAATCTATCAGTCCGTCTTCTTTTTTAATTTTTTTGCAAAATGTGGCTTGAGATTCATCTTGCTCGATCCCTACCACTTTCGGCACCTCCCCCTTGATAAGGGGGAGGAAGGAGGGGGTTCCTAAAGTTTTTACCAAAAGTTCTCCACCTATTTTAATTAATTTTTTTCTTAATTCTGGAGCTGTTTCATCAGGCGATATTTGCACCTTTTCTTGCGCTAATATGTTTCCTGCATCCAATTTATATACCATTTTTTGTATAGTCACTCCTGTTTCCGTATCTCCGTTTAAGATCGCAGATTCTACAGGAGAAGCTCCACGATATTTTGGGAGAAGTGAATAATGTATATTGATAGAGCCCAATTTCGGCATATTTATAATATTTTCAGGTATTATTTTGCCGTAAGCAACCACAATAAATAGGCAATTAGGCTTTAGACAGCTAGGCTTTAGTTTATTACAAAATTCTTCGTCAAGTTTTTCGGGTTTAAGACAAGGTATTTTATTTTGTTCTGCAAAAATGGCTACGGGGGATGCTTCCATATGCATGCCTCTCCCTTTTTTTGCATCTGGAGATGTAACAATCAAAGACGGTAAAAATCTAGCTTGCTTTAAGGTTTCAAGTGTCTCAGAGGCTACATCGGGTGTTCCCCAAAATACAAAGCTTAATTTATCCATAATTCTATTAGCTAAAAGCTATGACCCAGCATCTAATTTATTTCGGTAATTCTTCCGCTTTTAAATCTTTGGCGTGGTCTATAAAAAGTATGCCGTTTAAATGATCCGTCTCATGCTGGAAGATCTGAGCCAAGAGGCCTGCTCCGCCTCTCTTAAACTTCTTTCCGTTTTCATCATATGCGGATACGCTAGCTTTTGTGGATCTGTATGTTTTCCCATATATTGGGCGGACAGAAAGACAGCCTTCAGATAACCAGTGTTTTTCGCGCGAAAGCTTAGAAATTTTTGGGTTGATAAAAACAAGATTTTCGATCTCTTTTTTGATCTCCTTTTCTTCTTCCTTAGTTTCTTTTTTGGGCGCATGATCGGAATATCTTTCTTCTCTAGTTTTAGGAAAATCTTTCGAGAATATTTTTCCGGAGACAACAAATATTCGAAGCGCATACCCGATCTGGGGAGCCGCGATCGCTACGCCGTCGCCTTGGCTGTCCAAGGCTTCCTTCATTTCTGTCAGCACTTTTTTAATTTTAGTAGTATGAATGTCGGCCAAAGGAACCTCTTTTGCTATTTGGCGCAAAACTTTTTCGTCTTTTTGCAGAATTTTTTTCATGACCCTCTTATTTTATTTCTTTTAAGTATTCGAGGAGCTTATCTAATTTTACCGTGTCCTGAGATCTGCTCGACATATCCCGCACTATTACCGAGTTGTCGAGTGCCTCTTTTACTCCGAAGATGAGCGCGTAGGGGATATTCAACTTTTCAGCGATCGCGAGTTGAGAACCCAGGCTGTCCTTGGAAAGAGATTGGGTGATGGGGATATGGGCTTTACGCAAGATCTCAATTATATTCAAGCTTTTTAGCTTGGCTTCGGAGCCTAGCTGGATGAAATAAATTTTAGTTTTTTTCATTATGCGAGGCGTCAGCTTTTTATACCAGGGCGATGCGATGATCCTATCCACGCCGATCGAGATACCCACAGCAGACACATCCTTCTTGGATCCTATCTGGCGGGCAAGGTAGTCGTAGCGTCCGCCACCAGCCAAGGTAAGCGGTGTGCCGCCTTCTCCGCCTTCTTTTTCTATGATCTCAAAAACGGTGCGGGTGTAATAGGAAAGTCCGCGCACTAAATTTTTGTTTAAGTTGTACTGGATGTTCATCTCTTCCAGATATTCCAATACTTCTCTAAAGTGTTTTTTACAGGAAGGGCAGAGAAAAGATATGGAATCTGGGGCTTGGTCGTTGACCCCTTTTGTCTTTTCTTCTTTTGAATCTAAAATTCTAAGCGGATTTGTTTTCAGGCGTTCGCGGTCTATCGGTGCGAGCTCGTTGATGTGTTTTCGATAATAGCTGGTGAGTTCTTTGATGTATCCATTCCGGCATTCCTTGTCGCCGATCGAATTTATATCGATAGAAAGATCCGTCGCCCCGGCATCCTCCAAGATGCTCATGCCGGCTTTGATGACGAGCGCATCCATGATGCTCTTGTCGTTTCCAAGCGAGTCCAGATCGAATTGCCAAAATTGCCTATATCGTCCTCGCTGAGGCTTGTCATGCCGGAATACCGGGCCGTACTGGTAGAGCATTACTGGTTGGGGGAGGGTCTGCATGCCGTGCTCAATATAAGCGCGCACCAAAGGAGCCGTATGTTCGGGGCGAAGCGCCAGATGATCGCCACCCTTGGTTTTCAGAGTATACATCTCTTTATCTATGATATCCGTGCCAACGCCCACGCCAGAAGTAAATATTTCTTCATGCTCCAAGATCGGGGTGTCGATCGGCTTGAATCCGTAATATACCGCCACTTCTTGGGCTTTTTCAAAGAAGCCCTGGAAAGAATAGTATTCCTCATTCATCAGATCCCTCATTCCCTTTGGCGAAGCAACTTCTTGATTTTTATTTTTTATATTTTTCTTCATGGTTCAATTTTATTCACCATGACCCTGAGTCTTTCGAATGGGTCATGGTTTTTATTTACTACTCATCCGTTTGTCGGTAGCTGCCCGGCAGTAAACTTAACTTCTTGATCGGCAATAATCGGAGGAACGCTTTTCCGGTAAGGAGCTCTTTTTTCACCGCTCCCCAATATCTAGAATCCGAACTTCCGCTTCTATTGTCGCCCATCACAAAAAACTCGTCGTCTTTTAATTCGACGACCAGATTGTTGTTGGCGGTGTTTTTTACAAAAGGTTCCTCGAGTACGAATCCGTCCTTGTGTTCGTCATTCTTTATTGTCACGACACTTCCTTTAATCTCTATCGTTTCATTCGGAAGGCCGATGATCCTCTTAATGAAAAATTTATTTGGGTCCTTTGGGTAACGAAAGACTACGACGTCGTCTCTTTTCGGGTCGCTTATCCTATAGGAGATCTTGTCTATGATCAGATAATTTCCATTTTCAAAAGTCGGAATCATAGAACTACCTGAGACAATGAACGGTTCTACCAAGAAGAGGCGGACGGGAACTACTATGAGCATTGCAATTACGGCAAAACGTACGAGATCCCAAAATGACTGTTTGGCGGATTGGGGTACTTCCCGGATTTCCTGTGTTTCATTTTCCATGCAGATAATATAACACAAAATATTCTTGACAGCATTGTCTAGTTTATTGTGTAATAATAAATTACACAATATATTTGTGTTAATATAAAGGCATGAAATTGGTTGTTGGCTTAGGAAATCCTGGAACTGAATACGAAAACACAAGACATAATACCGGAAGGATTATGGTTGGTATTTTAGAGAAAAAATTTGAAGGCAAAAAAGACAAAAGCAAGATTAAATTTCTCATGCCAGACAATTTTATGAATAATTCTGGCAAAGCCGTAGCACCTTTGATAAAAAGTAAAAAAGATTTGAAAGATCTGGTGGTAATTTATGACGATATTGATTTGCCACTTGGAAAAATAAAAATTTCTTTTAATCGTTCTTCGGGTGGGCACAATGGTTTGGGTTCTGTAATCAAAGCACTAAAAAGCGAAGAATTTTTGCGTATTAGAGTTGGCATTTCATCAGCCACTCCTAAAGGTGTGGTGAAAAAACCAAAAGGGGAGAAAGCAGTCTTGAATTTTCTTCTTGGAGAATTCAAAAAATCAGAACTAGAAATAATCAAAAAACTCAGCAAAACTGTAGCCGAGGCAGTAGAAACTATTTTTACTGAAGGCAAAGAAAAGGCAATGAGTTTGTATAATTAGTTTAAGTAGGTTTTATTTCTATCGTCTTGTTCTTCGTGCATTTGTCTGACTATCAGTGCTTTTTCTTCGGCATCTAATTCAGCATCTAAACCATGTTCTTCTCTTTTCTTAGAAATACTTGTTTCTAATTCTTTATCTGTTCTTTTAACTAAATTAACTAAATCTAATTGTTCTGATTTCATTTTTTTTAAATTAATTAATAAAATCTAGACCTCTTTCACTGCTTCTATTATAATGCTCTTTTCGCCGTTACGCAAAGATATTTTACCAGAAATGGCAATACATTTCTCAGGCACCAAAATATCAATAGATTCTTTGAATATAGAAGGGAAGCACACAGCTTCAATTGAATCAGTCAAATCGGCTATTTTAAGAAATGCCATCCTTTCATTATTTTTGGTAACTACTTGTCTTACCGTTTCTATTATTCCGGCGATAGTTACTTGCATACCATTACCTAAATTATTTTCTCTACTGTTTTCTTGGTTTGCTTTTATTTTTTTAATATTTATATCTTTACTTTCTAATTTGGCGCGGATGCGGTCTAAGGGATGTCCGGAGATGTAAAGTCCCAGCAATTCTTTTTCCCAAAGCAGTTTTTCGGCCTGCGTTGATTCTTTTGCATTTTGTAATTTAAATTCTGGCGCTTTTATTGAATTTGTTCCACCAAAAAGAGAAACTTGATTCTGATTTTGTTTATTTATCTCGTGATTGTACAAAAGCATTGCCTCTACATTTGCTATCATCACCCCTCTATCGCCCCATTCATCCATGCATCCAGATTTAATTAGCGCCTCTAAGGATTTCTTGTTTAAATTTTTGTGTTTGATTCTATCTAGAAAATTTGTTATCGATTCAAATTTGCCGTTCTCTTTTCTTTCTCTGATTATGCTGTCAGCGATATCTGTGCCTAAGTTTTTGATTGTATAGAATCCAAATCTTATTTTAATACTTTTATTTTTGTCACTGATTTGGGTGTGAGCTTCACTAGGCAGGCAAGTAAATCCACCATAACTTTCATTAATATGTGGAGGAAGCACGGGAATGTTCATATTTTTACATTCGTTGATTATTTCAGCTATTTTTTCAACGTCACCACTTTCAGCTGTGAGTATCGAAGCCATATATTCTACTGGGTAGTTTGCTTTCATATAGGCAGTTTGGTAAGCAACTTTACCATAAGAGGCTGCATGGGCTTTACCGAATCCATAAGCTTGGAATGGTTCAAAAAGTTTCCAAAGGTTTTCAGCAAAAGCAGGAGTTTGCCCATTTGCAATAATACCCTTCGTTAATTTCTCTCTTTGAGCTGCCATTTCTTTTGGTATTTTTTTACCAACTGCCTTACGGAATTTGTCAGCTTCTTCCCAGTTGTAGCCGGCTAGTTCTATTGCAGAGAGCAATAAATCGTCTTGATAGACTATGAGCCCATAAGAATCACCCAAATATTTCTTCATTCTGGGGTCTAAGTATTTAATTAGTTTAGGATTATGTTTTCGTTTGATATATTCTGGTATAGAGTCCATTGGCCCAGGACGATAAAGAGCCACCATGGCATTTATGTCGTGGATAGAAGTGGGTTTCAATTCTTTTAAATATCTGGTCATGCCGGAGCCGTTTAATTGAAAAAGTCCTTCGGTTTGACCAGAAGCTAAAAGTTCGAAAGTTTTTTTGTCATCGAGTGGAATATTTTCTATATCTATATCTATATTGTAAAATCTTTTTACCAAACTAACTGCGTCTGCCAAAATTGATAAATTTCTAATACCCAGAAAGTCAAATTTCAAAAGTCCTGCTTCTTCAATGCTATACATATCATACTGAGTAATTATTTTATTTTCTCCTTTTGGATCATATTGAAGGGGGACATATTCTATAAGTGGAAGTGGTGAGATGACGACTCCAGCTGCATGCACAGAGATGTGTCTGACACAGCCTTCGAGTTTTTTTGCCAAGTCTATTATTTTTTTTGTATCTTTTTCTGTTTTATATGCCTGTTTTAGTTCCGGCACTATTTCCATCGCATACTCTATGGTCATGGGCATACCTTGCGAACCCATCGGGATCATCTTGGAAAGCCTATCACCTATGGTGTATGGGTAGCCGAGGGCACGAGCTACATCGCGCACGGCTCCGCGCGCCATCATCGTACCAAAAGTTCCAATTTGAGCCACCTTATCTTCACCATATTTATTTTTTACATACTCGATCATTTCGTCGCGTCTATTGTCTGCAAAATCCATATCAATATCTGGTGCGGAAGGACGGAAAGGATTTAAAAATCTCTCAAAAGGTATTTTGTAATCTATCGGGTTAACATTTGTTATACCAAGCAAATATGTAGCCATCGAACCCGCCACAGAGCCTCTGATAGTTGTCAAAATCCCATGTTCTTTTGCATAATGCATCAAATCACCAACTACTAAAAAATATGGAGAATATCCTTTATCAAAAATAACTTTTAGCTCGTATTCAACGCGTTCTAACGTCGGTTTTGTTTGTTCTATCCGCAAATTCTTGAAGCCAGCATATACCAGCTCGCGCATTTTCTGATCTGCTGTTTTTCCTCCTTCAATTTTGAAGTCAGGGAAGACCCATTTACCGAGTTCCAATTCAAGATTGCACATATCGGCTATTTTCATTGTATTTTCTACTGCTTCGGGGATATCCTTGAAAACTTCCAGTGCCTTTTTTGTATCAATAAATGAAAAGTCATCATCAGAAAATTCAAACTTAGCGCCATCTTTTACATCGCCTTGGGTATTTATTTGAAGCAAGGTATGGTGTGCATCATGGTCGTCACTACATGGATAATGTGAATCTTGTGTACCAACAATCATAATATTATGTTTTCTGGCGAGTTTTATTAAATTCTCACGCACACTTTTGTCATTTTCAACTGACGGATGACATTGTATTTCTATAAAATAATTTTCTTTGCCGAAAATGTCTTGATATTCCTGCACGAGTTCATCTGCTTTTTTTTCATCACCCTTCATCACTGTTTGCGAAAGTTCTCCACCCAGACATCCTGAAAGGGCAATGATGCCACTTGAATGTTTTCTAAGTATTTCTTTATCCATTCTCGGTTTGTAATAATATCCTTCCAAGTTTGCGATAGTAACGAGTTTTATTAAATTTTTATATCCTTCTAAATTCTTCGCAAGCAAAGTGAGGTGGTAATATCTTTTTGTGCCTCCGGCTTCCGTGGTTCTGTCTTTTCTGTTTCCAGCAGTCATGTAGGCCTCCACTCCGACTATAGGCTTTATGCCTTCTTTTTTTGCAAGTTTATAGAATTCGATTGCCCCATACATATTTCCATGATCAGTGATGGCCATAGCTGGCATTCCAGCTTCTTTTGCGAGCTGAACTAAATCCTCAATCTTTGAAAGCCCGTCTAGGAGGGAATAGTGGCTGTGGGTGTGTAGGTGGATGAATTTTACCTCTCTGTTTTCCTCTTTTTCCATTTTTTGATTATACACTTTTTCTTTATTTTGGTATAATAAACGCCATGAATAAAATCAAAGTTGGAATTAACGGGTTTGGAAGGATAGGCAGAGCATTTTTGAAAGTGGCTTGGGATAGGCCGGAGATTGAAATAGTGGCAGTGAATGATCTTGGAAGCGTGGAGAACATGGCTTATCTTTTGAAATACGACACAGTTTACCGAGAATGGAAACACGACATAAAAGCAGAAGGTCAAGAAATAATTATTGATAACAAAAAAGTGAAAGTTTTGGCAGAAAAAGAGCCCAACAAGCTTCCTTGGAAAGATTTGGGGGTGGATGTTGTTGTAGAGTCTACCGGACTTTTTGTGACTTACGACAAAGCAAAAGCGCACTTGGATGCAGGTGCTAAAAAAGTCGTTATTTCTGCTCCCGCAAAGGAGGGCGAAGTGCCAGTGAAAGGTGAGACAATCTTACTTGGCGTAAATGAAGACAAATTCGGCACTTGCGATATTACTTCAAATGCATCTTGTACTACAAATGCAGCTTCACCACTGATTGCAATTTTAGATGAAGTTTTAGGAATCGAAAAAGCGCTTTTGAATACTGTGCATGGATATACAGCGAGCCAAAGCATTGTAGATGGTCCAAATAAAAAAGATTTTCGTGAGGGCAGAGCAGCTGCGCAAAACATAGTGCCGAGTTCTACCGGTGCGGCCATAGCGGTGACAAAAGCATTTACAAAGCTCTCCGGACTTTTTGACGGCATTTCAATGCGAGTGCCTGTACCTGCGGGGTCTATCGTTGATATTACTTTTATTTCCAAAAAACCAACTACAGCCGAAGAAGTAAATAATATTCTTAAAAAAGCTTCAAAAGATAAAAGATGGGAAGGGATTTTTAATGTCACTGAAGAGGATCTTGTTTCTTCAGATATTTTAGAAAGTCCGTATGGTTCTATTGCTGATTTGAAACTTACTCGCGTTGTGGGAGGGAATTTGATAAAAGTTATGGGTTGGTATGATAACGAAATGGGGTATACTCACACGCTTGTGGAGCATGTGATTAAAACTGGAGGGAGTATAAAATAAAATTTATGAATAAAAAATCTCGAATTACAGGTCTAATAATTATTACAGTATTATACTTAATCCTTCAATTGGTAATTTATTTGACTTCTAACTCAGAAACATGGGCATACATGGTGGGGTATGGAGCTCCAATTTTTGGATATATAGGATTATTGATCATCTATACACTTTTTGTATCGATACATCAATTTTCAAAAGATATTTCAGAACAGAAAAATTTATTACCAGAAGAACGCCTAACGCCTAGACAACTTATCAAAAAACATTCACTCGCAATCTTTCTTTTCATTGTTATACTTGTTATTTTTATTTTTGGAAGAAATGGATGATCGACTTAAAGTTTTCGCAAGTTTTCGTAAGAACCGTTCCTAGGAAAATACCCGTAAAAATGGTATAATATCAGTATGCAAAATGTTGACGAAATAAGTAAAGAACGTGCAAAAAAACTTTTTGGCAGTCCGGAAATTTCAGGTTTTGAGATCGGTACAATCAAAGGTTTAGAGCAGATCCACAAATATTTATTTGAGGAGCTTTACGATTTTGCTGGTCAGATTCGCGTTAAGGATATAAGCAAAGGCGGTTTCCGATTCGCTTCCTATTTATATTTGAAAGAAAGTTTGAACAAGGTCGGAGGAATGCCAGAGAATACTTTCGAGGAAATTATGGCTAAATATGTGGAAATGAATATCACTCATCCGTTTATGGAGGGTAATGGCCGAAGCATGAGGATTTGGTTAGATTTAATTTTTAAAAAAAATATCAAAAAATGTGTTGACTGGGCGAAGATTGACAAAGCGGATTATCTAAACGCCATGGAGCGTAGTCCAGTGAACGACCTTGAAATTCGCGAGCTTCTGCGCACTGCTCTGACCGATAAAATTGATGACCGAGAAGTTTTCATGAAAGGTATAGAGCAGTCATATTATTACGAAGAAGAAGATTTTTATAAATAGAATTTTTTTTATGCAACAAAAAAGATATGTTTTAAAATTTGGAATTGTAGTAGGTATTTTATACCTCATTATTTTTTGTGCCGATTATTTTCTTAAACTAGGTGATTTAATGTTTATTTTTTATATTTTACCCCCTCTCCCATTTTTACCGTTCAGTCTTCTTCTGTTTCAAGATTCAGATAATATCATGTGGATAATGTCTACAGCAGCTTTTATTCATGGATTTGTGTTTGGATCTCTCATAGGGGCAATTTATGAAAAATATAAAGAAAGAAAAAACAGAAACACCCCCAAAACACCCTAATTCCACCAAAATCAGCTCGATTTTGGTAGGATTGCCCATACAATATGGTATAATGAAAGAATGAATCCCGTTAGAGATTACTTATGTTTTATTACACATATATCTTAAAAAGCAAGAAGGATGGTAAAATATACACGGGATATACGCAAGACCTACGGAAGCGCCTGGGACAACATAACAAGGGTTTATCTACATATACGAAAGGACGAGGCCCATTTATTTTGATATACTACGAAGCGTGTTTATTAGAAAGTAAAGCGAGGTCGAGAGAATTATTTTTAAAATCGGGAATGGGCAAGCGTTATCTGAAGAATAGATTAGGCGCTTCCTATCTCTAACGGGATGAAAATTTTCATTGGAACAGATCATGCGGGTTATGTGCTCAAGGAGCACCTGGTGACCACGCTCAAAGGAGAAGGTTATGAGGTCATAGACAAAGGCGCTTACGAATACAACGAAGACGATGATTATCCGGATTTCGTTGTCCCAGTGGCGCGAGAAGTTTCGAAAGACCCGGATAATGCGCGCGGGATAATTTTAGGCGGTACTGGCGAAGGAGAGGCCATAGCGGCAAACAGGTTTCCTCATGTACGCGCGGCAGTTTTTTACGGCGAGGCGAAGCCGATCGTGGATGATGAATCCAATATCATAGTCCGTTCTCGAGAACACAACAATTCGAACATTCTTTCTCTTGGTGCTAGGTATTTCACAGAAGAGAGCGTGATGGAAGCAGTCAATCTCTGGCTCAAGACACCATATACCGGCGGTGAGCGACATGTCCGCCGGCTAGGAAAGATAGATGCGATTGATATTAAGAAAGAAAAATAATGCAGAATAAATCTAAAGAATTAGAGACCGCTATCTTGGCTGCACTAGAGGCTGGGAAAGTCCTAGAAAAATATTTTGAGACGGAAATACTTAAAGATTTTAAAGAAGACAAAAGTATTGTTACTCTGGCTGACAAAGAATCCGAAGAAATAATAAAAAAAATTATATTTGGTGCTTTTCCCGAGCATTCTATCTTGGGTGAAGAGACGGGAATGAATGGAGAGAGGGGAAAGGAGAGTGAATATGTCTGGCATGTAGATCCCGTAGATGGTACAAGGAATTTTGCAAACGGTATTCCGCTTTTTGCTGTGTCTATTGCTCTTGAGCGGAAAGGTGAAATAATCGTGGGTGTGGTCTACAATCCGGCTACCCATTCTCTTTTTTATGCAGAAAAGGGTAGCGGTGCGTATTTGAACGACAATAAAATATTTGTTTCAAAAGATAATACAGACCACGCTATCGTCACTGTATCTCCTGGCAAAGAAAGACATATAATTTTAGAACTTTATCATGATTTACCAAAAGTAGTACGTTCGGTAAGGAATTTAGGAGCTACTGCTTTAGAGCTAGCTTATGTCGCCCGTGGCGGGCTAGAGGCTAACATCCAGCTCGGAAGAAATGTTTCTTATGATTTTGCTGCAGGTGTTTTTTTGGTCCAAGAAGCTGGGGGAAAGATAACAAATCTTGACGGTAGCTCTTGGAAATTTCCCGAAAATCATCTCATAGCTTCAAATGGTGTTTTTCATGATATGCTTGTCGACGAAGTTCAGAGGCAAATTAAAAAGCTAATGCCTAGTGCCTAAAGCCTAGCGCCTAACAGCTATCACCATGAGCGAAATAATTCCAGCAATATTAGAAAAAAATTTCAGTGAAATAAAAAACAAGCTTACAGCCTTGCGAGGTGTGGCAAAGTGTGTGCATATCGACATATGCGACGGCGTCTTTGCTCCGAGCCAGACGTGGCCTTTTAGCGGAGGAGGATGGGAAGATCCTAATTTTCAAAAAATAATGAACGAAGAAGAAGGGATGCCTTTCTGGGAGGAATTCGATTTTGAGTTCGATCTCATGGTGTCAGATGCGGTTGGTAATTTCGATCTATATATGAAGCTGGGTCCGAAAAGGATGATCTTTCATCTTGGGGCGCAAAAAAATCTAGAAGAGTTTGAGGATTTCTTGGAGGGCTTGGATATGTATATTCGGGACAATGTACAAATAGGCATTGCTTTCAAGCCGAGTGAAGATCTCAAAGTAGTGTCTCGGCTATCGCATAAAGTTGATTTCTTGCATTGTATGGGTTCGGACAAGATCGGTTTTCAGGGTGAAGCTTTTTCAAACAGAGCGCTCGAAAATATAAAATTACTCAAGAAAGATCTGCCCGGAGTCGTGATATCAGTCGATATCGGCATCAATCTGGAAAACGCGGAAAGTATTTTAGGCGCTGGTGCGGACAGGCTCACTGTGGGTTCGGGTATCTGGAAGAGCGGAGATCCCCTCGGAGCACTCCAAAGTTTCCAAAGTTTGGCCCCTTAAAGGGACTGCAATTTTCTAAGGTTTCTTTGAAACCAGGTAAATTGGGAGTATAATACATTTCATGGCGTTTCTATCAGATAAAAAAATAATTGAGCTAGAAAAAAAAGCGAATGATATTCGCGAGTCTATTATAGAGATGCTACAAGAAGCGGGGAGCGGGCACACAGCGGGACCTCTCGGCATGGCAGATGTTTTTACTCTTTTTTATTTTCATATTTTAAAACATGATCCTAAAAATCCAGATTGGGAAGAGAGGGACAGATTGGTGCTTAGTAACGGTCACATCTGTCCCGTCCTGTATGCGACGATGGCGCATGCAGGATATTTCGGAGTGGAAGAATTGAAAACTTTGCGCAAGTTTGACACTAGGCTCCAAGGGCATCCGCATCGGGAATATTTGCCGATGCTAGAGACCTCTTCCGGGCCTCTCGGCGCAGGGCTGTCGCAGGCAGTCGGCATGGCTTTGGCTGATAGGATGGATGGTAACGACCCCGCCAAGGACGGGGCAAGTAAAAACAGATTTATTTATTGTTTTATGTCTGACGGCGAGCATGACGAAGGCAATACCTGGGAGGCGATAATGCTCGCAGGGAAACATAAATTAAGAAATCTGATTGCAGTAGTAGACAGGAACAATATCCAGATAGACGGCTTTACCGAAGACATCATGCCACTTGAATCATTTGCGGATAAATACAGGGCTTTCAATTGGCATGTCATAGAAGTAGGCGGGCATGATTTCAGGGCGCTGAACGAGGCGGTAGATGAGGCTCAGGCGATATACGAAAAGCCGACGGTCATCGTCGCGCACACGATTCCTGGGAAGGGTGTCCACGAGTTCGAAAGGGACTACAGATGGCACGGCAAACCCCCGAACAATGAAGAAGCAAAAATGGCGCTCGACGAGCTTAGGACATTATCAGGTAAAATAAGAAGTGAACATCAGTAGATCCCGATATGCTCAACCCTAAATTAAAACTTAATCCTAAATTGTTTAATACTGATGTCGAGCAGGTGCCGATCCGAAAAGGTTTCGGACAGGGGCTAGTCTTGGCGGGCGAGGCGGACAAGAATGTCGTAGCTCTTTGCGCAGATCTGACCGAGTCTACGCAGATGGATAAATTCAAAGAAAAGTTTGGAGATAGATTTGTAGAAGTTGGTGTAGCAGAACAAAATTTAGTCACTGTTGCTTCTGGTATGTCGGCGATGAGAAAAATTCCTTTTTGTTCCTCGTACGCGATGTTTTCTCCAGGGAGGAATTGGGAACAGATCAGGACGACTATTGCTTACAATGATCGCAAGGTGGTGATAGTGGGCTCACATGCTGGTATTTCTGTCGGTCCGGACGGTGGTACTCATCAGGCGCTCGAGGACATAGCCTTGATGCGAGTCATGCCAAACATGGATGTGGTTTCTCCTTGTGATGCGATCGAGGCCAAGAAAGCGACGGTCGCTTTGGCAAAGAGCGAAAGGCCGGCATATCTTCGGCTCGCGCGCGAAAAAACGCAGATCATTACCACAGAAGAAACTCCTTTCGACTTAGGCAAGGCGGAAATGTATTGGATGCCGGATGTGGGGCTCGCAGAAGTGGGGATAATTGTCACAGGGGGAATTATATATCGTGCGTTGGTCGCGGCCAAAGAATTGGAAGTAGAAGGAATAAAAACAAAAGTGATGAACATCTCTAGCATCAAGCCGATTGATGAAAATGCTATTGTGGCTTTAGCAAAAGAAACCAAAAGAATAGTAACAGTTGAGGAACATCAGGTTGCAGGAGGAATGGGTTCGGCTGTTGCAGAAGTTTTGGCGAAAAATTGTCCCGTACCAATAGAATTCGTTGGAGTGCAAGACAAATTTGGCCAGAGCGGTACTCCAGACGAGCTCGTAGAGCACTATGGCATGGGTGTAAAATCTATAAAAGAAGCTGTGAAGAAAATTTCAAAAAAAAGATCCTAATTTCCGTAAGATTCTGCTTCGTTTTGAGCTCGTTTTATTTCTTGCAAGAGTGCTCTATCTAGTTTTTCAATTTGTATTCTTAAATCTGCTTCTTCCATGCCCACTTCATCATTTTCTACTTTTCCATCTTCATACAACTTCATAAGTGCTTTTCGTTTTTCATATAATTCTTTTTCTAATTCCTCAATTGTTTTAGCAGGAGTTGGAATTGGGTCCTTATTTTGTTTCCAGAAATGATCAGGGTTCATTATATTTTTTTGACCTTGTAATCTTCTGGGGCGTTTTTTAAATATTCTTCTAGTTTTTCCCGAGTGAGGAGTCCTTTTTGCGCGCCGACATCTTGAACTACAGACATTGAATTTATTGGACCCCAAGAGAGTGCTTCAGGGAGAGTTTTGCCGAGTGCGAGTGCTGCAACTACAGTAGAAGAAAATGCATCTCCGGCGCCGGTGCGTTCAAATGGAGGCTTTGAGTCTGGATATATAGGCATGGATAAATAATTTTTGCCGTCATATGCGTAAGCTCCTTTTGGCCCATCTGTAAGTACTACTATTTTTGGTCCTAGCTTATGCATTTTTTCAAGTAAATCTTTTACTTCATCATGATTTTCTATATTTAAGATTGTTTTGGCTTCTTCTATGTTGCAGAAGAAAATCTCGCTTCTTTTATAAATATCCTTCAACTTTTCGTAACCTATTTTAATCTGAAAAATTCCCGGTTGAAAAGCCAATTTTATTTCTGGATTATTTTTTAGATATTTTATTATATCCTCATGATAGGGCATAGATTTTTCTCCAAGTGATGTCAAATATATCCATTTTGGACTACCTAGATTTGGCAGTTTATATGGAAAGTCGGAATGTTTTTGTAATATAGTTCTTTCGTCCTCAAACCATAAAATGTAGTGATAATTTGTATCTCTGTCTATGTTTACGGATATGAACTCTGTAGAAACCTTGTCTTTCTTTAGAGAATCAACACATAAATCACCGTTTCTGTCTTTTCCAATATTCGCTACCAGCGCAGATTTGAGTCCAAGGCGTGCGGTTGATACGGCGGCATTTGCCGCATTTCCAACAGCAGGAACTTCGGTGACAGATTCGTATGGAATTTTTGCTCCAAAAGCCAAACAGATCTCGCAATTTTCTTTGTTGAGATTACAGTTTACGTGGGCATCTTTGATACGAATAAACGCGTCTATCGTGGTTTCTCCTATTGCAATGAGGTCATAATTATTATCCATGCTAATATTATAGCATGAAGAAAAAACTGATTCTAGTTGTTCTAGTTAGTGTCTTTTTTTCAAACTACACAATGGCGGAATCCAGTCTGATAATAAATGAGATAATGTACGACCAGGAAGGTTCCGATGAAGGCAAGGAATGGGTCGAGATTTACAATTCTGGACCAAATAACATCGATCTCACCCTATACAAATTTTTTGAAGGAGGCGTCAACCATAAATTAATCCTGGCGCAAGGGTCGCCAGACTTGGGGGCGGGAGGGTATGCGCTCATAGTTTCCAATCCGGAGAAATTCAAAGAGAATTATCCGAGTTTTGGAGGAAATATTTTCGATTCCAGTTTTACATTTTCAAATGCTGGGGAGTCTATCGCGCTCAAAGACAAGGATCTCTCGACGGTCGACCAAGTGGTCTATGCGAGCAGAATGGGCGGAAGTGGTAATGGGAGGACAATATCAAAGATAGGGGGAGAATGGAAAGAGAGCGAGCCTACGCTGGGTGGAGCCAATAAGATGTATATTCCTTACATTCCGTCGGTAAGACCTGCGCCAGCTTCTACCGTTAAAAAACTTCCAGTGTTGGAGAAAATAGCTAATCCGCCTCAAAATACCGTTCCAAAAACTGCTGTCGCAGAAGATATTTTCACTCCGAATGCAATGAAAGCTTCTGCATTGGAAACTCAAGACCAAGTCCAGCCGAAACAGAAAAAGTACGCTATTTCTCTGATAAGTTTATTCATTTTGATTGCGCTTGGCGGAGGGGCGGTGTATCTGGTGCGGGAGCGGAGAATTCCAAAGATAGAAGGGGATGATTTTGAGATTCTAGATGACGATGCACAGCTTCCTAGTTAACTTTGATTAAATAATTTCAGTATTTATATAAAAGTTTTATTTTTTCCAATCCGCGATGGAGTTGTACTGCGATGGTGTTTTTCGATAGTCCGGTGAGAACAGACATTTCTCCTAAAGATAAATCTTGCACATATTTCATTCTCATTACTCTCCGATACATTTCTGGGAGACGTTCTATTAAAAGAAATGCAGCTTTGCCGTCTAAAATAGTCATTAAATTAATTGCATCTGTTGTGCTAGGCTCATAGCCTTTTTCCATTAGAGTCTCGAGAGAAGTTGTTTTGTGTTTACGGTATTCGTCGACAATAAGGTTATTTAAAATATGATAGAGAAAAGATTTCATCATTTCTATTTTTCCTCCCTTTACGAGATAAATCCAAGTTTTCATAAATGTTTGCTGGACCAAGTCTTCTCCCAACTCGCGATTGCTAACTTTGAAGAATGCACGAGAATTTAGTCCTTTCTCATAGTCATGATGAGCTAAGGTAAGGATTGATTCTAATCTTGTCTTTTCGAGTGTTGTCATAAAATTTAATGTTATTTTAACACTATATCTTATCGCAATTTAGGAGTCAACACAGCGAACTGAGAAATATGTGGATTCTGTGGATAACTTTAATCTAAATTTAACTAACTACTTTAATATATTATTAATAATAATCCTTGCAAATCCTAATCAATAGTTATATACTGGAGTCATGTCAATATTAGTTGTTGAAGACGAAAAAAAACTATCAAATATATTGAATAGCGCTCTCAAAAGTGAGCGTTATTCTGTAGATACAGCTTTTGATGGAGAAGAGGCATCTCGAAAAGCTATGAAGAACAATTACAGTATGATTTTGCTTGATATAATGATTCCCAAAAAAGATGGCTTTGCTGTTTGTAAAGAATTAAGAGACCATCAAATCCATACACCTATTATTATGCTCACTGCTCGAGGTACACTAGAAGACAGAGTCAATGGCTTAAATATTGGTGCAGATGATTATATGGTAAAACCATTTAGCACTCAGGAACTTTTTGCCAGAATCCGCACAGTACTACGTCGCAGGAAAACCACAGACGGAGATATTAATAAAGTCGGGGATCTTATCATGGATAAAAAAAAGCATGAGGTTACTCGCGGAGGAAGAATAATAAAATTAACACCAAAAGAATATAAACTTTTAGATTTTTTGATTACTCGTCCCGGAGAAGCTATAAAAAGACGCCAACTTATAGACCATGCTTGGGGGCCTGAATTTAAAGAAACGAACAATGAATTAAATGTTCATATAAAGTACTTACGCACAAAAATAGAAAATAGAGATAAAAAACCCTTAATACACACTGTACGAGGAGTTGGTTTTGTGTTGAAAGAATAAGCTGTAAAGGACTTGCGTAAAACTAGTTTGTGTTATATAATGAGAGAAACACATAGCAACTAGATCTTGAAAGATCTTAAACAATTTAATAAAGGAAAAATGAAAAAACCAATTACCCATGTCGGCATCAATGGTCCCCCAGGTGCTGGGAAAACGACAGTATTACGAGCTTTGGAACATCTTGGATACAAGATTCATGTGATACCGAGATACTACACTCGACCAAAACGTCCGGGAGAGGAATCCGAAAAAGAGTACCGGTTCGTGACAGAAGAACAGTTCCAAATACTATGGGATGATAAATTTTTCATCCCCGGAACAATTCGGCAGGTGGAGGTGAACGGAAAAACGTACCGCACGGCCATTTTGAAAAGAAAAATCTGGCTTCCAACACCAAAAGGCACAGACTTAGTTGTATGCTTGTTTGGAAGGGGTGGTTTAAATCATCGTCGTAAATTCCCAAAGATGAAGCTGGTGTTCATCTCTTCCCGTTCTTTGGAAACCTTGAAGGCAAGGCTCACAGAACGTTGCCTGATGCATGGGATTGATCCTACGCGCAAACTTGAAAAAATAAAAAGATATGAACAGCTCGGGGTTGAAAAGTATTACGACGTTGTAATTTACAACGACGGCACACCTGAGCAATGCGCGAGACAGATCGCAAGAATAGTGGGTTTGCCTGAAAAACCTACGCCAAATTCCGACCCACACACACTTTGATATCACAGGGTTGTGGGTCAAAGTTATCAGGATGTATGTCCTGACTGATGAGCTCAAAAGAGCGAAAACCAAAGGATTATGACTAATTTAAATTACGAAAATAAAAGAATATTGGACGTCATAGATAAAAATGACAAGATCGTTGATTCTAAGTCCAGAATCGATATACATCGTCTTGGATTGCTTCATCGCGAAATACAGGTGTGGATTTTTGACAAAAATAAAAATATTTTCTTTCAGAAAATGGGTTTGCATAAAAAATCAGCTGGCCTTTTAGACGCTACTATTGCTGGACATCCAAATAAAGGTGAAGAATATTTAGATGCAGCAGTTCGAGAAACCAAAGAAGAAACAGGTATTTCCGTCACACCTTCTGACTTAATATTTATAAAAAAACTTAAAGTCTTACATCACACACAAGACGACTTTGGAGGTACGATTAACAACTTTATTCGCTCAGTATACGTTCTTAAAAAACCCATCAATGAAGAGATGCTTAAAAAAGAAGATGGTATACCAGGTGGTGGTTTCCAAAAATTATCCTATAACTTTCTACTTAATCTTCCAAAAGAATATAAACAAATGATCAAAAATCATATACTTGAAAAAGAAATTCCCGATATTTTAAAATATCTAAGTGCATGGAAAAACTAATTTTAAAAAAAATCGTCACATTAAATGATGTTAGTATGCATTTAATGAGAGATGAAAATAATGCATCAGTTATTAAAAAATTTACGGAGGAAAGTGAGAAAATTTTAAATGCGGATTTCAGTTTTGCTTTAGAAAAATCCCCTACTAATGACAGATTTGAAACTATATATAAAAGCAAAAATATTCATTTTGATCCAATCATCCCAAAAAATAAAACAGGCCATCATATAGCAGAAAAAAAGGGAAACATACTATTCGACCCAAACGTAAAAAGCGAAAATTATGAATCCCATATCTCGAATGATTTCAAGAGTTACATGATTATTCCTATTCGCTATGGTGAACACATATTTGGTAGTATTGTGTTGTGTTACAAGAATCGACACGACTTTACGGAGGAGGAATTTGTATTGGCAGAGACAATAGAAATTATGGCATCTCGAGCTGTGAATACTAATTGGCTCATAGAAAAAGAACAAAAGTCCCTCAGTATGGCTGAAAAACAAAAAGTTACAGAAGTTCTTTTATCACAAGAAAAGTTAAAAACAGAATTTATTGCAAATGCAACGCATGAGCTCCGGACTCCGCTCGCCATCATGAGAGGCAATATAGACCTAGCGTTAATGAATAAAAACAATTTAAAATCTGTTCGTGAAACTTTAAAAAAAATAAACATTGAAATAACTAGCCTATCAAATATCTTTACAAACTTGGCTTTGCTTACCTCCCCACTTTCTTCCAGCCAAAGTGTAAAAAATACTATAAACTCTTCTCCTGTAGATTTAATCAAATTAATTAAAGACCTAGTAAAAAGATTGAGAATAGTGGCGTTGGAAAAAAATATAAAGATAAAAATTAAGGATGAAGTCAAAAATTTGCATATTGCCGGAGAAGAAAGATATTTAAAAAGGTTATTCATTAATATCATAAAAAATTCCATAACTTACGGTAAAAGAAACGGAAACATTCTAATTGACCTAAGCGCACAAAAAAATATGGTGAAAATAAAAATAGCTGATGACGGCATGGGAATATCAAGAGAAGATTTACCAAAAATATTTGATCGTTTTTACAGGGGTGATAAGGCCCATACCCATAGCTCTAATGGAAGTCATTCAGGGCTCGGGCTTGCTATAACAAAATGGGCAACAGAAATACATGGCGGAACAATAAAAGCAGAGAGTGTCCTAGGCAAAGGCAGTATTTTTAGCGTCACTTTACCGATAAAGCCTACTAAATAATATAAAGTTAAGTTAACATTAAAATTATAAACAGTTTATTAACAACTTATGCCCAAAAGGGCTATTTTTTATATTGACTTATCGATTTCGTATTAATATAATATTAAAATTAGATTAAATTATTTACGTAATATTATTAACTTAATGTCGAACAATTATTAAAAATTAACTTGCCCCGCTGTGGCGGGGTAAAAAATAAAAATATATGTTAAAAAGATTTAAAACATTAGCAAAAGATTGGGTTAATGGTAAAAGAAAAGAGTTTCCCAGAAATAAGAAATTCAAAACTCTTACTATGTCTATGTGTGAGCATTGTTATGCTTTTTACTATAAAAAATCTTGGAATTTTAAAAAACCTAATTATCTAAACGAATACAACGAAGAAAATATTTCTGTACACTTTACCAAATGTCCAGCATGTATTGAACAGGAGAATGCTTTGTTTGAGCGAGAATCTAGTTTGATTTTAGGTAGTGGACACATGGGATAAAGTTTTACATGATGTGTTGTAAAAACCACTCCGCTAAAAGCGGAGTGGTTTTATTTTTTTTCCGTAATAATTTTAGATACATAACGGCTTCTGTGCTATGAAGACTAATAGAAAAATAGGTGGAGCAAATTTAGTAGAACATATATGGGAAAAAAGTTGGACATATATCAAAACTGTCGTAGATATGGTGCGGGAACCTATTTTAGTTTTAGATCGTGATCTTTGTGTTATGGCGGCTAATGAATCTTTCTATAAAGTATTTCAGGTTGAGTCAAAAGACACAGAGGGTCAGGCGGTATACAAACTCGGCAATGGTCAATGGGACATTCCTGCGTTACGAAAACTTCTAGAAGATATCTTGCCTCAGCATAGTTTTTTCAAAGGGTTTGAAGTTACGCATAATTTTCCTTTTATTGGACGTAAAGTGATGATTTTAAACGCCCGGCAGATTCACTTCAACGAAGATGCTACTTCTAGTGCTTCTGTGTCTATTATTCTTCTGTCTATGGAAGACATCACAGATATGGTGGTGGTCGCTGAAACACTGGCACAGCATGCCAATAGAGTTGGACCAAGTTCAATGCACGAACAGTAAAGTTAGAATTTCACATTAAAGAGTCGGAAAAGAAAAATCAAGAAATGGTTTTGTTGTAATTGTCTGGTTTCCAAGACGGCATCAGAGGTATGACCAAAACTCCAGTAATAACAATAAAAGTGTCACTTATGATTTTACCCATCGTATTTTTTGCTTATACATTGGAAGCTTTTGAGGTAGATGAAGTTACTTCCGAGTACGACAGTATTTATAGGTATAATGCGCTAGAGAATAAAGTTGACTTTTATAAGATAGGAAGTGATACCACGTTCTTATTAGAAGAATACACAATAGACGAAGATAATATAAAAAGTTTAGAAGCAATTACCGAACAACAAATCAATTCTATAGAAAAGTCAGATCATGTCATAACTATCCTGGAAGGCAGAAGCGCGGTGCAGACATTCTTTTTAGGTAATGACTTAGGGGTATTGAAATTTCAATTGGTTCAAATGAAAGATCAAGGTCGCACTCTCAATGCTTTGATGTTAAAAACAAACGATAATAGTATGATAACTCAAATCAATAGCCAAATAGATGCCCTAGAGCAACAAAGAGCCAAGGTGAATAACTTTATTCTTGAGCGCGACGATGACTTCAGTGTGTTTGGATGGTTAATAAGTTCGCTTTAATGTAAAAGTTTAAATAAATAACACAAAACAGGAATGACATTGCGGTGTTTTTTTGCTATATTCTCTAAATGCTTAAAATCGGAATTGTAGGGCTTCCTAATGTCGGCAAATCCACGCTTTTTAACGCTCTTACAAAGAAAAATGTCCCGGCGGAGAATTATCCTTTTTGCACCATTGATCCATCGGTGGGCATTGTGCCTGTGCCGGACGAACGCTTGATGAAACTCTCCGTTATATCTAAATCAAAGAAAACTATACCCGCTGTAGTTGAATTTGTGGATATTGCAGGGCTTGTAAAAGGTGCGAGCGAGGGCGCAGGGCTTGGAAATAAATTTCTTTCGCATATTCGCGAAGTGGATGCCATCATTGAGGTGGTGCGGATTTTTGAAGATAAAGACATGATTCATGTTCACGACAAAGTTGATCCGCTTTTTGATATAGAAGTTATCAATTTTGAATTGGAGCAAGGAGGAATTAAAAAACCAACGTTATATGTCTTAAATACTTCAGCTTTAGCTGAAAATGTAAAACCCGCCCGAACGACTGATGTCGTTCAGTCGGGCGGGAAAGATTTCGTTGCGAAGCTTCCTGGACCACACATAGAAGTTGATCCTATTTTTGGCACGGGTTTGGATAATCTAATTAAAGCTAGTTATGATTTATTAAATTTAATAACTTTTTTTACAACTGGCGAAGATGAATCAAGGGCATGGACCACGCTTCGTGGAGCCACTGCGCCTTTTGCAGGTCGTTCCATCCATACTGATTTTCAACAAAAGTTTATTCGCGCAGAAGTGGTGTCTTATGAACAATTAGTAGAAGCGGGGAGTTTTGCAAAAGCGCGAGAGAAAGGCTGGGTCCGCACCGAGGGCAAAGAATATATTGTCAAGGATGGGGATGTGATAGAGTTTTTGGTATAGTATTTTATACCTTTTAAAATCTTCTGTTGATAAATTCTGCATATGCTATAATTATAAACAATATGAAAAATAAATATTCCTCAAGAATTAGAGAATTTTTGGATTCTAAGACAAGAAAAGCCCAGATTGCTCAAGTGGTTTTGTGTGTGATCGCTGTTGCGTCAATTCCAGCTCTTGTTTTGATTGCGGCTGCTATGGGCAATGCAGTACAAGTTTTCAGACAATTTAAAAGTTCTAAACATCTCAGTAAGGAACAAATTAGAAATTCAATAAATCATCTTCGTAAACAAAATCTTATAGAATATGTCTCTGACAAGAACGGGAAAACAATAGTAAAAATTACAAAAAAAGGTGATACTAAATTAAAAGTTTTTGATATTGAGTTGATGAAAATTAACAAGCCTAAGAAATGGGACGGTAAATGGAGATTAGTTATGTTTGATATTCCTATGAGATTTACAAAAGGACGGGAAGCATTACGTTTTCATTTGAAAGAACTAAATTTTTTTCAATTTCAAAAATCCGCTTGGATTTATCCTTATCCATGCGAAGACGAAATAATATTTATTGCTGATTTCTTTGGAGTAGAGAAGTGTGTTGAGATTTTGGTCGTAGAAAACATTTTGAGAGATGAAAAATTAGGGAAACATTTTCACTTGCCTTAACTAGATGTTGATAAATTCTGCATATGCAGAATTTATCAACATCGGTGGTTCACTAATAAAGAGTGTGTTATAATACAAGCATGAACGAAAAAATAAAGATAATAAAACCATCTCTAGAAATTTCTGAATTACAGAAAGAAATTATTATTGAATTATCAAAAATACTTCCTGATTCTTCTTCAGAATTGATTGGTTCTATGGCTGTGCCGATTTCTGGAAAATCAGAAATTGACGTGATGGTTGTGAGCAATGACGTTAATGCTGACAGTAAGTTGCTTGTTGAAAAAAGTTACATACAAGGTCCTGTAGTCAAAGAAATTAGCCACTTAAATACAAAAAGAAATGGAATAAGAGTTGATTTACAAATACTTCCTGTAGGTCATAAGATGATAGGAATTCATCGCAGGACTTTAGAAAAATTGCGAGCAGATGCAGGTTTAAGTCAAAGATATGAAGATTTTAAAAATTCCTTAGACGGTTTACCAGAGGATGAGTATAGAAAAAAGAAAAATGAATGGATTAAGAATAATATTCAAGGTAAGAAATAATTATGCAAAACCAAATTAAAATTTTTTATTTGAAAGATTCCACAGACTTCGGTGATTATGAGCTCCTAGATACGGGTGAGGGGGAAAAGTTGGAGCGATTTGGTAAATATGTTTTTGTGCGTCCTTATGAAGATGCTGTTTGGGCAAAAACTTTGTCGGAAAAAGAATGGAATAAAGCTGACGGTAAATTTTGGAGTTCAAAAGTGGGAGCAAAAGCTGGGTGGAAGATGAAAGAAAAGATTCAAGATAGATGGGAGATGCAATATAAAGGCATTAAATTTCTGGCTTCACCTACTCCTTTCCGACACTTGGGATTTTTCCCAGAGCAGGCTTGCCACTGGGATTTTATTGAAGAAAAGATCAGCGCTAGTGTTGGTGGTCTTTTACAGAAGGAGAATTCTGCGACATTCCTCCATCCTTCGGACGGAACCTTCCGCCGCCAGAATTCTCCCTCTGCTTCCAGACCTAGATTTTTGAACTTGTTCGGCTATACGGGAGTGGCGAGCTTGTTTGCGCTTCGCGCTGGCGCAGTAGTGACGCACCTCGATGCTTCAAAGCAAAGCCTCGCTTGGGCAAAAGAAAATGAAAAACTCAATAGTCATTTAGGACTAACAGGCATGCGAATCATAGAAGATGATGCAATAAAATTCCTAGAGAGAGAAGCAAAGAGGGGAAACAAATATGATGCCATAATAATGGATCCACCAAAGTTTGGTAGGGGACCAAAAGGAGAAGTTTGGAAAATAGAAGAAATGTTGCCAAAGCTTTTATCAGCAGTGCAAAAAGTTTTGAGTGACAAGCCACTTTTTGTTATTTTAACCTCGTATGCGATAGATTCTTCTTCACTTTCTCTTGGGTATGCACTAGAGGAAACTATGAAAAACTTTGAAGGCCAAATAGAAGCTGGTGAGCTTTGTGTATTAGAAAAGTCCAACAATCGCATCATCCCACTTGCCAATACGGCGGTTTGGGGCGTATAATGTAGATATAGTTATTATTAATTAACAGTAATTTATTCACAATGTTCGAATATTTTCCATTTTCGTTCTTTATTTACATTATTATTTTTTTCGTTGTAGTTATAGGGATAATAGTTGGCCTCATTTCATTTTTTATTAATCGTAACAGAAATAATATGGATCCAAATCAAACACAAATTCGCCCAAGAGCAACTGCAAAAGATGTTTTGCTGAATTTAGGAGCTTTTATCACACTTTACGTATTACTCGGCAATCTTTTAAGCCTATTGTTTACTGTTATCAACACAGCCTATCCGAAAGTTACCAATGGTTATAATTATTACGGCAGTTCATCGATCAGCTGGCCTGTCGCCACTCTGGTCGTGCTTCTTCCTATTTTCATGATTTTGATGTGGTTCTTGGAAAGGCAATACAGAGTAGAGGGAGAGATGCAAAATAGCGTCATTCATAAAGGGCTCACATATCTAACTCTGTTTATTTCCGGTTGTGTGGTAGCGGGAGATTTGATAACTGTCGTTTACTATTTTATTGACGGACAGGAATTAACGACTGGTTTTCTTCTAAAAGTCGCTGTACTACTTGTTATCTTTTCTAGTCTTTTTATTTACTACATTTCTGATCTTAGAAAAAAACTGACGAAAAATTCTAGGATGGCTTGGAGAGTAATTGCGGGAATCATTGTCATTGGTTCTATTGTTTGGGGATTTTCTGTTCTCGGTTCACCTCGAACTCAAAGATTGATCAAATATGACGAGCAAAAAGTAAGTTATTTACAGAATTTAGATGGTCAGATTGAAAATTTTTACTCAACCAAAGGAGTGTTACCGAACACGATAGATGAAGTAAATACGTACAACCAATATTACCCTAACAAGGTAGATCCACAAACAGGAAAGCCATACGAATATCAAAAAACAAGCGAGACAACATATAATCTCTGTGCGGAATTTAACAAATCGTCAAATAATGAAGAAAGTAATGGTAAAACCATGACTGCTCCTATAAGAGATCCATATAATTCTAGATCATGGGTACATCCCGCTGGGCACTATTGTTTTGAACAAACTATCAATCCAGACACTTATCGCTATACCAAGCCAGTGCCGATTTACTAATAATATTTAAAAAGACTTAAACAAAAAACCGCCCTAAAGGACTGCGATTTTAAGAGCTTTTTATAAAGCTAAAAAATCGGGAGCTTTTGCATAAAGGCGGTTTTTTGTTTATTATGTAACAATGAAGGAATATAACCACTTAAAGATAGAAAGTAAATGGCAGACTATCTGGGACAAAAATGGAATATATTATGCAAAAGATTTTCCGCGTCAGTCCGCGTCCAGTCTGAGTAAGTCTGCGATCAAGCCGAAATTCTATGGCTTGATAGAGTTTCCATATCCTTCTGGAGACGGTCTTCATGTAGGGCATCCAAGGCCTTACATAGGGATGGATATTATTTCTAGAAAAAGAAGGCTAGAAGGTTTTAATGTTTTGTATCCTATAGGTTGGGATGCATTTGGATTGCCGACAGAAAACTTTGCAATAAAAACAGGCAAAGATCCACGGATAGTTACCAAGAAAAATAGTGATACTTTTCGCAGACAGATAAAGTCACTCGGTATTTCTTTTGATTGGTCGCGAGAAATAAATACCACTGATCCAAAATATTACAAATGGACACAGTGGATATTTTTACAATTTTTGAAAAAAGGTTTAGCTTACAAAGCGAAGATGACGATAAACTGGTGCCCGAAGGATAAAATTGGACTTGCGAATGAAGAAGTTGTAACCCGTTCGACAGGCTCAGGGCAAGCTGGCGTTTGTGAACGTTGTGGGACTGCAGTGGAAAAAAGGGAGAAAGAGCAATGGATGCTAGCGATTACAAAATACGCCGATAGGCTTTATAAAGATTTAGATGATGTAAATTATCTTCCACAAATTAAGCTTGGGCAGAGGAATTGGATAGGGAAAAGTGAAGGCGCAGAAATAGAGTTTAAAGTTTCAGCTAGACAAGACCTAGCTATAAAAGTTTTTACTACTCGTGTCGATACAATTTTTTCTTGTACTTTTATTGTTTTAGCTCCCGAACATTCATTTATTCAAGAATACAAAAATAGTATTTTAAACTGGAATGAAGTTGAAAAATATATTAAAGAAGTTAAAAATAGACCAGAAGTTGAGAGAACAGCAGAAAGTAATAAAACGGGAATTGAATTAAAGGGTGTCAGGGTCATTAATCCAGCAACCAAAGAAGAAATACCAGTTTGGGTATCAGATTTTGTGTTAGTTCATTATGGGACTGGCGCTGTATTTGCTGATGCTCATGATAAAAGGGATTTTGATATGGCGAAAAAATATAATATTCCTCTCAAGGTTTCGATCAAATCCAAAGACGAATCACTTTTTGAGAAAATAAAAAACATGGAAGAATGTTACGAAGGTGAAGGTGTGCTTTTTAATTCTAAACAATTTGATGGTTTAACTTCAGCAGAAGCTCGACCTAAAATTATTGATTGGTTAAGTTCAGAGAGTGCCGCTTCTAGAAAGACGACCTTCAAACTTCGTGACTGGATTTTTTCTAGACAGCGATACTGGGGTGAGCCCATACCAGTTATACATTGCCAAGATTGTGGGGTAGTTCCAGTTCCAGAAAAAGATTTGCCGGTGGAATTACCAAAAGTTAAGAATTATCAGCCGACGGATAGTGGCGAATCACCACTCGCAAACATTTCAAAATGGGTAAATGTGAAATGTCCAAAGTGCCTTGGTAAAGCAAAAAGAGAAACAGACACCATGCCAAACTGGGCTGGAAGTTCTTGGTATTATTTGCGATATGCTGATGCGAAAAATAATAAAGAATTTGCAAGCAAGAAAAATTTAAAATACTGGTTAACCTCACCCCAGCCCTCTCCTGAAAGGAGAGGGGGAAATACGGGTGGAGTAGACTGGTACAACGGCGGAAATGAACACACGACTCTGCATCTTTTGTATTCTCGTTTTTGGCATAAATTTCTTTTTGATTTGAAACTTGTGCCTACAAACGAGCCATACATGAAGCGTACTTCGCATGGGATGATCTTGGGTGAAGGGGGAGTCAAAATGTCCAAGTCTCTTGGAAATGTAATTAACCCGGATGACATTGTGAAAACCTATGGCGCAGATACACTTCGAGTTTATGAAATGTTTATGGGGCCGTTTGATCAGTCCGTGGCTTGGTCTACGGAAAGCATTATCGGAGCTAGAAGATTTATTGAAAAAGTTTGGAGGATAGGGGAGAAAGTTTTGAAATTTAATAATTCTTCCGGAATGTCAAAAAATTCTCCACTGGTTCGGTTATTGCACAAAACCATAAAAAAAGTTTCTGAAGATATAGAGGGTATGAATTTCAATACCGCAATCTCTTCCATGATGATTCTGGCGACAGAGATGGAAAAAGCTGAAAATGTTTCAGTGGAAGATTATAAAAAATTTCTGCAAGTTCTCTCACCATTCGCACCGCATATGACCGAAGAATTATGGAGCCTTCTAGGAGAGAAGGATTCGATCAATCTCTCCAATTGGCCAAAATGGGATGAGAATTTAATAAAAGATGAAGAAATTAAAATTGTAATACAAATAAATGGAAAAGTTAGAGCTGAAATTTTTGTGCAGGCAGATGAAACAGAAGAAAGCATAAAGAAAAAAGCTCTGGAGAATGAAACTGTTGTGAGGCATATTGCAGGAAAAGACGTCAAAAAGATGATTTATGTGAAAAACAGGCTTGTCAACATTGTGATTTAGTATTGCTTTTTGCTATAATACTTAAGACTTCGCTTAAATTTTTGAGCGAAGGGGAATGCAAAAAATGTTAAAAAAATTTCCCAGAGCAAAATTGGTTTTTCTAGGGTTTTTTGTCGTTCTTTTTGCGTTGTTTTCTTTTGTTTTTTTTGGTGCTAATTCGGCTTTCGCTTCGAATACGGAAGGGACGATTGACGGAACACATAAATATGCTTGGGGAGAAAATATCGGCTGGATCAATTTCGGCTGTGATAATTGCGATGTGGGCGTTACCGACACGGGTCTTTCAGGGCAAGCTTGGAGTAGTGAATACGGTTGGATAAACTTAGATCCGGACACCTCGGGAGTCTCCAATAATGCAGAAGGGACGCTTTCTGGATTTGCCTGGAGTCCCAACCTTGGTTGGATTAATTTTAGCGGAGTCACCATAAATACAAGCGGGGAATTTTTGGGCTATGCGACGGTGAAATCCGATAACAGCCAAATTAATTTTAATTGCGCGGGCGGGATAGATTCTTGTGGTTCGGCAAACTTTAAAGTGCAAACCGATTGGCGACCGGCAAGCGCGCGAAACGTTGACGACGGAAGTGGATCTGTTTCTGTAACTAGGTCCAGAACAACTTCGTCGCTCTCCACTCAGGAAATCTTTCCACCGGTTGCCGAAAATCCCCCTGCGGATAATTTTTTCAGTCCTATTTTGAATTTCTTTAGACCCAAAAGCGAACCAGTGACCGTAGTCTCTGAGATTCCCAAGATCACCCCTCTCGCATTTATGGGCGAATGGGATCTTCTGCCGACAGGGGCTATCAATGCTTTTGTCTTCGCGCCGCTCCCGTATGAGGTTCGCATTCTAGCCTCCAAATTCCCCGAACTGGATAAAACGCTCAAAAGTGTTGATGTTCACAGGATGACTGATCTGACCAAATTAAGCGGTATAACTTTAAATCTTCCAGGGCTTTCAGAGCTTACCAATACGCTAAAAAATATCGGAGCAGGAAGATTGGCTCAGATAGATAAATTAAATGGTGTCTCTCTAGATATTCCCGGACTCTCAAATCCGGATCAAAAAATATTACCCAACATCGGTGTAGGCAAGATTGCTCTTATAGAAGGGTTACCTCTCGCAAATTTTTCACTAGTTGATAAGAGAAATTTGCCTGCAGAATTTGTCTTTGCCCGGGCGAGCGGAGAGTTGATTGACCTGAATGTTGCGATGTCTATCGGTGATAAAGGAGAAGTTGTTCAAAAAATATCAACGCTACCCGGCCAGACGATGCGGCTAGTGGTAAAACCTATTGGCTCTGCGTCAAGCGTGACTGGTTATATTGTATTCAAATCCGCAACACCGAAAGTAGCAGAAGGGAATCAAAATGAAATTTCTCGCTCATCTCTTCTGGCTTCAGCTCTTTTTGCTTCGAATGATTTAGTTGAAAAAAATCCCGAACCGATTTCGGTTGAAAATAAATTAGTACTTTCTTCCTTTGAATATACTGATCCCGACCGTGACGGCATATACACTGCCGATGTCGTCTCGCCCGTAGTGCCGGGTGAATATGAAGTGATCACTGTAATTGATTATATAGACCCCGTTCTCGGCACTCGCCAGATGAGGATGATAACAGTCATTGACCCAGAGGGATATGTTTTTGAGAAGAATAATGGCAAAGAAACCCGTATTCCGTCGGCGATCGTCTCTCTCTATTCTCTAAACGTATCCACTAAAAGCTATGAACTATGGCCTGCCAAAGATTACAGTCAGGAAAATCCGCAAATAACCGACGTCCGGGGGACGTATTCTTTCCTCGTACCGGAAGGTAGCTACTATTTCTCGGTAGAAGCGCCCGGATATGAGCCGTATGAAGGCAAAGCATTCGTCGTCACCTCGGGTGCTGGCATTCACGAGAACATAGAGCTCCGAAGCTCCGGAGGATGGCTTTCCAGCTTAACTGGACTCGACTGGAAGACCATTCTTTTAGTTGTTGTGTTATTATTATTAGTGTATAATTCTGTTAGAAGCCGCCTTCGCCAGTAGGCGAGTGCTACCGGTCACCTCGAGGCGACCTGCTTCTGACGGAATAGAATTTATATCAAATATTTATGATAGAACCTAAAATGGAGCGTATTGCTATAATTATAATTATTGGATCATTAGTTATTGGCAATGTATTTTTTGGATTTAATTATTTCACTTTGTCTAGAGAAATAGGAGGAGTGAAGTCTGGTCAGTCCAAAGTTGAAACCAATGAAAAGATAATCAATTTCACCTCAATGTTTATTGAAAAAGTATTGCAGGCAGATACGGAAGTTGATTTTGAAACAAGGTTAACACTTGAAAATGCCGTCCGCGATTTGAAAGACGCGGAAGTGATGGCAGAATGGCAGAATTTTACCGGCAGTGGAGCCGAGGCAGATGCGCAGAATAGCGTCAAAAAGCTTTTGGGAATTTTGATAGGGAAGATACAAAAGTAAAATTTTATGAGAAAAGAAGTAAAAAAAATAACCGAAAAATATGTGACAATGTCAGCTTTTGAAAAAGCGATGGCTTCTATTGCAAAATCTTTTACTAAAATTGATGAAAGATTCACACGGCATGACAAAGCCTTTGAGTTGATCTTAAAACAAATGCAAACATTTACAGAAGAAGCGAGAGAGCACAGACAGACGATGGCCAATCTGGTGCACACTGATATCAAGCAAGAAAGAACTGTTGAAGATTTAAGAATTCGCGTTGAGCGTCTTGAAATGAAGATTAATTAAAAATGATCCGAAATTTATTTAAAAATAAAAAAATCCTCTTCCTCTTCACAGCCGTCGTCGCTGTTTTGTTTTTAGGCAAAACGGTTTTTGCTGTCTGGAGTGGTACTTTTTATGAACCCGGGGATACTTTGAATCCGGAATGTTCGCCGACAGATGTGGATTGCGATGTCCGGCCACCTCTTACTTCCGTCAACATTGACGACACAGTCTACGGCGGGGCTTGGGACTCGGACGCTACGCACGCGCCTTCCAAGAACGCTGTCTATGACAAAATAGAAGGCCTCGTCGCTGGCAGTCATGATGCTGTCACTATCGGCACGGCAAACGGCCTCTCACTCGCGACTCAAGTATTGAGTCTGGCGCTCGCATCCACCTCCACCACCGGCGCGCTTTCCGATACGGATTGGGATACTTTCAATGATAAAGCTCCGACCGCCTCGCCGACCTTTACCACCTCGATCACCGCTCCCTTGATTTATGGCGGAACAGCTACTACCCAAGACCTGACTCTCCAAACCACCACAGGTGTCGGAGACACAGGAGCTGATATGCACTTCTTGGTAGGTAACAATGGAGCAACGGAAGCAATGACGATTTTGAATTCAGGCTATGTCGGCATCGGGGCGACGGAGCCTAGGACAAGTTTAGATGTGGCTGGAAATATTGTGTTAGGTTCGGATTATTCTTATGGCGCCAGTTGGAACCTAACTGTTGCTAATACCATTGGTGATTGTACTGATGCTTTTATGTGGGCTCGGGAAGGAGTACCGGCAGGTGGTATGGGATGGAGCGGTTGCGACGTCGCTGGCGGATGGTTTATTATAAACACCGCTGACGGGTCCGAATCTACTGTAATTTCTGATTTAGTGAGTTACTTTAATGTTAACGGTGGCAACGTCGGGATTGGGACCAACGATCCCACAGCCAATCTGCAAGTCGCTCAAGGCACAATAGGACCTGGGACTGTTACCATAACAGGCACCGACACCGTTACTGGAACTGGTACTCAATTTACAAACACTTTTAAAGTTGGAGACACCATAACTATAGATAATACCCCTGAAACGGTAGCAATTCTTTCCATTACTTCGGATACTGAAATGACTGTTGATACAGCTACCAACACAATAGATTCTACATATTCATTAACAGGCGGAACAAGGTTTTCTGTATTGGGGAATGGCTTCGTCGGCATCGGGACAGTTAATCCTCTAACACTCTCCCATATATTTCAAACACAAGCTGTTTATGATGCAAATCCTGAAGCTCCTATTCTCATTATAGAAAGTGAAGCAGTGGCTGGAGCAGTTCCTTTAGAGTTTAGAAGTATAGATGGCGATACGACTCCTCGTAGTTTTAGGATGGGTTTGGGGGTAAGTGATAATGATTTATTTACTTTTGGTAATATGTACCAGCAGGTTAGCACCGGCAACGTCGGCATCGGGGCGGCGGCGCCGGGGTATCCGCTTCATATTTCTAGTGATACAGGAGTTGCAACTAATAATCCAGTAGCGTATTTTAATGGATTATACGGGACTGATGGCTCGTATGAATCTTATGTGAATATTGCGAACGACGTTGATGATGTTATGCGTTTTGGAATCAGCGGTTCAACTTATAATGAATTTTCTGGAGTAAATTCAGAAGGGTTTTTGGGGATGAACGCTAGTGTCCCTTTAACTTTTTTTACTGCTAATATCGCCGCAATTACAATAGATAGTTCCCAAAGGGTCGGCATCGGGACGGTACTGCCCCAGAGCGTCTTGCATATTGTTGGCGCCGGTGGAATACCAGCTGCAACTGGTTCAATGGATACGGGAATTATTTTTGAGAATGATGGTGGCGGAGGTCCTGCGTTGAATATGGGAACCTATAATAATGAAAATGTCGATGGATTATATTATGGATGGATTCAATCTGGCTATGCTGACAGTGCAGAAACAACGCTACCCTTGGCATTACAACCAAACGGTGGCTATGTCGGCATCGGGACGACGGAGCCACTTAGTTTATTACATATTGAAAAAAATGACACCGTGGCTAACTCGCCAATGCTTAAAATTGTAAATAGTGGAACAGGGACTAATAATTATAGTGGTATTGAACTAAGAAGCCACGGTGCAAGTAGTATGTGGGTTGATTTTACTCCATCATCAACGAACGATACTGGTTATGGAACACCTGATTATGGAGGAAGAGTTCTTTACAATGCGGCTGATAACAGGATGGAGTTTGGCACTAATAGTATAGCTCAGAGGGTCGTTATAGATAGCTCGGGCAACGTCGGCATCGGTATTTCTAGTCCGGCGACTGTCTCTGCGGCTAGATTATTACATATTGGTGGAGCTGCTACTTCAGAAATTCATTTAACAAATACAAATGTCGGCGACGCTGCAACAGACGGGCTCGTCATTCAATCTTGGAGTGATAGTGGCGCCTATATTTGGAACAGAGAAAATAGTTTTATCAGTTTAGGTACTAATAATACTGAGAAGCTCAGGATAGATTCTTCCGGCAACGTCGGCATTGGGACGACGGTACCAGCAGGATTACTGCATGTTTCCTCCGACACAGTTGATTTGGGAAAGACCTATCTCACTCAAGCCAACGCTTCCGCTGACAGCTTTGATGTGAATTTCAGGAAAGCCAGAGGCACTGGAGCCAGTCCGACGGTCATCACCACCGCCGATGAACTCGGAGTCATCAACTTCACAGGTTATGGCGGAGCCGCTGGTTACATCACAGGCGCCGCCATCAAAGGCATCTCCTCTGGCACTATTGCTGACAGCCGAGTCCCTGGACAATTATCTTTCTGGACTGGCACCAACGCTGCGCCTTCGGTTTTGACGGAGAGGATGACGATCCTCAATTCTGGTTATGTGGGCATAGGGACGACGGCGGGGCCAACTCAGAAATTTGAAGTCTCTGGTTCAAACAGTCTACCAGCCTCAAGTGGTAGTTCTCAAACTGGTGTGGCAAGAATCGGCAATACGGCCAACACGGGTGTATTGGATATTGGACAAAACGGTGGAGCAGGAGGGTGGTTGCAATCCACTAATTCTAGTAACCTTGCACTAACATATCCTCTATTATTAAACCCAATCGGAGGCAACGTCGGGATCGGTACGACGGTTCCCGGCAGAGTTTTAGATATTAACTCTGCCACCGGGGTAAATCTTCGTCTAACTTACAATGATGCGGATGGTTCGGCCGCGAATTACGCCGACTTGTTGACCACTAGCGCTGGCGGTCTAACTCTGATCCCTAGCGGAAATCTTATAAACATCGGAGGTGGAACCACTGCCACCGGCTTGCGTTTCTTGGAGCCTTCCGCTTCAGGAACCAACTATTCCGCTTTCCAAGCGGTGGCGCAAGACGCGGACATCACTTATTCCTTGCCTCCAGCCGTCGGCGCGGGCGGAACTCAACTTACGGATGTTGCCGGCGATGGAGTTTTGACTTGGGCGGCGGCTGCCAGCTCTCGTGATCAAAAAAACATCCTAGGCACAGTCACTGATCCAAATGAAATCTTGACTCAAATTCTCGGAACTCCAATTTACCGCTTCCATTACAAAGAAGGCAAGGGCACGGGGGACACTCTGACCGAATACGTCGGTGTGATGGCCGATGAAGCCCCTTGGGCAATGCATTATGGAGGCACTGTTGTGAACCCTGTCAACACTCTGGGTTATATGGTGCTCGGAATTCAGGCTACAAACGCCAAAATTGACGATTTGGGGTTGAAAATTAAAGATTTTGAAGAGTTAAATAATTTTGAAAAAGAAAATAGCTGGAGGGATAGCTTGGTTGCTTGGTTTGCGAATGTGGAGAATCGTATCGCTCGCATCTTTACGGGCGAGGTTTGTTTGACGGAGCCAGGGGAGGAAGCGGTGTGTTTGAATCGCGCAGAGTTGCAATCTTTGAAAGCCTTGTTAGAAAATCAAAATGTTTCTCCTACACATTCTCCAGAACCGGACCCTACGCCTCAGCCAGAGGCTGATCAGCCTTCGGCTGAAGACCCAACTCCTGAACCTGAATCTACCCCTCTACCTGAACAGGCACCAGAGCCAGAGCCAGAACCAGAGCCAGAGCCAGAACCGGAACCAACCTCACCCCAACCCTCTCCTGGTGAAGGCGAGGGGGAGTCCGAAGTTATAGTGGATCCAGTGGTAGTAGAGCCAGAAGATCCTCCGACACTTGATCCAACCACTCCCGAAGCTCCGGCAGATCCAGAGGTCGGAACTCCGACTGACAACGTCGGAGCTGAACCTGCTCTTTAAATTTTCCTTAATAAGATAAAAATTAAAAACCTTTGCAAAAAGTTTCACCACAATATATAATGTAATCTATGTATTCAAACATTTTTGATCGGCTTTCGTTTATTTCGCTGTTTTTAGTAATAGTTTTGTTGCCCGTCTTTTGTCTGCCTTTCACCACCATTTCGATTGCCGTCGGGAAGGGATTGCTTTTAGTCGTCGGGCTCACTCTCTCGATTATTTTTTGGGCTATATCCAGATTTATCGATGGTAAAATAATTTTCCCCAGATCCGCGCTTCTCCTTTCTGGACTTGGTATAGTTTTCATTTTTTTACTTTCTGCTCTTTTTTCGGGAAGTAGAGCTGTATCTTTATTTGGCAACATGCTTGACCTTGGGTCTTTCTGGTTTATTTTTGGGAGCTTCGTTTTGATGCTTATGTCGGGAATAGTTTTCAAAACCCCAAAACGAGCCAAAATAGTTTTACTGGGAGCGATACTGTCTTCGGTTGTTGTTTTGATTTTCCAGGGGATTCATTTATTTTTCCCGGCGATCACCACGCTCGCGCTTTTAGCCGATAAAACTGACAATCTCTTGGGGTCTTGGAATGCGCTCGGGCTTTTTGCGGGATTTTCCAGTCTGATGTTTCTTTTGGTGATTGAATTTTTTCCGATTTCTAAAGTGGAAAAACTTTTGCTTTCAATATTCACCTTGCTCTCAATATTATTAGCGATCCTGGTGAATTTCCCCCTGGCTTGGATCCTGCTCGGAATTTCCAGCCTGATTATTTTTGTCTATAAAGTTTCCATTTCTTTTCACGGCAAGGAAGAAGACAGAAAACAGTTTCCTTTGACTTCCTTTATCGTTGTCATCATTTCTCTTCTGTTCTTTTTGTCTTCAGGTTTCCTCAGCGACGTCATATCAAATCGTTTGCATATATCAAATACCGAAGTGAGTCCCTCGCTCGGAGCCACTTTGTCCATAACTCGTGGTGTGCTCGGAGATCATCCAATCTTTGGTCTTGGTCCAAATAGATTTGACGAAGCTTGGGCAATGTATAAACCTCAGTCTATAAACAATACTCAATTTTGGGATGTTTCTTTTAACTCGGGTTCCGGAACATTGCCCACCTTGGCCGCTACGGTCGGGGGGCTTGGCATTTTATCCCTGCTTGTCTTTTTCGTTCTCTTTCTGATTGTCGGCGTCAGGTCAGTATTTTACGGTATTAAAAATAAGGTAAATTGGGAAATAATGGCGTTTTTCATGCTGTCACTTTATTTATTTATTTCTTCCTTCTTTTATTCCACGGGTGCGGTGATATTTTTGTTGTCCTTCGTTTTTGCCGGTGTATTTATCGGTCTAACTTCCAAGGAAATATTAATTTCATTTCTCAGTGATCACCGTAAAAGTTTCTTCTCAATACTTATTCTCATTTTGGTAATAATGATATCTGTAGTTATGGCGTTTAAATACATCGAACGCCTAGTCTCTATCCCGTATTTTTCACAAGCGCTCCGAGCGCCCACGGTGGAGGAGGCGCAAGTGGCGATCGGCCGAGCTTTGACGCTTCATGAAAATGATTTATATCTCCGCACTTATTCGCAAATATATCTTCTAAAATTCAATTCTCTGGCAGGAAAAGATGCTACGACTACCTCTGATGCAGACAAGGTCGCTTTGCAGTCGAATTTGGATCAAGCGGTCAACGGCGCGTTATTGGCCACCAGATATAATCCGCGAAATTATTTAAATTGGGGGGCGCTTGGTTCGCTTTATCAGAGCTTGGCTTTCTTGGGAGTGAAAGATGTTTCTAGTAAAGCCATCGAGGCCTATCAAAAAGCGATTGCTTTAAATCCTAATAATCCAGGTCTCAAGATTACTCTCGCGAGCGTATTTTGGACGGATGACAAGATCAGTGAGGCGAAAGATTATGCGAACCAGGGTCTAGCTTTGAAGAGCGATTACATCGATGCTTTGCTTCTTCTCTCACAAATAGCAAAAAAGGAAGGCGATAATGTTTTGGCCATATCTTATGCCGAAAGAGCATTAGCTTTGGCACCGACCAATCCAGATTTAATAAAATACATGGATTCTTTTAAAACTGCGCCGGTGATCTCTACATCTGCTCCAGATACCGAAAACCCGTAAAAATGGATAGACTTTTTAGAATCTTTGGCCGGGAATATGGAAGTATAAATCAGGCTGCTCTACTTCTGGGCGTCTTTGCTCTTCTGTCGCAAATTTTAGGCTTATTCCGCGATCGTTTCATTGCTCATTTTATCGGACCCGGAGCGCTACTTGATTCTTACTATGCGGCTTTTCGTATTCCAGATCTTATTTTTATCTCGGTTGCGTCTCTCGCTTCCTTTACCGTGATCATTCCTTTTATTGTGGCGAGAATGGATGGAGATAATGTCACAGACAAAGCGCGCAAATATTTGAATGATATATTCACCGTGTTTTTTACTGTGATGGTGCTGGTGTCCGTCATTGCCTTTGTGCTTATGCCATACCTAGCGCCTCTTATCGCGCCGGGTTTTACGCCTCTCATGCAGGCAAAAGTAGTCTTGCTTTCGCGGATAATGCTATTGTCGCCTATTTTGCTCGGTCTTTCAAACCTGTTTGGCACGGTAACGCAAATTTTTCGCAGGTTTTTTATTTACTCTTTGAGTCCGATCCTATACAATGTCGGGATCATTATCGGGGTATTATTTCTATATCCCATTTTTGGAATTTATGGGCTCGCGCTCGGAGTGGCGCTCGGAGCCTTGATGCATTTCGGGATACAGGCATTGTCTGCAAGCGCTCTCGGATTTGTGCCCCGATTCTCCTTTGGTCGTAGTCCGGCGGGTGAAGCCCTTTCCGTTAATTTTTCAGACATAAAAAGTTCGGTCCTGACCTCTCTACCTAGAACCTTGGGCCTTGCCATGAACAACATTGCTCTCATTTCGATTATTTCCCTAGCTTCTTTTTTGAAGAGCGGGTCTATTTCAATATTTAATTTTGCTTTCAATCTCCAATCGGTTCCGCTCAATATTATAGGTATTTCTTATGCAGTGGCCACTTTTCCGGTTTTGGCAAAGTCGGTCTCTTTGGGTAAGATGGATGAATTTAAAAATCACCTGAAATCTTCCGCCCGGGCTATAGTCTTCTGGTCATTGCCGGTAATTTTTCTTTTTATTGTCCTTCGCGCTCAGATCGTGCGGGTTATTCTGGGTTCGGGAAGTTTTTCTTGGGACAACACTCGCTTGGTGGCTGCTTCGCTTGCGATATTTTCTGTCTCGATCTTGGCACAAGGAATGATCACGCTCTTATCCCGCGCTTACTATGCGCTCGGCAATACGAGACGCCCGCTCATCATCAACTTTTTCTGTGCAGTTGTAATAGTAATCTTATCTTATGTGTTTATGCATTTTTTCCAAAATATTCCTTTTTTCCGATACTTCATTGAGTCGCTCTTCAAGGTGAGTGATATTCCTGGCACCGAAGTGCTCATGTTGCCGCTCGCTTATTCTGCCGGTACTATCCTGAACTCTGTTTTGTATTGGTTTTTTGTCCGAAAGGACTTTATGCAAGGGGAGTCCTTCATCACCAAGGTATTCTTTCAGAGTTTGGGCGCCGCATTTTTCCTCGGTGGGGTGAGTTACTTCTGCTTAAATATTTTTTCTCCGATTTTCGGCACCACTACCTTCTGGGGCGTCTTTCTGCAGGGATTTTTCTCTGGAATTTTTGGCATATTGGCTGCAATTCTGGTGCTGTATCTTTTGAAAAACGAAGAATTACGAGACATAGCGAAAGCCCTGCATACTAAATTCTGGCGAGCAAAAGTCATTGCTCCTTCCCAAGAAGGGCTTTAAAATTCTAAGGGTTAATTATTTTTTGATAGCGTAATAGCAACGGCCGTGTCTATTATGATATTACTAAACTGATTAAATTTTTAAGCTTTGAAATTGTGGGTTTTTTCTGCTAGAATAGGGCAATGTTGTCTTTTTTTTCAAAGATATTGAAATATGTCTGGCCTCAAATACGCAAATATAAGTGGGTTTTTTGTTGCATTTTGGTGGGTTTTAGCCTAAGAATATTTTTTGCTGAAATCATTACTCCTCTATATTTTAAAAAAATTGTTGACATATTTTCACTAGGAATTGGGGACAATTCAACAACATCAAATGAAATCTTTCAGTTATTTGTTATTATTGTAGCAATACACATTCTAGTATTTTTTATCGCAAGGTTTACAAAATTTATCTTTTTGAAGTTTGAAATTGATGTTATAAGAGACCTTAGAAATTTTGCCTTTCAAAAAATTGAGCAAAATTCACCAACTTTTTTTTCCAACACTTTTGCAGGAAGCTTAGTCACCAAGGCTAGGCGTTTTGTGACAGGATTTGAAATTGCATTCGATATATTCGTTTATAACTTTTTGAAATTTTTTGTAATTTTAGTTGGAGTATTCACAGTTCTTCTTTACCAATCTCCCATGATCAGTTTAGTTTTTGGTATTTGGATAGTTATACATATAAGTGTAGTTTCTTTCTTTGTAAAAAAGAAAATGACATACGATTTGCTTGAAGCAGAGCAGGATTCTAAGATAAGCGGACGTCTTTCCGATGTATTTTCAAATATTTTGGCAGTCAAGTTTTTTTCCGCTAGAAAAAGCGAAATAAATTCCTATAGCAAGTACACCGAAGAGGGCGCTAAAAGAAGTAGAAAAGCCTCATTTTTGGGTGTTAAGATAGATCTTTTACAGCATTTATTTATAATCTGTGTTCAAAGTGTGACTCTTTATATCATGATAACTTTGTGGATAGAGGGCAAGATGACTGTGGGGACCATTGTACTTATCGAAACTTATATGACTATTGTGGCCATTAATTTATGGGAATTTGGAAATTCTTTGACAAAATTCATGAAATCCGCTTCAGACATGAAAGAAATGGTGGATATATTTGAAATAGTTCCCGATATACTAGATCCCAAAAATTCTGAAATAATAAAAATGAAAGAGGGACATATAGTTTTCAAAGATGTTTCTTTCAAATACCAGCTTGGTGAAGAAGTTTTAAGTAATTTTAATCTCGACATTAAACCTGGTGAACGCGTTGGTATTGTCGGGCATTCAGGCGCGGGTAAATCAACATTTACGAAACTTCTCTTGAGGGCGAACGATATTACAAGTGGAGCAATTACTATCGATGATCAAGACATAAGAAATGTAACTCAAGACGATTTACGAACTGTTGTATCATATGTTCCGCAAGAGCCAATTTTATTTCATCGACCGATTAAGGAAAACATTAATTATGGTAAACCAAATGCAAGTGAACAGGAAATCATTGAGGTTGCAAAAAAAGCCCACGCTGATGAGTTTGTTTCTAAATTGCCCCATGGTTATGATACTCTGGTTGGTGAAAGAGGAGTTAAACTCTCTGGCGGAGAAAGGCAAAGGGTGGCAATAGCTCGCGCAATGCTAAAAGATTCTCCTATTTTGGTTCTAGATGAAGCCACGAGTTCTTTGGACAGTATTAGTGAATCATATATTCAAGAAGCTTTTGGGGAATTAATGAAAGGAAAAACTACCATAGTCATAGCTCACCGACTTTCCACAATTCAAAAAATGGATAGGATTATAGTTTTAGATAAAGGACAAATAGTGGAAGAGGGAACACATAAAAATCTTTTAAAGAAAAAAGGTTTTTATGCTGAGCTCTGGGAGCATCAAACTGGAGGGTTTTTAGATTAATTTTATGGATCCCGTTAGAAGCCGCGACCGCAATTTAAAAAACAAACAAAACATGAAATCAAATATTATAGAAATTAATAACATAACATATCAGACACGCGAGTTGATCGCGATCTGCTTCTAAACGGGATGGACCTAAAACACATCAGAAACTTTTCAATAATCGCCCACATAGACCATGGCAAAAGTACTTTGGCAGACAGAATGCTCGAGATCACGCATACAGTAGAAGCGCGAAAAATGCGTGATCAAGTACTAGACTCTATGGAGCTTGAGCGTGAACGAGGTATTACAATCAAAATGCAACCCGTTCGCATGGAATACACCACCCACCTCACCCCTAACCCCTCTCCTGGAAGGCGAGGGGGCTCCTTCTCCCCCCAGGAGAAGGCGGGGGATGAGGTTTACATACTGAATCTCATTGACACTCCCGGACACGTGGATTTTTCTTATGAAGTCTCTAGGGCTCTGAAGGCCGTGGAAGGGTCTATTTTACTGGTTGACTCCACACAGGGGGTGCAGGCGCAGACGCTTACCACGCTCGCTATGGCTCGCCTACCCCGCTCTGGCAATGGGAGAGGTGAAGGGGCCTCTGTAATAATTCCTGTCCTTTCTAAAATTGATTCACCTTTGGCTAGGGTGTCGGAAGTAAAAGAAGAAGTGGTAAAACTTTTAAATTGCGATCCAAATGAAGTGCTTTTAGTTTCAGGTCGCACAGGAGAAGGGGTGGAAAATCTTTTAAAGGAAGTTATAAAACGTGTTCCGGCGCCAATTGAAAATTATAAAAATGAAAATAAAAGTGAAAATGTTTTGAGCGCTTTAGTGTTTGATTTTAAATATTCAAATCATAAAGGGGTAATAGTTTTTGTGAGGTTATTTGATGGTAAGGTGAGGCGGGGTGACAGCTTGCTTTTTGCTGTCTCAGGGGAAAAATTTACAGCGCTTGAGGTCGGGACTTTTTCACCAGAAGAAACTCCACGAGACAGTCTCTCAGCTGGAGATACCGGCTATATTGTCACAGGCATAAAAAAGCCTGGTATTGCTTCTGTTGGAGATACGATTACAAAATCTGCGAATCCACTGCCTGCACTTCCGGGATATATGCAGCCGATGCCGGTGGTTTGGGCGAGTGTTTTTCCCGAGGATGCGGACGATTTTGCCTTACTAAAGCTTTCTTTAGGAAAACTAAAACTTTCAGATTCGTCTTTTTCTTTTGAAGAAGAATCTTCAGGATCTCTGGGGCGAGGTTTTCGCTGTGGTTTTCTTGGAATGCTTCATTTAGAAATCATTACTGAAAGACTGAAGCGAGAATTTAATTTGAATCTTGTCATCACTACGCCCTCTATCGTATATGAAGTAGAATATAATACTAATGTTGGAAATCGCCTCATCGGCGATCTGCCGAAGAGGCAGAAGATTTATTCGCCGTACTTTTTTCCAGATGACAGTAATATTAAAACTATTTTTGAGCCGTGGGTAAATGCAAAAATAATCACTCCTGTGGAATATCTAGGTAACATTATGCAGATATTGTTTGATCATGAAGCAGAAGTAGGGGAGACTGAGAATTTCGGAGACAACCGTTCATCTATATCTGTAAAAATGCCGCTTCGTGAATTGATGCGCAATTTCTTTGATGAACTAAAAAGCACTTCATCTGGCTATGGATCAATATCTTACAATATAGCCGAAAATCGTGAAGCAGATGTCACCCGACTTGATGTGTTGGTTGCCGATGAACCTGTACCAGCTTTTTCTAAAGTTGTCTCAAAGAAAAGGGTAGAAATAGAAGCCGAAGAGTCTGTTGTAAAATTAGAGAGCTTGTTGCCTAGGCAAATGTTTACTTTGAAAATCCAAGGTAAAGCATTTGGACGCATCATCTCATCACGCACGCTTTCTGGTATGAAAAAAGATGTTACTGCACATATGTATGGAGGTGATATAACTCGCAAAATGAAACTTCGTGAGAAACAAAAGAAAGGCAAAAAGAAAATGAAAGAAAGAGGCAAAGTAAACATTCCCCAAGACGTATTTTTGAAGATGATGCGTAGCGGGGAAAACTAGAAACTCTTTCTTGGCATACTTTTTATAAAGCAATCTATCTCCGCAAGCTTGCGGAGCGAACTGCTCGGCGCGTCCGCCTGCGCAAGGCTTTCTAAAAAGTACGCCTGCAACGAGTTTCTAGTTTATTTGAAATATCGGAGAATACAATAAGATCATGCTGATGATGATGAGAATACTCACTATCGCCCAGATGATCTGGATCTTTTTTTGATGTTTTTTGTTGAAAAGCATATACTGATAGTATCATACTATGAAAAGTTTTCAAAGAAAAAGAGGTTGGCGAAATATTTTACATTCAAGGCCTGTTTTGGCAATTTTGTTTATATTGTTGCTTATTTTTGCCTGGAGCGTGATAGTTTTTATGGGCAAGATGTCTATAACCAGGGAAAATAAAAAAATTGCAGAGAGCCAAGTGACCGAGCTGGAGGAGCAAAAATTAAAACTCACGGCAGAGATAGCCAAATTGGGAACCTCAAGCGGAATCGAAGAAAGTATACGTGAAAAATTTCCAGTGGTGAAAGAAGGAGAAGGCGTGATCATCATCGTGGAAGATGAGAACCAGTCCGAGGTTCCAGAAAAGAAGTCCGGAGGCTTCTTTTCTTTTCTCTTTTTCTGGAAAAATTGGTTTAAATAGCCATATTATTGCTTCGACTGGGCTTATGATCCATTCGATAAAAACTCCCGTTCAAGGGCTTGAGCAAGCCCCTCAGGGCAGTCGAAAGCAGGATCATGGTGAGTAAAATCGAACCATGATATAATTAGAGCATGAAAATATCATTCTTCGGGAGTCTAGAAAAATCAGAGCAGGACCTCTTTTTAAATTCTTTTAGTGGCTCTGAAATCTCTTTCGTTAAAGAAAAATTAGATGAGACCAATACCGACCTCGCAAAAGATGCCGATATTATATGCGTTTTTGTGGATTCTGACGTCAGTAAAAAAGTTTTAGACGCTCTGCCAAATTTAAAATTTATCGCCACGCGGGCGACAGGATACAACAATATCGACTGCGAATACGCGAAGACCAAAGGGATAAAAGTCGCCAATGTGCCGGCGTATGGCTCCCATACGGTAGCTGAGTTCACTTTTGGACTCGTCCTCGATCTTTCCAGAAATATCATCAAAGCGAATAATTACATCCGGGAATCTTCCGATTTCAATTACTTTTCCGGAATGGAGGGATTTGATCTCTTGGGTAAGACTTTGGGAATTATCGGCACTGGAAAAATTGGGAAAAATGTAATAAAAATAGCCAAAGCCTTCGGTATGCACATGATCGCTTATGATCTTTATCCCGATCTGGCTTTTGCAAAGGAAAATAATTTTGAATATAAGAGTCTGAATGATGTGGTCCGCGAGGCCGACATCATCACTCTTCATGCCCCTTACACCAAAGAGAGCCATCATCTGATCAACAAAGAAAATATTTCCATGATGAAAAAAGGAGCCTATATCATAAATACTGCGCGAGGGGAGCTCATCGACACCGACGCGCTCATCTGGGGCCTCAAAGAAGGAATTATCGGCGGAGCCGGACTGGATGTGCTCGAAGGTGAAAGGGAGCTCAAAGACGAAATTGAGATCTTGTCTTCGCCCGCGAGCGGAAGACATATTGAGGATTACAAAACCTTGCTGGAAGACCGTCTTCTTATAGATATGCCAAATGTGATTATCACTCCGCACATCGCTTTTTACACCCGGGAAGCTGTTGCGGAGATTCTGAAAGTAACAGTAGAAAATATCAGAGGGTTTGTTTTGAGCAATCCCGTAAATCTTGTAAAATAGAATGAAAAGATGGATCAAAAATCAGGGCGAGCTCGCCACAACGGAAAATCGTAAATTGGCTCTTGCTATCATTGAGGCGGGACTATCGGCGATCGATACCGAAGAAGTAATTTCTCGATTTGTAAAGCCCGAGGGCGATCTACTTACCATAATGGGGGAGAGTTTCGATCTGTCGAAATTTAAAAAAATCAAAGTTGTCGGTTTTGGCAAGGCTTCTGCCCGTGCCGCTCTCGCGTTGGAGAAAATTTTAGGTCCGAAGATAGAAACTGGCGCCGTGGTTGGACTTGCCAAGATCAGCCTCGACTATATCGACGTATTTGCCGGGAGCCACCCGAGGCCGAGTATGATGAATGTAGAGGCCGGTGAAAAAATATATGAAATATTGAAAAATGGAAGCGAAGATGATCTCATCATCGTACTTGTCTCGGGCGGTGGCTCTGCCTTGCTCTGCTATTCCAAAGAGGAGTGCGAGCAAAATATGGCTCTCTATGATGAATTTTTGAAATGTGGAGGCACTATCGAGGAAATAAATACTGTCCGGAAGCATCTTTCCATATTGAAAGGCGGGGGATTGGCCAAAGTCGCTTATCCGGCCAATGTCGTCGGACTTATTTTTTCCGATATACCCGGGGATCATTTTGCTGATGTCGCTTCAGGCCCCACCTACAAGGATGAGAGTACCGTAGCGGATGCTGCAGAAATCATTCGTAAATATAATTTGGGAAAATTCGACCTGATAGAAACTCCGAAAGAAGATAAATATTTTGAAAAAGTACGCAATTTTGTCCTGGTTTCAAACAAGACCGCCATAAGCGCGATGGCCGAAAAGTCGGAAGAACTTGGCCTTAAAGCAAATATTTTATCCACAGATATGTATGATGAGATAGATTCTGCCGTGGGGAAAATTTTTAAAGCGGAAGCCCCAGATACTACCGTCTTGGCTGCTGGGGAGCCTGAAATAAAAGTGGCAAGGAAAGGGGGAAAGGGCGGAAGAAACCTCCATATGGCGCTCCGAGTGATCAAAAAAGGAATGATCGGCGAAGATTCGGTCTTTGTCTCTCTCGCTTCCGACGGCATGGACAACAGCGATGCAGCTGGAGCCATAGCGGATAAAAAAACTATTGAAAAAATAAAAAATCAAGGTATAGATATCGATGATCACCTAGAACGTTTCGATTCTTACCCGGTGTTTCAAAAGTCCGGCGACATTATCATGACCGGCGCAACAGGGGCCAACGTTTCTGATTTGATGATTTTGTTGAAGAAGAAATAAGATTTTAGTTACGTAATGTATTACGTAATACATTACGTAATTCTATTCTTTTCCAATTGCTTCAGAAATATTTTTATAACCATCAGCTTTTAGGAGTTTTACTAATCCTAAATTTATTTCACTAATTAGTTGCGGGCCTTCGAAAATCATTCCCGTTATGAGTTGGATGAGGGAAGCGCCGGCTTTTATTTTTTTGTATGCATCTTCGGCGCTAAAGACTCCACCACAGCCAATAATTACAAATTTACTTGCTTTTCCACCTGTTTTTTTATAAATATATCTGATCAGTTCGAGCGACAGATCTTCAACTGCTTTCCCAGACAGTCCGCCTAACTCCGGCACGCTTTCATCTATAATGTTTTTATTCTGTTTTTTATTACGATTTTTAGTCAAATTTGTGCAAATAAATCCGTCCACATTCCATTTTGCGGCAATATCTAGTATTTCATTGATTTCTTTTTGTTTTAAGTCGGGGGATAATTTTATAAAAATAGGTTTTGTCTTCGGGACGGACATGATTTTCGAAAGCAGCAAGTAGAGCTTGGTGCTGTCGGTGAAGGGCTGTCCGCCAAAGGCGTTCGGACAGCTGATATTTATTGTGAAATAGTCGCCTATGTCGATGAATGCTCGATAAGCCTTGAAATAATCGAAGATGGCTTTTTCAGTATCTACTGTGTCTTTGCAATTTGTTTTGGCGATACTGATGCCGACGGGGATATCGAATTTTTTCACCTCGAGCTTCTTGCCCAATCTTTCGGCTATCGCTTCAGCGCCGTCGTTCATGAGTCCGTAATTTACGGCGAGCGATCTCGATTTCTTCAAGCGCCAAAGCCGGGGTTTGGGGTTACCTACGCAGGCCTCACCAGTAATAGAGCCCACTTCCATAAAGCCAAAACTGATGGAAGAGATGATTTCGGTCAATTCCGCATTCTTATCGAAACCAGCCGAAAGTCCTGTCGGGTTCTTGAAGTTTATACCGAGAATGTTCTGTTCCAGTGCGGGATTTGAATAATTCCAAAATAAACTCGCTAATTTACGGGTCAGGAAGTGTTTGCCGAGCCAACGACCGACGACGCCCATATTATCATGCACGTTTTCGGGATCAAATTTGAACAAAATCGGCTTGATGATCCATTTGTATTTTCTCTCCATTATGTAGTTTCGGCCGCTAATCAATTTTTCCATTTATTTCGTATGATAGCAAAAATATGCTAAAATTAAAAGTAATATGGCGGAATTAACAAATTTTCCTATTACTAAAATTTTAGCTAAAGAAATAAAAGATTCGCACGGAAACCCTACCATTGAAGTCACAGTGTTTGCCTGCCCGCCTCTGGCGGGGGCGGGGGCTGCTTCCGGCACGTTTTCGGTTCCTTCCGGAGCGAGCACCGGCAGCCACGAGGCGCATGAATTAAGGGATAAGGACGGCCTCGGCGTAAAAGATGCCATAGAAAAGGTAAATACCGTGATCGCCCCTCGATTGGTTAACCAGAATGTTTTAAATCAAAAAGAAATTGATAGAATAATAATCGAGTTGGACGGCACTCCCAATAAAGACAATCTCGGCGGCAATTCTATGATCGGAGTCTCGATAGCTTGCGCTAAAGCTGCCGCAAAGGCGACAGACCAAGAAGTGTATCAATATCTAGGAACTCTCGTCGAGATCAAGCCATCGCGAAAGACCCCATATCTTTTTATGAATCTGCTCGAAGGAGGCAGACATACGAAGAGTGGGCTCGCCTTTCAGGAATATCATGTCATACCCCAGACGGATGATATAAATGAAGCTATTGATATCGGGATAAAAGTGCAGGCATCTCTCGAGGATATAATTAAGAATGATTTAGGGAAAGAATCAGTGGTTTTAGGCGATGAGGGAGGTTTTGCGCCAGAAGTAAGCGATATTCGAAAACCGCTTATGTATCTCACCGAGGCCGTAGGGCGAAATAATCTAGAAGGCAAAGTGCGTTTTGCTCTGGATGTGGCTGCATCTTCTTTTTACGGGAATGGTGTTTATCAAGTTGATGGTAAAAATATTTCAAAAGAAGAATTGATGAAAATTTACGATTCTTTAATTGCTGAATTTAATTTATTATCTATCGAAGATCCATTCAATGAGGAAGATTTTGAAAGTTTTGGCACACTTGGTCGGAATCACAGCCGCTTGAAAGTGGTTGGAGATGATCTGACGGTTACCAATGTGCTTCGCTTAAAAAAAGCGATTGAAATGAGAAGCATCAATGCCATGATCATCAAGCCGAACCAAATCGGGACTCTGTCTGAAACTCTGGAGGTGATGAAAGTGGCGAGGGAGGGGGGCATCGAACTCATCGTGAGCCACAGGGGAGAAGAAACAAATGATGATTTTATCGCGGATCTTGCTTTTGCGTTCGGATGTTTTGGCTTGAAGTCCGGTGCTCCGCTTAAACCTGAAAGAAAAGTGAAATACGACAGGCTCGTCAAGATATCGGGCAAGTAACTATTATTAATGTGCTATAATATATAGATATTATGGAAAATTTTGTGAAGTGGTATAGCGAGGTGGGTATCGGTGATATTGGAAGTGTCGGCGGCAAGAATGCTGCTCTTGGAGAGATGTATTCGAATTTGGTGCCACTCGGCGTAAACATACCGGATGGATTCGCGCTCACCGCGGATGCCTATCGCCATTTTTTTAAAAATACTGGCCTGGACGAAAAGATAAAAGGAATATTGTCTGATTTAAACACAAAGGATCTGCGCAATCTGCAGGTCCGGGGTAAAAAAGTCCGCGAAGCCATACTGAAGGAGACTCTTCCGCAAGACCTCAAAGACATAATCGCAACATCTTACGAAGATCTCGGTAAAAAATACGGAAATAATCTGGCGGTCGCAGTGCGTTCTTCTGCTACGGCGGAGGATCTGCCTGGAGCTTCTTTTGCCGGTCAACAAGAGACATATTTGAATATTCAAGGCATTGAAAATGTCCTTACTGCGACCAAAAAGTGCATCGCTTCGCTTTTCACAGACAGAGCCATATCTTACCGTACGGATAAAGGATTCTCTCATTTTGATGTGGCACTTTCGGTTGGCGTCCAGTGTATGGTGCGCTCCGACTTGTCTTCGTCCGGGGTGGCTTTTACCATTGATACCGAAACGGGATTTGATAAGATAATTTTAATAAATGGAATTTATGGATTGGGCGAGTTCATCGTGCAGGGTAAAGTCGTCCCTGACGAGTTCATAGTTTTTAAGCCGACATTGGAGAATGGCAGTCCGTATCCTATCATCACCAAGAATCTTGGCAATAAGAACATCCAGCTCGTCTATGGGAAGGATGGAACCAAGGAAGATAAGGTCGCTCCCTCTGAACAGCAGAAATTCTGTCTTACTGACCTTGAAGTGGTAAAGCTCGCGAAGTGGTGCCTGCAAATTGAAAAATATTTTTCACAAAAGCACGATCGTTATCAGCCAATGGATATCGAATGGGCCAAGGACGGCAAGACCGGCGAATTATTCATCGTGCAAGCTCGCCCAGAGACTGTCGCTTCCGCGATAGACAAGAATGTGCTCAAAGAATATAAGTTGAAAGAATCCGGACATGTGCGAGTGAAAGGTATCGCTGTCGGATCCAAGATAGGCGCGGGCAAAGTGCGCGTCCTTAGCAATGCAAAAAATATCAATGCCTTCAAGAAAGGGGAAGTGCTCGTAACCAAGATCACTGATCCGGACTGGGAACCTATCATGAAGATCGCGAGCGCCATCGTGACGGATGAGGGCGGGCGTACTTCGCATGCGGCGATAGTGTCGCGGGAGCTCGGAATTCCCTGCATTGTCGGCTCCGGCAATGCCACCAAGATCCTCAAAAATGGCCAAAATATAACCGTAGATTGCTCTTCCGGCAATGTTGGCAACGTTTACGAAGGAATTTTGCCGTTTCAAATAATCGAACATCATTTGAATAAAATTCCTAAAATAAATACAAAGATAATGGTGAACATCGGTTCTCCGGACGAGGCGTTCAAAAATCACAATCTACCTGCGGAAGGGGTAGGGCTCGGCAGGCTCGAATTCATCATTGCGAATCATATCGGTGTGCACCCGAATGTCCTGATCGACTATAAGAAATTAAAGGCTGGCAAGCAGACTCCCGAATTAAAGAAGGTGCTCAAGAGAATAGACGAACTCACGCCTCTCTACAAAGACAAGTCCCAATTCTATGTCGACAATCTCGCCTTAGGCATCGCAAAAATAGCGGCGACGTTTTATCCAAAGGAAGTAGTAATCCGCTTTTCTGATTTCAAAACCAATGAATACCGCACCCTCTTGGGCGGGTATCTGTACGAACCTCATGAAGAGAACCCGATGATCGGCTGGCGTGGGGCATCGCGCTATTATGATCCTGAATTCAAAGATGCTTTCAGCTTGGAATGTATCGCCATGAAGCGCGTACGGGAAGACATGGGTCTTTCCAATGTAGTCCCCATGATCCCATTCTGTAGGACGCCGGAAGAAGGACAGAAGGTGGTAGAAATCATGGCTGTCCATGGTCTCGATCGCAAAAAAGATGAGAAGCTCAAAATATTCGTGATGTGTGAGATCCCTTCGAATGTCTTTTTGGCGGATGAATTTCTAGACATTTTTGACGGTATGTCAATCGGCTCGAACGACCTCACTCAGCTTACGCTGGGTCTTGATCGCGATTCGGGTATAGTGACTCATATAGCCAATGAAAATAATCCCGCAGTGAAAAAATTGGTGTCGCAGATAGTCCGTAAGTGCAAAGAGAAGGGAAAGGATATCGGAATCTGCGGACAAGCGCCGTCCGACTATCCGGAATTTGCACAATTTCTAGTGTCGGAGGGGATAGACAGCATGTCGCTCAATCCCGACACGGTCATCAAAATCATCATGGCGATCGGAGAGCACGAGAAGAAGAGTTAAAATGTGCGGGATGCGAGAATCGAACTCGCGTCTAATCCTTGGGAAGGACTCATTTTACCACTAAACTAATCCCGCAACAGTTAGAATATATCTTTTTTATGTTTACTTGACAAGCATGCTATAATAGGCAAAGAGGGAGGAATAGCAATTTTTATTGATATTCTGACCGAGAGAACCTATTATATTATATTTAGTTATATAATTAGAATATTAGAAAATAATACAAAGAATTTTATGACTGATACAAAACCAACAGTACAAATTTATTCAACCCCCACCTGCCACTTTTGCCATATGGCAAAAGACTTTTTCCGAGAGAAAAATATCTCTTTTACGGAATACAATGTGGCGAGCGACCTTGAAAAAAGAAAGGAAATGGTGACAAAAAGCGGGCAAATGGGTGTGCCGGTCATCATCATAGGCGATGAGCTTACTGTGGGTTACGATAAGCCAAAGATAGCTAGGTTACTTGGACTTTAATTCATCAATAATATACTATTGTCCTATGCCCTCGTAGTTCAATGGATAGAACAAATTTCTCCTAAGAATTTGATGTCAGTTCGATTCTGGCCGAGGGCACCAAGTTTTTGATTTTTATATCTATTTTTGCTAGTATTTATCTATGTCGCCAGAAGAAAGGGAGCTTTTGAATAAGAGTGTCAGTCTCTCGGAAGAGAACAATAAGATACTACATTCTATGAAGCGTTCCATGCGTATTGCGAGCATTACCAGGGCAGTATATTGGATATTCATTATCGGTTCTGCGATAGGCGCTTTTTATCTTCTTCAGCCATATGTAGATCAGCTGAAATCGATATATGCCGGAGCAAGCGAGACATTGAATAATTTAAAGCTTGGCGACTAGTTTAAAGAGAAAAAATATGCCGAGGTAGCTCAGTTGGTAGAGCGCTCCCCTGAAGAGGGATAGGTCACCAGTTCGATTCTGGTCCTCGGCACAAAGCACTTACATGAAAAAGAGCACACTGCTGTGCTCTTTTTCTGTGCTTTGTGCCGACGGAAGCATGTTTTTCTAGCAAGAAAAACAACTGAGTCCGGGGCTGGAAAATTCGTTTTTAACGAAAAACGAATTATTGTGGCTCACATAAGCACAGAAAAAGAAAGAAAAGAAATCTTTTACTAGATAGATCGGACTTTGATAGTATTGGTCTTTTCTTTATCTACTTTTTGCAGGCGGATAGTGAGGAGGCCGTGTTTTTCTGTGGCTTCGACTTCTTCTGGTTCAATTTCCACGGGTAGGGATATAGTGCGGGAAAATCTTCCCCAATAGAGCTCCTTGGTAAAATAATTTTCCTCGTCTATGTTTCGGTTTTCCTCGCGTGCTCCGACTATGGTCACTATGTCTCTCGCAATAGACAGTTCTAGGTCGTCCGGCTTTACTCCGGCTACGAAGGTTTGTATGATGATGTCGGTCGGAGTCTGATAAATATCCACGGCGAGCTCCGCTTCCTCATTCTCTTCCTCGATCCATTCGTTGCCTTTTTTATCTTTCTTGCTTCCCGTGCCTCCGCCGACTGAATTCTTCTTCGGTTCTTCGTATTCCTCCTCTTCGACATGAATCCCTCCCGTTATTCTTTCCCAAAAACTTCTTTTTTTATCCATAAATTTTTTAAGTCATTCTTCTTACTTTCTCAAAAAGTAGCATGATAATAATAGTGACGACCCACAAGAAACTGAAAACTTTCAATACTTCTAAAAAGTAATTTACTTCATTGACTCTGATCTTTATTATAAAAAAATTAAAGACACTATGCAAGGCGATAGCGAGCACAAGGCCGACAGCAAGGTAGGATTTCTTTTTAAAGAAAGAAAGATGAAGTGAGATTCCGAGCGCTATGCCCAGCATTCCGCTTGAAACAGCATGGAGAAGGGTAGAGCCTAGAAATCGAAGCTGGCCTATAGAGGCTGCGGTAAAAAGGCCGACTGTCGTCTGGTCGAGAGTGAGCGATCTCTGTAGAAATAGGGCGTTTTCGAAGGCTGCGAAGCCCAAGGCGGCGGTAATGAGATAGATAGGCCAATCAATAGGCTCATCGATGTACCTGGTCCTGAAAAGGATGATGACTACGGCCAGATATTTGATTATCTCTTCTGCAGTTGCCCAGAGTATGAGGCGCTCTCTCGCTCCGTCGATATTCGACTGGATGAATTCTTGGATCGGCAGGACCAAGACCACTGATAGCATGCCCATGATGAAGACCATGGCGAGGATTCCTTTGGGTTCGGCTTTTTTCTGTTCCTCCCTGATCCAGAACCACAGCCATAAAAGAGAAGGAATGATTCCTCCCAAGAACGCTATTGCTAAAATTTTTGGATCGTTGGTTAGCATGTTTATTTGTCGACCCGGTCATAGGGCCATTTTTCGATCATTAACAGATTTTTACGATCAGATATACCTACAACGTTATGTGTAGTATTTCGGGTAGGTATCATTCCCCATATTTCTTCTGTGACAAAAGGTATAAATGGGTGTAACGCTTTGAGCAGGGTAGTCAGCTGTGTGCGAAGCAACATTTTTGCCGATTCAGCATTTTTCCCTTCAATAATTTTCTTTTTTGATCTTTCTATTATTATATCAGCAAAAGTGTGCCAAAAATAGTGATAAAGTTTTTCGGCAACGATGTAAAATTTATAGTTATCCATTTCTTTCGTAATTTCTGTTATTAATTTTTTTAGTTCCGCATCTGATTTTTCGTCTTCTTCATCATATTTTATTTCTATTTTGTCATCCTCGTAATCCTGAGTGTTTTCTAGCACAAATCTTGTAGCATTCCAGATTTTATTTGCAAATTTTCCGTAACCCCTAATTCTTTCTTCGGCTAATGCAAGCGAGGTGCCGGGTGTATTGCCGATCACCAATCCTATCCTGAATGCATCCGTGCCGTATTTTTCCGTGAGTGAGAGCGGGTCTATGACATTTCCTTTACTTTTACTCATTTTTAATCCTTTGGCGTCCAAAACTAAACCATGCAGGTATACATTTTTAAAAGGAACTTCTCCGGTAACATACAAACCGAGCATGATCATTCTGGAAACCCAGAAAAATATAATTTCTCCGGCTGTCTCCATGACATCGGTGGGATAAAATGTTTTGAAATCATTTTTGTCAGGATAGCCGAGCGTCGCAAAAGGCCATTGTCCTGAAGAAAACCAAGTATCAAAAGTGTCTTTATCTTGCATGACTTCACCACCGCAAGAGGTGCACTTTTTTATTTTATTTTCCAAATCAACCATACCAGACCCGCATTTTGTGCATATTTTTGCTGGTATGGGAATGCCCCAAACAATTTGCCTCGAAATGTTCCAATCGATAATATTATTGAGCCAATGGGTAGTGATTTTTTTATAATGTTCAGGAATATAAGTGATTTCTCCGTCTTCTATTTTTTCCAAAGCTTTTTCGGCTAGGGGTTTCATTTTTATGAACCACTGGCTTTTTATTTGCGGTTCGATGGTTGTTCCGCATTTATAACAAGTTCGAACAACGTGTTTGTATTTTTCATCTATTTTCTCTACTAACCCCTTTTTCTGCAATTTTTCGACAATCAGTGCTCTAGCTTTTTTAATGTGTTGTCCGGCAAATTCGCCGGCAATCGGAAGCAGTTTGCCGTTCTCATCGATGATCTGTTCTTTATCCAGTTTATGCCTTTCTGCAATATCAAAGTCTGCATTATCGTGCCAAGGAGTGATTGTCATAACACCTGTTCCAAATTCCATATCAATAGCTTTATCTTTTATAACAGTGGCTTCAATGGGGCCATTTATCCATTCTAGTTTTATCTTTTGATCGTTTGTGTATTCTTTGTAACGTTTATCGTCTGGGTGCATTACTACATATTTATCACCGAATTTTGTCTCCGGTCGGGCAGTGCCTATGACAAACGGCCCATACTTCAAGTAATAAAAATTATCTGTTCGCTCTTCGTCTAATATTTCTAAATCAGAAAAAGATGTTTGATGTTTTGGACACCAGCTGACTATCCTGTTTCCTCTGTATACTAAATTGTCATCAGATAGTTTCTTAAATGTCTGGTAGACTATTTTTACGATATCCGGGTCCAGTGTGAATTTTTCACGAGACCAATCGCAAGAAGCTCCCATTTTTCGCGCTTGAGATTTTATATTTTTTGAATTAGTGAGAGTAAAATCAAGAATTTCTTCATATAGTTTTTTTGGTTCAATTTCAAATCTGGTTCGCCCTTCTTTTTCTAACTTTTTTTCGTAGACTACCTGTGTTTCAAATCCGGCATGATCGAGGCCAGGGAGCCATAGGGTCTTAAATCCCCGCATTCTTTTGTAACGCACCATAATATCTTCTATAGTCATCACCAAGCCATGTCCGGCGTGCAATGATCCGTTTGCGTTGGTTGGAGGCATTATAATTGTGAAAGGCTTTGCATTTTGGTCTATATTCTTGTCTGGATTAAAAAAACCACTATCTTCCCATAGTTTGTAAATTCTATCTTCTGTTTCTTTTGAATTATAGGGTTTCAGTAATTTCTCGTTTACGCTCATACTTCCTCAATAATATCATATTAAAGCCTTAAATTGCCAGTAGCTTTTATACTATTTAATTTTGGGACTTTTTTCTTATTTTTTATATAATTTAAGTATCCGGCAATGCCGATCATTAGAGAATTATCGCCAGCAAGTCCTTTTGAAGGGAACAAAATCTTGATTTTCTTTCCGCCCGAGGCGGATCCGCCTAGGGCGGACATCTCTCTTTGCAGATGTATATTGCAAGCCACACCACCAGCGACTATCAGCGTTTTTGCCCCGTATTTTTCTACTGCTTTTTTAGTCTTGTGAATTAAGCACTCAATAGCGGAATTTTCGAACTCTAAGGCGATCTTTGTTTTTGTAATTTGGTCAAGTTTATCGATACCGCCTAAATCTCTAATCAAATATAGAACAGCAGTTTTTAATCCAGAAAAAGAAAAATCAAAATTTTTACTGTACAGCATAGGACGAGGTAGGGCAAAAGAAGAACTAATTTTTTCGGGGTCGCGATTTTCCTGCAGGAAAATCTGCTCAGTCCTAGGACCGGCCGTCCTGCGGAGTCCCCGAAAATATTGTTCTTCTTTTGCCCTAAGTTCTTCTGCCAATTTTGAGATCTGTGGACCGCCGGGATAGGGGAGATCGAGCATCCGAGCTACTTTGTCGAACGCCTCGCCCACTGCGTCATCGAGTGTCTCGCCGATTATTTCATAATCCATCCATTTCTTCATAAATACCAGCTGCGTGTGTCCGCCAGAGACTAAAAGGGATAGAATGGGGAATTTTAAGGCGGGAATTTTGAAATTTCCTGATCCTTTGCCGAATACCGAGAGCACATGCCCTTCCATATGATTTACAGGTATTATTGGTAAGGCACTCCGCCGGCCGGCGGACCACTTTTTAGCTAAATTTTTAGCAAACATTATCCCTTCCCAAAGGCACATTTCGAGTCCTGGGCCATAAGTCACTGCTATTGCATCTACGGGTCTGTCTTTTTTCTCCAACTTTGCTTGCTTCAAACTCGCTTCAAGAATAATAGGCAAATTTTTTGCATGTTCTCTTTTTGCGAGCACGGGATAAACTCCGCCATAGGGGATATGAATATTTATCTGGGAATTAGAATTATTTGCTAGGACTTTAAAGAAGGCATTTGTGGAGCCCCCGCTTACTTCCATGATGCTTATTGCCGTATCATCGCAAGATGTTTCGATTGAAAGTATTTTCATAAAATTAGGTATAAATAAATTAAAATTAAAAATAAAACGGCAGTAAAAATTCTTTCTAGAATTGAGAAAATCGGTAAAAATCCACGAAATTTTTTCTTTGAGAATGGAAATAAATATTGTTTTTCATCAATGTCCAGCCAATCAAGGAGTAAATGCAGTAAATATGCTAAGAAAAAAAGTAGAGCTCCATGAGGATTTATAAACAACAAGGGGAGGGTGGAGATGGTTGCTCCCAAAATTGAGTGTCCGTATTTGGTCTTGAAGTGAATATTGTATTTATCTTCAAATTTTTCAGCATCCACCAATTTTTTCCAGGAAAAAAGCTTGTATTTGCATAGGACAAAAATATGGTCAATATCCGGGATGATCGAGCCAGCCAGCCAATACCAGGAAAACTGAGAGTTTTCTATGGGCATGAACCCTACTATTGTATGTGCAAATATCATAATTCTGGTGCGCGATAAGGGATTCGAACCCCTGGCCTACCCCACGTCAAGGGGTCGCTCTACCAACTGAGCTAACCGCGCATAGCTTCTTTATAGCACTTTATATACTTTTTTCCAATACTTATAACTCAGCTATCGCATATTTATAAGTATTCATGTATGATTAAGCGATGGGTCTTATATATGAAATTTTACAAGAACTAAATAGTGGATCTTTTAGTTATAAAGGATTCAAGGTTGGTTTATTGGGGCTTCCGAAATTTAAAATTTACTCACAGAATACCTTGAGCGGTTCTTTGGATTATATGTGCAAGAAAGGTTTGTTGGAATATGGTAATGATAAAATAAATATTACCCATAAAGGGAAAGAATATGTGAAGAGAAAATACGACTCTTTAAAGCAATTTAATTGTAAATTTGATAAAAATGCACCAAGAAATTTAATAGTAATGTTTGATATTCCTGAAACTAGAAAAGCTGAAAGGGAATGGCTTCGCTGGCACCTAAAAAAGTTCAATTATTTAATGATTCAGAAAAGTGTATGGGTGGGACCTTCACCTCTTCCAAGGGAATTTTTGGAATATGTGGAAAGTATAGGTATTAAAGATGGGTTGAAAACTTTCAAATTAGCAAAAGGTTACATGTTTAAAAAATAAAGTTACTTATGTTTCTGCTATCGCAGATTTATAAGTATTTTTAAATTAACTAAATGCTACTTAATTTTTTTCGCTGAATTCTTTCAAGAGCCACTATAAAAGCTCCCATGCGGAGAGAAGTATTGACATCTTTGGCTTTGTTAAATATTTCACTGGAAGCGGTTTCCATTATTGGTCTTAATTTTTCAAAAATTTGCTCTGGTGTCCAATGCTCACCCTTTAGATTTTGCTCCCATTCAAAATAAGACACTGTCACTCCGCCAGCATTGGCCAATATGTCCGGTATGACGGGGATGTTTTTTTTAAATAGGATCTCGTCCGCTTCCGGAGTGACCGGCCCATTAGCGAGCTCCAGAATCGCTCGTGCCTGTATTTTGTCGGCGTTAGAGCCGGTGATGACATTTTCAAAGGCGGCCGGGATGAGAATATCACAAGGCAATTCAAGGAGTTCTTCGTTGGTAATGTTCTTACATTCCGGATTTTCTTTTGAAAAATTTAATAGGGTTCCGGTATTTTTTTTAAATTCCAAGACTTTTTTGATATCGAGACCGTTCGGGTTATAAATTCCGCTTTGAGAATCTGAAACGGCTGTCACTTTATGCCCATGATCAATAAAAATTTTCGCCGCATTACTGCCCACGTTTCCAAATCCTTGGATAGCTACCTCGCATTTTTCCGGTAATCCTATTTCTTTGCGTAGTGTTTCTAAAACGTAAAACCCGCCTAGGCCGGTGGCTTCATTTCGCCCCTCTGAGCCTCCTTTCGCCATCGGTTTGCCGGTAAAGGTGGCGAGAGTTTTGTCGCCGGATATTTTTGCAAATTCATCTGCCATCCACGCCATTATCTCCGGAGTAGTGTTTATATCCGGAGCAGGGATGTCCTTGTATGGCCCCAAGACGTCAGAAAGGCTCTCTACCCACCCGCGGGAAAGTCTCTCTAATTCCGATTTTGATAAATTTTTTGGCTCGACAGTTATTCCGCCTTTGCCTCCGCCCATCGGGATGCCTACTACGGCGCATTTGAGCGTCATCCAGAAGGCGAGAGCCTTCACTTCATTTATCTCTGTTTTAGGATGATACCTTATTCCGCCCTTGTAGGGCCCGAGGGAATTGTTGTATTCCACCCGATATCCTTCAAATATTTCCGTCCCCCCATTATCCATTTTTACTTTGATCGAGACTCTGATGTCGCGGTTCGGTTCCCTCAGGCTGTCAATAAAACTGTCGTCAAAGTTTCTTAGCTTTGCGGCGAGGTCGAGCTGGGCCATCGCGTTTTCAAATGGATTGTGTGGGGGATGCATATGATGATTATATTGCCAAATTATTTAATACTTCCAATTCTTCTTTAGAGTTTACACCCAAAGCTTCTTTTGGATCTATATTTATTGATGCTATTTTTATTTTTTCTTGCATAGCTATTTTTACTAAATCAGTCAGATAATATTCCTTTTGAGCATTATTTGTATTTAAGGTTTTAAGTTTCTCCCAAAGCCATTTTGCTTCGAAACAAAAATAGCATGGATTTACTTCAGTCACTTTTCTCTCTTCGAGAGTTGTATCTTTATACTGTACATCTTTTATTATATTTTCATTTTCGTCTCTAATGATGCGGGAAAAACTTTTAGCAAACACTGATCGCCAATCCTCGAAGTCTGGAAGCTTGACTGTTGCCAATGTTATTTTTCCGTGAGAGTCCAAATGTTTCTGCACTAATTTTTTTATGGTTTCCGGACTTACAAAAGGGTGGTCTCCATAAAGCACGACTATGTGATCTGCATCATTCTCTAGAGTTTTTTGGGCGATGATGACTGCGTGCCCGGTGCCTTTCTGGTCTTCTTGTATTATATAATTGTAATCATTTCCGAGGGTTTTCATCACCAATTCACGCTGTTGTCCAACGACGATCGTCGGCCTGTGATCCACTCCGGATTTTTTTACGCTATCCAGAACATGGAAAATTAGGGGTTTATTTTTGAAGGGAATCAAAACCTTCGGCAGTGCGCTTTGCATCCTTTTGCCCTTGCCCGCCGCTAAAATTACGATTTTTATTTTATCTGACATTGTCTCAAGATTATACACTAATTTGCTTTTTCTTCACGTTTCTCTATCTCCTTCAAGACTTTCGGAATTTTTTTAAAATCGTCTTTTAAAGTTTCACGCATAGAGCCGTCATACAGAGCAGCTGCTGGATGATAAAGAGGGAAGAAATATTTTGTAGATATATCTTTGAAAGATTTGATTAATAATTTACCATGCGCGCCGGATATCTGGAGTTCTGGAAAGAAATTGTTCATTGCATGACGCCCGAGGAAGATTATGAGTTTTGGGGAAATTATTTTAAGCTCTTCCAAGAGCCATTCTCGGCAGGCACTTTTTTCTTCGGGGCTAGGATCGCGATTGTTTGGCGGGCGGTACTTTACTACGTTTGTGATGTATATATCTTCTCTTTTTAAATTTATCAACCCTAGCATTTCGTCCAAGAATTTCCCCGCAGATCCGACAAATGGGATTCCGAGTTCGTCTTCCTTCTTTCCTGGCGCTTCTCCGATAAAGACTATCTCTGCATCAGGGCTGCCAGCCCCTGGCACTGCCTGCGTGGCTGTTTTTTTAAGTTCGCACGAGCATTCTTGTTTCCATTTATTATGTAAATTCTCTAGTTCTTCTTTTTTAGTCATTAAGTATGATTATAAAGTATATATAAAAACAGTAAAGCGCCGAAGGAATAGAACCTTGGCGCTCGACGATTTGATGTTTTCATGAGATTACCAGTTGGCGACGATGTGTCGGAAGCAGTCCACCAGATGCGTTGCCGACTCGTTGCTACAAGTGGCGCAGATTGTGAACCAAACTGCTGTAGCCGATGCCATGCCCCATATCCCAAGTCTCATGATCTCGTTGTTGTCTTCGTATCTTTGCCGAGACCACTTCGCATTGAGTGAATTTTTTGACTTCATAATCTCTTTCGGTTGAATTGTTGCAGTCCCCATTTTAAGGAGACCGTTGTTTGAACTATTTACTACCTACTCTCTACAGTATAGCATATTCATACTCAAAAGTCAATCACTGATTTTTAGGCTTATTTTTAAAGGGATTGTGGAAAAATTGCTTTATTAAAGAAGATGTGGTACAGTCTTTTTGAAGCTGTTCTTCGGTGTCGGTTCTCCACCGACATATTGGTTCCTCAACCAAGAGCAGCAACGTAAAACCAAAAACGAAAAACAAAAAAAATGCAAACGCAAAACGCAACGGCGCCTGCAGTAAGGCAGGGTCTCAAAGAAACCTCAGCAAATCCTGTTCGCTTGGATCGTCCCACCATCAGATTCAGGACGTGGCATGATCCGAGATTGATTTCTCGTCCAACCAGTCGTGGCATTGTCGCCGACTGGAGGAGGAGTGGTGATCAGGATCGGGTGATGAGGTTTGCGTAAGCAGTAGGTTCGTATAACTACAAATTGGGTGCACTGGCCTGCGTGGAAAACGCAGGCCACTTTTTTTTGCAATTTTTTACAAAAATGTGACCACAAATAATTCTTCTTCGTCACTCAGAATTTTCGCAGTCCGCTCCTCGTGGTTTTGTCTACTGACAAAACATCACTGCGGTCGTCACAGCACATAAAAAAGCCCAGCAGTGGGTTTGTTTTATGTAGCTGTGACCCTACGCAGAATCGAACTGCGATTAACGGATTGAAAACCCGTTGTCCTAACCGTTAGACGATAGGGCCAATGTTGGATACTATAACATTTTTTTTAAAAAAACAAATTTAATTTTATTATTTCACAACACTTGACAAAAATTAGCAAGCGTGCTAGGATATTTTTGTAGTTTTAATGTTCACCCGCTGTGGATTCTTCGGGAGGAGAATTCATAGCACAACCCAACAACCAAAAACCCAACTAAAACCAAAAATGCACGAGAAAACAATCTCACACCCACAATATTTCACGTCACTTGCACAGAAGGCGTGGAACGCAGTTTACAGTTCAAGGCAAGGGGATTGGATGCCATTCGTTACTAATACGAAGGTTTCCGATGAAGGGATCACTGGCACGGGACTTCGGTTCCAGAGTCAGGTGCTTTCACTCGTAGGACGGTAAGTATGGTAAATAGGGTATCAGGGTTTTATCATCGCAAGGCTTGGAGTACAACTCCAAGCCTTGTTTAATTTCTAGCCAAAATTTTAAAAAATGCTAGATTAAAAGACATGGAGATGTGGCTGAGAGGTTTAAAGCACCGGTTTCGAAAACCGGCATACCGCAAGGTATCGTGAGTTCAAATCTCACCATCTCCGCATTTTATTTGATCAAAAACTTAGCGGCAATATAAAGAAGAACGATTCCTCCGAGAGTTCCGAGAACAATCGGGGTCGTACTGGAAGTTTTTTCCGGTGGCACACTTTGCTCGGTAGGTAATGTACCGATAGCTGTTGCTGTCAGGGTCTCTGTTGTTGTTAAAGTTTGTTCTCCTAATGTTTTTTCTTCCGCTAGAGTTTCCACTATCTCTATTTTTTTTACTATTTTTGTTTCTTGTTTAATAATTGGTGGATTATTTATCACCACAAATTCGGTGCACCACTCTCCAGTCGTCGCGTTAAAAAAATCTCCGACAGGGCAGACAACTGTTTTAATTTGGGTTTCTTCTGGAGCAACATCCTCTATTTCATCTTCTGTGTCATCTCTAGAATCATTTTCATCATCTGAATCATTTTCATTATTATTCCCAGAATTCTCTTCTTGATTTGATGGTTTTGAAACTGAATTCATAATTTCACCCCATGACTTTCCCGAAGCTCCGGCAACTGCATAACTCGTTGCCCAAATGCGATTTTCAAGTGTCTCTTCGGTAGGGGAAACTGCGCCGTCTTCTTCTTGCCCTGTCGCTAGATAATCAAGTCCATCTTTTCCATTTTTTGACCATGACGTATTTAGCGCACTTTCTGCTTGCATTGCCCAACTTGTAGAAGAAACATTACCCCAACCACCGTCACTGTTTTGTTCATTTTCGAGATAAGCACTTGCTTGCGAGAGTGCATTTGAAACCCCATCTACTCCATCAAAAGCTTCAAGTGCTTGGATAGCTGCCGCTGTGACGTCTACGCTTTCTTCCCATGAGCCGTTACTTTTTTGTTTTGAAATTATAAAAGTGATGTCTTCTATAATCATATCGTCGTTTTCATTGTAACCAGCATTTTGAAGTGGAATCAAAGCAAAAATATCATCATTAACTAAGTCTGCATCACCAAACTGTTCACCATCAAACTCATCCACAATAGCTTTTATGTAATTTACTTCATCATCACCAAAAGAATATGGATTTTTATCAAGCGCGAGAAGTGTCATCGCACGCCTTTCATTGTCGGTCAAAAGGGAACTAATTTCGTTATTAGATTCAAAATAAGAAAGAATTTTAGTTTTTGAACTTCCGCCTACATTCATAGATCCAAAAGCAATTCCTGCCCAGTCTGTGTACAGATCGGAGTCTCCGAATGATCCGTCTTCGCTTTGCATGCTTTTCAGATACGACAAAGCGTCTGCGGTGCTGAAAGAGTGTGGGGTAGGGTTGCTTCCGTTCGTTCCCTCATTCTCGCTTCCATTTTCGCCGTCTTCTTCGGATTTTTCGACGACTACGGTGTATGAAGGAAAGTAAAAATCTTCCACGATGCCGAGTGTGAATGTGTTTTCTTCGGCGATGGTGATAGTTGCTATTCCCACATCATCGACAGGGTGGGTCGAGACCACTATCGGATTCCAGGCGTCATCGGGATTTGGCAGGGTCACGCCCACGGAGACACCTTCCAATATATCCCATGCGTTGGTTTCATAATTATATTTTTGAGCAGTGGCAGTCAATGATCCGCCTTCAGTAATGCGTTCGTTGCTCAAGACGAGCTGGTGCGATGTGCCGAAATATATGCCTACTGTTTCGCCGCCTACGAGCATTGTAGTATCTATGCTCGAGAAAGGCGTCAAATTTCCGACGGCGTATTGCCAATTGTCGCATAGCTCTGTCGCATCAGTTGGTAATATGCATTTTAAATATTTACCGAAAGAAAATTCTTGAATGTTTGTTATAGAAAATGCATCACTTGATTCATCAATAGATTGCAAAACTGATAATACATTTCTATCATTTTCTATGTCAGGAAGAGGGGTTGTGTCTTGGTAGATCAATGTATCACCATTTCTAATTATAAATGTAACTGTTGGTGCTGGATCAGGTTCTGGCACGGGATCTGGAATTGGATCTAGAGGAATTTCGGCTGGAGGGAGTACTGGTTCTGGATCAACTATTTCAGTATCTTCTGCATAAATATTTACAGTAAAACTAAACACCATCAGACACAACAAACTCAATTTTAATATATTTGTCATGGTTCGATTATACTCACCATGACCCTGAGGTTTTCTCGAATGGGTCATGTTATTCCAATTTCCACTCGATGACGTCGCCCTTTTTGAGTGTATAAGCCGAGACGCCGACGGTCGCCTCCTTCCCATTAATGTAATAAATCAAGTATTTTCTACTGCCTGCATGCAGGGTGCCGATGTCGGTTACAAAAAATCCAAGCCCAGGATAATTTTTACCGGAAAATGTTATTTTATTAGCATCTCTTGCTTGTATGAGTGCATCATAGAAAATAGTATTTGGGAGAAATGATAAATTTATGTTCATTTCTCCAGCTAGGACAGTTGCAGATTGAGTATTTTCTGGGATAGTTTCCTCTCTTCCTTGTTGAGGAGGAGTGCCAGAGGCGAGGTGGTTCTTTTTTAAATTACCAGCCGGAACCCCCTCCTTATCAAGGAGGGGAGCTTCGGTTTTTACTTGAGACGGGGTGGTGATTTTCTCTTCTTTTGTATATACAAAAAATATAACAACACAAAAAAATAATAAAATAATTGTTTCAATATATAGTTTTTTTGGATTTTTCATGGTTCGGTTTTACTCACCATGACCTCTTCGAGCCTGAGTCTCAGAGCGAAGGCCTGATTATTTAGAAGGGTCACATAAAAAAAATATCTTACCCGGGCGGGAAGATATCATAAAAGTTTCTATGAAAAAATCTTCTGCTCGGAAGCTCTGTTACATGAAGACCGGACTAATCATAAAATTTATGATATTACCGTTGCGGCACAGTAGAGGAATCTAACCTCATTTCCACCATATAACAGTAAACATATTATATTCTCTTTAAAAATAGTTGCAAGTAAAAAAAAGAACAGGCTGGCAAGGGAAACCCTTACCAGCCGTGTTTGTTACCGATAAAACCGATTAGATTAAGCGCCATTCCATATGGTTGCCTGCGTTTAGCGCTAATTGTGAGCTTCCTTTGGTCGAGGAGACTCCGTTGACGAATAGGATCCACTTCAAGCCTCCTCCTTGGCTCGTCCCATTGATGCTGGTCACAAACTGACCGAGACCAGTGTGAAACTGGGAGGTGAAAGTGAACGATGGAATAACCAATTTAAGGCTTTCCATGGCGTCAAATAACTTTTGCCCCTCAATCAAAGGGATGTCATAAGGAGTATTGTTTGGGACCGTGATTGTTGCTGTGACTATCTTTGCCCGAAAAAATTCGGCTTTTTTTATCGACGACGCATCCCATTGGATTTTGCCCCCACCAATAGAAGTGGCGTTTGTGATAGTCGTCCATGACGTTCCTGCATCCAGAGACTGTTGCAGTTCCCAAACTGAATTTGTTGGTGAAGGTGTTGCAACAACTCGGAAAATCTCCGTGCCGTTGACCACCACTTTTTCGTATTTCAGTCGAGACGAAACCAAATTGGTGATGCTGGCGACTCCCTTGTGTGCTAAAAGAGTTGTCGACAGGATGCCGAAATTCCGAACAAACTTCCGCCTGTTGAGTGCTTGCTTAAAGATCATGTTTTTGTCTCCGTTAAGGGTTGACTGCTTGTTTTCTCTAAAAGATTATCCTAAAAAAAATCTCTAGTCAATTTATGGTATAATAGACGAGTATGATAGATGCGTCTTAGTCACTCGTATCTCTCGGTACAATTACAATTATAATTTAATTTATTTAAAAAGTATGGACGAAACACAAAAAGCAAAATTAATGGAGGATTGCAAATGTGGATCTGGAAAAATGTACGGAGCGTGCTGTGGAATGATGGAAAAGTGTTTTTGTGGATCTGGCAAACCAGTAGGCCAATGTTGCATGGCAGATCCAAAGGGGCATGGAATGGAGGATAAGAAATAAATTTATAGATTACACACACAAAAAAACACCTTCAGGGTGTTTTTTTGTGTAAATGCTACTTTGCATGTATCGCAAGATAAATATCTTCAAGTGCCCGCACAGCGTCGCCGGCAGCGATGTTGTTTTGATGATAGAGGACATCAGTGCAGTCGCCAGCCGCCCAAATGCCCGGAACTTCTGTTTTTTGGTTTAGTGGATTTATTTTAATACGCCCAATGGAATCAAGTGGAACAAGGTCCTTTATGAAATCAGTATTTGGAATCTGTCCTATTTCAACAAAAATTCCTGAGACTTTTAGTTCTGTTTGTTCACCTGTAATTTTGTCTTTATAAACTATTCCTTCCACAAATTTATCGCCTTTTACTTCCAAAATATCCAGATTTTTAATAGCCTTCATCCTTGGATTCTTTAGAACCTTTTCCACAGTTATTTCGTCCGCACGGAAATTCTCACTTCTGTGCAAAAGTGTTACAGATTTACAATAGGCGAGGAGCTGAGCAGCAGATTCAAAGCCTGCATTGCCTCCACCAATAACTATTACATCTTGCCCTTCAAAAAGAGGTCCATCACAAGAAGCACAATAAGTGAGGCCTTTGTGCTCCAGTCTGTCTGCATTTTTTGCCATAAGCTTTCTGCGTCCACTGCCACTGGTTATGAGAACAGTTTTATTTAAAAATTCTTGACCAGACTCTGTTTTGACTAAAAATAATTCTCCCTGTCTTTCTATACTAGTTACTTTCTCGCCTTCTTTTACTTCTAAAGTAGGATTTGTGTTTTCAGCGCTTTTAGCATTAGCTAAAACATGTTTTTTGAAATTGTCCGCGAGCTCATTACCCGAAAGGGAAGTTGTCCCGATCCAGTTAAAAATCTTTTCAGACACGACAGATTGCCCTCCCCATTCGGCAGTTATAAAAAGTGTTTGAAGTTTTTTACGAGAAGCGTAAACAGCAGCAGCCGCCCCAGCCGGCCCACCACCAATTATTATCAAATCGTAAGTCATATCTTACATTATATACTAAGCGTCAAGTTTTTTCCTATTTCTTCCTTCGTAGAAATGCTGGAACAGCGCTCCAGTCATCAGTATTGTCTTCGATCACTATATCTTCGATAGGGTCAGATTTCTTGTCTCCCTTCTTTATGAAATCATTGTTGCTTATATTTGTATTGCCACCTTTGGCGCTATTGATGCTACTGTTTATATCTTTTTTTGCCATGAGTGCATTATCTTCTTTGAGCAATGGGCCGGGCTGTGTAGCTCCAGTGCTGCCAAAGAGACTCTTCCTGGGCATATCAGCAGGGAAGTTTGTGGCGATGACAGTCACTTTCAACTCGCCTTTTTTCATATTTTCATCACGTATCGTACCGAATATGACTTTGGCATCCTTGTCGATAGATTCAGTGATTATTTTCGCTGCTTCCTGTATCTCGTGAATAGTCAGGTCATCTCCGCCAGAGATAGCAAACAGCACTCCTTTGGCGCCGTGGATCGAAATTTCGAGGAGAGGGGAATTTATCGCCATAAGGGCGGCTTTTTCAGCGCGCTTTTCGCCGGAGGCAAGTCCGATGCCCATAAGCGCGCTTCCCGCATCTCGCATGACAGCTTTGATATCTGCGAAGTCTACGTTGATGACTCCGGGAGTGGTGATAAGGTCTGAGATTCCCTCTACCGCCTGGCGTAGGATATTGTCACAGTTGCTGAATGCATCTTTGAAGTTGGTATTTTTGTCCGACAATTGAAGAAGTTTGTCATTTGGAATGACAATGATCGCATCCACTTCCTTTGCGAGTTCCTCGATTCCTTTTTCTGCTATTTTCATTCTATAATTTCCTTCAAAGAAGAAAGGCTTGGTCGTGACGGCGACAGTGAGTATCCCTTGCTCTCTAGCTGCGCGAGCTATTATCGGGGCTGCGCCAGTGCCAGTGCCTCCGCCCATTCCGCAGGCGATAAAGATCATGTCAGCTCCTTTGATGACGTCTTGGATCTCGGATTTTGTTTCTTCGGCCGCTTTCTTGCCGGTCTCTGGATCCATTCCGGCGCCGAGACCCTTGGTAAGATTTTTTCCGATATGGATCTTCTTATCAGCGAGAGAGTGATGTAGGTCTTGGGTGTCGGTATTCATGCAGATGAAGGATACTCCTTTGACCTTCGAGTTTATCATATGATTGACTGCGTTTTTCCCCGATCCTCCTACCCCAATGACCATAATGCGAGCGAAAGTTTGTATTTCTTGGTTTATTTTTGGCATATCCATCATCTTAGCACTGGCGTAAAAAAAAGCAAATCTTTACGGCATCAACTGCTTGATGCTTGATTTTATAGTATTTTTTACGTCCTTGAATAAGTTTTTTAATGATCCTTCGGAATAGTCATCGTTGTTTCGTCCAGAGATGACCAGACCAATGGCTGTAAACCAGGCAGAGTCGCGAAGTTTTGTTTTATTGTTCCCAAAAATTTCAGTCGTTCCCAATCCGGAAGGGAGCTTCAATATAGATTTCGAAAGCTCGACAAGCTTTGGCGTGTTCGAGCCCCCGCCGACAAACACTATCCCGGCCGGCAAAAGTTCGTTCCGTTTTATTTTTCTCAAGTGATTCTCTATGAGTTCAAAAATATCCGAGAGCCTCGCTTCAATGATCTCGTCTAATTTCTTTTTAGAAAAGTTCTCTTCCATATTATTTCCTTGTTTATAGGACTCTGCAGTCTCGAGCGGAACTTTGAATCCAAGCGCAATGTCATTGGTGATGTCGGCTCCGCCGATCGAAAAAGTATGGAGCGCTGTCGGTACTCCATTTTCAAATACCGCTAGCGTAGTGGTGCGGTGTCCGATGTTTACCAGGCCGACACCGGCGATCTTTTGTTTTTTAGATAGGGTGATTTCAGCGATAGCGATGGGGGAAGCGACCACGTCGATGGTTTCCACTCCCGCTTGGGCGATGATTTCTATCAAGTCCTCTAGATGTTGCAGGGAATAGGTGATGAAAAAAGCTTTGACCTCGAGCCGAGTTCCTCGCATGCCTTCCAAGCGCCCCAACACTTCTTTTCCATCTAGCCGAGAAGAGCTATGGAACATCTGGATGATTTTTTTGTTGGTCAGATTAAGATTATCCTCGCAGTCCTGCAGAGCCTTATTTACATCGAGGTTGGTTACTTCGCCGTCAGCCTTGGAAATGATGGTCGAACCAGAACTGGCTTCTCCGCGCAAGCTCAAGCCTCCGACTGAGATGAAGGCGCGCTTGATTTTTATTCCAGCAGATTTTTCCGCCATGCTGACAGCTTTCCTGACCGATTCTAGCGCTTCATTTGGATCTACCACATAACCGCTGCGAACGCCGAATGTTTCTCCTTCGCCCACGCCAACAATCCTAGGATTTTTTTCTCCCTTTGTGAATTCTCCCACCACGACTCTGGTCGTTCCTGATCCGACGTCTATTCCGACTGAAATATTTCTTATCATCCCAGTACTAAAATTTTATTTACTAATACTTATTATTATATCACTTAATCAAAAATTTAGTACGGGACAAGTATTTTTTCTCTAGTTTTTCCATTTTTTTGCCATGTTTGAGGCCTTTCAAATGAAGCATGCCGTGGATAACTAAAAAGCCCAGGAACTGACTGAAAGTCTTATTGAAATTTTTCGCTTCTCTTCTGATGACAGGTTTGCACAACACGAGTTCGCCTTCATTTTTGCGCAAAGCAAAAGACAAGACGTTTGTCGGTTTGTCTTTGCCTCTATATTTTTTATTTATCTCTTCTGATTTCTTTTCGTCTACGTAAGCAATCGACAGGGAATAGTCTTTTCCTAGAATGTCGTTTTTTAATTTTTTGAAATGCATGACTCTATTTCGTGACCATTTTGCCGAGTTTTTTTAAGTGCTCGATTTCTTTCCTGCGAGCCATTCTCTTGAGCGCGCTTTTTTTTATCTTGAGTTTGGATTCTTGTCGCACGTTGTAGCGAGCCCCTTTTATTTTGCGGATGATGCCTGACTCCAGGATCCGGCGTGAAAAACGACGCAGAACGCTGGAATTGTTCTCGTTTGGATTTTTCTTTATTTCGATTACGGTGTTTGCCATACAGAGAGACTATCATATAAATGATTTTTTGTAAAATGTATTGACTTTTTTGGTAAAAAAGATACTATAAACAATTATGGACCAAGCAGCTAACTATATAACCAAAGAAAAAAGAGAAGAGTTGTTGAAGGAATTAGAAGATTTGAAAGGGCCGAAAAGAAAAGAAATCTTGGCTAGTTTGGAGTATGCAAAATCTTTGGGTGATCTGTCGGAGAATGCGGAATACCATCAGACTCGCGAAGATCAAGGCAAGCTCGAAGGACGCATCGTAAAAATAGAAAAAATCTTGCAGTCTTCAGAGACTGTTTCCGGAGGTGGGGGAGATTTGATAGAAGTTGGCTCGAATGTCATTGTGCAGAAAGTGGGTAGCCAAGACAAAAGGACTTATACTATAGTGGGTTCCGAAGAGGCTGATATGGGGAAGGGCAAGGTCTCAAACAGATCTCCTTTTGGAGAAGCCCTTTTTGGCAAAAAAAAAGGTGAAAATGTTTCTTTCACTGCTCCGGGTGGAAAAGTAAATTATAAAATTCTCGATGTTTCTTAACTTTCCTCTGGAGGCGCTGTGTCCGCCTTTGAAGGAGTATCAGCTTCAGGCTGAAAAATATGTCTTCAATTGATGAAATTAGGGATGCCAGGATAAAAAAACTTGAGCTCTTAAAGAAAAAGGGTGTGAATCCGTATCCGGCGGAGTCAAAAAGGGAGCTCGCCATCAGTGAAGCTGTCCTAAATTTTGAGAATCTGGAGAAAAGTAAGGAAGTGAAATGGATAGCCGGCAGAATCATGTCTATTCGCGGGCAAGGCGCAATTATTTTCATAACTTTAAATGATGGCACTGCAACTTTTCAGGGTTTATTAAAAAAAGATGTCCTTTCTGAAGAAAAATTTAATTTCTTTAATGAAATAGTGGATATTGGGGACTTTGTAGAAATTCAAGGTGGTTTTTTCACAACAAAAAGAGGAGAGAAGACAGTAGAGGCCAAAGATTGGCGAATGCTCTCAAAAAGCCTCCGACCTTTGCCTGAAAAATGGCACGGATTGCAAGATGTGGAAGAGAGATTTAGAAAGAGATATTTGGATATTTTGATGAATGAAGAAGCGAAGGACAGGTTGCTTTTACGTTCTCGTGCCGTTGTCTTAGTGCGCAAGTTCTATAACGACAATGGTTATATAGAAGTAGAAACTCCGAGATTGCAGACAGTTGCTGGCGGTGCCATCGCCAAGCCTTTTATTACGCATCACAATGCCCTAGATGCAGATTTTTTTCTTACCATCGCGCAAGAATTATATTTGAAGATGCTCTTGGTCGGAGGTTTTACAAAGATTTACGAGATCGGAAGGAAATTCAGGAATGAAGGGATTGATACCACCCATAATCCCGAATTTACCATGCTTGAGTCTCAAGAAGTCTATGGCGATGCCGAAACCCAGAGAGATTTTACAGAAAAACTATTTAAATATTTAATCAAGGAGATTTTTCAGCAAGATAAAGTTGTGATAGGGGAAACTGCATTGGATTTTTCTAAAAAATTCGAGGTAATTACGTTTTACGATTTGATAAAGAAATATTCAGGGATAAAAGATCCAGAAAATATCTCAGAAAAAGAATTGGCCGCCTTTGCAGAAAAAAATAGCATCAAAATTGAACCCGATGAATCGAAAGAGAATATTCTAGATTCTGTGTACAAGAAGCTGTGTCGCTCAAATTTGCTTCAGCCTACATTCATCATAGATTATCCCGTAGCTTTTAATCCATTTGCAAAAAGAAAAGAAGATGATCCATCCATTATCGATCGCTTCCAGTTAGTCATTTCAGGTCTCGAGTTGGTAAATGCGTTTACCGAGCTCAATAATCCTATCGACCAAAAAGAGCGCTATCTCGATCAGGATAATAAAGCAAAAAAAGGGGCAGAAGAGATCTCACCGACCGATATGGCATATTTAGAAGCTATGGAATATGGCATGCCTCCAAATGGGGGAATTGGCATAGGAATTGATAGACTTGTCATGTTTTTATCAGGCGCGAAAAACATAAAAGAAGTTATTCTTTTTCCAACAATGAAGCCAAAATAACATGGAACGAAAGTCATCAAAATCAGAAACAAGAGAAAAAACTCCTACAAGAACAATTGAAGAATTAGAGTCTATGTTGGAATTTGCAGTTTCGCAGATTGCTAAATTGAATGAAGCCGGTAGCAAAGATAAGACTTTACTTGAATATTTAAATACAAAGAAAATTCAAGCTGAAACAGAAATAGCTAGACTTAGAGCGCTTAAACCAAAATAAAAAGAGTAAAAATTATCCAAAAATAGAAAATGCCCGTGAACCACAGGGATTCTCGGGACATCATTTTGATATGGGCGTTTTTTAGACACCTTTTTCTTGTATTTTTTTCAAGAAAAGTGAGGGAGGTCGGCCTGAAATGCACGCAGGTACGACCCCCCTCGGGGAACCAAACATTCTAATTATAAAACCTAAATCAACAGAAGTCAACAGCGACACTAAAAGTTATCCACAGGTGGGGCTTGGCGTTATTTTGTTAGTGGTTTACAATGTATATCAAGTGGGAAGAAGTGGGAAATAATAATTTTTACAAAATTTATGTTGATCGGCGAATACATACACACAATAGATGACAAAAACAGGGTTTCCATGCCGGCAAAGTTCCGCAAGGAGCTTGGGAAAAAAATTATCATCACACCGGGGTTGGGCGCTTGCTTGTTCATTTTTACAGCTAAAGAATGGGAAAAAGTTAGCAAGAAACTTTCTGACTCGGATTCAGATCTGTCTTTCCTGAAAGCTGACCAGAGAAATTTCAACCGCTACATGTTCGGACGTGCGGCGGAAGTGGAGATAGATTCGATCGGCAGGATTCTCATTCCGGATTTCCTGAAGGCAAGGATTGGGCTCTCCAGTTCTGCGGCAATCGTCGGCGTGAGGGACAGAGTGGAGGTTTGGAACGACAAGGTTTGGGCGGAAAATAAAGCAGTTGTCGAGAAGCAGGCGGAACAATTAGCGGAAGCGCTCGGAAACGGACAAAAATGACGAGTATACACAAGACAGTTCTTTTAAATGAAGCTATAGATGGTTTGCTTGCTCCGCACAAGGTGGGGAATGAGAAATTGGTGATTGTGGATGCGACGTTCGGGGGCGGAGGACACAGCTCCGAGATTTGCCGAAGATATCCGAGCGTGAAAATACTAGCTCTTGACCAAGACAAAAGCACTTTAGAGAGAGTTGAAAGTAAATTCAAAGAATTAAATTGTGATTTTACTTTTATTAACGACAATTTCAGAAATGTAGATAAAGTTTTGGAAAAAGAGGGGATAGAAAAAGTTGACGGTATTATTTTTGATTTAGGTTTGAGTTCGGATCAGTTGAGTCCGCTAGCCGGTGGATCTGGACGAGGATTTTCTTTTTTGATCGATGAGCCGCTACTCATGACCATGAAAGAAAATCCTTCTTCAGAAGATATTACAGCCCAGGATGTGGTAAATACTTGGGAAGAAGAAAGCCTAGCCGATATAATCTACGGCTACGGCGAGGAAAAGCAAGCTCGGAGAATCGCTAAGGAAATAGTGGAGTTTAGAAAGAAGCAGGAGATTAAAACCACTTTTGATTTAGTAAAGATTATAGAGCAAGCTATTCCGGCAAAGTTTCGCAAGGGGAATAAGAGACGAATTCATTTTGCTACCAAGACTTTCCAAGCGATCAGGATAGCGGTCAACGATGAACTGGGAGCGCTCGCGGAAGGGTTGGAGAAAGGGTTTCAATTTTTGAAAAATGGAGGAAGAATGTCGGTCATATCTTTTCATAGTCTGGAAGACAGGATAGTTAAGAGATTTTATAAAGAGAAAGTTGCGAAAGGAGAAGGAGAATTGATCAACAAAAAAGTAATATTAGCAGGGGAAAGTGAAATTAAAAATAATCCGAGATCCAGAAGCGCAAAATTAAGGATCTTAGAAAAAAAATAAAATATGTTGCAGCTCAGTTCAAAATTATATATGCATGTGAAGAGTTTGAATATTGTTACCAATAATTTTGAACGCTCCTTGTTCAGTTTTATTTTTTGGTCCCTCGGATTCCTTACTTTGGTATATGTATTGCTCCTAGGCAATATGGTCAAAAATATCGTAGAACGACAAAGCTTGGAGTCGAGCGCCCGCACTCTTGTCAATGAAGTCCGAGATCTGGAAGTCACCTATCTATCCATGTCGAACAAAGTCGATCTGACCCTTTCGTATTCTTTAGGATTCAAAAATACTCAAGCGACATTCGCAACTCGCAAGACTCTCGGCCTGCTTTCTCCGGGCGAGTCTTTTGATAGAGCAAAAATTGTCCAAAATGACCTTTAGTTTCATCAATAGATCAAGAGTTACGCTTTTATTCATCGTAGCTTTTAGTCTGGTCTTGAGCGCGAGGCTATTTATGGTGCAGGTGGTGCACGGGGAAACGTACTCGGCTTCTGCCGACCGTCAGTATGTCACGCCCGGAAGTAATATTTATGAGCGTGGAACTATTTTCTTTCAAAACAGAAGCCGGGATGGCAAAGAAGGGCATCTGATTGCAGCTGCCACTCAAGTCACCGGATTCAAGGTCACAATCAATCCTAGCAAAATAACTGACAAAGAGGCCGCCTATCTGAAATTGTCAAAAATAATAGTTCTCGACCAGGAAGATTTCATCGCGAAGGCATCCAAAGTCGGCGATCCTTACGAAGAAGTCGCGTACCGCCTTTCCAAGGATAAAGCCGATGCGGTGACGGCTCTGAAAATTTCGGGTGTCAGTGTCTTCAAGGAGAAATGGCGTTTTTACCCCGGGGGTTTGCTCGCTTCCCACACCCTCGGCTTTGTCGGTTACAAGGGAAATGATTTGGGCGGGCGTTATGGACTCGAGAGACAGTATGAAGAAGTCCTCGCTCACAATAATGACAAGCCGTATGTGAATTTCTTTGCAGAGGTCTTTTCAAACATCAGCCCATTCAGACAGTCGGACAGAGGCGGAGACGTGGTCACCACTATCGAACCAGAAGTGCAGAGTTTTTTGGAAAAGAAATTAACCGAGGTGCAAGAAAGATATAAAGTGGATTCTATCGGCGGGATAATTATGGATCCGATGGACGGATCGATCTATGCGCTAGGAGCCAAACCGGACTTTAATCCGAATGATTTTTCTAAAAACAAGATCTCTGTGTTTTCCAACCCTCTGGTAGAAAACGTGATGGAGTTCGGATCGGTGGTAAAGCCTCTCGTTATGGCGGGGGCGATCGATGCGGGAGTATTAAACGCAAACACTACTTATGACGACAAGGGTTCGGTGATGGTAGATACTAATAAACCTATTACTAATTTTGACAAAAAAGGTCGTGGCCCTGGTACAAGCATGCAAGAAGTTTTGAATCAATCATTGAACACAGGAATGGTTTATGTTTTTCGCAAATTGGGTAAACAAAATATGCACGACTACTTGCTCTCCTATGGATTAGATGAAAAAACTGGCATTGACCTGCCAAATGAAACCAGTGGCTTGATGAAAAATATTACCAGCAATTTGAAAAATATTCGAGAAATAGAATATGCCAACGCTGCTTTCGGCCAAGGAATAGCTCTCACTCCGATCGAGATGACCCGAGCTCTAGCTTCGCTCGCAAATGGCGGGAATCTAGTGGTGCCTCATGTCATCAAAGAGATCAGATACATGACTGGCGGTTCCAAGAAACTCACTTACCCGACCACGCGCACGAAAATAAGCGAGGAAACTTCCGAAGAGATAACCAGGATGCTGGTCGGTGTCATGGATAAGACGATGAAGAGCGGACAAGGGAAAATAGATAATTTTAGTGTGGCGATAAAAACAGGCACGGCGCAAGTTGCGGACCATACCACTGGAGGCTATTATAAGGACGTGCACATTCATTCATTTGTCGGTTATTTTCCGGCTTATGAGCCGAAGTTTATTGTTTTCCTTTATGCCGTAAATCCGAAAGGCGTGTCCTATGCCGCAACTACCTGGGGAAACCCCTTTGTAGATATCACAGAATTTTTATTAAATTATTACGATGTTCCGCCGGACCGTTCATAATCAAACGTGAAAACAACATTTAGAAAAATTATAGCCTACATATTGCAGATGGAATCCCGACTGGTACTCGCCAAGTACAAGCCGAAGATCATTGCCATTACCGGCAGTGTCGGAAAAACTTCCACCAAGGATGCGGTGTATGCTGTCCTCTCCGGAGTCTCCCATGTGAGGAAGAGCGAGAAAAGTTACAATAGCGAAATCGGTCTGCCGCTTACTATTTTAGGCATTCCGAACGGCTGGAACAATCCCTGGATTTGGTTTTCGAATATTTTAAAAGGATTGTCTCTATTTTTATTCCCTCATAAATATCCGAAATGGTTGGTTCTCGAAGTGGGGGTGGGGAAAGAAGGGGATATGCAGAAGACCGCACTATGGCTCAAGACCGACGTGGTGATCATTACTACGATCGGAGAAACTCCCGCTCATATTGAATTTTTTACCTCTCGCAAAAGCTTGATAGAAGAAAAGACCAAGCTCATTAAAACTTTAAAAAAAGACGGCCTCTTGATATTGAATTACGACGACGAAGATGTCTCAGAAATGAGGAGCAAAACTAAAAGCTTGGTGACTACTTTTGGATTCAAGCCAGGCGCCGACGTATTGGGAACTCAGGAGAGTATTTTGTACAATGCTTCGGAGGATCCGGAAGGAATAATTTTCAGAGTAGAGGATGAAAAAGGAGGCAATAGTCTGCCGGTAGTGATCGGCGGAGCATTCGGTAAAAATCACAAATACGCCTCGCTCGCTTCAATTGCTCTCGCTTTCGGGCTCAAGCTGAACGTCATCAATGCCATCGACGCTCTTCAGAAATACGATGCACCACCGGGACGCATGCGCCTACTAAAGGGCATAAACGACTCGATGATCATCGATGATACCTACAATTCTTCTCCTTTTGCCTGTGAGGGAGCGGTGAAGACCCTGGGAGAAGTGAGAGCGAAGAACAGGAAGATCGCAGTGCTCGGAGACATGCTCGAACTCGGGAAACATACAGTAGAAGCGCATGAAAAAGTGGGCAGGCTAGCCAAGGACAACTGCGATATATTGATCGTAGTGGGACAGCGGGCGCAAGCTATCAAGTCCGGCGCCATAGATGCAGGAATGGATCCGAATAACATTCTTGAATTCAAAGATGCGGCGGATGCAGGCGAATTTATGAAAACATTTGTAAAAAAGAACGATTTCATCTTAGTGAAAGGTTCTCAAAAAATGCGCCTCGAGCGGGTGGTGGAAGCTATAATTCTCGATAAGGAAAACAAAAATAAAATCCTAGTGCGTCAAGACGATGCCTGGCTCGGTAAAAAATAATTCTTATCCGATAAATTTAGTGATCCAGGTCTCAACTTTTCCTATTACCGAAGACAAGTGAGGGTATTTTGCCGTGTGTTTATTTATCCACAGACGGATCTTTGGTGAGCTGAACGAGACCAGAATGAGCCCGATAGCCAAAAAAAGAATTCCTTGCAGAAAGGGCAACACCAAGCCGAGTAATCCGAGTGTGAGGAAGACGATTCCAGCGGTGAGTATGGCAGCCTTTTTAATATTTTTTTGCATCTACTTATAATTAAATCCAGTCTTAATCAAAATTCTGTAAAACTTTTCGGTTTGGCATGCCGATCAGTCCTTTATAGAATGTTATAAACACTATTTCTGTCGATTGGAAGACTCCGTAGATAGGATCAGAGACCGAACAGTCGTAAGAAACTTCTTCCGTATAGCCAAACGGTACTTTGCGGATCGAGTCCTTGTTTATTTCCATAGCGCAAAGATCCGGGTTCGCTTCCTGCATTTCTGCGACTCTGTTATCAATAATATTTGAGGCTTCTTCTGCTGTCAGCCACGGACACCAAGCGAGAAGTATAAGGCCTAAAATGATTAAATATTTGATCATAGACTCATATTATAACACAAATTTGCTTTTTGTTTTTGTTGTGATATAAATTTATCGAAGTTGGGTTGTTCTTCACCGATGATCAGTTGTTGGATCTTCTGCTCTGCTGGAAGGCTTTTCCTCCACGGGAAATTCAGCATTCTGCAACCAACAGCCAGAGGTTGCAACCCAGCTTCACTTTTTTTGTCTGTGTAAATCGTTTACACCCACGTTCGACTATCCGGACGTGGGTTTTGTTGTTTTTGGGCGAATCCCATCAAAATCGAGCTGATTTTGATGGGATTGATCGATTTTACAGGGTTTTAGGGGGTTTTAACGATGAATACAACCAGCCCAACAGCAAGGCCGACGTATTCCGCCTTTTAGCTTTGAGAGTGCCTTTTTGATACGGATATTTCTGGTTTCTACTTTTTTGCCAGATGTAACCCAGCAGATCCATTCGTTGCGCGCGAGCGGAGTGATGTCTTCCCAAGTTTTTAGCACCGTTTTGTCAGAAGTAACGGCCTTTCTCAAATCCGCTGGTACTTTGTGTACTGTGCCAGTGGCTATCTTGTTCTTGATCATAAGATTATTATAACAAATTCTATATCAGATGAGATAATTTTCAATTTTTTATTAAAAATGTTATATTTTTGCTACGGCCCTATCGTCTAACGGTTAGGACAAGGCCTTCTCAAGGCTTAAATCGCGGTCCGATTCCGCGTAGGGTCACACGACTTTATACGTATTCATATACGTATAATCACAGCCCAGCTTTTCTATTCTCTAATTCGCGCGAATAGGCGAATAGGGAATTTATGGTTTCAAATAGCTATCAAAATAAATAGCGTGGCAGGTGTAGCCACCCGGATTCTTTTCTAGATAATCTTGGTGATAATCTTCGGCAAGATAAAATTTATCCAAAGGCTCAAGGGTGGTGACGACGGGGTCTTTCCATCTTTTTGACTTATTCACGATGTCTATGAAATTCTGGGCTTCCTTTTTCTCTTCATCGCTACCATAAAAAATAGCTGAACGGTAAGAAGTGCCTCGGTCGTTGCCTTGCTGGTTCAATGTTGTAGGATTGTGGATTTGAAAGAAAAAATCCAGCAGATTTTTGTAAGAAGTTTTTTCTGTGTCATATTCTATTTCCACAGCCTCCGCATGGCCTTCATGGTTTGTGTAGGTAGGATTGATGATTTTGCCGCCGGTATAGCCTACGCGCGTCTGTATCACACCCGTCTGTTTCCGGATCAAATCCTGGAGTCCCCAAAAACATCCTCCTGCTAATACTATTTTTTTGGTCATGGCGTTTTAAATAATTAACTACTTTCCGGGAATAAATTTCATCGAGATCGAGTTCACGCAATGGCGGACGTTTTTGTCGGTCAGGTGTTCTCCAGTAAAGACATGTCCGAGATGCCCACCGCATTTTGCGCAAGTTATTTCTGTTCGCATTTCGTCAGCATCTACGCTTTTTTTAACTGCGCCTTTTATTTCATCATCAAAGCTTGGCCAGCCACAAGTAGATTCAAATTTATCTTTGGAATTATAAAGAGGGGATCCGCATTGTCGGCAGACATACACACCAGTTTCTTTATTGTTCACATATTCACCCACAAATGGCGCTTCCGTGCCTTTGTCGATTATTACTCTTTTTTCTTCCGGAGTTAAATTATTCATTGCGCCAATTTTTTCAGTTCCTGCTCGTATTTTTTCATGACAGTGAGAGACGCAGTCTGTTGATCTACGCCCTGATCCATCTTTACTTTTACTTCCTCCGCAATTTTTTTGAAAAGCTCAGGATTCTTTTCCATCATATTAATGAACATGTCGATCTGAGCTTCTGGCACGCCTTGGGTTCGCAACATCTTTTTTAATAAAAAATTTTTAAACATCTTGATTTATTAATTATTCTTCTAATTTCGCCTGCCCGACTGAACGATCAGTCGTTCGGGCGGGGTTTTTCGACTTCTAATAATGCCAATTCCGGCGATGATCCAGCAATCCGGAGCACATCCTTGTCTATTTTCTTCAATTCCTTATTGGAAGCATTGTAATGGTTCACCACAGTGCCGAGCGCATTCCCGAGTTTATTATGATATTCGTCGTAAGATTTTAAATGTTTTCCCAAATCTTCCACTTTTTTAATTATTTCTTTCGCGGATTCTTCTATTTTGAGTGCCTTCAATCCTTGCAAGACAGTTTGCAAATATGCGAGGAATGAAGTGGGGGAGGTGATGATGACTTTATATTTTCCTGCCGCGCGTTGGATCAAGTTCTCATTTTCTTCCGATGCCAACGCGCCCACTTTATTTGTGAGCAAATCATAATAAATAGCTTCGTGGGGGATAAACATAAAAGCAAAATCAGTAGTGCCTTTTGTTGGCTGAATATATTTTGCAGTTTCAGTGATTCTATTTTTTAAGTCTCCCACAAAGATTGCTTCTAGTCTTTTCTTTTCTACGGCATCCCTTTCTTCCACCATTTTATTATAATTTTCCAGAGAGAATTTTGAGTCTATGGGAATAATTTTATCTTTTACGAAAACTACAGCGTCCACAATAGTTTTATCTTCAAATTCGTATTGCATTTGGTAGCTACCGGGAGGAAGGACATTTTTTAAAACTGTTTCTAAATAATATTCACCGAGAATTCCGCGTTGTTTCGGATTCTTTAAAATATTTTCCAAACTTTGCAATTGGTCTGCAAAAGAAATGACTTGTTTATTTGTCTCGTCCAATCTGGTCAATCTTTCTGTAACATCTCTAATAATTTTATTTGATTCGCTAGAATGGAATTTCAAACTTTCGTTGACTTGTTTATGCGATTCTCCGATTTTATTGTCTACAGTTCTGGAAAGTTCGTTTATTTGAGTGAGTATTAAATTTAACCCCAAACTATCATCTTTCTTTTCTTCTTTTCTACGCCCAAAAGCAAAATAGGCAATTGTTACTCCTGCAACTAAAGCTAATATTATCCAAAGAATTTGCATAAGAGTATTTTAGCATTTTAAATAAAAATAAGAAGCCGCCTGTGGAAGCTCGGCTTCCTACAAGCGGCAATTACGCACACTAATCTTTGGGTATTTCTGGTTCGATAGGTGTCTCAGGGAACTTACCCTCCAGGAACTCCTTGTAGCTGATGGGTGTTCCCAATCTCATACTGAGGGAACTTCTTTGGCATACCTCTGTGATTTGCCACTCGTGGCGTAATTTTCGCTCGATGAAGGGTGTGTAAGTTATGGACATTTTTCCACTGCCTTCACAATCCCAACAGGTAACTCCGAGTTTGTCTCGAAACCCAAAGAGTCCAGTGCCGTCGCAACTCGTGCAGTCTGCGACAACAGTAACTTCTTTTTCATTTTGTTTCATATGTCCTTTGGTGAACTAGTTGATTATCCCTTAAAAACTAACACTTCAGGCGTAAGGTGTCAATTTTTTACTTTGCTAAATTACCTAACTCTACCGGTCGGAATAATTAGGTAATTTTATATTTGTGGATTATAATTTACGTAGTTATCAATATATGGGAAATTTAGAACAAGAAATCAAAAAGAAGGATAAACGCAAAAATATTCAAAAAATAATTTTAAACACAGTTTTTACCGCTGGCATGCTTGGAGTTGCTCTGGTTGCTCCCAATGTTTTATCAGCTATTAAAAAACTTGAGAGTTCTTTTAAAAGAAAAAAGAATTTAAAGTACTCCATAAATGATTCCTTTACACGTCTTAGAGAAAAAGGCTTTATTGAAATAATTGAAATAAATGGGAAAAAAGTTGCCCGTATTACAAGGAAAGGGGAAAGTAAGTTGGATTTTCTTGATAAGCATAATTTTAAATTAAAAATTCCAAAAAAATGGGATGGTCGTTGGAGGGTAGTTATTTTTGATATAAAAGAATCAAGGAGTAAAACCAGATTTCTTTTAAGGCAAACACTTTCTCAAATAGGCTTTATTCGGCTTCAAAATAGTGTCTGGCTATATCCGTATGATTGCGAGGATCTGATTTCTTTATTAAAAGCGGATTTTAAGATAGGAAAAGATGTTTTGTATATGATAGTAGAAAAATTAGAAAATGATTGGCATTTGCGAAAAACTTTCAATTTACCTAACTCTACCGGTCGGAAAAGTTAGGTAATCAAGTTTCCAATTTATTTTACCACATTTATTTAAATAAAAATAAGAAGCCGCCTGTGGAAGCTCGGCTCCTCACAAGCGGCAGAATGCACACTTTTTCACACTCTTTTTTCGCTGGGAACTTGTTGCAAGGTGATTCTTGCCTTTTCTCGCAACGTCTTAAGGTCGTTGTCGTCTCCGTTGTGAATTTCCAACAAACCTTGTTGTTCATTAATACAGACGATTGCCTTGCCGGTGTGGACTGCACCTACGTGCATTATTCCCACCAAACTTAAACCTGTAGGGGCACTTACAATTTGTACTAGCATAACAGCCTTTCGTTGGGTTTTCTTTTCGATTGAAAATTTAACACACACACACACAGCTATTGTCAAGTTTTTCCTTCCGAATTCAGAATTACCACCCCCTAACCCCCTCCTTGATTAAGGCGGGGGTAGGGGGTGGTGATTATTTCCCCAAATAATGTTTCAACGTATAAATCCAATCCTCATCTATTTGATCGCTTTCGAGTTTTTGGGCTAGTAGCCATTCCAGATAGCCTCTATCTACTTTCGCTACTTCTTCTATTTTTTTACCAGTATGTTTGCCAAAGTTGAATGAACGCAGAAGTGAAGGGTGCGAAGAGATTTCAATCATTTTATTTATCGCTTCATCTTCGCTTACATTCTCGCTCTGAATTAATTTATTTTTCAATCGCTCAAAAAGTTTTTCTAAGACCAACACATCACCAAGCGCGTCATGAGCAGTGGCATCTATTTCTATTTCGAGTAAGTAACGCAAATATTGTAAGTTATATCTTTCTATTTTTCCCTCTGGGTCTAAATGTCTGGCAACCCGTAAAGTGCAAATAAATTTTTGCGGCTTGATTCCTTCTTTTTCGACTATCATCAAATCAAAAGGCGCGTTGTGAGCCACGACGACGATGTCTTTATCTTCAAAAAGTTTTTTAATTTTAGACAAATCCCCACTTTCAGCAAAAGATGGTTTGTCGGCGACCATCTTATTGGTTATATGGTGTACAGCAGAAGCTTCGGGTGGAATTTTTAGTGGAGGCTTGTAAAGGCCAGTAAAACTTTCATCACCACTTTTATAAGCAATTTGGCATAGGGAGTCCTTCTGTTCATTGCCCGTGGTCTCCGTATCAAAAAATATTAGCTTAGCCATCTTACTATATTACCACAAAGAAATATTATTTTATAAAGCAATCTATCCCTGCAAGCTTGGCAGGGCGAACTGCTCGGCTACCCGCCTGTGCAAGGCTTTCTAAAACAATATTTCTTTGTTATAATCAAGCAATGCTACACGAACAAATTAAAAATGGAATAAAAGAAGCAATGATGGCAAAAGACGTTTTGCGCTTGAAAGCTTTCCGGGCCATGTCTGCCGCATTTACCAACGAGCTTGTCGCCAAAAATAGAAAACCACAAGAAATGCTCACAGACCCCGAAGCTATTTCTGTTATAACTAAACTCGCAAAACAAAGAAAAGACTCAATAGAGCAATTTAAAAAGGGAAATAGAGAGGATTTAGTAAAAGAAGAAGAATCCGAGCTGGCGATACTTGAAACTTATTTGCCAAAAATGATGGATAGGGGTGAAGTGGAAAAAATTGCTCGTATTAAAAAAGAGGAACTTAAAATCACAGATGCCGCAAAGAAGGGAATGCTCATGTCAGCTCTTATGAAAGAACTAAAAGGCAAAGCAGACGGGATGGTGGTAAAAGCAGTCGTGGACAGTCTTTTTTAAATTATGATGGGCAAGAAAGAAAAAAAATTAAAACTAATTACCCATGACGGGTCTTTTCACGCGGATGACATTTTTGCCTACGCAACGCTGTCTTTATTGCTTGAGAAAAAGCGGGAGAAATTTGAAGTAATTCGCACGAGAGATAAAGAAACCATACATGACGCGGACTATGTTTTTGATGTGGGGGGAATATATGATGCAAAATTAAATAGGTTTGATCATCATCAAACGGACGGGGCAGGTGAAAGGGAAGGAATACCCTATTCCTCTTTTGGTCTGGTATGGAAAAAATTTGGTGTGGAAGTTGCCGGCAACAAAGAAGTTGCGGATTTTATCGAGCACAAACTTGCAATGCCGATAGATGCCAATGATAATGGGATTGATTTATATAAAAATAATTTTCCAAATATTTCGGCATATACTTTACAGGATGTTTTCGCCATTTTTTCACCGACTTCTCTGGAAGATATGGAAAAAGACAAACAGTTTTTAAAAGCGTTTGCTTGGGGCAAAGAAATTCTTCAAAGAGAAATAAAGAAAGCGAACGATCAAATAGAAGTCGCCCAAATTATCAAAGGTTTTTATAAAAAAGCAAAAGATAAAAGATTGATTGTGATAGATGAGCCGAAAGTTTCTAAATTTGAGATCTGGGATGCTTTGCAAAATTTTACCGAACCCTTATTCGCCGTATTTGGTGACAATGAAAAATGGTCTGCAGTAGCTATGAGAAAAACAAAAAACAGCTTTGGAAACAGAAAAGATCTTCCTGCATCCTGGGCTGGGCTTATGGACAAAAAATTACAGGAACTTACCGGTGTCCAGGATGCTGTATTCTGCCATCGGGCTCTTTTCCTCGCGGTAGCAAAATCAAAAGAGGGAGCCATCAAATTATCACAACTTGCCTTAGATTATAAGTTAACGCCTAGTGCCTAAAGCCTAGAGCCTATTCAAGATGGCCTTTATTGATGAAATACAAATATATGCGGAGGCGGGGCACGGCGGAAACGGCGTCGTGCGCTGGCATCGCCAGAAATTTGAACCGAAAGGCGGACCAGCCGGAGGTGACGCTGGCAAGGGTGGGAATTTTTACGTACAGTCAGTGCGTGACGTTCATATTCTTTCAAAATACAAAACCAAAAAAAGTTTTGTCGCTGGGAGAGGAGAGGACGGCGGAAGTAAAAGTTTACATGGAGCAAATGGAGAAGATTTTGTTCTAAAATTGCCAGTGGGTTCTATTATTACCAATTTCGATACTAATGAGAAATGGCAATTAACAAAAGAAGGAGAGAAAATACTTATTTTGAAGGGCGGCTTTGGAGGTTTTGGAAATGAGCATTTCAAAAGCTCGATCAATACTACTCCACATGAATCAAACATCGGAGGACCCGGAGAAAGCGGGAATTTTAAAATAGAGCTGGAGCTTTTTGCAGATATTGGATTTATCGGGCTTCCGAATGCAGGCAAGTCTTCGCTCTTAAACGCGCTTACAAATGCTGAAGCGAAAGTGGGAGATTATCCTTTTACCACACTTGATCCAAATCTGGGAGATTTTTTCGGTTACATCATTGCCGATATTCCAGGACTTATAGAAGGGGCGTCCGAGGGCAAGGGGCTCGGGGTCAAATTTTTACGTCACATCAAGCGCACCAAGATGCTCGCGCACTTGATCTCGTTCGAGAATTTATCCAGAGGTTCGACGGGCATGATGAAGAGCTACAAAGAAATTCGCAAAGAGTTGGCAAAATACGATCAAAGCTTAGATTTAGGAGTAGAAGGTTTATCAGAGAAAGAAGAAATAATTATTTTAACAAAAAGTGATGTAATAGATGATCCGAAAGTCGTCCTAAAAAAAGTAGCAGAATTTAAGAAAATAAGTAAAAACGTATTTACTTTATCTTTATTTGATGATAAAGCTGTGAAGAAGTTTCAAGATGCACTGGTAAAGATTTTAAAGAAAAAGTAACCAAAATTTACCATGGATGAAAATTTTAAACAATTCCAAAAAATAAAAGTAACTCCGAGTCCTGAAAAAATTTCGAAAATAAGAGAAGAATATTTGAAGCTTCTTAATGTTTTAAGGTTTGATTATATAGAGGAAATTCCTTCTAAAAGATTGCGACCTGAAATGCCAAATTATCAAAGGTATAAATGTCGAACTGTGTTCTTTAGTAATGTATTGGGGGTCATTATGGTTTTAAATACACATGAATTGATAAATAATCCTGAAGTTAAGAAACAATGCGAAGAATTTTCCAGGTTTTGCGACACCCTTCGGGGTACTGAAAGATTTTACACGGAAGAGGATGTAGATATAGCTAATAGAATGTTAGATTCTTTAATTGCAGAATTATCTCCCGTTAAATAAATTTAATAAGTCAGTAAGGGTTTTTTATTTTGCAGAAAAGGGATTTTGTGCTAATATTCATACCAACATGACCATTTTTTCAAAGCTAAATAAGAAATATCTTTATTATGCGATCGGGGCGTTCCTCTTTGTTATTGTGGTAATTTTCTTCTTGACTAGACGGGAAATATCAGGAGAAACAATCATGGTTAAGCGTTCGCTTTTCGTGAATCAAGTTTCTGTTTCTGGAAAAGTGGAGACATCTAGCAGAGCGGAGCTCGGTTTTGCGGATTCCGGCCGGATAGGTAGGATTTTTGTAAAGGAGAACCAGAATGTCAAAGCTGGACAGATTTTAGCGCAGCTTGAAATTACAGATCTTCTCGCGGATCTTAAAATAAAAGAAATAAATTCCAGAACTTCCAATGTGGATCTGGAAGACGCAAAAGAAGTATTAGAAAAAGTACGAAATCAGGAAGATACAAAAGTCGACAATACTTACCAAGCTTTGCTTACAGAAGATTTGGAATTAATTCCAGAGGTCAATGACTATGGTGTAGATCCGCCGACTTTGGGAGGGATTTATAAAGGCGCGGAAGGAAGATATAAAATTTATATTGATAAAGAAAATGTAACTCTGCCTAATTATGTGCTTTTCACTTTTAATTTAGAAAACACAAAAAGAGTCATTAACAAACAAGGCTCGACACTGCTCGGCACGAGGGGGCTCTATATTTTTTTTCCCGACGATCCTGGCCTATCTTCTTATGAGGGAACGACTTGGTACCTGGATATTCCCAATAAAACCAGTTCTTCTTACGGTACAAACCTGAATGCTTACAATGAAGCAAAAGATGAGCGTGATTTGGCAATTAAAAATGCAGAGTCGGATTATCAAAAGCTTTTAACGGAGAAAAATGACGGTTCGTCCTCCATTTTAGACGCTGAAATTGAAAAAATACACGCAGAAATAAAGAAAAACACTATTTACGCGCCTTTCGATGGCTTGATCACAAACACCGAAAAAGAAGTTGGGGAAATAGCTTCTACGAATGAGCCTCTTATTACAATGATAAGTACCGGTACTTTTCTCATAGAAAGTTACGTCCCGGAAATAAATATTCCTCTTATTAAACTTCACGACAAAGCTCTGGTGACTCTCGATGCCTACGGAGAAAATGAGACCTTCAACGCGGAGGTAGTGTCTATCGATCAAGCCGAAACAGTGCGGGACGGCGTCGCCAATTATAAGATCCAACTCCAATTCGTTGAAAAGGATGACCGGCTAAAATCTGGTATGACCGCCAATGTTCTCATAGTAATTTTCAGCAAACCGGACGTCATAACTGTGCCGGGAGGGGTCGTCTTTGGAAAAGACGGAAAAAAATTCGTGCAGGTAAAAAATGGTAAAGAAATAAATGACAGAGAGGTGGTACTCGGGGACATTTCTTCTTTGGGGCAAGTCGAGGTTGTGTCAGGACTGGAAGTAGGGGAAATGGTTGTGCTCAACCCAACCCTCCCGCCAGTCGAATAATTATGTTTTCTTTATTGAATATTCGAATAGGATTTTTTCTGGCGAAACGGCAAATCAGAAGGTCTAGTATATGGACTACAATTCTTATCATTTTCGTAATGTTTTTCACCTTCATTAATTTAGTGGTGGTGAGCGGAATCTTGGTGGGACTCATCCAAGGGGCGATAGTCGCTGTGCGTAGCCATTATACGAGTGATGTCATCATATCTACCTTAAATAACAAAACTTACATAGAGAGTAGTCCGGAAATTATGAGTATTGTGAATTCTTTGCCACAGGTGGAAGCCGTCTCGGCGCGATATCTGGAAGGCGGTACTCTCGAGGCCAATTACAAGACGCGAACCAATGACAAAGAGAAACCTAACACTGCTGTCGCCTCAGTGACCGGCATTGATCCAGTGGCTGAGGACGAGGTTACCAATCTCTCGAAGTTCATAGTCGAAGGGGAATACCTCTCGCCCACAGACTATGATCAAGTCATGCTTGGTGCTTATCTTGATAGCGAATATTTGCCGATCGATTCTCCAGGATTTACAACTCTTTACAATGTGGCTCCTGGCGTGAAAATCCGTATCAATGTGCACGGTATCGAGCGAGAAGTCACTATCAAGGGCATCATTAAAGCGAAAGTGGATGAAGTCAGCCTCCGGGTCTTCATGGTGGATTCTCAGCTTCGCAGCATTATCGGGCGCAATGATTACAACGTAGATGAAATATCCATCAAACTGAAACCTGGCACCGATCCAGAAGTTGTCCGCGATATTCTCAAACAGAATGGGATCGACCGCGTAGCCAAGGTCCAAACATATGCCGATGCGCAGCCGAAGTTCATAAAAGATATGATCGACACGTTTGCTCTGCTCGGAAACATGCTTTCTTCCATCGGTCTGGTCGTCGCCTCGATCACTATTTTCATTGTGATTTTCATCAATGCAATTACCAGAAGAAAATTTATTGGAATTTTGAAAGGAATCGGCATCAATGAGAGGGCAATCGAGATCTCCTATATATTACAATCCTTCTTTTATGCTTTTTGCGGTTCCGTCATAGGCATTCTCGTGCTTTACGGTGTGCTCCAACCATTTATCGCGGCGCATCCGATAGATTTTCCTTTCAGCGACGGTATATTGGTAGCCCCGGTCGGTGGTACGTTATTTAGAGTGGGGTTATTGATGTTTACCACGATAGTGGCCGGGTTTATCCCCGCGCGTCTCATCGTCCGTAAAAATACATTAGATTCCATTTTAGGCAGAAATTAAATTATATGATTGAAGTAAAAAATTTAAAAAAATTATTCAAAGATGGAGAAACTGTGACAGAAGTTCTGAAAGGAATTAATTTTGTAGCGAAAGGCGGGGAGTTCATCGCAATCATGGGCCGTTCCGGTGCAGGGAAAAGCACTTTTCTTTACCAGATGAGCCTACTCGACGAGCCAACCGAGGGGGATATTTATATAGACAATAAAAATATGAACTCACTCTCAATCAGTGAAAAGACATACTTTCGTCTTTCCAAGTTAGGGTATGTTTTTCAGGACTATGCGCTCCTGCCTGAAATGAATGCAATCGAAAATGTGGCTCTGCCTCTCTTGATGCAGAATATTTCGGAAAAGCAGGCCTATAAAAAGGCGGGCGAGGCTCTCTCAAAAATCGGACTAGATAAAAAGCTTTTTAATTTGCCGAGCCAGCTCTCCGGCGGAGAACAGCAGAGAGTGAGCATCGCTCGGGCGATCGCACATGAACCGCAGATATTGTTTGCCGACGAGCCGACAGCGAATCTCGACAACGAATCCTCCCGTATCATCATGAATATTTTTAAAGAACTACATAAAGGAGGCCAGACTATCATTATGGTGACTCACGAGGAAGAATACAGCAAATTCGCCGAGCGCATAGTTCATTTGGACGACGGAAAAATTGTCCAAGAAAGAATTCAAAGGCAGTAATCCATACGCACGTTGATGTTGTTTATGATATTATATTGATATTGCCTATGGATAAAAAATATTACCCAACGATCGGTCTCGAGGTCCACGCCGAACTCAAAACACTGACGAAAATGTTTTGTGTTTGCAAGAACGACCCGGACGAGGAGAGGCCGAATACAAATATTTGCCCGGTATGCATGGCGCACCCCGGCGCTCTTCCTGTCGCGAACAAACAAGCAATAGAAAATGTCATCAAGGTCGGTCTCGCGATTGGTGGCAACATTGCGGACTTCTCCGAATTTGACCGCAAGAATTATTTTTATCCCGACATCCCGAAGGGGTATCAGATCTCGCAATACAAGTATCCGATAGTCTCCGGCGGACATTTGGTGGATTTCGATATCACCCGAGTGCACTTAGAGGAAGATACTGCGAACAACAAACACCCCGAAGGAAAGAGTACTTCCTACGGGGCAGGCGATCTCGGAAGGTATAGTTTAGTAGATTTTAATAGAGCCGGAATGCCGTTAATGGAGCTGGTCACCGAATCGACCACATTTCAAAAAGCGGATGAGGCGGCTTTGGGCGCGACAAAATTCGCAAAAGAATTTCAGCTCTTGCTCTGGTATCTCGGCGTGTCGGAAGCAAATATGGAAAAAGGCGAAATGCGAGTTGAGGCGAATATTTCTATTTCTACGGACTCTAAAAAATTAGGCACAAAAGTGGAAGTGAAGAATCTAAATTCGTTCAGAAGTGTGGAGCGTGCCATAAAATATGAGCTTGATAGAATGACTGAATTACTAGAGAGTGGTAAAGAGTCAGAAATAGTACAGGAAACTCGTGGCTGGGATGAAAATAAACAAAAGACTTTTTCACAGAGAAAGAAGGAGGGAAGCGCCGACTACCGCTATTTTCCTGAACCCGATCTTCCTAAATTGAAACTGCACGAAGCATTTGATTTAGAAAAGATGAAGAAAGAATTGCCGGAATTGCCTGTTGCTAAGCGCTCTAGGTATAAAAAAGATTTTCGAATAAAAGACGAAGATATTGAAGTTTACATAAATGACCCTACGCTTAGTGCTTGGTTTGAAAAAGTTGCAAAGGTTTTAAAAGATAAGGATAAAATAAAAATAGCATCGAATTATATTACGACAGATTATATAGGTATTAAAAAGTCTGAAAAAAATGCAAAGCTTCCAAGTGAAAACAATTTTTCAGAGCTTATAAATTTAGTTGGAGAAAATAAGATTTCTTCTCGTGTGGCCAAAGATATTTTAGCAACTTTAGTCACAAAAGATGAATCACCGCTTAAAATAGCTACAGAACAGAATTTACTTCAGAGTAATGACACAAGGGCGTTAAAACAAATAGCACAAAAGATTATAGATGCTAATCCAAAGGTTGTAGCAGATTACAAAAGGGGCAAAGAGCAAGCATTGATGTCTCTCGTTGGCCAAATAATGAAAGAGACAAAAGGTTCTGTAAATCCAGTAGTTACAAAGCAAATTTTAATAGAAATGTTAAAATAAAAGAATGAAAACATATAAAGAATATATTTTAGAGGCGGATAAGAAAGGCATTGCGATGGGTCATTTTAATATTTCAAATCTAGAAGCGCTACACGGTATTTACAACGCGGCAAAAAAATTAGGCGTGCCGATTATTATTGGACTCTCCGAAGGGGAAGAAGAATTTTTCGGAAAAAATGAGGCAGTGGCTGTCGTGCGAGCGTTGCGCGCCAGAGACAATTATCCGATATTTTTGAATGCGGACCATCATTACAGTTTTGAGGCGGTAAAAAATTCGCTAGATGCTGGTTTTGATTCGGCCGTTATCGATCTGGTTAAACTTCCACTAGAAGAAAATATAAAAATTACTAAACAATGCGTGGAGTATGCTCGTGAGCTTTCTAAAAAAGAGAATAGAGAGATTTTAATAGAGGCAGAGCTTGGTTTCATTGGTTCATCTTCAAAAATTCTAGATAAAATTCCAGATGGAGTTTCAGAAGCTACGATGACAACCCCAGAAGATGCAAAGCATTTTGTGGATGAAACTGGTATTGATCTTTTAGCACCTTCTATTGGCAATGTGCATGGTATGGTTAAAAGTGGTAATCCTAGATTACATCCTGAGCGCGTCAAAGATATCCGCAAAGCTACGGGTATACCATTAGTATTGCATGGTGGTTCTGGTTCAATGGATGAAGACTTCATCGCTTGCATAAAGGAAGGTGTGGACATAGTTCATATCAATACTGAGATTCGTGTTGCCTTTACTAAGGCATTAAGGAAAGCTCTGAATGATAGTCCTGAAGAAATTACCCCTTATAAATATTTGCCTCCTGCTGTAGATGCAGTAGAGAAAGTTGTAGAAGCTCGACTAAAACTCTTTAGCGGGATGAAGTAATTTCATACATTTATCCGAAAGGACTAAAGATGAAATTTAGGATACAAATATGCAAAGTAAAAATCAAAAAATAGTTTATCAAGGAAAAATGATAGAAATAGTTCACGAGACTCTTTTTCCAAATGGTAAAGAAATTGTGTTAGAAAAAGGACGCAGGGCTCCAGGAGTGCGATTAATTATCGAAACCCCAGATGGTGAATTTTTAATAAGCAAAGAAGAAAGATTTGGTTTAGGTATAGATTTTAGATTACCAGGTGGAAAAGTTTTTGATTCCTTGATTGAGTACAATGATTTTTTAGTAAAACAGAAAGACCCAAAAAATCAAAAAGAAATTCTAGAAAAAGTGAAAGTTGCTGTTATCAGAGAAGGAATGGAAGAAGTGGGCGTAAAACCTATTGAAATGGAATTTTTTTGTATTTCTAAATGCGGAGGTAGTTTTGAGTGGGATTTGTATTATTTTGTAATTAAAAAATATGAACAAGTTGGACAGAAACTAGAAGAACATGAAAAAATAGAAGTCAAAAAAATCTCTAAAGATGAATTAAAAGAATTAGCACTATCTGGTAAAATGAAGGAGGACAGAAGTGTGGCTGTGATTTTAAAGTATTTAAATAAAAAATTATGAAAACACCTGATAGTGTTGGACAACAAAAAAGAGAATTAAATGCAGAAGAACACAAAATAGCAACTTCGTTGGAGAGTTTTCAACATTTAGAGCCAAAAGATAGAGTTTTTCTTGTGCTTGTTTGGAAGGGGTTAAAAACAGCCACTGCGGTATCTCTTGAACTTGGCATGCCAGAATCAGTGTTACGTGACTTGAAAGAAAGAGTTGAAAAGGCTGGTATGTTGTTTAATGAAGGTCCAGTATTGAATATAAGAATACGAGGATCAAGACCGGGTAAAATTTGTCTTGTTGCAAATAATCAAAAGGACTTAGATTTAATATCACATTTTTGGTCTAGGCCCGATTATGGTAATCATGAAAGAGATCCAGAAATTTATTGGGAAATGGGTAGAATGTCTGGCTTACCGCAAACAGCGATTGAAGCATACGATAAAATATATCCCAAAACTGTAGGAGCATATAGAGATAGAATAAAGCCACAAGTTTTAATGGTTTCAGAAGATGAAAAAATTGAAAGATTGAAAGACGAACCAGATCTTATTCCTTTCGCAACTCTTTTTTATATGTCTAGGGTTAATTTTAATAGCGAAATGGAAATTGTACGAAAGTGGGCGGAAGAGATAAAAAAAATTACTCCCGCATTATATAGATTATTTATTAATGATTTCATAAAATATCGAGACAGAATATGAAACCCGAAATACAAAAATTTTTTAGGGGAGATGTGGAGGATGATGCAGAAACGCTTTTAAAATATTCGCATGATGCGAGCTTACTTGAAGTGCGGCCTAAAATTGTGCTTTTTCCAAAAGATTCGGAAGATGTGAAAAATTTAGTTAAATGGGTAAATGAAAATAAACAAAAGTATCCGGATCTTTCTATCACAGCGAGGTGTGCCGGAACCGATATGTCGGGGGGAGCGATAGGTGAATCTATTATTTTGGATTTCACTCGGTACATGAATAAATTAATTGGCGGGCCATTACCCATGAAAACAAAGTCTATATGGGAAATTGCCGTTCAACCCGGGATGTTTTATAGAGATTTTGAAAAAATAACTTTAGAAAAAGGAATGATTTTGCCGTGCTACACGGCTTCAAAAAGTATAAATGCCATGGGTGGCATGTTTGGAAACAATTCTGCTGGCGAGAGAACTTTAAAATACGGTCAAACTGAAAATTATATTTTAGAAGCCAAAGTGGTCTTTGCTGATGGTAATGAATATGTCGTAAAGCCACTCAATAAACAAGAATTAAATAAAAAGATTACTCAGAACGATTTTGAGGGGAATGTTTATAAAAATATATTTTCATTAATACAAAATAATGAATCAGAAATACAACACGCAAAACCAAAAGTAAGCAAGAATTCTGCTGGATATTATATTTGGAATGTCGAAGGCCAAAAGCCAAAGACCCTGAGCGGAGCCGAAGGGTATGCATTTGATCTCAATAAATTATTAGTCGGTTCACAGGGCACTTTGGGTATTGTCACAGAGATTACTTTCAAGGTGATCCCAGAGAACAAATATTCCAAGCTTGTGGCCATCTTTGTGAACGACATAGGCCCGCTCGGGCGCTTGGTGGAAGAGATCCTCACCCTCAACCCGGAAACTCTCGAAACATATGATGACAAGACTATGAAGCTAGCGGTCAAATTTTTCCCGGATTTTCTCAAGAACAAAGGAATTTTGGGAATGCTTAAATTCATGTGGAGTTTTTTGCCGGAAGCGCTTCTTATGCTTAAAGATGGTTTTCCTAAATTAATTATTCTGGCTGAGTTTGCCGGTAATGATGAAAAGGAAGTTGATAAAAAATGCCAAGTATTAAAATCAAGGTTGAAAATTTTTAATCCCGACATAAAGTCGGGATCCCAACCTAATGCGTCGGGGTTGAAAGTTCATATAACTAAATCAGAAATTGAAGCGAATAAATATTGGGATATCCGCCGAGAGAGCTTTGCGCTCCTTCGGAAGCATGTCAAAGGTATGCGTACTGCTCCATTTATCGATGATGTGATCGTTCGCCCAGAATTTTTGCCGAAGTTCCTTCCGGAGTTAAACGCGATATTAAGCGGATACGATCTTATGTTTACCTTAGCCGGCCATGCCGGAGACGGGAATTTCCATATCATTCCGCTGATGGATTTCAAGCGTCCAGGTACCGCTAAGATTATTATGGAGCTTTCAGACAAAGTCTATGACTTGGTGGGGAGATACCATGGCTCAATTACTGCGGAGCACAATGATGGCATCATCCGCACTCCATATCTCGACAAAATGTATCCAAAAGAGATAATACGGCTCTTTGCGGAAATAAAGAAAATTTTCGATCCGTTAAACATTTTAAATCCAGGGAAAAAAGTGCCTACTGAAGAGGAAGGAACAAAAAAATATATCACAGACCATATTGCTATCGAGCATGACGCGAAGCATAAGGTCTGATTTGCATTTTTATTTTTTTTCTATATACTGTTCCTATGTTTGTAATTAAAGCTTCCAAGCGAGATTTGGATACGAAATTAGGTGTTTTAAGAAAATCTGGGAAAATCCCAGCTGTTTTTTACGGTGCGGGACAAGATACCACTTCCATTGTTATTTCAAATATTGAATTCAAGAAAGTCTGGAGGGAGGCAGGGGAATCTTCAGCTGTTAAAGTTGCCACATCAGATGGAGACATAGATGTGCTCATTCACGAAGTACAAGTAGATCCAGTGACAGACGAACCTATTCATGTAGACTTTTTGGCTATTGACATGAAAAAGAAAATAAAAGTTAAAGTACCTCTTGTCTTTGAAGGTATATCAAATGCAGTTAAAACTGGCATAGGAAACCTTGTAAAAGTTCTTCATGAAATAGAAATCGAAGCTCTGCCTGCTCATTTACCGCACAATCTTTCTGTTGACATATCAAAGCTTGAAACTTTAGATAATAATATTTTAGTTTCTGATATCAAATTGCCATCTGGAGTCGTGGCTATCACATCTGCCGGTGATGTTGTCGCATCTGTCGTTGCTCAAGTGGAAGAAAAAGAGGAAGTTGTCGTAGCGCCTGATTTGACTGCAATTGAAGTTGAGAAGAAAGGCAAGAAAGAGGAGGAAGGAGTTCCGGCCGCAGATGCCGTTACTGTCGCTGCCAAGGAACCTGCACACGCAGGCGGGGAAAAAGCCGAGAAAAAATAAGATTTGTGATATAATAAAAATATGGTTAGAAATACCGTATTTTTTGTTAGCTTTTTACTGTTTAGTGGATTATTAATCTTTCCCTTAGTGAGAGGAGAGGCTGCTTTTGATTGTCTTAAACTCACTCCTTCTTCAAGCGAGTCAGATAAAAATTATTGCAAGAACGAACTTTCGCAGATAGAAGCGGAACTCGCCAAGTTACTTGACTTACAGAAACAGCAGCAAAAGCAAACCGGTACCTTGACCGGAGATGTGAATTATTTAAACAGCCAGATAAATGCCCTAAAAGCCAAAATCAAGGCGAGGGGGCTCGTGATTGCTCAACTGAAGATCAATATCACCGAGAAAGCCAAAACTATCAATTCTCTTTCGAGCAAGATAGAACGCGAATATGAATCCTTGGCCCAATTATTGCGGAATACAAATGAGTATGATAATGAAAATATAGTGCACCTCATTCTTTCTGACGACAATCTTTCTAATTTTTATAATGATCTCGAATCCTATACTTCACTCAAGGCAGCAGTAAAAGATTCAGTGGATATGATCAAAGGGGTTAAGCAAGAGACCGAAGTCGCCAAGCAGGATCTGGAGAAAAAGCAAAATGCAGAGACTGACGCGAAAGCGGAGCTCGAAAGCGCTCAAAAAAAAGTAGCTGTTTCTGAAGCTGAAAAGAGGCAACTTCTCTCTATTTCCCAGCAGACCGAAGCTGCTTATCAAAAGTTGGCTGCAGAAAAGAAAGCAAGGGCCGACAGGATTAGGAGCGCTTTGTTCCCGCTCGCAAACACTTCGCAGAAGATTGAATTTGGCACAGCGCTTGCTTACGCGCAAGAGGCTCAAAAACTTACCGGCATTGAGCCCGCTTTTCTTCTCGCAATTCTTACACAGGAGAGCAATCTGGGTTCAAACGTCGGACAATGCTATCTCACAAACCAGACGACTGGAGCGGGGATAGGCAAGAACACTGGAACGCCTTTCTCGAATGTCATGAAACCGATGGGTATGCCAGGAAGAAAAGGGGATGTGGAAGACTTCCTTCGCATCACTTCAAAGCTCGGCCTAGTCTGGAACCAGACCGCAATTTCTTGTCCGATCGCGGGAGTGGCAGGATACGGAGGCGCCATGGGTCCTGCGCAATTCATTCCTACTACCTGGACTTTGTTTGAAGGGCGCCTCCGAAATTTGCTTGGCCGCGACGCGAGTCCTTGGGAACCGAAAGATGCTTTCATGGCTTCTTCCATGTACTTGACGGATCTAGGGGGCATAGGTACGAGCGCCAGCGCTCAAAATATTGCCGCGTGCAAATATTACGGTTCCGGAGGAATCTCCTGCTCATACAGCCAAAGTGTGGCAAGGCTGAAAGCTTCCATCCAGGCCAACATCGATTTGCTTTCATCATAAATTTATGATAATGTTTCGGAGCAATGAAAAAAGATATACACCCAAAATACGATATAAAAACAAAAGCAACCTGCGCTTGCGGGGCGGTATTTGAAGTTGGTTCGACTATGGCGAGTATCGAGATGGAAATTTGTAGTCAATGTCATCCTTTCTATACTGGCAATGAAAAGATCATGGACACCGCTGGACGTGTGGAACGTTTCAATAAGAGAAAAGCGGCCACTGCAAAAGCTAAGAAGTAAATGTTGGACATATCTGAACTTAAGAAAGATCACAGAACAAATTATCTAGCAGAAATGCTAGAAAAAATTTTGCGAGAAGAAGCTGAAGTGCGAGAGATGCTCTCGGGTGATGACAGCTTGCACGAAATGGCAGCAAAAGAATTAAAATTTATTCAAGAAGAAAGAGAAAGAATAGAAAAACAAGTTCAAGAAATTTTAGATAAAGAAAAAATAGAAGAAGAGATAACTAATGAGATAGTACTAGAAGTGCGGGCAGGCGCCGGCGGAGACGAGGCATCTCTTTTTGCGTGGGAGCTCGCGCATATGTATGAGAAGTTTTCAGAAGCTCAAGGTTGGCAGTGGAGAGTCAACTATGAATCTAAAAGTGATTTGAATGGCTACAAGGAGGCGAGTTTTGAAATAAAAGGAAAAAATATTTACGATAAAATGCGTTATGAAACGGGCGTGCATAGAGTGCAGAGAATGCCTGCGACTGAAAAAAATGGCAGGATACACACTTCCACTGCGTCGGTGGCAGTTCTACCCATTAGGAAAAAAGTTACAGTAAAAATTGATCCTTCAGAATTTGAAATGGAATATTCTCGCTCTGGCGGAAAGGGCGGACAAAATGTAAACAAAGTTGAGACGGCTGTGCGTATCATCCACAAGCCGACAGGGCTCGATGTGCGTTCCACAAATGAACGAAGTCAGCTTGCAAACAGAGAAAAGGCGATGGCTATTTTGACAGCTAAACTTCAGCAACTTGAAGAAGAGAAAGAAGCAAAGAAATATGCGGGTGATCGCAAAGAGCAAATAGGCACAGCTGACAGATCAGAAAAAATCCGCACCTACAATTTTCCACAAGACCGGGTGACAGATCATCGTATAAAGAAATCCTGGCATAATCTGCCTAAAATAATGGAAGGCGATATCGGGGATATCATTACAGCTATAGATTCTGGGGTGGTTGGAAACGAGGAAAGCGACTAAAATGAAGGGTATTTTGCCCTTGACTTTAGGGCTCGATAAAGACAACTTCTTTTCGCTTGGCGATCAAGGAGTGTGTTTTTGTGTCTGTGAGGACTGTTGGAACCGAACGGAGGAAATTATGAATAAATCGACTAAAGTCTGGATAATTCTAACTGCCCTGTGTGGAGTTGGAGTCTGGTACACAACGTGCCTGGGGCCGGTTTCGCCGGTTGCTGAAACTGCGCCGGTGCCTGAACCAAAACAGGAGGTTGTGTCAGTTTCCGTGGCACCTTCACCAGTGCTGGAGGAGTTTCTGAAAAAGGAACTTGCACCGGTGGGTGGAACGGGTCCAGTGGTGGTGGCAGTCAACTCAACAAACGTCGTGAACACGCGGACTCGTCCGACGTTTAGCGACAAGTAAACTCAAGACAAAAAACCGTAAATAAGAACAACAAAGAAATACAACCAAGAACTGAAATAAATGAAAGCAATCAAAACGTTAGTTGCCGTCATTGGGATGACGGTCGCGGTATTCACTATCAACGCCGAAACAATTCCTGGCTGCGGTGATCGGACCAACGGGTTCTCTGTAACCACTGGTCAGTCCTGCTTTGGGAACATGCCGACCCCAATTACGTTGCCAACCAACGTGGTGTCGGTGCCGGCGTCCAACCAGATTCTCACGGTTGAAACCGTGGCATCCAATCTGTGGATGTTTCAGTCGAAGCCTGCGTTTATGTCGTGGGCGCTGAGGAGAGTCAGCAACTTGGATCTTGAATTCCGATCTCCGGTCATGGTCGCCTCCGGTGGCTACAGCTGGGGTTGGAGTTATTCGAGTCTTTCGCCCTCGATCGACGAGATGAGTGACACCGTTGCAAGCGTCGAGGTTTCGTTTCCAATCGCCACAAGTGGGCGGGTCACTGTCACTGTGAAATATCTCGATACAAACTGGGTTGCTCTTTTCGAGGGCAGTTCGGAGAAGTACACGTATCAGGACTATCCACAGCCGACGAATGGGGTAATGCGGTGGTCTCTGTATGGGAAAGATCCTGAAGTGACAATTGCAAAGAACATTCGTGTCACTGTTCCCGGCGCTCGCTATTTACAAATCTTTCCTGAAGACGGTGGAGAGCCTATCTGGCTTTCTCCCGACAGCAATGGAGGATTTCTCATTCCAAGGAATGTTATCGGTAGCAGATCGGTGATTGTTGCCATTGACAGCAATTGGAATCAAATTGCGTTTGATGTTCCATCTGGTTCAGCAAGCAAAGTCGGAGAAGTGCATGCGAACGTACGTCCGACCATTGAAGGGACACAAGTCCTGACCAATGTGAACACAATCGTCATACGACCCGAGGCCGAGTACAGGCGAGGTAGTGACATCCTGACGGAAGTCACTTACACCTCTAATGTCAGCGGTGTTCGTTTGGTGGTTCGCACTTCAGAAGGCGAGACAGCTCAAAAAGTGATCATCGTTAACGTCGCAACAGGCGATTCCGGTGAGTTTCCGATAAATTGGAACGAGGATCTCGAGTTGGACTTCTCAATCGGGCGATACCACGTGATCCCGATTTGGTGGAATTTCCAAGACTCGACCTTTGAGTCTCCATATAATTCGTATCGTGGTGGCAGTGGCGCAGTTACGCCAGTCATCATTGAGGAAAAGTGACCTCGTGCTCGACCTTGAGTCGAGATGGTCTAGTGTAGACCAAAAATAATGACTATCATGATTCGGGCCGGTTGCGAAAGCAACCGGCCTTTACTTTTTGTATTAATTTTCTTAATAAAATTTAGATGCAAATTTTTATAAAAGTGCTAGACTATTCCTCAGATTGGTCTTTTTGACAATCCAAGACGTTCCAAACCTAAACCCCCTAAACCGAAAAAACTATGAAGACTACATTCAGTCGGATGCTGGTGTTGGTTGCGGTTGGTCTCGTTGCTTGCGTAGTGACTGTGAAAGCGAGCACAAACAAAGTCGTGGTTGTGGCGAGCAACGACTATCAATCCTCATGGAACTTGATGGAGATGAGGAATGAAAAAACCTGGAAGGACTTGCAAATGGTGCTTTATGAACCCAGGCTTCCGCAGAAGAAAGTCGAAACCTCGTCGGTTCAGCCAAAACCTAAAGTTTCAGTTGCTTCGGCGACTTCGACGGCGAAATTGTTTCTCACAAAAACTGACATCGTCGAAGAAGCACAAGCGCTAAAGTCGGCAGAAATGCTATCAAAAGCAACGCCGGAAAATGCGTGGGAAGGGGTAGGGATGAATTCTGTCCGAACCCCAGACAAGAGGGAGAAACTGGATATCTTTTCATTTCGGCAAAGATCGTGGCTGAAAGGGATCGAGGTTCAGTACAGGGATGAGTACCCTGTGTCGTCGGTTGGACAAACCACACAAAGTCGTAGCTTGTTTGTGGTTTGGAAACGCAAATTTTAATTAGATTTTTGAATTGCAAGACCGGGTTGCTTGAATAAAATCAGGCGACCTGTTCCTTTTTATACACAATTATTGCTTTTCATTTCAGATATGGTATGCTTTTCCTGTAGGGTCTCATTTAGCGAAAAAGAGTTTTCTACGCCCGCCCGCCTTGGGAGGGTTTATAAATAGTTTTTTGTCCTTTTTATTAAAAAAGGAAGAAATAAGTTATGGCTACAAAGCTATATGTAGGGGGACTCCCTTACAGCACTCAAGAAGGTGCTCTCAAAGAGCTCTTCGCACAAGCTGGATCAGTAGTATCCGCTGTGATTATTATGGACAAGATGTCTGGTCGTTCAAAAGGTTTTGGATTCGTAGAAATGTCATCGCAAGATGAGGCTGGTAAAGCTATTTCAATGTTCAACGATCAAGAATTCGAAGGACGCAAACTTACTGTCAACGAAGCTCGCCCTATGGAAGCTCGTCCACCACGAAGTGGAGGCAATGACCGAGGAGGTTATGGGGGAGGAGGCGGACGAAGAGAATACTAAATTAAATTTGTATTTTAAAATCAAGAAGCCGCCTCCCGGCGGTTTTTTGATTTTTTCAAATGCATTCATGTACTAGTACATAGTAACAGCATATTAGTAGAGTGATGTTTGATAAATTATTGTTTGCTGAAATCTGTTTATTTTGTTATAGTTTTTTCTATTGAGTGTGTAGTTCAGTGGTAGAACGCTGTCCTGATAAGACAGAGGTCGAAGGTCCGATTCCTTCCACACTCACTTGACAAATTCGCCTTTTCTCATATTGTAAATATAAAGCGACGCAAAACGCGTCCAAAAAAGAAAGCTCGTTAATATGAAAAAACTATTCCCGTTTCCTTCTCTTGATCAGGGATCAACTGACCGCCACGCCAATTTGGTTCTGCAATTGATGTTGAAGGCTCAAGGAATTGGCTACAACATCGTACCTGACGGAGTGTATGGTCCGAAGACCATTGAAGCGGTGAAGTTACTTCAGCGTCTTTACTTGGTTAACCAGACCGGCAATTTTGATCAGGCAACAAGAGCTGGATATTTGAAGTGGATGCACATTGACATCGACGCCATCCCAGATCTGAGCACTGAGACTGTCGTTCCCGAGAATGATCCAAAGCAAGCAGAGATGGCTCTTCTTGATACTGAAGCGAAAGAGTATTATGGTGATCCAGGGGCTGGTGGTTGATCCACTTTCGTGCCGTGAATCACTAAACCTAGCCGAGAGAGGACACGGCCTCACTCAAAACACTTTTTGATCTTTTTATATCATCGCGGCTCCAATCACAACAAGGTGCTTGGGGCTTTTGTTTTTATTTGCATCCCGATGGTTTTTCCCTTATACTGTATGCATATGAACTGGCAACCAGTTATTGTTTTTTATGTTAAAACGACCTCGTGGATTATATTGCCTTTGGTTATAGGTCTGATAGCGGGCAATTTTACAGAAAGCCAGACTTTGTTCTTTATTTTTCTGATTATTGGTTTCGGCATCACTTGCTTCGGAATTTATAAGGAAGTAAAGGGATATAAAAAAGAATTTCTGCCAGAGGCAGATCAGCCTCGGGCTGAAGAAAAAACAAATGGCAACAAATAATTTAGAACAAAATATTGAAGTAGAACCAGTCCACGAAACTACTATTTACGCGGAACCGGTTTTCCATGTTGGAAGTTTTCAAATTACAAACTCGTTACTTAATTCTTGGCTCGCAGTTTTGGTTATTATCGTATTTTGCTTGGTGCTTCGAAAGAACCTAAAACAAATACCGGGAAAAGTTCAGCACATTTTTGAAATTCTTTTAGAAGGTGCGCTTTCACTTTGCGATCAAGTTACAAATGACAGAAAAATAACCCTTAAAATTTTCCCTCTCGTCATATCGCTTTTTGTTTTTATTTTAGTAAACAATTGGCTGGGGCTTTTGCCCATTGTCGGTTCTGTCGGATTTTTAGCCAATGAGGCCGGACATTCTGTTTTTATTCCCATCTTTCGAGCTGGCACAGCTGATATAAACACTACTTTGGCCTTGAGTATTGCTATAGTTATCGCTTCAAATATTTTTGGAATCATAACTATAGGAATTTGGAAAATTTTCAATAAATATGTTAATATAAAAGCGCTCGGAGGAATAGTGACGAAATTCCGCAAGGATAAAAATGTCATAATTGTTGCCCCGATTACATTTTTCGTAGGTATTTTGGAGCTTATCGGAGAAATGGCAAAGGTGGCATCACTTTCTTTCCGACTTTTTGGCAATGTATTTGCTGGAGAAGTGTTATTGGCCTCTATGGGGGCAATTTTTCTTTATATCCTGCCGACTCCGTTTTTGTTTCTGGAGGTGTTCATCGGGCTCATTCAGGCATTGATATTCAGTTTGCTCGCTACAGTTTACTTCACCATAGCATCGCAGGATCACGAGCCTGCCCGATCTGAAGATCATTCAGGCGGGGAGCATGAAGAGCACGAAAGTCATGAAGAAAAATTAGCAAGTGTTTAAAGTTGGTAAAAAATTATTAAAAATTAGTCGAAATTATTATTAAATTTCCGCCAAAGGCGGATCAGCCTCAGGCTGAAAAAACAAAATATATGGAAAACGAAGTTGTAAATGCAGTTGTTAGTTTTGCGCCAGTCGGTAAAGGTTTAGCTATCGGTCTTTCAGCGGTCGGAGCAGGTATTGGTATTGGTCTTATCGGTGGCCGAGCGATGGAAGCTATAGGTAGAAATCCAGAGGCTACAGGCAAAGTGTTGGTTCCGATGCTTATCGCTTCCGCATTCGCAGAAGCTGTAGCTATTTACGGTTTGGTTATCGCATTTTCTATTAAATAAAAAAGAATGGAAGAGTTTATTGAAACATTTCACATAGATTGGAAGCTCATGATTGCCCAGTTGTTCAACTTCGGGATTGTGTTTTTGGCGTTTTATTTACTTGCCGCAAAACCGCTTCGCAAGCTTATGAAAGACAGGGGAGATTTGATCTCCAAAGGAGTGAATGATGCGAAAGTAAATGCTGAAATTCTTGCAAAAACAAGCAAAGAATCCGAACAAATCCTAGCCAAAGCCCGCATTGAAGCAAACAAAATTTTTCAAGATGGGAAAAAGGAAGTGCAAGCTAAGCAGAACGAAATGATAGAAAACGCAAAAATCGAGGTTGCATCTATCTTAGAGAACGGTAAAAAAAGTCTTCAGGTTGAGAAAACAAAAATTGTAGAAGAAGCAAACAAAGAAATTGTGAGTGTATCAATGCTTGCCACAGAGAAATTAATGAGCAGTAAAAAGGATTTAAATAATTTATGACAGTTATATCAAACAATGACATAGCTCGCGCGATATATTCAGGAGCAAAAGAAAAGCATGGTCATGAATTATCTCTGTATCAGAAAAATGTCGTTAATTTCTTATTTCGGAAAAGACTTTTATCAAAAGCTCCCGAAATACTTTCACAATTAAGAAAAATAATAAATAAAGAAGAGGGGAGAATAATAGCCAAAGTATCAAGCGTAGAAAAATTAAGCCATAAAATAAAAGAAGATTTAACCCACTCATTAAAAAAAAGATATTCCGCCAAAGAAGTAATATTAGAAGAAAAGTTGGATGAAAAATTGATAGGCGGAATAAAACTGGAAGTGAATAATGAAGTGATAGACTTGAGTGTAAAAAATAAAATTGGAAAATTACAAGAGCATTTAGAAAGAAACATATGAGCAATAACATTATAGAAAACTTAAGAAAAGAAATAGATAATTTTTCACTCCAATTAAAAGTGGAAAAAGTGGGTCAAGTTATGGAAGTTTTCGATGGTATTGCCAAAGTTTCTGGATTGTCTGATATTAAATCTTCTGAAATGGTGACTTTTCCGGGGGGTGAAACGGGTGTTGCGTTAAACTTAGAAGAAGATGCAGTGGGAGTAATTATTCTCGGTGACTTTTCAAAAATAAAAGAAGGGGATGAGGTCAAAGCTACTGGTAGAATTCTGGAAATACCAGTTTCTGATAGTATTTTGGGTCGAGTGGTGAATGCTATCGGCGCGCCGATTGACGGCAAGGGAGCTATAAAAGCTGGCAAGACTTACCCAATCGAAAAAGTAGCTCCGGGCGTCGTCACTAGACAGAGCGTTTCTGAACCAGTCGCTACAGGTATCAAAGCCATAGACGCAATTATCCCCGTAGGTCGTGGCCAACGTGAGCTCATCATCGGTGACAGACAGACAGGAAAAACTGCGCTTGCCATCGATGCTATTTTAAATCAAAAAGGACAAAACATGATTTGTGTGTATGTGTCAATCGGTCAAAAAGATTCAAAACTTCGCAAATTGGGAGCTAGACTTGAGGCTGGTGGGGCTATGGATTACACGGTTATTGTTTCTGCAGGAGCATCGGAAGCGGCTTCAATGTCTTATATTGCGCCGTATGCCGGAGTTTCTATTGCAGAATATTTTATGGATCAAGGAAAAGATGTTTTAATTATTTATGATGATCTTTCCAAGCACGCTGTGGCATATCGTGAAATTTCTTTGCTTCTTCGTCGCCCCCCAGGCCGTGAAGCGTATCCGGGAGACGTTTTTTATTTACACTCTCGTCTTTTGGAACGTGCGTGCAGACGAAATGCAAAATATGGCGGAGGGTCTATTACCGCATTTCCAATTATTGAAACTCAAGCTGGAGATATTTCAGCTTACATTCCGACCAACGTTATTTCCATTACTGACGGACAAATTTTCCTTGAAACAGATCTTTTTTATAAAGGAATTCGTCCGGCTGTCAACGTGGGCTCTTCTGTGTCCCGTGTGGGTTCTAGTGCACAAATAAAAGCTATGAAAAAAGTTGCAGGAACTTTGAAACTTGACCTTGCACAGTTCCGAGAACTCGAAGCTTTTTCTCAATTCGGCTCTGATCTTGATGAATCTACTAAAAAACAACTCGAAAGAGGCAAGAGATCAGTGGAAATGCTCAAACAGCTTCAATACGCGCCGGTAAAAACAGAACACCAAGTGGTGACGTTTTATGCTCTTACAAAAGGATTTATGGATGATGTGCCAGTGGAGAAAATAAAAGAATTTGAATCTGGACTCATTGATTATACCGAAACTCATGCTAAAACTTTCTATAAAGAAGTAAAAGAAAGCAAAATGTGGACAGATAAAGGCGAAGAGCAACTTAAAAAAGCGATTGCGGATTTTAAAACAAGTTTTGTGAAATAATTTATGTCTGGAACAAAACCCGCCCGAACGTACCGTTCGGTACGGGCGGGGAAATTAAAAGAATTATATGTCAAACAGTAAAGCAATAAAAAATAGAATAAAATCTGTAAAAAGCACTAAGAAGATCACCAAAGCGATGGAGCTGGTGGCTGCTTCTAAGATGAAGCGTGCGGTGGCTTCTACTTTGGCTTCACGTTTGTATGCAGAATATTCTTGGGAAATTTTGACTTCAATTGCGCAAAGTATTCAAGATATTTCGCATCCACTTTTTGATGAACGCGATAAAAAAACTTCTGCAGGTAAAGTTTTATTGATTCTCATTACTTCAAACAGAGGTCTTTGTGGAGCTTACAATGCGCAAGTTATCAAAAAGACTTTAAGTCTCTTAAAATCTAGCATGTCAAAGACGGGCTTTGACATAATTTCAATTGGTAGAAAGGGGGATGTGGCAATGCACAGACTCGGCGTGAATGTAATTGCCTCTTTTACAGAATTAAATGACAACATTTCTTTGTCTGAAATTATTCCTATTTCAAAACTTGCCATAGACGAATACAGCGCTTTGAAATATGATAAAGTGCTAGTAGCTTATACTGATTTTATTTCTGCCCTTACGCAACGAGCAAATATAAAACAAATTTTGCCAGTGAGTAGGACAGATTTAAAAGAAATGATTGAATCTTTGGAAAATATTAAATCTGAGGAAATAGGGTCTTTGCAGAAAAAAACAATAAATTATTTAGTAGAAGGTGATAAGGTAAAATTGATTGGTTCTCTTGCAGAGAAATTGACCAGAATGCAAATATATCAGATGATGCTAGAATCAAATGCTTCCGAACAGTCGAGCAGAATGGTGGCGATGAAAAATGCGAGTGATGCCTCGGGAGAAATGATAGATGATCTGACTTTGGTATTTAACAAAGCCAGACAGTCGAACATTACCAGAGAAATATCAGAGATTAGTGCCGGGATGGCGTCTGTAAGCTGAAAGTCTTGAGTAAATCGAAAGATTAAAATTATAACATAAAATGGAAAGTATTAATCATACAGAAATTAAGAAAAAGAAAGACCGAATAGAAACTGTCAAACGTGGATCAGACGTTTTCACTGTTTTTTTTACGGAAGATGAAAAAGGAAAAGAGTATGTAAAAGATATTATTCTTGAACGAACAGAAAAAGGAAAAAAAATTAAAATGAGTTTTGCAAAATATCTTCCAGAAGGATGGAAGTTTAATACAGATCCTTTTTTTGGTGGGGGAAATGTAGAAAATAAGGAAGTTGAATTTCCACTAAGTGGTCTTTCTTTAGACTGTGCTTGTACAATACTTCTACATGAACTTGGTCATGCAAATTGTCATGAAAAACGTTTGAAAAATGGCACATGGCCGAGTAATGAAGATATTTACAGTGATGATACTGGAAAAGCAGAAGCTCGCAGTGAACGAGATGCGTGGGCTTTTGCTCTTCAGGAAATTTTGAAACTAAAATCTAGTGGAATTATTGCGGATGATATTTGGAAAGACTTAGAATTATTAAAAAATGAAATTTATACTTCTTTGTCATCATATGAGAAAAATCCTAAAAATAAACAGGTTGCACAAGAAAAACCTTTTACAAAACACAAAAAATTTGATAAAACTGATAGTGAGCAAAAAATAAGAAAAATTCAAGATAAAGAATTTTTACAGCTTCTTAGACAAATAAATTTTGAATCAAAAAAACGGTTGCGTCGTATTACTAGTTCGATTAAGTAATTATTAGATATTTATTAAATATGCAAACAGGTACAATAAAAAAAATAATAGGTCCGGTCGTAGATGTAAACTTCGGCAGTGAGGCAACGAATCTACCAGACATATATACTGCTTTGGAAGTAGCCAAAGATGGCAAAAAAGTAATTCTTGAAGTTGAACAGCATTTAGGTGGCGGAGTAGTGCGAGCCATCGCCATGGACACTACCGACGGCCTTTCACGTGGAATGGAAGTCACGAATACTGGCGCTCCTATTTCTGTACCTGTGGGCAGTGTCACTCTCGGAAGAATTTTTAATGTTCTTGGAGAAGCTATTGATGACGGAAAAGTTGTCGGAAATGACAAAAAATTACCAATACACCGCAAAGCTCCGGAATACGTAAAACAAGCGACAAAAGTGGAAATTCTAGAAACCGGTATTAAAGTTATTGACCTGATTTGTCCTGTTTTGAAAGGAGGTAAAGTCGGGCTTTTTGGAGGGGCAGGTGTTGGAAAAACTGTCGTCATTCAAGAACTCATTCACAACATCGCATCGAATCATGGTGGCTATTCTGTCTTTGCGGGAGTTGGAGAGCGTACTCGTGAAGGTAATGACCTTTATCATGAAATGAAAGAGTCTGGCGTGCTTCCAAAAGTTGCCATGGTCTTCGGACAAATGAATGAACCGCCAGGCGCACGTATGCGAGTGGCGCTTTCAGGGCTCACGATGGCGGAATATTTCCGTGATCAAGAAGGAAAAGATGTGCTATTTTTCATAGATAATATTTTTCGTTTCACTCAAGCGGGTTCCGAAGTTTCTGCGCTTCTTGGAAGAATTCCTTCAGCTGTGGGATATCAACCAACTCTTGCGACGGAGATGGGAAACATGCAAGAAAGAATCACTTCTACTGATAAAGGTTCTGTTACTTCTGTGCAAGCTGTGTATGTGCCAGCGGATGACTTGACTGACCCAGCTCCAGCGACCACTTTTGCCCACTTGGACTCCACTGTGGTGCTCAATCGTTCACTTTCAGAAATCGGTATTTATCCTGCTGTTGATCCGCTCGACTCCTCTTCAACAATTCTGGACCCAAACATTGTCGGTCAAGAACATTACAATGTTTCCCGTGAGGTTCAACGTGTGCTTCAGCGTTACAAAGATTTGCAGGATATCATTGCCATCCTAGGCATGGAAGAATTGTCTGAAGCCGACAAAGAGCTTGTGGCTCGCGCTCGAAAAATCCAGAAATTCCTTTCACAACCATTTTTCGTGGCAGAAGTATTTACTGGAACAAAAGGGCAGTATGTTCCGCTCAAAGAAACGATTCGTTCATTCAAAGAAATTCTGGAAGGCAAGCATGACGACAAGTCCGAGAATGATTTTTACATGCGAGGCGGGATGTAGCGCCGAAGTCCTGATGAGCGTTAGCGAAGAATGGGAAGGGTGCACTGTAATTTAAAAAATAAATAGCTTCTCTCGAAAAGCAATCTATCTGGCAAAGCTTTGCCAGCGAACTGCTCATCGCTCAAGAAAATAATATTCGGAATACCTCATTTATTTTCTAAGCTCTTGCGCAAGGCTTTTCTTAAGAACTATTTGTTTTTTAAGTAAATATACATTATGTCAAAACAATTAAAACTAAAAATAGTCACCCCAGAACGGCTTGTTTTGGAAGAAATGGTGGATCAAGTTACCTTGCCGACTACGGAAGGCGAGATAACTATTTTGCCGGAACATGTTCCGCTTGTTGTTGGTTTAAAATCCGGAGATGTTGTCGCTGTTACGAATGGCGAATATGTGCCGATGGCTGTAGTCGGCGGATTTGTGGAAGTTAAAACTGGCTTGCCCCGCCTGGATGGGCGGGGGGGAGAAGGCGTTACAGAAGTGGCTGTACTTGCAGATTTTGCTGAACATATAAAAGAAATTTCTGACGAAAAAATTGCTCAAGCAAAAGCTCGTTCGGAAGAATTGAAGAAGCAAATAGAAAACAAAGGGGCAGTGGACTTTGAGCATTTTGAAGCCGAGCTCGAGCGTTCGCTCACACGGGTAAAGATTGCAGACAAGTGGAGGACGAAAAAATATAGAAAGTAATATGGAAAGATTTTTTCAAAAAATATCACTACCTTTCTCGCGTTTCGCTATTTTTTTAGTATATTTTTGGTTCGGAATCCTGAAGGTTTTCGACGAGAGCCCGGCGAATCCGCTGGTGTCGGAACTTCTCGGCAGAACCATGCCTTTCATGTCTTTCGAGACTTTCATAATTTGTTTTGGGATCTTTGAGATGCTGATCGGTATATTATTTTTGGTACCAAAATTTACCAAGCCTGTAATGCTCCTTTTGGCAGCTCATCTCGCGATGATTACTATGCCGCTTTTTCTCTTGCCCGAGGTGGCCTGGCAAGGGTTCTTGGTGCCCACAATGGAAGGGCAATACATAATCAAGAATATACTCATTGTCGCGGCCGCTATTTTCATTTTTGCATTTAATGGTAAAAATTCTATATGGCAAAGTTCTACATCGTCGCAACCCCGATAGGAAATATGGGGGACATTACGCTCCGGGCGATAGAGACGCTCAAAAGCGTGGATTTGATATTGTGCGAGGACACCCGGGAGACTAAAAAGATTTTAGATAAATATAATATAAATAAGCCGACTATGAGCTACCCGTCTGACGATTACAGCCGGGCAGGCCATGCTAAAAAGATAGATAAAATTTTTGAATTATTAGAGCAGGGGAAAAATCTGGCGTTGGTTTCGGATGCGGGTACGCCGGGGATATCAGACCCAGGGGCAATGCTTATAAACAAGATCAAAACGCATTTCAGCCATGGCGTAGATGTGATTCCGATTCCTGGTCCTTCAGCAGTCATTGCTGCACTTTCTGCATCAGGATTGCCAACGCATGAATTTACTTTTCTTGGATTTTTACCACACAAAAAGGGGAGAGAAACTTTGTTTAAAGAAATTGCTGAATCGGAGAGAACTATGGTATTTTACGAATCCCCTCACAGAATTTTAAAAACCCTAGAATCGCTTGTAAAATTTTGCCCAACTAAAAAAGTCTGCATTGCGCGCGAACTTACAAAAATCTATGAAGAATTAAAAACTGGCTCACCTGCTGAAGTTTTAGAATATCTTAATAAAAATCCCGAAAAACAAAGAGGGGAATTTACAGTCATCGTTACGTAATGTATTACGTAATACATTACGTACTTAAAAAAGGGCGGACGCATCGGGTTCTCCGTGCGTCCATTGATTGAGATGATCTTATTTGCTTTCGAGATCGTGGGGAATGCGTTGGGCTGGGCGATTGTCGTGATGAGAATTCAACACCTCGAGAACCGCTGGTTTTCCAATATCCAAATCATGCTCCACAACTTTGCGTTCAAACAACTCAATGTGTTGAGGGACGGATCCCTCTCCCTCGGCGGGAAAGAACCAACTTAGCATAATTTTCCTTTCGGTTGATTTATTAAAATATATACTATTTCAATTTATGTTTCAAGCAGGTAATTATAGACCAATCAAAGCCACCTTTTTCTGCCAAGTATTTCATTTTATCTAACGCCCAAATACAATCATCAAGTTCTTCGCTACAAGCTATATATAATTTTTTTGCCTCACTAGCGAGCTTGTTGTAGGCATATCGGCCGGTATAAAAATCTTTAGGCATCTTTTCCCAGCCGTTCATTTTGTAATAGCAGTTTACGATTTCGTGAACAGGGTTCACTGCTTGCTTATGTTTTTTTAAATTATCTAAATATCCTGCAAATGGATTTTTTAAATTATTTTCAAGATCTTTTTCTTCTTTTTTCTCTTCTTGTTCCTTATCTTTCATTCTTTGATTTTAACACAAAAATAATATATATTAGTTAAATGGGTATTTTTACGAAAAAATTAGGCATAGATTTAGGAACAGCGAATACCTTGGTATTTTTGCCTGGCAAGGGGATAATCTTAAACGAGCCTTCGGTGGTAGCAGTTTCTGAGCAAGACAACAAGATTCTAGCTATCGGTTTCGAAGCCAAGGATATGATCGGCAAAACCCCTGAATCCATCATTACTTATTGTCCGATGAAAGACGGTGTGATTGCTGACTATCGTGTGACAGAAGCCATGCTTCGTTATTTTATAAATAAAGCGATGGGGCGATTCAATTTCTTTAAACCAGATGTGATGGTTTCAGTACCTGCCGGAGTCACCAGCACAGAACGCAGAGCTGTAATAGAGGCCGCAATACGTGCAGGTGCAAAGAATGCATATGTCGTCAAAGAACCCATTTTGGCTGCTATTGGCGCTGGGATACCGATTTACGAGTCTAGAGGGCATATGGTAGTGGACATAGGTGGAGGAACGACGGATGTGGCAGTTATATCGCTCGGCGGAATAGTTTCTTCCAAATCAGTTAAATGTGCCGGAAATAAAATAGATCAAGCAATAGCAGATTATATTAAAAAAACCTTCAATCTAGCAATAGGTGACAGGACAGCGGAAGAAGTAAAAATAAAAATCGGTGCGGCTGTACTTTTGGAAGAAGAACTTAATGTTACTATCAAGGGTAGAGATTATATTCAGGGATTGCCTCGTTCTGCGCGAGTAGGTACAAATGAGATAGTTAAAGCCATAGACGGAGAATTAAAACAAATAATACAAGCTATCAAAGATGTACTGCAAGAAACTCCACCCGAGCTTGCTTCCGACATCATAGATCAAGGAATCATTATGACCGGAGGTTCGTCTCAATTGCGCAATTTTACTGATTTGGTTTACAGGAAAACTGGGGTAAAGGCGGCCTTAGCCGAAGATCCTCTTTTTTGTGTGGTAAAGGGCACAGGCATAGCATTGGAGCATTTGGATGTATATAAGAAAACAGTTTTAAGTAAAAAATAGTTATTTTAAATTAAATAGTTCTTAAGAAAAGCCTTGCGCAGAAGCTTAGAAAATAAAATAGGTATTCCGATTATTATTTTCTTGAGCGACGAGCAGTTCGCTGGCAAAGCTTTGCCAGATAGATTGCTTTTCGAGAGAAGCTATTAATTTAAAAAATATTCACATGATTTCAAAACACTTAGATAAAAATAATTTACACCATGCTTACTTAATAGAAGGAGGACGAGAGAAAATTGTGCCGGAGATTTTACGATTTTGTGAAGATTTAGGTATTAAAACTTCGGGTAATCCTGATTTTTGTCACATCACAATTGATAACCTAAAAATAGATGAGGCGTTTGATTTGCGTGCGATGTCAACGAACAAAGGTTTCTCTTCTACTAAAAAAATTTTCGTTGTTTGTGTTAATAGTTTTTCTTTAGATGCGCAGAATGTCTTGCTAAAAATGTTTGAAGAGCCTATAGAAAATACACATTTCTTTCTGGTCGTGCCAGATACAAATTCTCTTCTAAAAACTTTAGTTTCTAGATTTTATGTAATCTCCCCAAGGCAAGGCCTTACGGAATTAGGAGAAGACACAAAAGAAGTAGAGAAGTTTATAAATATGCCTTTGCAAAAAAGAATTGATTTTATAAAAGAATTATTAGCTGAATCAGAAGAAGAGGACGAAGAGGGAAATGAAATTATTGCCTTAGATTCCACTCGCTCAAAAGCTTTGAAATTTCTAAATGCGCTAGAACTTATTTTGCATAATAAGTTCATGTCAAAGATGCCCTTTGATACTAGATTTTTTGAGCACATTTTTAAAGTCCGTGAATTCTTGCGTATGCCCGGAAGTTCCTCTAAGACCTTGATGGAATCTGTGGCTTTGGTAATACCGGAGAAAATATAATGTTTTATGAATCAACAAACAAAAATTTGCCAAAACTGTAAAAAAGATTTCACTATTGAGCCGAATGATTTTGGGTTTTATGAAAAAATGGAGGTGTTACCACCCAAACTTTGTCCAGAATGCCGAATGCAACTCCGGCTTTGTTTTAAAAATGAAAGATTTTTTTATAAGCACAAATGTGATAACTGTAAAAAAGATCACATTTCTATATTTAGCCCCAATAAAACTTATCCTGTCTGGTGTCATGACTGTTGGTGGAGTGATGATTTGGACGCCAAAAAATACGCTCAAAATTATGATTCAGAAAAAACATTTTTTGAGCAGTTTAATGAGTTGTGGAATAAAGTTCCGAAACTTTCACTTATTCATGAAAGAAGTGTAAATTCAAGTTATCTTAATTTTGCAGCTGACAACAAAAATTGTTATGTAATTACGGAATCTTCCAATAACGAAAACTGCATAAATTGCCACTGGATACAACTTTCAAAAGATTTAGCTGATTGTTCTTTTACCAATAAAGTTGAACTTTCTTATGAAGTTGATGATTGTTATGACTCGCATTCTTTGCGCTTCTCAAAGGGGTGTTACAACTGTCTAGAGAGTTTTTTCTTACTTAATTGCAGAAATTGTACGAATTGTCTGGGTTGTATAAATTTACGAGGACAGAAGTATAATATTTTCAATACACAATATTCAAAAGAAGAATATGAGAAAAAATTAAAATCTTTTAAATTAGATACTTACACTGGGGTGGAAGCCTTCAGAAAAGAATATAAAAATTTCCTAAAAGATCAGCCGAGAAAATTTGCCGAAATCACAAACGCAGTTAATTCCACAGGCAATTACATGATTAATGTAAAAAACAATCATCACTGTTTTCATTCATATGAAGCAGAAGATAATGCTTATTCTGTGCATGTGTGGCGTGGAGCTAAGGATTGCGTGGATTGTAATACAGCAGGTCGTTCTGCTGAACTTATTTACAATAGTCACAATACAGGACTACAAGCCTCGAATGTAATTTGTGGATCGATGTGTTGGGGTTCGCAGTTTATGGAATATTGTGCAAATTGTCCAAATTCCAAAGATTGTTTCGGTTGCGCTGGTTTAATAAAAGGTTCTTATTGTATTTTAAATAAACAATACAGTAAAGAAGAATATAAAAAATTACGCGCAGAAATAATTGCAAAAATGACACAAGAAGGGATTTATGGAGATTTCTTTCCAAAAGAGCTTTCTCCATTTGGTTACAATGAATCATCTGTTATGGATGAATTTCCGCTTACGAAAGAAGAAGCATTAAAGCAAGGTTTCAAATGGGAAGATACCCCGAGGGGAACTTATGGAAAAGAAACTGTTGATTGGAAAACTTTTCCAGATTCTATTTCAGAATTGCCTTCTGATTTTGATGTGGGTAAAGAAGTTTTTGTGTGTTTAGAATGCAAAAAGAATTATAGAATTATAGAAGATGAACTTGGTTTTTATAAAAGAATGCAAATACCGATTCCGAGAAATTGCCCAGAGTGCCGGCATATAAGACGTTTTCAAAATAGAGGGCCAAATAAACTTTGGACTAGAACTTGTATGTGTGATAAAGAAAATCATGATCATAAAAATAAGTGTGAGGTTTCTTTTGAAACAAGTTATGCACCAGATAAATCAAAAATAATTTATTGCGAGAAGTGCTATCAGTTGGAGGTTTACTAGACTGAATATACCGCAAAAAAGCTTGACTTTTGGGTGTAGATATGCTATACTTAAAGTGTAGTGTCCTTTAACATAAGCTTGTCACCAAAGCTTCAACAGGAATGTTCCTAAGTGTGAGATAGTCCGCGAGACTTTTGGAGAATCCAAAAATGAAAAAAGCAAAAGACCATTACTTGTATCCGATAAGGAACAAGGTTCTTAACTACTCAGGCGATCCCTTTCAGGATTTCGATCCTGTTGATAAACAATTTGACGATACCCTGAGCCAAGTTCTCGAAGACATCTGGGGTTATATTGACAAATGTTTCGAGTTTGGCGACAACCCACTCAGACATCTGCGAATCTATTTCCCAAATTTCTTGTGCAGCTTTCATCAACCAAAAACCAAAACAGGAGTGGCGCAAATTGTTGGGGGCGTTGATTACGTTGTACCACGCTACGGAGATTGGTCAATGGGATTCGTCGCATTTACAAGCAAGGTTTCAAAGGACAAAAAAAAGATTTGTTTTTGTCCTTCAGAGGATGGGCTGGGCTTCTGGTGGCCTTACGAGGAACTTGCGCAAGTGAACGCTCGAGTGCTTGTCTGTGGCGCTGAACAGTTGGTAGATTGCTTCGAGGCTGACAGGCTTCAAAAAAAAGCACATAGTTGAAAATTCATTCGACCCGCCCGAACAGGAAACCCTCCGTTCGTTTGGCGGGTTTCTCTTTTTATGCACATTTATTAAATTAAAAAGTATGATATAATCAAGTTATGCAGTACAATTTTTCAAATTTTAAGACAGAGATAAAAAAGGTGGGGGAGTTTTTGGGGAAGGAATACAGTCAATTAAACATCGGTCGGGCTTCGCCGATGGTTTTGGATGGAGTATCGGTTGAAACATATGGTTCTCGTGTTCCACTCAAGAATGTTTCTTCTGTATCTATCGAAGATCCGAAAACTATACGCATTGTTCCTTTTGATAAAAATCAAATTAAAGATATAGAGAAAGCTATAAATGCTTCAAATTTAGGATTGTCAGTAGCTACTGACGACATGGGCATCAGAGTTATTTTTCCACAACTAACCACAGAAACAAGACAAAACCTCGTAAAAGTTTTGAAAGATAAATTAGAGGAGCAGAGGATTACGGTGCGTCGTGAGCGAGAACGTGTCTGGCAAGATGTGGAAGTGAAACACAAGGAAGGCAAACTTACAGATGATGATAAATTTCGAGCAAAAGACGAGTTGCAAAAAATTATCGACGAAGCGAATAAGAGTCTGGAAGCAAGCTTCGAGAAAAAGCAGAAGGAAGTCTTAGGTTAGGTGCTAAAAATTCATGTCAATTATTATATTCATAATTATTCTACTAGTGCTGGTCCTAGTCCACGAGTTCGGACATTTTTTTACTGCGAAGAAGTTCGGCATCCGCGTGGATGAATTTGGTTTTGGTTTCCCACCTAAAATATTCGGCAAGAAATTTGGAGAAACTGAATATAGTCTAAACCTCCTGCCCATAGGCGGATTTGTTAAAATATTTGGTGAGAATCCAAATGATGACCCTGCCAAGGACGGAGCAAGAAATACTAATGGCCCAGATGAAGACAGAAAATTTTACAATAAAGCGAAATGGAAACAGGCGATAGTGTTGTTTGCTGGAGTCTTTATGAATTTCCTTTTGGCGTGGCTCTTGTTTGCGAGCACGCTTTTTATTGGTTCTCCGCTTGCGACTGACAGTATTCCTAAAGGCGCCCTTGAGCAGATGACAGAAAAGATAGTAGTGCTCGGAGTGGCGTCAAAAAGTCCGGCGGAAAAAGCGGGACTGGAAGCGGGAGACATCTTGACTGCTATAGAGACAAATAATGAAAAAATGGAAACGCCGACCTTGGATGAATTCATCGCTTTTACCGACAAGCCAGGAGAAACGATTCGTATATCTTATCTGCGGAGTGGCGAAGAAAAATCAGTAGATCTGATTCCAGAAGCTAATGATGAAGTCGGGCGAGCTTTGATCGGCATCATGCCTTATACCTTAATCTCTGGAAAATTCAATTTTTTTGAGTCAATCAATTATGGCCTGCAAACCACCTTGCTTACCTCTCGAGATACGATTGTAGGGCTCAAAAAGCTTGTTTTTGGCGGTCCGGAATCAAAGGCCATACGCGAATCGGTGATAGGCCCTGTAGGGCTCGCCAAGGTCACTGGAGTCGTATTTGACGTAGGAGTGGGGTATTTATTGTCTTTTGCTGCACTCATCTCTGTAAGCCTAGCGGTGATCAACCTGGTGCCATTTCCAGCACTAGACGGCGGGCGGCTATTCTTCTTGTTAATCGAAAAAATAAAGGGTTCGCGAATCAATCCGAAAGTTGCCAATACAGCCAATATGATCGGCTTCGGCATCCTGATATTGCTTATGGTTCTCGTGACCTTTAATGACATAGTTAAATTCTTTTGATATCTCTAATTCGCGCGAATATGCGGATAGTTAATTATGACCCATTCGAATAAATTCTCAGGGTCATGGTGAGCAAAATCGAACCATGAAAAAAACAAAACTCATTCACGAAGTACGGGCGGTAAAAAGTAAAAAAGAGTTGGCAAATATTGTAAAAGCGCAGAGGATAAGCGAGAAGGTTTTGCAAAAGACTATAGAAAAATTACGGGATGGAGTGACAGAGCTTGAAATTGCAAATTTTATTAAAAAAACACATTTACGCCATGGCGTAAATGTGTTGTCCTTTCCACCAATAGTTTCTTTTGGTAAAAATACTGCGAATATTCACCACAATCCGGGAAAAACTAAATTAAAAAAGTTTACCCGCCGTGGCGGGGCGGATATAATCATGTTTGATTTTGGATGCACAATAAATCATTATTGTTCAGACATGACTCGCACTTATTTTTGGGGCAAACCTACTGCTAAGCAGAAAAAAGTTTATCAAGTAGTTCTCGAAGCCCAGAATCGTGCTTTAGCGAAGTTGAGTAAGGGGGAAAAGAAAGCAAAAGTAGTAGATAGAGTTGCTAGAAGTTTTTTGGCGAAGAAATTTAAAAATAATTTTAAACATGGACTTGGGCATGGAGTCGGCACTGTCATTCACGAGTGGCCAAATTTTAAACCAAAGAGTGAAGACATTATTCCTGTGGGGTGTGTGATGACTATAGAGCCGGGAATATACCTGAAAGGTTTCGGTGGGGTAAGAATAGAGGATATGGTGTTGATAACAAAAAATGGTTATAAGAATTTAACTAACTTCCCTAAAAATCTAAATAGTGCTATACTGTAAAGGCAGATTTAAGGTCATTTTCTGCAAAAAAATATGAAAATAGCACTTCTTACAGGCGGTCCGTCTTTGGAACGCGGAATATCATTAAATTCCGCTAGGTCTGTTCTCGATCATCTATCGAGTGAAAATATTGAAATCGTTCCAATTTATTTTGATCAAAAAAAAAGAGCTTACAAAATTTCTTGTTCTGATCTTTATTCTAATAACCCTTCTGATTTTGATTTTAAATTAGCAAAAAATTCTTCACCCTTAAGTCAAAAATCTTTGGCGAAGTTTTTAAAGTCAGTTGATATAACTTTTTCTGCGATGCATGGTGCATTTGGTGAAGATGGACAAATTCAAACATTTTTAGAAAAAAATAAAATTCCTTTTATTGGATCAAGCAGTAAGGCTTGCAAAATGGCCTTCGATAAATATGAGGCAAATAAAACTCTTCGAGAAAAAGGTTTCTTTACGCTTCCTTCTGTTCTATTAAAAATATATTCTAAAGATAACGAAAAAATAATCAAGGAGTTTTTTATAAAAAATAACGTAAAACGTGCAATTGTAAAACCAGCAGCAAGTGGTTCAAGTATTGGAGTTTTTTCTGTGAATACTCCGGAAGAAGCTGTAGAAAAAGTGAATCTTCTTTTCTCTAAAAGAATTGATACTCGAGTGGTGCTAGAACCTTTTGCAGAAGGTACGGAATTCACAATCATAATATTACAAAACAAGCTCGGTATGCCAGTTGCCTTGGTTCCTTCTGAAATAGAGATGGCTTATCACGAAGGCAGGATTTTTGATTTCCGAAAAAAGTATTTACCAACCAACCAAGTAAAATATCATTGTCCAGCAAGGTTCCCAAATGAAGTAATTGAAAAAATACAAACACAAGCCAAGCAACTGTTTTCTCTTTTTGACATGAAAGATTTTACTCGTTTCGATGGTTGGTTGCTTAAAAATGGTGAAATTTGGTTTTCTGACTTTAATCCTTTGTCAGGTATGGAACAAAATAGTTTTCTTTTTCAACAATCTTCAAGGATCGGCATGAGTCATAGCGATTTATTACGTTATGTCGTTAAAAACTCTTGTAATAGACAAAAAATAAATTTTTCAGAATCTTTAAAACAAAAAGAAGGAGAAAAGAAACAAGTGTCTGTAATTTTTGGAGGAAAAACATCGGAAAGACAAGTGTCTCTCATGAGTGGAACTAATGTATGGCTCAAATTGCGTAAATCTAGTATATATAAACCGAAACCGTATTTGCTCGATTTTGAAAACAATGTGTGGGAATTACCATACACTCTGATCTTGAACCATACGGTAGAAGAAATAATTACTAACGCTAAAAATGCTGAAGTAACCCAAAAAAATGCAGAGAATATAATAGAAAAAGTAAAAAATGAACTTTTAATTTCAAACGAAGAAGCAACTGAACCATTTTTTATGCCCAGAAAAATATCTTTTGAAGATTTTATAAACAAGTCCCCGTTTGTATTTTTAGGATTACATGGAGGGGATGGCGAGAATGGTAATTTTCAAAAATCGTTACAAGATAAGGAGATAAAATTTAACGGATCAGATGAAAAAACCTCCCGTCTTTGTATGGATAAATTTACGACAGGGGAATTTATAAGAAATTTACGGATAAATGGAGTAGGCACTGCTTCACAGAAAGTTGTATTTTTGAAAGACATAGAAATAGACAGAATAAAAGAATTTTGGCATCTGCTCCAATCAGAACTTGATTCAAAGACTGTGATAGTAAAGCCCAAAGATGATGGATGTTCGACTGGGGTGGCTCATTTATACAGTGAAATTGACTTAAAGAATTATTTAGAATATTTATTTAAAAATGAAAGCCTCATTCCTACAGGGACTTTATCTAATCAGAAAAGTATCATCGAAATGCCAAATCATGCGATAAAGGAAATTTTATTTGAGAAATTTGTTAGAACAGATATTATACATTTCAAAGGAAATAAATTAAAATATACAAGGAAAGACGGCTGGGCGGAAGTTACTATTGGAATTTTAGAAGAAAATAATAAATTACACGCTTTTAATCCTAGTTTGACTGTGGCCGAAGGCGAAGTACTTTCCGTAGAAGAAAAATTTCAGGGTGGCACGGGTATAAACATTACCCCTCCACCGATTGAAATTATAAAACCTAAAATTGTTTCCAAAACTTGTGTTTTAGCAGAAGAATTAGCTATCAAAATTGGAATTCAAGGATATGCACGAATAGACGCCTTTATGAATACAACAACTGGTGCTCTTATAATTATCGAGGTTAATACTCTACCAGCTCTTACTCCTTCGACTGTCCTTTACCATCAAGCACTAGCAGAAAGTCCTAAAATTTTCCCATTAGATTTATTAGAAAAAATTATTAAAAATGCAAGATATTAAAAAAAAGCTGCCTCTATCGTACATAGAACTTTCTAAAAATAATTTGATTCGCAACATCAAACAGTTTAGGAATTTAGTAAAAAAGCCTGCCCGCCGTGGCGGGGGGACTAAACTTTCTGTGGCTATAAAGGGGAACGCTTACGGGCATGGGCAAAATGAAATTGCTAAAATTTTGGAGCCACATGTAAACTATTTTCAATTAAATAGTGTGGAAGAATTAGAACTTTTACAAAAAGTAAGCAAAAAGAAAACTTTGGTTTTAGGATACGTGGAAAATTCAGATTTATCTAGAGCAATAAAATTAGGTTGCATTTTGACTGTTTTCTCATTAGGGCAATTAAAAGAATTAAATAAAGTATCTAAAAAATTAAACAAAATACAAGAGATTCATATTCCCATAGATGCGTATCTTGGACGTGAAGGGTTTTTATGGAGTGAGTTGCCGAGTTTATTTTCAGAAATAAAAAAATGCAACAATATAAAAGTTTCTGGGATCTATGCGCACTTTGCCAACATTGAAGACACTAGCAGTTTTTCTCATGCTCAGAAACAAATCAATGAATATAAGAAAGCTTTAGAATTAGCAAATAAATTTGGTTTTAAAAATATTGAGACTCATATTTCGGCTACTTCTGGCTTGTTAGTTTATGAAAAAGGTTTAGGAATCAACTCAATCATTCGTTTGGGCCTTGGAGTTTATGGTATGTGGCCTTCAGAGAATATTAAAAATATATACAGAAATAGAATTGAATTAAAACCCGTACTTTCATGGAAAACTAAAATGGCGCAAGTAAAAACTCTACCAAAAGGGCATTCCATCGGCTATGGACTTACATATACGACAAAAAAGAAAACAAAAATTGCAATTATTCCGCAAGGATATGCAGATGGTTTTGATAGAGGTTTTTCAAATAATGGTGAAGTTTTGATTGGAGGCACGCGATGTAAAGTTATAGGAAGAATATCAATGAATATGTTTGCTGTTGACGTGAGTCATTTATCGGGCGTTAAAGTTGAAGATGAAGTTGTGATCATTGGCAATCAAGGCAATGAAGAAATTACTGCAGAGGATCTAGCAAAAAAACTTGATACGATAAATTACGAAATTACTACACGTATTAGTTCACTTTTGCCTAGGGTAATTGTATAAAAACTTATAACTCAGCGATAGCAAAAATATAAGTGAATTACATCTACGCCATGGCGTAGATTGAGTCATCCAGGCTTAAAGATTGCTTTTTAAGAGTTTTTCATATAATATAGAACCATGTCACAAGATAGACTTATAAAGTTCGCCTGCGGAACCTGCAAACGAATAAATTACTGGTCCAGTAAAAACAAGAAACTCGTCACTAAAAAGATTGAGCTAAAAAAGTATTGCAAATGGTGCAAGAAACAGACTAAGCATAAAGAGTCTAAAAAATAGGAATTTCAAAAGAAAGCCCCTTAAATAGGGGTTTTCTTTTTGCTTGACTAATAATTTTTAATATGCTACAATAAACTTGTAGTACCTTTGGACATAAATAACCCTCAAATAGAAGAAAGGTCAGTGAATGATAACGTATAAAAGTTACTTAGGTGGTTCAGTTCAATCTCTTGGTTTCTTCGTCGGTAAAGTGTATCACACTGTCGGCGTAATTGAACCCGGCAGTCCTGAATTTAAAACAGAGCAACACGAAGAGATTCAGGTTATGATCGGAGACCTCGTAGATCTTCGCGACGGCAAGCATTACGGTCCTGGGCACAAATTGCCCCCGTTCGCCCCACTCTCGAAAGTGTGTGTGTCGTGCACCGACGTTGTGGTTTACGTGTGTCGCTACTCCAACACACCCTTTCGTTAAACATCGTACCGCGCTAGTCGTCCACCAGCGACAATCGCATAATTAGGTACAAAACCCGCTATCACGAAGATTATCCGTGGTGGCGGATTTTCTTTTTAGGGTAGTAATAACGATTTTAACAAGGTTTTTCTTTTGCCCTTTTTTAAAAATTAAGGTATAAATAAACCTACGGGCGATTAGTTAAGTGGCATAACGAAGGCCTCCAAATCCTTTGTCGGAAGTTCGATTCTTCCATCGCCCGCATGGAAAATCGCATTCAAAACCTGGAAAAAGAAGTTGAGCTCATAAAAGAGAGGAATTTGAGAGTTGAAGCTGAAAAAGGTTGGGAAGTTAGTTGGAGCAGAAGACTATTTATTTCCATCAGCACTTATTTGATAGCAGGCGTCTGGTTGGTCCTTATTCACGACACTTTTCCATGGCTGAAAGCTTTTGTTCCGGCAGTAGGTTATCTTCTATCTGTGCAATCTTTGCCTTTTATAAAAAATTGGTGGATTAAAAATCATAACTTATGAAATTTTTATTGTCTATAAATTATATTGTTTGGTTGGTAGTGTCTGCTATATTTTTTGCTGTGGGTGAATTTTTGTCTAAGAAATTCGCTCTTGGGCCAAAGGTCATATATGTATTACTGATTCTAGGTGCTTATTGTTTAGGAACATTGGCGTGGCTGCCTGCTATTTTGCAGAAAAATTCTCTAACCATAGTGGGTACGATGTGGTCCGTAATGACTCTGGTCACGACTGTACTCATAGGGATTTTAATTTTTAGAGAAAAACTTAGTGCAGTAGGGGTTATTGGGGTAATCACGGCTGTGATAGCAGTTATACTTTTATCAATTGCTTAAAATAATTATATTAACATAAAACTATGAATCCTGAAAGAGAAATGGGAAAAATAAGTCCAGTAAGAAAAGTTCCAGACAGGCTTGCAGGTGATATTCTTATTCGAGAATCCGAAATTGCAAGAATGCTCAAAGACGGAAAAGCTTATAAAAGCCAAGTGATAGCGGCTGGAAAAATAATATCTACAAGTGTTTTCGAAATAAGTAAAAATGAAAGTGAAGATAATTTAATATATTTTGTCGAAGGAGAATTCCCTAAAAAGTAGATTAAAAATTGTGCAAAAGAAAACTAAAAACACAGCAGAAGTACTTGTGGAATGTTTGGAAGCCCATGGCGTGGAGTATATTTTTGGCGTACCAGGAGAGGAGAATTTGACTTTTTTGGATGCAGTGAGGAAATCCAAAATCACTTTCATCACCACTCGTCACGAGCAGGCGGCAGCTTTTATGGCAGCTACCTTTGGCAGGATTACAGGCAAAGTGGGGGTTGCGCTCTCTACACTTGGCCCTGGGGCCACAAATTTGCTTACAGGAGTGGCTTATGCGGAGTTGGGCGGTTTTCCTCTTTTGGTCATTACGGGACAGAAACCGATAAAAAAGAATGAGCAGGGAGAATTCCAAATTGTTAATATTGTGGCTGTGATGAGACCAATAACTAAATTTTCTGCGACTATTACAAAAGGGAAACAAGTGCCAGATATAATCTCGAAGGCTATAAGTCTCGCTGAGACTGAACGTCCTGGCGCAGTGCATTTAGAGTTACCAGAAGATATTGCTGAAGAAATGTGTGATGCAGTTCCAATTATTTCTAAAAAAATTGTTTATCCTAATGCAGACGAAAAAGCCATAACTCTTGCAATTAATGAAATAGAAAAAGCAAAACATCCAATAATCATTTTAGGTGGCGGATTAAACAGACATCCTGTACAAAAAGAACTGGAAGTGTTTATAAAAAAAACGGGCATACCCTTTGTTTCAACTCAAATGGGTAAAGGAGTGGAGGATGAAAGTTCTAAACTTTATATCGGCACTACAGCTCTTTCTGAAGGTGATTATGTGCATCAAGCATTACATATGGCAGATGTCGTTATCATTATCGGGCATGATGTGATCGAAAAACCACCTATTATTTTTAATAAAGAGAATTCAAAAAATATAAAAATTATTCATATTAATTTCTTCTCTTCTACTTTTTCAGATATTTATATGCCAACTCATGAAGTAGTGGGGGATGTTGCGCATACACTTTCAGAGTTCACAAGAAAAATTTCCGCTAAAGGCAGATCCGCCTCGGGCGGAAACCCTGATTGGGATTTTAGTTATTTTCTTAAAGCACGAGATACTTATAAAAAAAATACAGCCAAATTTACAGAATCACTGGACTTCCCCCTTAGACCAGAGAGAATTATTTCGGACATACAAAAAATATTACCAAGTGACGGCCTGCTGGCTTTAGACAACGGCATGTATAAGCTCTATTTTGCCCAAAATTTTATCACCAAAGAACGAAACGGTATTCTTCTGGATAATACACTGGCGACCATGGGTGCAGGGTTGCCTTCGGGTATTGCTCTAAAAATTCTTTATCCTGATAAAGACAAAAAAGTTATAGTTGTCTCTGGTGATGGGGGTATAATGATGAGTATTGGGGAATTGGAGACAGCTGTTCGTCTAAAGATAAATTTGGTAGTGCTCATATTAGATGACTCTGGTTTTGGAATGATCCGCTCCAAGCAAAAAGATATGAATTTGTCTCCATTTGGGCTTGATTTCAAAAATCCGGATTTTGTGATGATGGCAGAAAGTTTCGGCGCAGTTGGACATAAAATAGAGAAAGCAAAAGATCTCTTGCCAACTCTGGAAAAAGCTTTAAACTCTAAAGGAGTACATATTGTGGCTTGTCCGATAAATTATGAAGAAGCAAATAAAACTTTGGGAAAAATAAAATGATTCAATCAAAAAACCCAGTAACAGAAGAAATTTTAAAGACGTTTGATGAAATTTCAGATAAAGATCTTGAAAAGAAAATTTCGCTTGCTTCAAAAGCTTTTGAATCTTGGAAAAAAACTTCATTCAAAGAACGTGCCGACTTGATGCTCAAATTGGGGGATTATTTGCGCAGTCATGCAGAAGAATTTTCAAAATTACAAATGCTTGAAATGGGTAAAACTATGAAATCCGGTCCTGTAGGTATTAAAAAATGCGCACTTCTTTGTGATTATTATGCAGACAATGCAGAGGATATTTTAGCTCATGAAGTGTTAAATACCGACCATAAAGAACAATATGTAGAATTTGACCCTTTTGGCATAGTTCTTGCTGTAATGCCATGGAATTTCCCGTTTTGGCAGGTTTATCGCTTTGCAGTGCCTGCGCTCATGGCAGGGAACGTAGGGCTTTTAAAGCATGCCTCAAATGTGCCACAGTGTGCGGAGGCTATAGAAGAATCTTTTCGCGCTTCGGGATTTCCAGAGGGTGTATTTCAAAATTTGTTTTTGCCTTCAACTCGTGTTGAAAGCCTGATTCGTGACCCCAGAATATCTGCTGTTACTCTGACTGGTAGCGAAAAAGCTGGTAGTGAAGTCGCTCGTACGGCCGGAGAAGAAATAAAAAAAGTAGTGCTTGAGCTCGGTGGAAGTGATCCGTTTATCGTATTTGCTGATGCAGATATCGCTGAAGCTGCCAAAGTTGCCGTTTTAGCAAGACTACAAGGTAATGTCGGACAGAGCTGTATTTCTGCAAAAAGATTTATTGTGGAGGAAAGTATAAAAGAAAAATTTACAAAAGCTGTGATAGAAGAATTTTCTAAATTAACAGTGGGTGACCCTAGTGATAAAGAAATAGATATCGGACCGCTTGCAACGGAGCAAATTTTGTTAGAAGTAGAAAAACAGGTTCAAAAATCGGTATCACTTGGAGCAAAAATTGTCTTTGGGGGAACTCGCCCAAAGGGAAAGGACCTGCCTGCACAGGCAGGATATTTTTATATGCCAACAGTTATGACAGATGTAAAAAGGGGCATGCCAGTGTATGATGAAGAAGTTTTCGGGCCAGTTTTGCCAGTTATTTCTTTTAAAACGGAAGCGGAAGCTATTCAAATAGCAAACGACACCAGATACGGTCTCGGCGCGTCTATTTTTACAACGGATATGGAAAAAGCAAAAAGAATTATCCCGCAAATTGAAGCAGGAAATGTGTGTGTGAATGATATGGTCAAGTCTGACCCAAGAGCGCCGTTTGGAGGAGTAAAAAAGTCTGGATATGGCAGAGAACTCGGCACTTATGGCATCAAAGAATTTGTAAATATAAAAAATGTCTGGTTTGGGTAGAAATGGTAAACCGCTCGGATGGAGCGGAGTCCATGAACGAGCGGTTGATTTTTGTATGCTGTGATTTGTCATGCTTGTGATAAGGTAACCCAAAATCTGTGGTTTCTGCCCGCCACAGTACCATGAGGCAACAGCAAGGAGTTCATGGCTTCCACCAATTCAGCCTCGGAGTTTTGCCCGTTTTCCACAAAATCTTTCATAAATACTGACCAGTGTAAGGGTTTTTGTTCGGTGGTGTTTTTGAGCCGATCGGTAAGCGACTCCGCAAGGGAAGAACATGCATTCATAAGGTTTTTAATTTCGAAAGCACGTTGTGTGCCTTCTTTTTCTATATTCTTATACTTTTCCCTAAAATAGTCAATGTGTGTCCTTTTGACGCATCAAACCATTTTATTTCTTTATCACGCTTAAACCATGTCATTTGGCGTTTGGCATATTGTAAAGTGCCTTTCACAACTTTTTCGTAAGTAGGATTAAAATATTCAAAACCCAGTTCTTGAAGTCTTTTGTTTGACATTCCACTCTTTTTTATTTTTTTAATTTCTTTCAACAAGCCATTGTCAAACATTTTTTTGACTCTTTTCTCTACTTTCTTTTTTAATTTATCCGGTGGGAGATATAACCCAATTTTTATAAATTTATATTGAGGCAAGACCTCAGTAATTTCTGGGACTTTGCCTAGAGCTTTCGCTATTTCTATCGCTCGGATCAATCTGACTTTATTTCTAGAGTCTATGGTCTTGGATCTTTCTGAATCTAACTTTTTTAATACTTTAAATAATGCGATAGCAGATTTTGAAGTAAGTTGTTTGCGAAGTTTTACGTTTGGCGGCACTTCGGGGAAAATTATGCCCTTGGTGACGGCATCAATATAAAATCCTGTACCTCCGCAGATTATTGGAGTCTTACCACGAGCAATTATTTCTTTTATTTTTTCTTCAGCTAATTCCTTATATTCTGCAACAGTAAATTTGTATTTTGGGTTTACTACATCAAGTAAATGATGTGGAACACCCTTCATTTCTCTTTTAGTAATTTTACCCGTGCCTATATCAAGCCCTTTATAAACTTGCCTTGAATCGGCAGAAATAATTTCACCACCATATTTTCGGGCCGAAGGTCCAGAGCGTAGCCGAAGGGCAATTTTTACTGCCAAATTGCTTTTACCTGTAGCAGTTTGACCTAAGATAACAATGATTGTGGGCGCAGATTGAAAAATGAACTTTTTTTTGGTACGGATTTTTTTAAGCTTAAAAAATCCTGAAGTTCTCGGCTCGTCAGCCTCGAAACCCCGCAAAAAGTTATTTTTCAATTTGCGCATTAATTCCCCTTTATTATTTTAATATCCGCGCCGATGGAATTTAATCTTTCTACAATTTCTTCATAGCCTCGATTTATCATATAGACATTTCGGAGTATTGATGTGCCACTAGCACCAAGCATTGAAATAAGAATAACCATAGATGGTCGCAACGCAGGAGGGCAGACGATTTGGGCTCCTTTTAGGGGAGTACCGCCTGTAATATAGAGACGATGAGGGTCTGCGAGGGTTATGTCCGCTCCTAGGCGATTTAATTCGGTCAAATATATGGCTCGGTTTTCATATACCCAATCATGAACCATCGTTTGTCCTTTGGCCCGGATGGCAATCGGTACAAAAAATGGCAAATTGTCTATATTTATTCCCGGATAAGGATTTGAATGAAGTTTGTCTTTTAACGCTTTCAGTTTGCTTGGGAAAATTTCTATATCAGTGAGTCTAGTTCGGCCGTTGAATGAATTATAAACTTTTGAAATTTTATATTTTAAATTCATTCTCTTTAGTTTTTCCAATTCCAGAGCCAAGAAATCTATAGGAGCTCTAGTTATGGTGAGTTTTGAGTCAGTAATAATTCCCGCAGAAATAAACATCATGGATTCTATCGGGTCTTCGCTGTTCCAATATTCTATGTCTTTGTTTATTTCTTTTACTCCATGAACAGTGAGGTTGCAAGTGCCGATTCCTTCTATTTTCACACCCAAAGCCTCAAGGAAAAAACAAACTTCTTGCACCATATAATTTGCACTAGCAAAACTTATTCTTGTCACGCCATGAATCAGGGCAGAAGCCATTAAAACATTTTCGCAAGCAGTATCTCCGGATTCATACATTACTATGTATCCCGGTTTGAGTTTTCTTGCAGAAACATCGTAATTTTTTGCTGTGGTTTTTATTTTTACCCCGAGTTTTTCTAATGCAAAAATATGTGCTGCAATAGTGCGTTTACCAAGGTTGCATCCGTGGGGGTGAGGAATGATGAAAGCTGACAATTTGTGAATAAGAGGTCCGACAAGCATAATAACTGAGCGAGTTTTAATCGCAGATTCTGTATTTACATTGTCCAAACTAAATTTTTTAGGAGGAGTAATTGTGAGAGTGTTTTGGTTAAGCCATTTAACAACGACTCCGATACTTTCCAGAATTTCAATTACTCTATACACTTCTTCAATGCGAGCAATGCCGTGCAATGTTGTCACTCCGCTATTTACAAGCGAAGCGCACAAAAGTCCAACTGAGCCGTTTTTTGAAAAATTGGTTTTTATGGTTCCGCTTAATTTTTTTCCTCCAGTGACTTCAAAATCAATTGAATCATTTAAAGAAACTATTTTGTGGTCTAGAACGTTACTTATTTTAAGAAGTAATTCCGTAGTAAAATTTTGCTCACCCTTTTCCATACGGGGGATTGAGCTTTGAGAAGTATTGAGTGCTTTAGCAAACTGTTCCTGCGTCATCCCACGATGTTCACGAAGCTCTTTTATAAAAAAGCCGATCTTTTCCTGCTCGGTCTCTGTTTCCTTTGTTGACGTTTTTTTCATATTTCCATAGTATATCTCATATATGAGATAATGCAAGCTTGTCCGCCTTTGGCGGATGTGGATAACCCCGTACTAGAGCAGAGCTCAGTACGGGGCAGGCTTTTGTGCCGGGGGGGAGACTCGAACTCCCAAGGGGTTGCCCCCGATTGATTTTGAGTCAATTGCGGTTACCAATTTCGCCACCCCGGCAGTAAATATACTCTACTAAAAAATAAAATTTTAATCAATTGTTGCAAATAAAATTTTTATGCTAAAATCAATTCATGTCCAACATATATTCTAATTCAATTTTCTGGATCGATACCGACAAGATAAAACCGAACCCGTATCAACCCAGACGAGATTTTGATGCTGTGCGCTTGCAGGATCTTTCCGACTCTATAAAACAATACGGAGTTCTTCAACCGCTCACTGTCTCTAGAGTTGAAGTTGAAAAAGAAGGGGGTGGAATAGTCACTGAATATGAACTCATTGCGGGCGAACGTAGGCTTCGGGCGGCTATTTTGGCCAATGTATCTCAGGTACCAGTCATCATCCGTACCGGAGATACAGACATAATGAAACTCGAACTTGCAATAATTGAGAATTTACAACGCGAAGACCTGAATGTGGTAGACCGTGCTCGCGCTTTTTTGCGCTTGGCGAGTGAATTCAAATTTACTCACAACGAGATAGCAAAAAAAATGGGGAGAAGCAGGGAATATGTTTCAAATACACTCCGTATCCTTTCTTTGCCGGAAGAGATGCTGAATGCTTTATCCGAAGGCAAAATCACTGAAGGACACACCCGCCCGATCCTAATGCTAGCTGATCACCCCGAAGAGCAACTGGTGCTGTTTAAGGAAATTGTCTACAAAAAGATCACTGTACGAGAAGCGGAAAGATTGGCGAGAAAGATAGCCTACGATCGAGTACGAAAAAAAGAATTTATGCCCGATCCGGAGATAACCGAGCTGGAAGAAGAATTCCAAGAAAAATTGGGTACTCGTGTCCATATCGAAAAAAAAGAACTCGGTGGACAGATCAAGATTGATTATTTTTCTACCGAAGACTTGCGGCAGATCCTCGACTTGATCAACAAATCCAACACGCAAGACAGAACTGAAAATATACCTCCGCAGGCTGAAATGCTAGAAAATTATATTTCTAAGTCAGTGCCCGAACCAGTCGCAAACGGACTTGCATCCAACGAGGCTCCTCTCGATGATCGGAGTAAGGATGAAAAGAAAGAGGATGATGCTGATCTCTACAACATCACTAATTTCAGTCTATAAATTCTCTTCTATTTTTTTCCAAAAGATCTGAGTCTTTTAAGCAAGCTGTTCTTTTCGAGATATGACCTGATGTGCTTTTGAGCGAGAGTAGTTTTGGCATATTTTAGCCACTTGCTCGAGGGTTGAGCGTCTTTTTTTGTAATAATTTTTACGATATCTCTATTTTTTAATTTTGAAAATATTTGGGACATTTTTCCATTAATAGTGGCACCAGAAATGTGGTCTCCGATGTCTGAGTGAATGGAATAAGCGAAATCTATCGGAGTCGAGCCTTCCGGCAGATCTACCACGTCTCCCTCTGGAGTAAAAATAAAAATACGATCATTAAAGAAATCCATTTTTAGTTTTTCGGTAAACGTATTCGGATCATCGGGGGGATAATTTAGGGCATTCAACTCCTCAAGCCATTTTAATTTAAGCTTTTCGTTCAAATTTTTACCTCCGTTCTGTTCCTTGTAAGCGAAGTAGGCCGCTACTCCATAGACGGCTTCTTTGTGCATTTCTCGTGTCCGGATCTGGATTTCTGCGATACCGCCCGAGCCAGTAAAGACGGTGGTGTGGATAGAACGATATCCGTTTGGCTTTGGGGTGGCAATAAAGTCTTTGATCCTGCCCGGAAGCGGCTTCCAAATCGAATGGATCAATCCCAAGACCCGGTAGCATTCTTCCACAGTTTCCACGATCACACGCAGGGCGACGATGTCATTTATTTTTTCTATATCCATCTCTCGCTTGACGAGCTTTTTCCACAAGCTATATTTGTGCTTCATCCGGTAGCTCATCTTTACAATATTAATCTTGTTCTTTACAAATTCTTTTTCGAGCTCCCTTCTTACTTCCGAAAGATTTTTATCGTACAATGCCTTGTGGTCCTTTATTATTTCTTCAATCTGGGCGTATTCCTTCGGATATGCGTAAGGAAACGCCGCATCCTCCATTTCTCCTTTCAATTTCCACATACCGAGGCGGTTTGCGAGCGGAGCATACACTTCGATCGATTCGATAGCTATCCTTTTTCTCTTGTCTTCGTTTAAGAACTGTAATGTTCTCAAATTGTGCAGTCGATCGGAGAATTTGATCATGACTACTCGAAGGTCGCTAGATATTGCAACAAAAAATTTCCGCAAGCTTTCCACATGCCTTTGGTGCCCCCTGTATTTCAAGGTTCCGAGCTTGGTCACGCCATTTACCAGGAAAAGTATTTCAGAGCCAAATTCTTTCTCTAGTCCCTCTTCCGTTGTTTTGGTGTCTTCAAGAACATCATGTAGGAGCCCGCTCGCAATGGTTTGCGCATCTACTCCGAGGGAAGCCAGAATTTTTGCAGTTTCTACCGGATGGATAAAATAGGGATCCCCACTCATTCTCTTTTGGTCTTCATGCGCTCTTTTTGCAAACTCATATGCTTTTGTGATGAGCTCCTCATCCTTCTTATTTTTGACCTCCATGAGGTCTAAAATTTCTTTTACCTCTGGCATGACAGTTTGATTGTATCACTTCATTTATTAGTTGACAAATTACTTTAAAATTGTAAACTATTTTAAACGTTGGAAACAATAAAAAATGCTCTTTAGGGCTTGAAAGGAGCCCTAGCAAATGATAACAATTATGGAAAAAACAGGTTGGAAGTTGAGTCAGCTGTCTGTTGGCATGTCGGCTTCTTCAACAAGAACCCCGACGGATAATGCTGTCTGGGCCTTCGCTGATGCTTCAGGCGATCATAATCTGATACATCTTGACCAGTCTTATGCGGAGAAAACGCCGTTCAAAAAGTGCATCGTTCATGGAGCTCTTCTGGGCTCTTACATGTCGGCACTAATCGGCACAGAACTGCCGGGTCTCGGAACCGTTTTAGTTTCGCTCTGCTTAAAGTTTCGAGGGGCGGTAATTATCGGAACACAAGTGGTCACGCGAGTCGAAATTAAAAGTATTGACACACGAAGGAGTTTCGTCAAGCTCAGTTGCACATCCTCCGCGGAAGGAAAGACAGTGGTCAAAGGCGAAGCATTGGTAATGTTTTTGCCTCAACAATAAGGTCTATCGAAGGACCGGAGAGAAGCTGGTGAGGCTTCCACCGGTCTTTTCTCTTTTTAATCCTCTATTTTCTTTATCTTATGAGGATTGTGCATAACACATGCCTTGTTTGAACAGCGTTCGGGAATAGTTTTCGTACCTTCCATCATCAAACTTCCGCATTCTTTACATATTGCGCCCGTAGGCTTGGCCTTTATAGCAAACTTACATTTTGGATAATTTGAACAGGAATAGAAGATGCCAAATCTACCACGTCTTTCGCTGATGTCTCCGGTTTTACAAATAGGGCACATTACACCCGTCCTCTTTTTAGCTGCATCAGCTTCGTCACTCTTTATGAATTTGCATTTTGGATATCGTGAACAAGAAATAAAAGTACCAGTACCATCACGCCTTTCTCGTACTACAAGCTTACCGCCTCCGGATTTGCCCTTCTTTTCTCCACACTCTGGACACATTTCTCCAGTTTCTTTTGGGCCTTTTAATTCTGTACCGTCTAGCATCAAAGCTCCATCGCAATCTGGATATTTTGAACAAGAATAAAATTTACCCCCTCGGGAAAGTTTTACAATCATTGAACTTCCGCACTTCGGGCATTTGATACCCTCCGGCGCATCACCCAAGTTTGTAGCTTTTTCTAGTTTTTCTTTCGATTTTACGTCTTTCAAAAATGGCCCATAAAAATCTTTCAAGGTTTTTTCATACTCACGCTCGCCTCGAGAAATTTCATCCAATTCGTCTTCCATTTCTGCGGTAAAACTATCAGAAATATAATTCATAAAATGTTTCTCCAAAAAGTCCGACACGACTTCACCTACATCCGTCGGGAATAAAGTTTTGCCCTCTTTATTTACATAACCTCTTTCCTCAATGGTTTTCATGATAGATGCATAAGTGGAAGGTCGGCCTATTCCTCTAGCCTCAAGTTCTTTAACTAAACCTGCTTCACTATATCTACCTGGTGGTTCGGTAAACTTTTCTTCACTTTTCAAATCTAGTAATTTTAATTCTTCACCCATTTTACAAATAGGCAGTTCCACATCATCACCTCGAGCATCGCTATCTACTTTGAGCCATCCAGGGAAAAGTAATCTTGAACCATTTGCATAAAAAGCTGGCAAATCTTCATGATCATTAATTATTGCTGTAATTTTTGTTTTCAATAGTTTTGCATCAGTCATTTGAGAAGATACTACACGTTCCCAGATCAATCTATACAGCTTATCTTGTTCATCAGTACCCACAATCATGTTTTCTATGTGTGTAGGACGTATTGCTTCGTGAGCTTCTTGAGCATTTTTTGATTTTGCTTTATAAATTTTAGCTTCTGCATATTCATTACCGTATTTCTTTTGAATAAAAGAAACTATTTGCCCTTGAGCGACTGCAGAAAGATTTGTGCTATCTGTGCGCATATATGTGATGTGTCCAGCTTCGTAAAGCTTTTGAGCTATTTGCATGGTGCGTGAAGGGGAATACCCCAAACGTGAGCTAGCAGTTTGTTGCAATGTAGAAGTGGTAAAAGGCGCGCGCGAAGAACGTTTTTGTTCAGATTCTTTTATATCTTTCACAATCCAGTCTCCTGATTTTCCAATTTCTAGTATTTTCTCTACTAATTTTTCATCACGAGGCTCCTCACTGCATTCTAGAGTTAGTTTTTCACTCCTTTTTGTTTCAAAAAGTCCCAAAATTCTCCAAAATTTCTCCGGAACGAAAGCGCGAATTTCACGCTCACGCTCCATTATTATACGAAGCGCAGGAGATTGAACCCGTCCGGCCGAAAGTCCATAACGAACTTTTTTCCAAATGAGTCCAGAAAGATCATAGCCCACAAGTCTGTCCAGCACTCTACGCGCCTCTTGAGCTTTACGTAAATTTGTGTCAATTTTACGCGGACTTTTTAATGCTTCAGTTACTGCATCTTTGGTAATTTCATAAAAAGCCACCCGTTCTATCGGGGCTTCTATCTTTCTATCTTCATTTAAAAGCGTCTCTATGTGCCAAGCTATAGCTTCTCCTTCACGGTCAGGATCTGTCGCTAGTATTATTTCAGTCGCTTTTGAAGCCAAATTTCGTAGATCAGATACAACTTTTTCTTTACCCTTAGAAATTTCGTAATGTGGGATAAATCCGCCTTCTATGTCTATTGCTTTTTTATTTGACTTCGGTAGATCGCGAATATGCCCCACCGACGCGCGCACAGTAAAAGCGCCGTCCAAATATTTTTCGATAGTCTTTGCTTTCGAAGGCGACTCGACAATCAACAATTTCATTTACTCAGTATTACACGAAATAGTTTTTTAATGCAAATACAAAAAATTTTTATTACAAAAAACTAGCGCGAATTTCTCCGAGCTCTTCTTTTATCAACCCCTTTATTTCCATGACGGAAAGTGTCGCATTTGCGGCGCCTGTGGGCATCTTCATCATACGGATCAATTCATCACGAGGTAGTGGCTCGGTAAGTATTTTTAGTATTTTTTTTTCCTCTGGCAGGGCATCTTCAAAAAGGCTTTTTTGTTTGCTTTCCTGGTCTATTTTAAATCCAAGCGCTTCTAAAATATCATCACTGCAAGTTATCGGTGTAGCTCCTTGCCTGATCAATCTGTTTGTACCTTTGGAATAATCAGAATTTATTGGGCCTGGCACAGCTAGCACCTCGCGATTGTAATCTAGCGTCATCCGAGCAGTGATCAGGGTGCCGGACTTTTCCTGGGCTTCTATTATGAGCGAAGCTTTAGAAAGTCCAGCGACTAATCGATTCCTCATTGGAAAAGTATAGTAAGCCGCCTTGGTTTCCGGTTCAAATTCTGAAATTAAGCATCCCCCGGAATCAATTATCCGTTTGATCAATCTAATATTCGGATTATAAGATAGTGCTGCGTCGGAAATTCCTGAACCAGGGAATGCCACCGTACCAAGTCCGGCATCTAATGCAGCTTCATGGGACAATGCATCTATGCCGACAGCAAGGCCGGAAACTATGGCGATAGGATATCCCTTTAGTCCTGAAATCAATTTGCGCACCGCGTCCTTGCCGTATGTGGTGGCCTTCCTCGAACCTACCACAGCCAAACAGATTGTGCCCTCCTTCGGCAACTTTCCCCAGAGATAAAGTTTTTTAGGCGGTTGAGGAATCTCACGCAAATCCTCGGGTATTTCTTTTTTTTCTAGGATTTTTAAATTATATTTCATAAAAAATTTAAGAAAATTAATATGGCATTTTTATGCTTTCCTCCAACCTTCGGTTGGAACCCCGCCTGAATGAATGATACAGTCGGGCAGGCTTCCGCATTCGAAATATTACACACAACCTCTTTCATTTGAATTATATCAATTTTATTATATACTATAAATTATGTTAGACATAAAATTCATTCGTGAAAATAAAGAGGTAGTACAGGAAGGCGCGAAAAAAAAGCGCGTGGAGGTGGATATTGACGCGCTTATTGTCATTGACGACGAACGGCTAGAACAACTTAAAGAAATAGAAAACTTACGAGCAGAAGTCAACAAAGTTTCCAATGACATATCTCGTAATCAAGATTCAGCGCTCAAAATCCAGCTCATAGAAGAAATGCGGACAGTAAAAGAAGATATAAAGACAAGAGAAGAAAAATTAAAGAAAACAGTGGAAGAATGGCAGAAAATAATGCTTCAAATACCGAATGTGCCTTCTCCGGACACACCAGAAGGGTCAGATGAGTCTGGTAACAAAGTTATACGAAGTTGGGGCGAAAAAACAAAATTTGATTTTACTCCGAAAGAGCATTATGAGATTGGAAAAAATCTAGATGTTTTAGACAATGAAACTGCGGCGGAAGTTTCAGGAACAAGATTTACATACATAAAAGGCGATATGGTTTTGTTGCAATTTGCTTTGATTAATTTTCTATTTGAGATACTTACGAATGAAAAAATTTTGGAAAGAATCTCAAAAGAAAAAAATATCAATGTAAGCACCAAACCATTTACCCCCGTCATTCCTCCATTTATGATCAAACCGAATACATATTTGAAAATGGGGAGACTTGACCCCAAAGAAGATAAGTATCACATGCAAGTCGATGATATGTATTTGATAGGCAGTGCCGAGCACACGCTGGGACCCATGCATATGAATCAAATTTTAAATGAAAAACAAATGCCTGTGCGCTATGTAGGATATTCTCCTGCATTTAGACGGGAAGCGGGTAGCCACGGCAAAGATGTGAAAGGAATATTACGAGTTCACCAGTTTGAAAAACTCGAAATGGAAAGTTTTTGTTTACCCGAGACTTCTATCCAAGAACAAGATTTTTTTGTTGCTATTCAAGAATATTTCTTGCAAGCGTTGAATCTTCCTTACGAAGTTATGGCAATCTGCACTGGAGACATGGGCAAGCCTGATTATAGGCAGATAGATATAAATACGTGGATGCCGGGGCAAGATACTTTCAGAGAAACGCATACGTCAGACCTGATGACCAGTTTTCAATCCCGCAGATTGAATACTAGAGTAAAGCGTACAGATGGGAAAATAGAACTCGTTCATATGAATGACGCCACCGCTTGTGCTATGGGCCGAACGCTGATTGCTATCATAGAAAACTATCAGCAGGCGGACGGTTCTGTAAAAATCCCAGAGGTTTTACGAAAATATATGGGAGGAAAAGAATTCATTAAATGAAGCGACATAATTTAAATTCTCCGAAACTTGTTGAATTAAAAAAGCAGCGACGCAAGATTTTTGCAAGCAAGATATTTCTTTGTCTCGTGGTATTTTGTTCAGTGTTTGCCATCTTCGCCTATATCTCGCGTCTGCCAGTGCTCAATATCAAGGAAATTGAAGTGGATGACAGCAAGCAGGCTGATGTCGCCATAATGCGATCTATTGTGGAAAAAGAAATTGCGGACAACTATGTGTGGTTTTTTCCAAAATCTAATGTATTTTTTTACCCAAAAAATTCTATTAAAAACGCTTTAATGAATGAATTTAAGAGCATCAAGGAGGCGCATATCTCGATCGACGGAAAGCGAACCTTGAAAATTTCTTTAGCTGAACGAGTAGCCTCGTATACCTGGTGCGGCAAAATGCCTTCGGCGCTTCGCATGGATAACGAGAAACTCCCATGTTATTTTTTAGATGATACTGGCTTTATTTTTAACAAAGCTCCATATTTCTCCGGAGAGGTATATTTCAAATTCTACGGTTCTACCGATTCGAACACAGACAATCCGCTTGGCTCGTATTTTTTAAAGGATAATTTTAGGAAATTTATTCTCTTGAAGCAAACTCTGGAGAATCTGGGGCTGAAGCCAGTCGCGTTATATAAAGAAGATTCCGGAGATGCTAAGGTATTCCTTTCGGGTCGGACCCAGCCGACCGAGCCAGAAATAATTTTCAAATCTGATGCCGATTTTCAAAAAATTGCTGAGAATTTGGAGACCGCGCTCAATACCGAACCGCTCAAATCAAATCTCAAGAACAAATATTCATCGCTCCTTTACATTGATTTAAGGATAGGCAATAAGGTATATTACAAGTTCCGCTAAAATATGCAGAACTTTTGGGAAAAATTAGATAAACCTTTTTTCTGCCTTGCACCAATGTCAGATGTTACTGACATCGCTTTTCGTCGCATCATAGCCAAATACAGCAAAAATAGAGAAAATAGAAACAAAATTGTTTTTTGGACTGAATTCGTATCAGCGGATGGTTTAGCTGATCCTCTCGGTAGAAAAAAATTATCACATATGCTTGAATTCAGTGAGGGTGAACGGCCGATTGTGGCTCAAATTTTCGGTGCTAATCCAGAAAAGATGAAGAAGGCTTGCCAGTATGTCGCCAGCTTGGGTTTTGATGGAATAGATATAAATATGGGTTGTCCAGACAAATCAGTAGTGAGTCAGGGTGCCGGAGCGGGACATATAAAAAATCCGGCGCGTGCGAGAGAGATCATTCAAGCAGTTCATGCTGGGATAAAATCCGCTGGAGTAAACATCCCTGTATCAGTCAAAACGAGAGTGGGTTTTAATAAAGAAGAAATCGACTCATGGATTCCAGAACTTCTGAAAGAAGACATTTCTGCTCTGACTATTCATCTACGGACTTCTAAAGAGTTGTCACTTGTGGGAGCTCATTGGGAACATATTGAAAAAATAAAAAAACTTATTCAAAAAAGTGGAAAAAATGTTTTACTTATTGGAAATGGTGATGTCGCAGATATTGACGACGCTAGGAGGAAATATAAAGAATATGGTTGTGATGGAGTAATGCTAGGTAGAGCAATGTTTGGCAATCCTTGGGTTTTCAACCCTACTTATTTTGATTCTCCAATAACTTTAGAAGATAAACTGCAAGTTCTCCTGGAACATGTACAGATTTTTGAAAAAGAACTTTTGAAACCTAAACATAAGAATTTTGCGACAATGAAAAAACATTTTAAAGCATATGTAAACGGTTTTGATGGAGCTAAAGAATTGAGGGTAAAATTGATGGAAACTGAGAATTCAAAACAGGTGGAAAATGTAATAAACGATTTTCTAAAGCAAGATTGACTTTTGAGCACTTTTTTTCTAGTGTTTATGTAAACAAACCTGGAGTAAGGGATAATCCGAGCTCTTGGCGGAGCTCGTTCTTTTACAACAGGAAAACGAAACACTCTGAAAAATCTATGAAAACTATGAACAATCTGTTCTTTGCAATCCGCACAGTTGCAGGCTCTGTGCTGTGGTTCCTATTCAACATCCTGTCGTATGTGTTGGTGTGTATGTATGCGATAGTAGATAGCCTTTTTAGGCTAAGCCGGTGGGAAAACAAGTTTGGAGGAAAATCTTCAAAGTGGCCAGAATGTCTCAAAATTGGCACACACAATTGGATTCTTCCATATCATTTTGTATTGGCTGGAATATGGATTGCCTACATTCTTAATCCCAAATTAGGTTTGTGGATGATTTTATTGATATTTCTTTCATTTTCCTTTTTGGAATTTCTGGGGATTATCATCAGTTATTTACACAAATGGACTGAAGAAGCTGGCAAACCTCTTTGGTCAAGCGTAGATTACGAAGACCTCAGAGATTCCGACTGGTCTTTTCGTTGACCCAGCAACACAGAACGAAACCCTGTTCAAAAAAATTTCGAATCGAAATCAAATCGAGCCACGAAAGTGGCTCTTTCCTTTTCCTTTTTTTGTATAAAAATTTTTGTATTTTTATTACTTACAGAGTATAATCAAAAACATGCATGACTTGGCACTTTATCGCAAATACAGACCTAAAAGCTTCAAGGAGGTCTTGGGGCAGGATCATATCGTAAAGGTCTTGGAGAGCTCTGTAGAGACGAACAAGGTCTCTCACGCGTACCTTTTCGTGGGGACACGAGGCACAGGCAAGACTTCTGTGGCTAGGATTTTTGCCACAAGTATTGGAGTATCTCCCAATGATTTATATGAAATAGACGCTGCCTCAAACAGAGGCATCGAGGACATAAAACTTTTGCGTGATGGCGCGCGAGTTTTGCCTTTCGATTCAAAATATAAAGTTTACATAATAGACGAAGTGCATATGCTTTCCAAAGACGCGTGGGGAGCACTCCTCAAAACTCTGGAAGAGCCCCCAAAGCACGTCATTTTTATTTTAGCTACTACCGAGCTTCACAAAGTTCCCGAAACTATTATTTCTCGCTGTCAGGTTTTTACTTTCAAAAAAGCATCTGATACTGCGTGCAAGAAAATGCTTATCGATGTGGCAAAGAAAGAAGGTTTCGAATTGGACGGCGGGTCCGCAGAACTTTTGGCTATTTTAGCGGATGGGTCTTTCCGGGATGGGTTAGGGGAGTTGCAGAAAGTTTTAAATTTTATTGGAAATGGTAAGAAAACCCCGCACCAGAGCAAGCTCGGGACGGGGCAAGTATCTCGAGAAGATGTAGAAAAGATAACTGGCGCACCAAAAACAACTCTTGTAAATGATTTTATTTCTGCGATTGCTTCCAATGATATATCCAAGGGAATAAAAGCCATCCAAACTGCATCGGAATCAAATTTAGATATCAAATTATATTTTAAACTTATAATTCAAAAGTTTCGAATGGCTATAATTCTGCGTTATGCCCCAAAATTAAAAGAAAGTGTGGTAGGGGATTTATCCGAAGCTGATTTGGAGTTCTTGCAAGAATTAGTCTCCAAAGATAAATCGGGCATGATTCGTTCTCCGGCACTCGCAATTTTGCTCGAAGCTTATCAGAATATAGATAACGCTTTTATTGCAGAGTTGCCACTAGAACTCGCACTCGTGAAGATTTTAAATAAAGAATAGGACTGGTTCATAATCTCCAAATACCCCAATCCTAGCAGAATCGAGCTGATTTTGATGGGATTCGAGTCTTTTTGACTTCAAAAGGTGGTTTTTGGGGCAAATTTGTGTTATAAATTAAATGTTTTTATAGATATTGGGGGATCGTCTAACGGTAGGACAGTGGCCTTTGAAGCCATTAATTTTGGTTCGATTCCAAGTCCCCCAGCCAAAAAATAAAATCGAGTACAACCGGTACAACGGGAACTCTTCACTATATCTTGTGCCTCTCACCCTCGCCTCGCTGCTTCAATAGCAGCGACGTCAATTTTTCCCATGGTCATCATCGCTTCGAAAGCGCGTTTTGCTTCGGCGCCACCAGCTGCAAGAGCTTCTATCAAGGTGCGTGGTGTGATCTGCCAAGATAAACCCCAGCGGTCTTTACACCAACCACACTCACTTTCTTTGCCGCCATTTCTTACGATTGCGTTCCAATAACGATCGGTTTCTTCCTGATCCTCCGTTCTGATCTGAAAGGAAAATGCCTCACTTTGCTTAAACGCTGGGCCACCATTCAAACCGACACAGGGAATCCCACAGACTGTAAACTCCACCGTCAGCACATCGCCTTCCTTGCCACCAGGAAAATCAGTGGGTGCATGAAAAACGGCACCTACTTTGCTATCGGGAAAAGTAACAGCATAAAATTTCGCTGCGCTTTCTGCATCCTTATCAAACCAGAGGCAAATTGTATTTTTTGGTGTTAATTTCATATGCAATTATTTTAACACATTTTAAAATTGCATGGAAATAGAAATACGTATTCGTTTACGTAATAGATTACCTGCCCGAAATGAATTTCATTCAGGTGGGCTTACATGATAATATTAGAATATGAATAAAATTAAACTAATATGCTTTGTACTTACTATATTGTTCGGCGGGTTTTTGTTTGTATATGGTGAAATTGATGATAGCCCTGGTGGACAGTTGCTAGGACTATTCTTGTTCATCGTCGGTATTATAGGTATATTCAGGAAGAGAAAAGATTCTTAAATTTGTTATAATTAGAAACATGACAGAAAGAATCACGAACAAAATTCCATATGTTGCATCGCACAATAAACGTTACGAAATATCAAAAGATGAATTTTCGAGAAGGCGTATTGAGGCTCTAAGAGATATTTGTCATGAATTACAAGCTCAACTCCCTTTACCTATTTCAATTTCCGTTTTTGGTTCATTAGTGAAAGGAAAAGAATTGACTCACGAGACTGCTTTGGAAACTGACATTGATTGCAAATTAAGATTTGATATAGAAGAATTCCGAGCTCTTCCAGAAGAAACGATATTGAAACTTGGTAAGAAATTTGGAATTGAGGATTTAAATGTCTATCTTTTTGAAAAATTACTGAAGGAAATTTTTATAGAAAAATTGAATAAAGTTAAAGATAAATTAAACCTAAAAGAAACACTCACAGAGCACGTTTTTGTAGGCCCTATAGATAGTGATTCAATTCAAGATGCTGTTAATTACAGAATGATGTCTCATACTTGGGAAGATAAAGGGGCAAGTGTTAGTGCTGATGTTCGTCTGAATTCATATTTCACATTAAGTATAGGTAATGCAGTAAAAAAATACAGAGATATATTTTTAAGGAAATTGGCTTCTGATCCAGATAAACAAAGATCTGAATTTACTTGGGATTTAATAAAAGAGGCTGTGGAAAGAAGTGAAAGAGATGGTCAAATTCCAGAAAAACTAAAGAAAAGCTTTCCCCAAACCATAGAAGAGGCACTTAAGTTTTATGGAATTAAAATCTGATATAATAAATTTATGAAAAAACAATACATATTAGCTTTAGTTGGTATATTAATTGTTATAGGGATAAGTGTCTATGCTTCTAAAACAGCAGAAAGTCCAAAACCAGATGACTTAGTGGAAAGTAATGATGAGCAAGGAGGTACTTTTGAAATGATTATTGATGATGGATCTCCAGCTATAACCAAAGAGGGTAGAATCGTATGCTTGCCACACACAAACCCAGACGGTCCACAGACATTAGAATGTGCATTCGGTTTTAGAACAAATGACGGAGTTTATTATGCACTCGATGGAGGCGACATGCCTGACCAGATTTCTACCACACCCATGGATCAAGATGTTCGCATTGAAGGACGCTTCACAGCTGTAGAGAAGTTAAGTTCTGATTTTTGGCAGAGATACCCAATAATCGGCATCATCACAGTGACGGTGATAGTGGAGATGTAAAATTATTGTTCTTTAACTTTAGTGAAAATAACATTTTCATCTTCAATTTTAAATTCAAATCTTTTTTGTAATTCAATTTCAAGATCTTCCCACAGTAAATTAAACGTATACTCTAAAAAACCTTTGAGATAAGGTTCATTTAAGTTTAATTTTCTAGCTTCCTTAAACAATGAATCCCACCAGAATCGAGCTGATTTTGATGGGATAGATAGGCCTATAAAGTACCTCTTGCAACTAAAAGACTTGGGATGTGCTACAATAAGAGACAGGACTGTTTTATAAAACTACATGAAAAAAAATTTACGATACTATATTGCTTTCGGAATAATAATTATTATTCTCATTTTTCTTGTTGTTATAACTAATACAAAATTAATGAATAATATAGGGTTCAAAGATGGCTCTCCTTATACAGCCTCGGTTGCACAGATTCCATTTACTTTATTTGATGGAGATGCAAATCCTGCACCAAGTCCTTCGTGTTACGAATATGCAACACAAGAACAGGGAACTGGTGTAAATGGCTCCACCAGCCTTAAATTGATTCCAGACAAGTGGCATGCCCCAGTGCTCAAAGTTTATTGTATGAACAATCCACGAAAAGATCTCGGTGCATATGAGAATTTTACTTTTATGATACGAAGTGCCACGGCAACCACAGACCCTCTAAATGTCTCGTTCTGGACATTTGCTGGACCAAATGGTTACGCAAATAGCAAAACTGTCTCCATCAATGAATATATTCAAGGTGGTTCAATTGGTACTGATTGGAAGCAAGTAACCATACCAATATCCGCTTTAAAAATATCTTCTTGGGATCTTTCCAATGCCGATGCTGTCAGTTTTTCTGTAAGTGCCTCCAATTCTATTTATTATATAGACAACATTATTTTCCAACCCAAAATTGAACAAGCCGTTACTCCTCCTGTCGTAGTACCTACTACCCCCACGTCCACATTGACTATTTTTAATGGCAGTTCTTCTCCTCTTTCATCATCCTGTTCTGAATATTTAGCCCAAGTTAGTAATCAAGGCATAAATGATTCACCCTCACTCAAACTCACACCAGATCCTTGGCATACTCCTTCGCTAAAAATTTACTGTGGCAATCGTCAGCGTACAGATCTCGGACTTTATGAGACTCTAACATTTATGATTCGAAGTGCGACAGCAAATACAGATCCTGTTACGGTCACATTTTGGACATGGGCAGGGAATAGTGGCTATGCAGAAAGTTCCACTGTAAATTTAAATTCTTATATCCAAGGTGGCACTCTAAATACAAATTGGAAACAAGTTACGATTCCAGTAAGCGCTTTAAAAACTACATCTTGGAATTTGTCAAAAGTTGATGGTATGCGATTTTCATTAAGTAAGTCAAATTCAGTCTATTATGTAGATGATATTGTTTTTCATCCTACAGGAGCGACTGTCCCTCCTCCGCCTCCTGTCGTCATTACACCACCTGTAGTCGTTACTCCTCCTGTGGTCGTTGTGCCTCCTGTTGTAATAGTTCCTCCTTCAATTATAATAACTCCTCCAATACCGCCTGATCCCATTAGAATTGATTTAGAAAAACAATTAAAAATTTGGACTGGAGAATCTGCTATTGAACGTTCGACAGGAATTACATATGGAACTGTTGTTTCAGAAGGAGCAAGTTCTGGCACGTATTCATTGAAAGCAACACCTAGTCAATACAATGCAGGTAATTTGAGTTTAGCAAATCTTCCGACAGCGTACAGAAAAAGTTTAGCACAGTATGATTTTATCCAAATGATGGTAAAAGTTGTTCCAAATCCCGGAACGACACTACCGGCAATTCCCACTGGCCGTTTTCTTATATATGGATGGCCCAACACCAGTGCTTCAGTCAAAATGGAAGACTATATTACAGGCGGTGGCACACTAGGAGCTTCTTATCGCATGCTTCGCATTCCTGTAAGTGCGCTAAAAGTCTCAGGCGGTTTTGATCTTTCGAGTATGGAGAATTTATGGTTTAGCTCCGCCTCAGGAGTTACACCCACATATTCATTTCAAATTGATGATATATATGCTATAAAAACAAGTCCTAACACTGTATTAAATCTCCAACCGATTTCAAATAAAGTTATAAAACTTACCACCAAGGATCGCTATGATATAAATGGAGTAGTGAATGCTTCCAACTATGTTTTGACGGGAAGCGGGGACTCAAATTTTTCTTCAGGCCGATCACCAGTGCAAATAGGCCGAGAATTCCATGTGAATGGCTTCGAGGCTTCGACTGGAGGATCGTATGGTTTAGCCAAGGCTCCCACTTTCGAATCAAATCTGTACCTGGTCTTCGATACCCCGCTGGTAGAGGGGCGCAATTATACGCTGACAGTCAAAAATATTCCCGATCTTTTCGGTAATAATTTTTCTACCCCTAAAATACTACCATTCACTTACTCCGATGCTGTCATCACAGGTTCGGTTCAGGTAAATCAAGTCGGCTATCTGCCAGCATCGCCAAAATTCGCATACATCGGGAATTACATCGGAGATGCGGGTTCACTTACTGGTGTGCCAGCAAAATGTAAGGTAATGAATGCCGCCTCGAATACCCTTGTTGCAGAATTTCCAGCGCTATTTAGAGCGAACGATATTTCGCGCAGTGGAAACATTATTTATAACTGTGATTTTTCGACTATAACATCGGCCGGATCTTACTATGTATCTGTTCCAGGCTTCGGACGATCATATTCGTTCAAAATCGGTTCAGACATATTTAAGGACGTGACCAAAAAACTTATGAATTTCTACTATGCCGCACGCGCGGATGTTCCGATTAATTATGGAGAGTGGTCGCGTCCGGCAGGGACTCTCTCGAGCGACCGAGCGGCAGTTCTCCATCCGAGCGTCTATGTATTGAGCACCGATAATCCGCTTCCGGTATCGAAAATAGATTATCCACTCGGGACGAAGTTTGATATGACTGGCGGATGGTACGATGCCGGTGACTATGGAAAATATATCTTACCAGCTTCGGCGCCGGTAAATGAATTACTGCTCGCATATGAGCTGTATCCACAGAAATTCAGTGACAATCAAGCGGATATTCCTGAAAAAAATAATGGTATTCCCGATATTCTTGATGAAATCAAATATGAAATCGACTGGTTTCAAAAAATGCAGACCAAAGATGGCGGAGTATTCGATCGACTTACCTCACAGCAGTGGGAAAAGAGCCCTTACGATATCCAAACTAGGTATCTCGCGCCAGTGTCCACTCACACCACGGCAGTCTATGCGGCGGTTCTAGCGCAGGCTTCCCAAGTCTTTAAAAAAAATGCCACCTTCGAGACGAAGTATCCCGGATATGCAGACAATCTTTTAGTGAAAGCAGTCAAGGCTTGGGATTTTCTCAATAAGCACCCGACGCCACTGCCGGCAAACGGAATTGATGTCAGAAAATTAGGGATTGGTGGCGGAGATTATCAAGACAAGGCTCTTTCTAATTGCTCCGATAATCAAGTGCCCGGCTCTACCTGCCCATATTCTGATGTTGATAATCGGGCTTGGGCGGCGGCTGAACTGTATAAAGCAACAGGAAACGTTGAGTACGCACAGGCATTCAAGACATATTGGCAGCAAACTTCCCCGTTTTACAATATTTATAATAATTTCGTATATCACAATTCCCAGGCTTCGTTTGCTTATCTGACGACAAAATATCCGACTGATCCTGCCATAGTGACAAATATTAAGAGCGAATACAGAAGCCTAGCTGATGAAGAATATAATTGGACATATAGCAACCCTTACCGTGTCGGATATCGTCTGGATGTGCCTTCGTATATCAGCTGGGGCCAATTTGCTCACAGCGCTTCTCGGTCTTTTCATCTTATCCTTGCAAATATAATTCTTGGTGATGAGAAATATCTTGAAGCGGCGAAAATAAATTTTGATGTCGAGCTCGGAGCAAATCCGCAAAATCAGAGCTATATTACCGGCATCGGATCCATGCCTCCAAAGAATCCTCTTCATCTTACTTCTATTTGGCTCAGACAGAACAGTGGAGCCACCTTACCGGTTCCGGGTATTCCAGTCTTTGGCCCTAGCTATCATGCTTCAAATGGTAATGATTATGCTGCCACTATACAAAACAATAATAATGTTTATCCGTCCATCGAGCAGGATGCGTATCCCATCCTGAGAAGATATTTTGACTTGAGCGCAATTGTTGAGCAGAGCGAATTCGGTATCGGTTCGATTGCTTCCATTTTAGCGGCGTTTGCATATTTTTCTAAATAATTTATGACTCCAACTTTAGATCGCATAAAAGAAGAAACAAAGAACTTGAACCGCGAATTTCGCGAGCGTACTATGAGCTTCGTAGTGGGCGGGCTCGGTCTTGTGGCTGGCCTGGCCTGGAATGACGCGGTAAAAGCGCTCATTGAATATCTTCTGCCTCTCGGCAGAGACAGCGTTTTGGCAAAATTTATCTATGCGCTCGTGATCAGTATAATTGTTGTGGTTTTTTCCGTTTACCTCACTCGAGTCCTTGCCCGCAAAGACGAAAAAAACGAACCGCAATAGTATTGGCAGATCAAAATCTGGTATAATGAATTATGCACTTTATAGGACCTGTCAAGGACTTTTATGCTCGTTTTGAGAGAAAAATTTCATCCTTTTTTCTTCTTTTTGGATTTATTTTTGACGCCTTCACATTAAAGCGTGTAGATACCATTTTTGAGAATATCATTATTTCAATATACCTCATCCTGATCGGAGTCTTTATCATCTTGATCCATCTAAAAGAAAATGAAGTAGGTGGCGAGGAAAACCCGAGCAAGGCTCATTTCTGGTATGTCAACATACTGCAGTTCGCTTTCGGAGGAATTTTTTCCGCATATCTGATCTTATACTTTAGGAGCGCGGACATATTCGTGGCCTGGCCGTTTGTCGCGCTCCTCGCTGCGACTTTTATTGCAAATGAGTTTTTGAAGAAGCATTACGTCCGCTTAAGTTTCCAGATCAGCCTCTTCTTTTTATCTATTTATTCTTTTGCGATCTTTGTCGTGCCTGTGCTTTTGCACAAGATCGGCACTTTAGTGTTTTTGCTGTCGGGCGTACTCTCCTTGATTGCGATCGTACTTTTTATCATCCTTTTATTCCATCTCATAAAGGATAAGTTTGTAAAAAGCAAGAAATTGCTGGTGGCTTTGATCACGAGCATATTTTTCTTGGTAAATTTCCTCTATTTTACTAATCTTATTCCGCCTATTCCGCTCTCGCTTAAAGATGGAGGGATCTATCATTCCATAGAAAAAAATGCGAAAGGGAATTACGAAGTCACCTACGAGGATCATGGCCTCGCAGGCTACTTCAGCTTCTATCCGAGTTTTAGCAAACAAGCCGGGGCAGGAGTCTACGCATATAGCGCCGTCTTTTCTCCCGAAAATCTAAACATCTCCGTTCTTCATGAGTGGCAGTACTATGATCGAGCACAGAAGAAATGGATCACCGAAAGTGTAATCAGGCTGCCTGTGGTAGGAGGCCGTGATGGAGGTTTTCGCACTTATTCCGTCCGCACAAATGTGGCATTCGGCAGGTGGCGAGTAAACGTCAAGACAGAAGAAGGCAAAATCATCGGACGACTAAGGTTTAATGTCGTACAAGTAGACACAGAGCCGGTACTTTCGACTATGGTAAAATAGTTTTTAGCTTCTCAAGCCCTTGCTCATCATACAGAATTGTTTTTAGGTTTGGATATTTCTTAAAATCTAGATCCTCAAAATGTTTTACCTTGTCATCAATAAATATCACTTGTTCGTCTTTATGCTTAGCGCATATTTTTTCTACTGCTTTTTTTTTGCTAACTTGCACCACAATAATTTCAGAAAATAGGGGAGTAATGCCTGATATTTTTATTTTGTTATTTTGAAATTCTTTATTTCCATGAGTTACTATATAACAATTTTCTTTTCCTAATTCTTTTAATACAGATAGTAACTCTTTATTTATAAAATTTTTACTTTCTTTTAATATTTCTCCATACAGGCTTTCCTTAAGAGAAAAGTGTGTCAACAGTTCCTTTAACCAAAATTGGTTTTTTCGTACTGTTTTATAATATTCCTCTGCAACAACGCGAGATATACCAGCCTGTTTCAAGGATGTGTACATATGCTCTTTAAATAATTTTGTGTTATGGAACAACACATCGTCAAAATCAAAAATAAATTTCATATTATATTACGTAATACATTACGTTCTTATAATTTTCTTAATGCACTCGGCTAATTTTTTGGAATCATGGCGAATAAAACCTCTGGTGGCCTGCATTTTTTCATCATATTCTGGCTTTACTATGAGAGTTGATAGGAGCTTCCCTCGCACTACTCGCTCGTCCGTTAAATCGTCTTCTACCAGTACTCCTTTACCTTCTTCCAATTCGTATAATTTTGTCTGTTCAGTGCTCGGCTTTTCATCATTTACAAGAATATAATCGACTTTTTTTTCTAGGTATTTTTCTATATCTTTTACATAATCGCTGACTTTCCAGCCGGAAGTATGTTCTAGCTTGTTTGTCAGGTTTACAGGAAAAATTATTTTTGCTTTGCTCTTATTTGTAGTGTCCTTAAAACCGTTTACAATAAGATTAGGTACTACCGAACAATAATAGTTTCCCGGGCCGAGAATTATGTAATCAGCCGAAAGAATGGCGCGCTTGGCATTTTCATTCAAATTCACTTCATTCTTATAAAAAATATTTTTTACACCCCTCTTCTTCAGATCAGCATTCTGGATATTATTTTCACCTTCGAGTAATTCTCCGTCAGAAAGCATAATAGATAATTTAGCCATGTCCTTGGTGACCGGTATCACGTCTCCTCTCACTTTAAGTATTTCCGAAGCGATCTCGACGCCTGTCGCGAAGCTCCCAGTAACTTTTTCCAAAGCTGCAAGGAAGATATTCCCGAAATTGTGGCCTGCGAGCCCTCCATTTTCGAATCTATAACTCATCAATTTTCGAACGATGTCGCTATGTTCCGAGAGAGCGACCAGACATTGTCGTACATCACCGGGAGGCAAAACGCCAAGTTCGTCGCGTAATACTCCGGTCGAACCACCATCATCTGCCATGGTGACTAGCGCTGTGAGAGAAATTTCTGGAATTCCTTTGAGTCCAGACAAAACAGTATAGCTACCAGTACCTCCACCCACTGTAACAATTTTTTTCATTATATGATAATAGCCTAAATTTTGATTTTTTGCTATCATTTTCCTTATGTGCGGCATTGTCGGATACATCGGAAAAAATACGGCTTGGCCTGTTCTGATCAAGGGACTAGAACGCCTAGAATACCGCGGCTATGATTCGGCCGGGATCGCCCTCCTAGAAGGCGGGACTTTTTCTGTCTACAAAAAGAAAGGGAGAGTGGCGGAACTTTCAAAATTTGCAAAGAGCCACAATGAGCTCTCTGGCGGAGTGGGTATCGCTCACACTCGCTGGGCGACTCATGGAGTGCCTTCGGATGCGAATGCGCATCCGCATCTATCGAACGGAGGAGATATAGTCATAGTCCACAATGGTATCATTGAGAACTATCTTTCGATCAAAAAAGTATTGATTGGCAAGGGATATAAATTCAAAAGCGACACAGATACCGAGGTCTTGGCGAATTTGATCGAGGATATCAAAAAAAATGGGAGCGCCGGAAGACAGATACCTATAGATGAAGCAGTCCGTCTCGCACTAGCGGAGGTGACCGGAGCTTATGCGATCTTGGTACTATCGAAAGATGAGCCGGGGACTATGGTGGTCGCCAAAGTGGGTAGTCCGGCTGTGATCGGCATCGGAAACGGAGAATTTTTTATCGCTTCAGACGCCACGCCCATTGTCGAACATACGAAAAAAGTAGTTTACCTGGAAGACGGAGAAATGGCGGTAATCAAAGATGGCAAACTTTCCCTTAAGACAATAAAAAATAAAGTTAGAAAGAATCTTTATGTCCACACCTTGAAAACTAAAATTGAGGAACTGGAAAAGGGTGGGTTTCCCCATTTTATGTTAAAGGAAATTTTCGATCAGCCGGAATCTTTGCGTAATACTATGAGGGGCCGGATTGTCATGGACAAAGGTAACGTAAAATTTGGCGGAGTGGAAAAATTCAACAAAGAATTTAAAAATCTTGAACACCTGACGATCATAGGCATGGGTACTGCCCGTTTTAGCGGGCTTATTGGCGAATACGCTTTTGAAGAATTGGCGGGCATTCCAGTAAAAGTCGAGTATGGTTCGGAATTCACTTATCGCAGTGTCGCCAATGGAAGGCATGCCGGACTGATTGCCATTTCCCAATCCGGCGAGACAGCTGACACTCTAAACGCCATCAAGAAGGCGAAAGAAGAAAAACTGCTTACCCTAGGAATAGTGAACGTGATCGGCTCGAGCATCGCGAGAGTCGTCGATGCGGGCATCTACAATCATGTCGGACCGGAAACAGCGGTAGCCTCGACCAAAGCCACGACTTCTCAAGCCCTCTTGTTCGTCATGCTTGCCATCTATCTGGGTCGTATGCGCGATTTATCTAAATCCGACGGCCAAAAAATATTGAAGGAAATACAAAAACTCCCGGAATATGTCGAGAGTATTTTAAAACATGCGAATTTGATCAAGAAACTTGCAAAAAAATATAAAAAATATAAAAATTTCTTTTTTCTCGGGCGTAAATATAACGCCGGAGCCGCTATGGAGGGTGCACTCAAGCTGAAAGAATGCTCGTATATTCATGCCGAAGGCTGCAATGCGGCCGAGCTCAAGCACGGACCAATTTCGCTGATCGACAAAGATTTTCCATCGCTAGTCATCGCGCCAACCGACAGCATGTATGAGAAAAATAAATCTCATATACAGGAGATAAAGGCGCGAGGAGGCAAAGTCATCGTCTTAACCACCGAAGGGAACAAAGAACTGAAAAATGTCGCCGATGATGTGATCTATATTCCTAAAACTCTAGAGATGTTGACTCCAATTCTTGCTTTTGTGCCAATGCAACTTCTAGCATATTATATAGCAGTAGAAAAGGGCAACGATGTCGACAAACCACGCAATCTGGCAAAAAGTGTGACCGTGGAGTAAGATATAAAATATATGAAAGAAGAACAAAAAAAACTAATTAAAGCTCTGACACTGGATATCAAAAAAGATGGATGGGAGGGAAAACGCGGATTTGTAATGCGTGATGTGCCAATGCCTGTTTTAGATGAAAAAAAATATCATAGCGATGCAACTTGTGTAATTTTAAAAATACTCTATGCGGGTGTATGCGGTTCAGACAGGGGTCTCTGGTATCGGAATGCTTTTAAAGACTTGATTCACAGTTCACTCCAAAAAGAGAAGAAAAGTATGAGGATTACTGGACATGAATTTGTGGGAGAAATCGTAGAAGCTGGAAGTATGGTAAAAAGTCTTTACTACGATACCGATCCACACAATAAAGCGAAAATAGAAGTAGGCAACCTTGTTTCTGGAGATTCTCATGTTACTTGTGGAAGTTGTTACCAATGCAGGATTGGTGAAAGCCATGTATGTCTGAACGAGTCAATCCTTGGTATTTCAATTGATGGAGTTTTTGCTGAATATGTGAAAGTTCCTGCTAAAAATTTATGGGCAGTAGATACTACACGCCTTCGTCCTGAAATTGCTGCTATTTACGATCCTTTTGGTAATGCAGTTCATGCGACGACCGTTACGGATTTCAGAGGGCAACGGGTCGCAATATTCGGTTGTGGACCGATTGGATTATTTTCTATATTACTGGCGCGGAATTTTGGAGCAGCAAAAATTATAGCAGTGGATGTGCTTCCTGAAAATCTAAAAATGGCAAAAGAGTTGGGTGCCCACGAAACAATATTAATCAAAAAAACAAATAAAAAAGAATCCTGGGAAGCTGATGCTGTCGTAGTAGAGCAAATAATGAAACTTACCTATGGTAAGGGCGTGGACGTATCAATGGAGATGGCTGGAGCTTTTTCCTCTGTAAATAATGCTATTGATAGCACTAGAAGGGGAGGACATGTAATATTTTTTGGCATTAAAGATGGTGATCTGACTATTCCGAAATTTTCTCGCGTGATTATTCGAGGTTTAACTATTCACAACATCATTGGACGTGAAATTTTCCGTACGTGGCAGATAGCTCAAAGAATTTTAAACGACAAAAGTAATGGTATTCAAGACGCAATATGGAATGTTGTCCTTAAAGAAGGAAAAGATACAATTTTATCTTTTAAAGATTTCACACCAGAGAGTTTTGAGAAAGCAATGGATCAAAATCCAAAAATTATTTTTAAAATCAATGGTTAGAACATATGGAGATAAAATTAAGCAAAGAAAATAAAAGTTATGCTATAAAAGTCACAGCGGAAGTGGATGGCGAAATTTTGGGCCGAGCTTATCTTTATATTATGTTTAATGATTTACACAAAGCACCTTTTGGGTTTTTAGAAGACGTTTTTGTATCCGAAGAAAATCGGAGCAAAGGCATAGGTACAAAATTAGTAAATGAAGTGATCGAGAAAGCCAAAAATCTAAATTGCTACAAAATAATTTGCACTAGTCGTTACGAGAGCCCAAAAGTCCATGCATTGTATTCCAAGCTTGGTTTCAAAGATCATGGTAAAGAATTTAGAATGGATCTTGCTAATAAATAAATATAAATATGTACTCAAAAAAATTAATTCAAGATGTAGAGAATGAACTGGATGCTCTCAAGAAAACAGGAAAATTTAAGATTGAAAGAGAATTAGAAGGCGCACAAGGACCAGAAGTAACTATCGGCGGGAAAAAGGTGCTGATGTTCGCATCCAACAACTATTTAGGTCTTTCCAACCATCCAGAAATAGTGAAGTCCGCCAGAGAAGCAATCGACACTCATGGCTTCGGGCTTTCTTCTGTAAGATTTATCTCAGGTACAGAAACAATACATAAAATTTTAGAGAAAAAGTTGGCTGAATTCTTGAGTACCGAAGATGTCATTCTGTACTCTACAAACTTTATGTCGAACTTAGGATTTTTTGCGACGATAGCGAATGAAGCACTAGGTAGCACAGAGCATATAGACGCAATTTACAGCGATGAACTAAATCACGCTAGTATCATTGATGCTTTTAAGCTTTGCAAGAAAGAAAATGTGGTGAAAAGAATATATCCGCATGGAGATGTTGCTACACTCGAAAAAATGTTGGAAGAAGATAAAGGCAAGGGCTATCGTTTTAAAACAATTGTCACTGACGGAGTTTTTTCTATGGAGGGATACCTGGCGCAATTGCCTAAAATTTTAGAGCTTTCAATAAAATACGAAACACTGCTCTTCGTGGACGATGCGCATGCTGTGGGAGTGCTAGGAAAAACTGGAGCTGGCACACCGGAACACTTTGGCCTTCACGGAAAGATTGACATTCTTTCTGGAACTTTCGGTAAAGCGCTTGGTGGAGCAGTCGGCGGATATGTTGCAGGTAAAAAAGAAATTGTAGAATTGCTTCGCCAAAAATCTCGAACTTATCTTTTTTCAAATTCTGTTCCTCCATCTGTGGTAATTACCTCAATTAAAGCACTTGATTTATTAAAAGAAAAACCTGAACTGCTGACAAAAGTAAAAGAGAATTCAGAATACTTTAGAACGGGAGTGAAAAAATTAGGCTTTAATGTTTTAGAAGGAGATCATCCGATTATACCCGTAATGTTGGGTGATGCTGCAAAAACACAAGAAATGAGCAAAAAACTTTTAGAAAAAGGATTATTCGTAGTGGGTCTTTGGTTCCCAGTCGTACCAGAAGGAACAGCTAGGTTGCGTTTTCAAATTTCTGCTGCTCATACAAAAGAACAGATTGATCGAGCATTTAAAATAATGCAAGAAGTTGGCAAAGAAATGAAAATAATATAAGATGTAGGCATGATTTCGCGGATATATGTGATGCCTGCCCGCAATGCTACGCATAGCGTTGCAGGCGGGCCGAAAAAAGAAAGCAAGCAAGTCAATTCCTATCTTATTGACTCTAAATTATCTCAAAAAGAGCTTCAAACTCTTACTGAAGCGCTTACAAATCCTATTCTGGAAAATTTCTCTATAAATAAATTCCCCGAAGACGGTTTTCGGGGGAAGTTTAATTATTTGATCGAAATAAGCTTTTTACCCGGAGTTACAGACAATGTGGCTCACACAGTCAAAGAAATAGCCAAAGATCTGTTGAAGTTTAAAAAGAGTTCTGACTTTGAAGTATACACTTCAAAGATTTTTCTTGTATCCGGGACAATCGAAGAAGTAAAAGAAACTGCAATTTCCATGCACAACCCTTTAATTGAAAAAGCTACTATTGTAGAAATTAAATCTCAAAAAATAAATTTACCAAATAAAGTTCCAAAAGTTGTTTTAGAAAAAAGAAAAACTGTTATTAATATTTCCCTAAATGTTTCAGATGAAGAACTTATTAAAATAGGTAAAGAAGGAATTCGTGATGAAAATGGCAAAGAGAATAAGCGAAGAGGTCCATTGGCGCTTGATTTGGCTTCAATGCAAGCTATCAAAGAACATTTTTTGAAGTTAAAAAGAAATCCGACGGATATTGAGCTAGAAACATTGGCTCAAACATGGTCTGAACATTGTAAACATACTATTTTTGCGAATCCAATAGACGAGATCAAGGATGGTCTGTATAAAACTTATATAAAAGGCGCAACAAATTTAATACGCAAAGAGAAACAGAGAAAAGGGGATGATTTTTGTGTTTCTGTTTTTAGTGACAATGCCGGAGGAATAATTTTTGATAAAGATTATTTGATAACCCACAAAGTGGAAACGCACAACAGTCCTTCAGCATTAGACCCCTTTGGCGGAGCTGTTACAGGTATTGTGGGTGTCAATCGTGATGCTATTGGCTTTGGACTGGGAGCTAAGCCTGTGGCTAATACTTATGGATTTTGTTTTGGATATCCAGAAGATCAAAGACCGCTATTTCGAGACAAAGAAAAAAAACAAAAAATGCTTTCTCCAAAAAGAATCATGGATGGGGTTATAAAAGGCATAAACGTCGGAGGAAATTGCTCTGGAATTCCTACTCTTTCAGGATTTATAAAATTTGATGAACGGTATCGTGGTAAGCCATTAGTTTTTGCTGGAACTGTCGGGTTAATTCCTAGAAGCCTGCCCGCCTCTTTTGGGAATAAAAAACTTTCACATGAAAAAAGAGCACAAGCGGGGGACTATATTGTCATGGCTGGAGGAAGAGTAGGACTAGATGGAATACATGGTGCAACTTTTTCATCTGTTTCTTTAAACTCAAGTTCTCCCGCTACTGCAGTACAAATCGGTGACCCCATAACTCAGAAAAAATTAAGCGATGCGATAATAAAAGAAGCGCGTGATATGAATTTGTACAACAGTATTACTGACAATGGCGCAGGAGGTCTTTCTTCCTCAGTGGCAGAAATGGCAAAAGAATCTAGTGGGTTAAAAGTATTTTTAGAAAAAGTGCCGTTAAAATATCCAGGTTTGCGCCCTTGGGAAATTTGGATTTCTGAATCACAAGAAAGAATGACCCTCTCTGTGCCGAAAAATAAATGGAAAACATTTCACAAGCTTATGGAAACCCGGGGAGTTGAAGCCACGGTGATAGGTGAATTCACAAATTCCGGAAAATGTATTGTTAACTTTCAAGGAAAAAAGATTGTGGATTTAGATATGGAATTTCTACATAATGGGCTACCGAAACATAATCTAACTACAGAAAAAATAGAAAATAAATATCCTGAACCTATATTACCAAAAGGCACATTTCGCACAAAAGATTTAGAAAATTTATTAGATAACATTAATCTTTCTGGATTTTCTTTTATCTCTGAACAATATGACCATGAAGTTCAGGCGTCTTCTGTATTAAAACCCCTCTCGGGTTCTGGTAGAATAAATACCGATACTCAAATTTTTCGTCCAGTTTTGAATTCTAATAAGGGAGTTATCTTGTCGACTGGAGTTTATCCTTCCTATGGAGACTTGAGTTGTTACCATATGGCACTTTGTGCGCTTGACACTGCAATTAGAAATATTGTCGCTTCCGGTGGAACGCTTTCTCACCTCGCTATTTTAGACAATACTTGTTGGTGCTCATCAAATGACCCGAAACGACTGTATCAACTCGTAGAAGCCATCAGGGCCTGCTATGCGGGTGCAGTAGGCTACGGTACCCCATTTATATCAGGTAAAGACAGTATGTTTAATGACTTCAAAGGCTATGATGAAAAAGGCAATTCAGTAGCTATTTCTATTCCTCCAACGCTTCTTATTTCGGCAATTGGCGTCATGCCTGATTTATACAAAGCTGTTTCACCTGAATTTAAAAAAGCAGGGGACACAATTTATTTACTAGGTGAAACCAACGATGAACTCGGGGCAAGCGAATACTACAAAATGATTGCAAAAAAAACTAATAGTATTGGTAATACTGTGCCAAAAGTTAATTTAGGAAAAAATCTTAAAACTTATCTTGCCTTAGAAAAAGCAATTCAGAAAGAATTAGTGGCTTCTTCTATTTCTGTGACTTCTGGAGGGTTGGGGGTTGCACTTGCTAAAGCATGCGTGGGAGGAAATGTCGGATGCAAAGTAGATATTGTCAAACTTTCCGGAAATGCAACATCTATAGACGCTAAACTTTTCTCCGAAAGTCAGGGCAGAATTTTAGTATCTGTATCTACGAAAAATACAAAACAGTTTGAAAAAATAATGGAAAATATTACTTGTGTTAAAATAGGAAAAGTTGAAAGAAATGGAAAGATTGTGATCATAGATGACAAGAAAAAAGTAGTTGATACAAACGTCAAAAAATTGCACGAAATTTATCATAAATTTTCAAAAAGTATGAAGTAAAAATATATTGATTGTCTTATTCGTACGAATAGGTAAATAGAAAAACATGCAAGAAGAAACAAAAAATTGTCAAAACTGTAAGAAAGATTTCATAATAGAGCCAGATGATTTTGGGTTTTATGAAAAGATGGGTGTACCAGCGCCAGAAAAGTGTCCAGAGTGCAGACAGCAGTTGCGTACGCTTTTTAGAAATTTTAAAACTCTATATAAAAGACCTTCAAGTATGTCGGGTAAAATGATAATTTCAGTCTACGATACTGATACGCCTTTTCCTGTGTATGACATTTCGGAATGGTGGAGTGATGATTGGGATCCAATGTCATACGGAATGGATATTGACTGGGAAAAGCCCTTTTTTAGCCAGATAAGTAAATTAATAAATGCAATTCCCCACATATCTCTCAGAAATATGCAGAATGAAAATAGTGAATACTCAAATCAAATTATTCGCAGTAAAAATTGCTACCTTGCTTTTGGGTGTGTTGATAGTGAAGATTGTGATTATGGACATATTATCTGGAACTGTAGAGATTGCCTAGACAACTTATACCTCTTTAAATGCGAATCTTGTTATGAATGTATTGACTGTTTGGGGTCTAGTAAACTTTTATATTCACAAGAAAGTGAAGCATGTGTAGACTCAATAGGACTCTTTGATTGCAGAAATTGTTTAAATTGCATTGGGTGCGTGGGCCAAGTCAATAAATCTTATTACATTTTTAATAAGCAGGTTACCAGAGAAGAATACAAACAGTTTTTATTAAAATACCCATTAAGTGAAAAATCTAGCATAGACTTTATTCTAAAAGAAAGAGAGAAACTACGTAAAACAATCCCTCAACGCTCTTTTTTCGGCTCTCATAATAACAATGTTTCTGGAAATCATATTTATAACGCCCACAACATACATCACTCATTTGATATTAAAAGCGGAGAAAATTCAAAATTTTGTTTTACTTTAAGAAAAGCCATAGATTCATACGACATATCTTTCACAACTGACTTAGAAGAAAGTTACCAGTCTTTAACAATCGATAAAGGCACTAAAGTGATTGGTTCACAAAACATAGTTGATTCCCACGATATTTATTATTCAGAGTATTGTGATGGTTCAAATAATTTATTTGGATGCTACGGACTTAGAAAGAAAGCTTATTGTATATTTAATAAACAGTACATTAAAGAAGAATACAATAAACTAACACAAAAATTAATTGAACATATGGTCAGGAACAAAGAGTGGGGACTGTTCCCTCCGAAAGAACTGAGTCCCTTTGCTTACAATGAAGCAATAGTCAACGAATACATGCCTCTCACAAAAGAAGAAGCTCTCGCGCAAGGTTTCAGATGGAAAGATGACATACCAGCTACCAAAGGACAGGGAACTATTAAGTATAAAGATTTACCAAAAGATCCGAAAGATTACAATGATAAATTAATCAAAGAAGTTCTGACATGTGAAAGTTGTGAGAAAAATTTTAAATTAATAAATAGAGAGGTAAATTTTTATAAGAAAAATAAATTGGCACTTCCAGCCGAGTGTTTTAACTGCAGACATGAATCGCGCATGAGTAAAAGAAATCCTAGAAACCTCTGGAAAGGAAAATGCGCTAAGTGTGACAAAGAAATACAAACGTCATATAAACCAGAAGACCAAAAAATTTATCAAATTTATTGTGAAAAATGTTATCAGCAAGAAGTGTATTAGAAATACTTATAACTCCGCTATCGCAGAAATATAAGTAAAAATCATGAAAAACAAAAAGCCAATACATTCACATAGCTCAATACCTTCGGCTACAAAGCCTCGGATTATAATAATGTCAGGATATGGGTTGAACTGCGAAGAAGAAACTAAATTCGCTTTTGAGTCTGTGGGTGGGTCTGCAGATATTGTACATATCAATGACTTGATAGCTAAGCCAAAAATGCTTTTGGATTACCAAATTCTAGTTTTTCCGGGAGGATTTTCTTATGGCGATGATACAGGAAGCGGAAAAGCTTATGCTAATAAATTCAAAAATCATTTAGCAAAAGAACTCACAGAATTTTTATCGCGCGACACCCTCGCTATAGGCATTTGTAATGGATTCCAAATTATGACCAATTTGGGAGTCTTACCCGGAGCACTTACGTATAACAAAAATGGGCAATATATAGACAGATGGGTGGACTTGGAAATTGTGGGGCGATCTCCTTGGCTTTCTGGAATAAAAAAGATTTCTCTTCCTATTGCTCATGGGGAGGGGAAATATGTAAAAGCCGACGAGGTAGAAATAGCTCTTCGTTATACAAAAGGAGAAATTTGTAATTTCCAAAATTTAGAATACAATCCAAATGGTTCAGAACATGACATTGCGGGGGTTTTAGCTTATAATGGGAGAGTTCTTGGAATGATGCCACATCCTGAGCGAGCAATGTTTTCACACCAGAGTCCGATGTGGTCCCATACGAAAACAAGTTTCCTACGGGACGGGCAAAAAAATAAAAAAATATCAAAAGAGGGAGCTGGTTTAAAAATTTTTAAAAACGCAGTTAAATATTTCTCCGCCAAAGGCGGATCCGCCTCGGGCGGAAAAACATTATGAGTGAGCTTAGAGAAAAATGCGGAATCGTAGGAATATACGGTAAAAATTTGCCAGTTTCAAAATTGGCTTTTTTTAGTTTATTTGCACTACAACACAGAGGACAAGAAGCTTCTGGAATTACTACAAGTGATGGCAAAAAACTTTTTAGCCACAAAGGCGCAGGACTAGTGGCTCAGGTCTATAAAGAAAAGGATATATCGGACCTAAAAGGACATATCGGCATCGGACACAACAGATATTCGACTTCCGGTGGCAAAGCTCTCGATCACGCCCAGCCAGTATTGAATATGACAAAAAAAGAGATCACTTTTACCCTTGCTCACAATGGAAATTTGCCAAGCGTCAAATCTCTCGAAGAATTTTTGTCCTCAAAAAAAGCTTTACGTAAAAATCGCATCGATTCAGAACTCATCAGTGATGCGATCAATGTATATATCAAAGAGGGCAACTCACTTCCAAAATCTGTAGAAAAAATATTTCCTCTAATTACTGGAGCATTTTCTCTGGTGATGATGGATAAGGACAATTTGGTGGCCGTGCGCGACGCATACGGGATGCGCCCGCTTGCTTTGGGCAGGCTGGACAATGCCTATGTCATCGCTTCAGAGTCATGCGCTCTCACTACAATCGGCGCCATATTTGAAAGAGATATAAGACCAGGGGAGATGATAGTGGTAAACAATAACGGAATGAAAAGCATCCAGCTCACCAAATCGATCCCGAATTACGACATATTTGAATACGTTTATTTTGCTCGTCCGGATTCAGTGCTGAATGGCAAACTGATATACGATGTCAGGAAAAATTTCGGAAAAGTTTTAGCTAAAGAATTTAAAGGAAAAGTCGATTTCATAGTGCCCGTGCCTGACACCGCGCTCCCTGTCGCATTTGGATTCAGCCAAGCGTCTGGAATTCCTATCGAGATGGGTTTAGTAAAAAACCGCTACGTCCACAGGACCTTCATCGAGCCCGACCAAAAATCTCGCCGGCATAGTGTGGCGCTCAAGCTCATAGCCCTTCCTTCGGTTCTAAAAGGAAAAAAAATAGCTGTCATTGATGACTCTATAGTGAGGGGGAATACATGCAGAAGGTTAGTCGAAAACCTTTTCAAGTCTGGTGCAAAAGAAGTGCACCTTATTATTTCTTCTCCACCGGTGCGCTTCCCAGATTTTTACGGCATGGACACTCCGAAACAAGAAGAACTGATAGCGGCTAGCAAAACTATAGAAGAAACCCGCGAATATATGGGGGCGACGTCACTCCACTATCTTTCTATGGAGGGAATGATCAAATCGATAGGACTGCCGAAAGAGCACCTATCCACATCATGTTTTACTGGCATTTATCCTATTGATTTAAAAGAACGCAAAAATGAAGTAAATTATGATGTTCCGAAAGAATAACCAGACGAATAAACTTAAGGTCGCGATCCTTATTTCAAATGCTGGTACTGGCACAAACCTTCAAGCTATAATCGATGTAATTCGGGAAAGAAAAATCAACGCAGAAATTTGCGCAGTCATTTCGGATAAAGACGATGCCTTGGGTTTAGAGCGTGCCAGAAAACATAATTTGAAAGTAGAAATATGCCCGACAAAAGAAGCTTTACTGTCACTTTTGCAAACGCTAAACACCGACTATATTTGCCTAGCTGGTTGGAAACAAATTATTTTAGATGAAGTAATCCTAGCATTTCCAAATAAAATTTTAAATCTGCACCCCGGACTGATTCCAGATACAATTAATGGAACTGTTGAGAATCCTGACGGCACATCAGCCCTCTGGAACAAAGGGATGCTGACCACCAAAGCTGTGGCAAAATTCCTGGAAGAAAAAGCGAGCTATGCCGGCTCGAGTATTCATTTCCTAACATTAAATTTTGATTTTGGGCCCGTTTTAGGAAGAACTTTTGTGAAAATTGAAGAAAATGACAACGTTGAATCTCTATATGCAAGATTAAAGAAAAAAGAAAATGAACTTTATGTCGATGTTTTAAAGGAATTAACTAAAAATGTCTGAAGAAAAATTGAAAATTTTAATAATCGGGGCAGGAGGGGGACGAGAACATGCTATTGGGTGGAAGATAGCTCAATCGCCGAGGGCTGGAGAATTATTTTTTGCGAGGGGTAATGCTGGAACGGCACAGCTGGGAACTAATTTGGATATAAAAGAGACAGACATTCCTAAACTTTTGGAATTTACTAAAAAAGAAAAAATAGACCTTGCACTTGTAGTTTCTGATGATCCTTTGGCGCTCGGCATGGTGGATGAATTTAAAAAAGCAGGTTTACGAGTTTGGGGTCCGACAAAGAGAGCAGCGCAACTTGAATGGTCAAAGGCATTTTCTAAAGATTTTATGCGTCGTCACCACCTGCCGACCGCAAAATTTGAAATATTTACTAATTTTGAAAAAGCAAAAAAATATTTAGAAAAGGAATCTTTGCCGATAGTCATCAAAGCAAGCGGATTGGCGTTAGGGAAGGGCGTAATTATCGCTCAAACAAAAGAAGAAGCTACTCAAGCACTTGAAAAAATAATGGTAAAGAAAATTTTCGGCACTTCAGGTGAAGAAGTAGTTATAGAGGAATTTATGACGGGTCCTGAAATTTCTATCCATGCATTTTCAGATGGTAAAAGTTATAAAATGTTTCCAGCTTCGCAAGACCATAAAAAGATAGGTGAAGGGGACACAGGCCCTAATACTGGAGGCATCGGTACTATAGCTCCACTACCATTTGTAGATAAAGAGGTGATGAATAGAATAGAGAAAGAAATTGTCGCTCCGACTTTGAAAGGAATGGCAGACGATGGAACACCATTTGAAGGGATTTTATATCCAGGATTAATATTAACTAAAGACGGACCTAAAATTTTGGAATACAACGCTAGGTTTGGAGATCCAGAGGCAGAAGTTTATATGCGCCTCCTTAATTCAGATTTACTTGATATTATCGATGCTTGTGTTGATGGTAAACTTTCGAGTTTAAATATAATTTGGAAGAAAGATATTTTTGCATGCAACGTAGTGCTTGTCTCTGGCGGATACCCGGGAAATTATGAAAAGGGGAACCCCATCCTCATTGAGGAGGGGGGAGGGGGTGGTGACATAGTCATTTTTCATGCCGGCACAAAAATCGAAAATAATAAATTTGTCACAAATGGAGGACGAGTGCTAGGAGTTTCGGCTATTGGAAATACTTTAAAAGAAGCTATCAAAAAAGCTTACAAGGCTATTGAAAAAATTTCTTTTGAGGGAATGCAATACAGAAAAGATATAGGAAAGTCAGCACTAAAATAAAAAGGGAGTCGCTAATTCCTCAGCGACTCCGTGACCAACATGATGCCTTTGAGCATCACCAACGATGCAAACGCACACAGCGTTTTTGGGATGTGCGCCGTTTCGCCGCCCACCATCGAACCCAACGCAGAAACCCATCCATCTGCCATTTGGGTATCTCTATGGTTTTCATATCATATTATTTATGCTCCTGGTGTAAAATAATGCAAGTTTACCCATTAATTGTTGGTAATATATGCATATGCTGAAATTATCAACATGGTGTAAGTTTATAAAATGAAAAGGCCCGGGTGATGTGCCCGAGCCCCGATGCGACGATTTCTAAGGAAGTCGCGATTACTTTGGTGATGTTGTTTTTATTATTACGATGCTGGTAACGCATTAATTTGTTCGTCGATCTGAGCACGAGTATGAGCTGAGCACAACCCGCTTAGAACCTGCAGTACTCCTCGGTGGACAAATGTCTGCATTACCTCCTTTTTAATCCTTACTCCTATCTGCTCTTCTTCAAGGTAAAATGCACGGAGTAATCCATACATAACCGCGAAAAGAATTTGCCGTATTTGAACAGAGGAGAAACCGACGATAATTTCATCCTTCTTGATGGCTTGATCGACGACATGATCAATGTGTTTGAAAATCTGCCGGATTGGTCGATAGGCCGAGTGGCTCATATCCAACCACAAAAGCACCACTTTTCCTGGCTGCGGGTTCTCGTGAAAAAAATGCAGAGTGACCCGAAGAATAGAAGCAAGTTTTTCAACATTGTTAAAATTGGGCGGACTTGTTATGAGAGCAGTAGTTATTGAGTTCTGCGCTCTCTGAAGAAATTCCCCAATAATGGATTCATAAATAACAGATCTTGGCTCTGATCCAAAGATCAGATAAATATTAGCTCGTGTCATTTTGGATCGAGCCGCTAACTCCTTAATGTCAAGACTTTTGAGTCCATCTCTTAAGATTAGTTCATGCGCCGCGCCCAAGACCACCTCTCTTCCAGTCAGCTGTTTTTTTATTGATTTCACTGTATTGCCCTTTCGTTGTTGATATTCTGTGTATTTTGTTGACAATCTACAAAATCTTTGTAGCACACATAAATTATAACATATTGTATTATCATTGTAAAGGTTGTGCGTCGTGAGTTAAATAAGCCTATTTCTCCCACTCAAAAAAGTGATCACGGTCTGGACCGGTGCCGACCGATATGATTTTTACGTTTAAGTCGGAAAGTTTTTTGGTTATGTAGTTTAAATATGATTTGAGTTCTTTGGAAACTTTTTTCTTTTCACTAACTCCAAAATTTTTATTTCCCCAACCTGATATTTCTTCTGTAACAACATCTGCGATTTCACTCAAATAAAGTGGAAATTCTTTCAAAACTTTCTTACTATTTTTTTCTTGTGTTTTGTATCCAATTACTACTTTTACTTTATCACTCAAACAAATATCTGCTTTGTTTATGAAAATCTTATTTACGCCAGATAGACCTATAGCATGACGAAGTGCAAACAAATCCAGCCATCCGCACATCCTGGGCCTGCCGGTCGTTGCTCCAAACTCATGACCTGCGCTCTGGAAAAGTTTCTCTAATTCTGGGTCTTGGATTCTAGAAGGAAAGTTACCGCCTCCTACTTTTGTAGTATAAGCCTTGATCACGCCATACACGTCCCGAATAGCTGTATGAGGCACGCCAAGCCCTAGGCAGAGGTTTGCGGGCAGGGTATTACTGCTCGTCACATTCGGATAATCTCCAAAATCAATATCCAGCATGGCAGCCTGTGCGCCTTCAGCCAAAATATTCTTTCCAGCTTTCAATCTTTGTTGTATTAAAAATGACAAGTCGCAAATCTGGAGTTTTTTGATTTCCTTAAGATCACTCTGCCATTTTACTTTGGCTTCTTTTATTTTTTCTTCAGGAATCTCAAAGCCATATTTTTCTTTATACATATTTAAAATATTCATATGGAATTCTGAAAGGGATTTCTCTTTTTCTTTAAAATCTGGCAACAACACATCGCCTAAGAGAAGCCCCCTGCGCGCTCTTATGTCGCTATAAGCTGGCCCTATGCCCCTCGAAGTGGTGCCTATTTTACTTATAGATTTATTTTTGGATTTATTTCTCATGTACTCATCAGCTTGATCTATGAATGGATGCAGATAGGATACTAGCTTTGCTCTATTTGAAATGTAAAGTCTTTTTGTAATATCAAAACCCAAATCTTTGAGCTCCCGCATTTCTTTGATCAAAGATACGACATCGACTACGACACCATTGCCAATGTTTAGCTCTATATTTTTATGAAGGCATCCAGAAGGCACGATGTGCCCTATAAAAGTTTTACCATTAAATTTTATAGTATGTCCGGCATTTGCTCCGCCTTGAAAGCGTGCAACAGCAGAATAGTTTCCGCTAGAAAGAAGTGCGTCTATATTTTTACCTTTTCCTTCATCACCCCATTGCAGGCCGACTACCACATCAATAAAGCCCCGCCTCATCGGCGGGTAAACTTTTTTCCTTTTAGAAATTTTTTTTGCCATATCTATTCTCTCTTATTCTCCCAGGGTATAGTTTGGAGCTTCTTTTGTAATTATCACATCATGCGGATGGCTCTCCTCGATTCCAGAGTGGGTGATGCGAACAAATTTTGCTTTTTTCTGTAGAGTCGCAATATCTTTTGCTCCGCAGTATCCCATTCCGGCTCGCAGCCCTCCCACCAGCTGATAGATCACTTCCGACAGCCCGCCCTTGAAAGAGACCCGGCCGACAATTCCTTCTGGCACAAGCTTTTTGATATTGTCTTCGGCATCCTGGAAATATCTGTCCTTGGATCCGAGCTGCATGGCCTCGATAGAACCCATGCCACGATATGTCTTGTATTTCCTAGCGTCTAAAATTATTGTCTCACCAGGGGATTCTTCCACTCCAGCAAAAAGAGAACCTGCCATGATTGCGCTCGCACCAGCCGCTAGAGCCTTTGGGATGTCTCCAGTGTGTCGGATACCACCATCGGCAATAATAGGCACTCCGGAGCCTTTGATCCCCTGGGCGACCTCGTAGACAGCAGAAAATTGAGGAAAACCGACTCCAGCGATTATACGAGTGGTACAGATAGAACCTGGGCCGATACCTACTTTTATCGCATCAGCGCCAGCTTTGATGAGGTCCCGTGCTGCTTCGGGAGTCGCGATATTGCCAACAATAACCTCAAGTTTTGGAAATTCCTTTTTGATTTTTTTAAGCATTTCGATCACTCCTTTCGAATGGCCGTGGGCAGTATCGATGACTACCGCATCGACGCCGTTTTGAGCGAGCATGCCGACTTTCTCGATTGTATCAGAAGCGACTCCGACCGCAGCTCCCACTCGCAGACGCCCAAGGCTATCTCGACAGGAATTCGGACGCGACTTTACTTTCATGATATCTTTGTAGGTGATGAGGCCGATCAGCTTGTTCTGTTTGTCCACCAACGGTAATTTTTCAACTTTATATTTTGTAAGTATTTTCTCGGCTTCAACCAAATTTGTGCCGATACTGGCAGTTATCAAATTTACTTTAGTCATTATTTCAGAAACAGGAAGTTCTAGATTTTTTTGAAATCGTAAATCACGATTGGTAATAATTCCCAAAAGTTTCTTGTTTTTATCAACTATCGGTATACCACCAATTTTATTTTCTTGCATAATGGCAAGAGCTTCTTTGAGTAAAGCTTTTTCAGTAAGAGTTATCGGATCGTGAATCATACCGCTCTCTGAACGTTTTACTTTACGGATTTCAGCCGATTGTTTTTCAATACTCATATTCTTGTGAATAATCCCTATCCCGCCTTCTTGCGCCATAGCTATGGCCATAGATGCCTCAGTGACAGTATCCATAGCAGCCGAAATGATGGGCACATTAAGCTTTATTTTTTTAGTTAGGTGAGAAGAGATATTAACATCGCGAGGCAGAACCTCTGAATATTGGGGAACTAAGAGCACATCATCATAGGTAAGGCCTTCCTCAAAATTTTCCCTGTCTTCGCCCCTTATTTTTCTTTGCGCTTTCACCTTTGTCTTTTGCATAATATATCGTGTATACTAACACATATTATGAAGGACATACAAATACTTATCGTGGATTACGGCTCTCAGTACACACTAGTCATCGGGAGGAGTTTGCGCGAGCTCGGAGTGAGAAGCCTGATACTACCTCCTAAAAAAGTGGACCAGTGGCTCAAAGAAAATGATCCAAAAACAGTTATTCTCTCCGGTAGCAATTGGAGCGTGCACAATGAAGGAGCTCCGGAACTTCCTAAATCTCTCGACATTACCGGTAAAAAATATTTTATCCTGGGAGTCTGTTACGGAATGCAGCTCCTCGCGCACAAACAAGGAGGCAAGGTAGCGAGACCTCATGACCATCGCGAATATGGACCAGCTGTTGTTACATTAGACACAACACACCCACTTTTCAGTGGTGTAAAAGAAAAAACAGAAGTCTGGGCAAGCCACGGAGATACAGTTTCCAAGCTTCCAAAAGGATTCCGGTCTATTGCCGTCTCGGGAGGAATAGCCGCGATGAGCGACAAGACAAATCGAGTCCTCGGTATTCAATTTCATCCCGAGGTTGCTGACACCAAGGAAGGCAAAAAAATGTTGCAGAATTTCTTAAAAATTTCCGGCTGTAAAAAAGACTGGAATCCGGAAGACTTAATCCGTGAAATTCAAAAAGAAGTTTTGGATATTGTAACCTCTCCCAAACCCTCTCCTGACAGGAGAGGGAAAAAGGGTGAGGTGATTAAACAAAAAGTGATTCTAGGCGTTTCCGGCGGAGTAGACTCCACCACCCTAGCTGCTATTCTCGCTCCAGTTCTCAAAGACAGGCTCATATGCGTCGCAATCGACACAGGGGGGCTCCGAGCAGGAGAACTTTCAGAATTAAAAGCAAATACCGGGAGCGCTCTCGGAAAAAACGGACTTAAGAATTTTACAGTCATAGACGCCGGTGATGAATTTATAAAAAATGTCAGTACTACCATCGATGGGGAAGAAAAGAGAGCAAGGTTCCGGGAAGTATACAAGAAAATTTTTGAAGAACAGATAGCAAAATATAATGCCGGGTTTATCGTGCAGGGCACACTCGCGACCGACATAATTGAAAGTGGAAAAATAGGGGAGTCTGCTATGATCAAGACACATCACAATGTGGGGCTCTTATGGAAAGTAGAAGACCTTCATCCTTTCCGAAATTTATTCAAATACGAAGTGAGGGAGCTGGCACGCACGCTCAAGCTTCCGCCTGCGATATACGAACGCAATCCTTTTCCTGGCCCAGGATTATATTTGCGAATTGTCGGCACGCCAGTATCAAAAGAAAACATCACGCTGGTGCGAGAAGCGGACAAAACAGTTTCTGATATTTTAAAGAAACACAAAATCACAAAAGATATTTCTCAACTCATAGTCGCCCTTATCGGCATCAATTCCGTGGGAGTAAAAGGGGATGAAAGAGTTTATGGCCACTCTCTAGCTGTGCGCGCTGTACAAACGGTAGACTTCATGACTGCCAAAAGCTATTACTTTCCAGAAGAAATAATAAATGAAATCACTAGCGCTCTCACAAAACACAAAGACATCGTGCGTGTATTTTTTGATATGACCCCAAAACCTCCAGCAACTACGGAATTTGAATAGGAACGTTGACCTTTACTAAAAAGTAAAAAAATGTTACTGTGCAATAAATTATTATGATAAGCACACGTAATCCGTTTACCGATGAAAGGCTACAAGCCCAGCTCTCCAACATGTTTGATGAGCTCGACAAGACCCACCTACGTCCCTGGAAGGCACAACTCCTTCCAGTCGAGCCGTTCGGAGAGGGAGTGTGGGGGTTGGTAGATGCACTGGATCAGCCGATCCTAGAATGCCTGGACGAAGCAGGCGCTCGTCTTTACGAGAAATACGCAAGCGAGCAAATACTCGCATGATCTTCGTATCGCGAAAGCCAGCGCCCACCAGCGCCGGCTTTTTATTTTATAAAATTTGACTATACAAAAATATTTTGATATTTTTAATAAGACTCCTGTTCTTCTAACTAAATACACAGGGGCCATAGCATCAACCGCAACAACCAATAAAACCTATGGCAGACAATGCACCGTCTGACGAAAAACCAAAACAACCTGTACACCAAGGCCCGCTCAAAATGGCCGAGGAACCCCTCTATCCGGGTATTGTAATACCCGGACTCGCTGAAAAGATCAAACAGCGGGAAGGTGAGTGGCAAATAGCGCCACCACAATAATCCGTTTTCAGTTAACAAGACCAGCGTAACTGCTGGTCTCTTTTTTTTAAACTTGTTTCATTTTAAAAAAATGATAAGATAAATCCATGAACAAAAACATCAAAGTGGGCATAATCATGGGCTCGGATACTGATCTCGAAATAATGGCCGAGGCCGCAAAAGTTCTCGAAGAGTTCGGAGTGGATTATGAAATGAATGTATCTTCCGCGCATCGCGCTCCGAACATTGTGCACAAATATGTGACCAGCGCCAAAGACAGAGGACTCAAAGTCATCATCGCCGGTGCGGGCGGAGCGGCGCATTTGGCCGGAGTCACCGCATCTCTCACAACTTTACCGGTCATCGGCGTGCCGACCAAGGCAAAGAGCTTGGACGGTCTCGATTCGCTCCTTTCCACGGCGGGGATGCCTCCCGGAGTGCCTGTGGCCACCGTCGGTATCAATGCCGGCAAGAATGCCGGCCTTTTGGCAGTCCAAATACTAGCGACGAGCGACGAAGTTTTAGAAAAAAAATTGACCGAATACAAGAAGAAACTGGAAGAGGATAACAGAACAAAAGGTGAAAAGCTCTCCAAGATCGGCTACAAAAAATATCTGCAGGAAAAATAAAATGAGCGAAACGACCAAAAAAAAGATTTACTCTAAAGATGGAGTGGACGTAGAAGAAGAATCTTTATTTAGTAGTTTCGCCGGGTCAGTATGCAAGGCAAGCTATAAAAATTCTCCGTTTGTAGAGGTCCACGACCTCTCAGGAGGAAATTTTCGCGGGCCTCGTCCGTTTACTTTTAAAAATCTTCCTGACAATTTTCTTATTGAAGCGTCCACAGATGGGATCGGAACTAAGGGCATCATTATTGACGCCGCTAAGACCCATAATTTAGCCGCTTACGACATTATCGCGATGACAGCAAGCGATATTACCCGATTTGGCGGTATTCCTCTAATATTTATTAATGTTTTTGATACTACTTCAATAGGCAATGAGGGTGATGCAGTCAGCAAAGCATACAAAAGCGCAATTTCGGGGTTAGGTACCGTTGCAAAACAGTCAAAAATTGTTGTCTTAAAGGGGGAAACAGCCCAAATGGGAGATGCGATAGGTTCAGAGATTGCTAACTCCAAAACTAAATTGAATTGGTCAGGAACAATGATCGGCGCTTATCATAAAGATAAAATGATAACGAGTCAAAGTTTGAAGGTTGGGCAGGTGATCATTGCCCTGAAAGAAAATGGATTCCGTTGCAATGGAATCAGCACTCTACGCAAGGCTCTAAAAGAAAAATTTGGAAAAGAATGGTGGAAAAATCCTAAAGCCAAAAAAGCCATAAAGCAAGCAGCGACTCCTTCTGTCCTGTATGATAATTTTGTAAATACACTTCATGGCTGGTTCAATAAGGATTTTAAACCGAAAATCGTTCTTCACTCGGTCATCCATCTTTCCGGAGGAGCCTTTAAGGAAAAGCTGGCAAAAGATATTCTTTTCCCGCAAAAACTCTCAGCGGAACTTTTTGATTTATGGGAGCCACCTACGATCATGAGACAGTGCGCAGAATGGAGAAAAGTTACCGACGAGGAATTTTATGAGATTTGGCATGGAGGACAAGGTATGTTATTAATTATAGATGAGAAGGATGTAGATTATTGCATTAAAAGAGGAAAGGATTTTGGAATTAAAGCAAAGGCTGTAGGAAAGATTACAAAAGAGAGCACTCCCCAAGTTTCAATAATTTCTAAATTAACTAAAGGTCACAAAATTATTTATAAATAAATAACATGAGCAACATTTTAGAAAAAACAGATTTTAAAAATTTAGGAGCAAAGTACACCGGTAAAGTCAGGGATGTATACAGCCAGGATGATAAGGTGATCTTGATCTCCACCGACAGATATTCTGCTTTTGACAGAAACTTAGCGCTCATTCCTTCAAAAGGCCAAGTATTGACTGGTGTCAGCCGTTTCTGGTTTGAACACACGAAAGACATTGTGCAGAACCATGTGATAGATTTTCCTGATCCGAACGTGGTGGTGGGCAAAAAATGCAAAGTTATTCCTATCGAAATGGTAGTACGAGGATATATTACCGGAATCACGGGCACCAGCCTCTGGACACTTTATAAAAAAGGGGAGCGAAACTTCGGAGACTTCATCCTGCCGGATGGCATGCACAAGAATCAAAAATTGGATCAAGTAGTCCTCACTCCGACGACCAAGTCCGAGGACCACGACCGCCCGCTTTCGAGCAAGGACATCATCTACAACGGCTATATGACCAAGGATCTCTGGGAAAAGGTCGCCGATATTTCTCTGCGACTATTCAAACGTGGACAGGAGATAGCCCTCAAGCACGGTCTCATCCTTGTCGACACCAAATACGAATTTGGCCTCACGCCAGACGGCGAAGTGATGCTAGTAGACGAGATCCACACGCCGGACTCAAGCCGATATTGGCAGGCGAAGACTTACGAAGATCGTATTAAAAAAGGATTAGAACCTGAGAATTTTGACAAAGAATTTTTGCGTTTATGGTTCAAGGAAAATTGCGATCCATATAAAGATGAAGTCCTGCCGGCAGCTCCAGCGGACTTGGTGCAAGAACTATCTGAAAGATACATCCAGATCTACGAGCAGATCACCGGCCTTCCATTCAAAGTGGAAACCGGAGACATTGGAAAACGCATCGAAGGTAATCTGAAGGAATATATGATATGACCCATTCGACAAACCGAGGGTCATGGTGATAGTATATAGAACCATGAACAAGAAAAAACTTTTCCTATGGTCACTCTATGATTTTGCGAATTCAATAGCTTTTATTAATTTCGTCCTTTATTTTGCGACATGGATCGTAGTAAATGGCGGACTTTCTGATTTTTGGTACAACGCAATTTTTGCCATAGCCACGGTAATGTTATTTTTTAGCGCTCCCTCGTTGGCAGCATTCACCGACAAGCATGGTGGAAGAAAATTTTTCTTGAATATTTCTACGATTGGCACTTTTGTATGCTATGGTCTGGCTGCGATATTTTCCGGGTTTAGTGAGCCTAATATTTTCCTTATTGCGATCCTCTTTTTAATAGGACAATATTTTTATCAGCTGGCCTTTATTTTTTACAATCCAATGCTGGAGGAAATTGCCGATACCAGCCATAGGGCGCGAGCTTCCGGGATCGGACAATTTTCAAACGCACTTGGCCAAGTGGTAGGCCTACTCATCACTCTGCCACTTTCAGACTCGAGACTTGCCCCGCTTATTCCCTCGGTAATTATTTTCTTTGTTTTGGCACTACCAATGATGATCTTTTATAAAGACTCAAAACCAAAAGAGAAAAGAGTAAGCTTTCAAATTCTAAAAAGTGAAACAATAATTTTCAAAAAGAAATTTTTTACTTTTATGACATTATCATTAGCAACACCGATGTTATTGGCCTTTTTCTTTCTGAGTGACGCTGTGATCACCGCAAGCAATAATTATTCGATATATATGGAACGAGTGTTTTCTGTGCCTGACAAAACAAAATCAATACTTTTGATGGCAATACTGATCATGTCGGCCTTGGGTGGCATCGTCGCTGGATGGATAGGCGACAGGATAGGCGTACTAAAAACCTTTAAAATAATTCTTGTAGGGTGGATCATTGCGTTACCCGCTGTTGCCCTGGCTCCAAATTTTACCGTATTTATAATTACAACTGTGCTGGTGGGCGTACTAATAGGCTCCATGTGGGCAACTTCTCGCGCATATTTGAGCACTTTGCTTTCGAGCGAAGAAATGGGCTATGGCTTTTCTTTTTATACCCTTTCTGAACGTTTTTCTACCTTTCTGGGACCACTCGCTTGGGGAGGAGTAATATGGTTCTTCGGTACCGAGCCATTTTCATATAAAATTGCTATGATAACCATGACGATATTTGTTATTATAGCTTTTATCATATTACACTTCTGGAAACGGCCATTAATAGTTAGTAATTAAAAAGTAATAATTTTATGTCACTAAATTCAATTTCGCCAATTGACGGACGTTACGAAAAATATACGAAGGATTTGATTTCTTATTTCAGTGAAGCCGCATCCATGAAATATAAAATCATTGTGGAAGGTGAGTATTTGATCGCGTTATCCGAAACAAGCGGCATAAATTTAAGAAAATTCTCTCAAAAAGAAAAAGAAATTGTTAGAAATTTGTACAATTTAGGAAGTCATGATGTAAGTATAATAAATAAAATTGAAACAAAGGGATATAAAAATATAAAAGCTACGAATCATGATTTCAAGGCGATAGAATATTTTATTAAAGAAAAACTTCGCAAAACAAGCTTGAATGATGTTCTCGAATTTGTGCATTTCGGCCTGACCAGTGAAGATGCGGGCAACATCGCTTATGCCTTGATGATCGGCGAAAGTGTGGAGCATGTATATTTTCCTGCCTTGGAAGATATCGTCAGAAAAATAGGCAAGCTGGCAAAAGATAATAAAAACATTGCAATGCTTGCCAGAACTCATGGACAACCCGCATCGCCTACTACTTTTGGAAAGGAATTTAAAATTTTTGAAGAAAGATTAAAACGTCAAACAAACCAATTAAAAAATCACAAGATATTGGCCAAATTGAATGGGGCTACGGGAAATTACAACGCCCTCTCTGTGGCTTACCCTAAAATTGATTGGATAAAATTTTCCTCTTCATTAATTCCCAAAATTGGAAAATTTAGAGGAGTTCCGTTAGAAGTAAATTTATATACTACTCAAATAGAACCCCACGACAGCTATATTGAAATTTTTGATATCATGAAACGTATAAATTCCATTATCATAAATTTCAACCAGGATTTGTGGCGTTATATCAGCGACAATTGGATTAGCCAAAGACCAATAGAAGGGGAAGTGGGATCCTCCACCATGCCTCATAAAATAAATCCGTGGTTTTTGGAAAATAGTGAAGGAAATCTAGGAACCGCAAATGTTTTATTCGAATTCTTAGGAAGAAAGCTCGCAATTTCCAGGCTACAGAGAGATCTGTCGGACTCTACAGTCCTTAGAAACATAGGCACGGCTTTTTCCTACAGTCTGATAGGCTTTAAATATTTAAATAATCAATTAGGTAGAATAGCGGTAAATAAAGAAAAAGTCTTGAGGGATTTAAAAAGTCACCCGGAAATTATCACCGAAGCCATCCAGACTATTTTGCGCCGGGAGGGCGTGACTATGCCGTATGAAAAATTAAAGGAGCTCACTAGAGGCAAGGAAATCACCCTCTTAGACATCCACACGTTTATCAATTCTCTCGAAATCGATACTAAGATAAAAAAAGAACTCTTGAAAATTACTCCAGAGAATTATATAGGGTTGGCATCAAAACTTTCTTAAATATAAAATGAAACTACCGCCCCAGAGGAAGCGGTAGTGTTTTTTGTTGATATTCACGCAACTAATGCGAGGGCATCATCCAATATGCCAAAAAACGACACCATACCCAAACCCACTTACCATAACCCTGAGCTGGTCGTCGCCGATGAAGATGATACTTGAGGTATGCATCTTTGTATCCTCGTTAACAACATGGTCAACGACGTCCTTGCCCTCACTCGACGGACAAGGGAAGGTCACCGTCCTACTAGTGGTTGTCATAACTTTTAATTTACAAAAATATTTTTATACGCTAAAAGTTATGGCAACACCCTCTAAAGTTTCAAGGAACCACTTACCCATATATTATACACCCGATATGAATTCCTGTCAATTCTATTTATTTTTATATAAAGTCTGTAATATAAGGATATGTTACTTAGAATTTTAGCCTCTGTCATACTTTTACTTTCCATGCTTTTTATGCCATTTTGGGTATCAGTCATCTTAGCGTTTGCCGGCATGGCGTATTTTTCTTTTTTCCTGGAAGCAGTATTCATTTTCCTAGTCGCAGATTTTCTTTACGCCACGCCTTCCCCGTCCTTGTTTGATATGGTCTATGTTTGCTTTGGCATTGCGCTCACTTGCTTCATACTCCTAGAGACCTTGAAAAAAAAATTGAGGTTTCATTCAAGATACAAATAAAAAAATGTTTTTCCGTAAATTTAGAAAAAAAAGAAATATAAATGCGTTGGTGGATCCGGATGAGATCTTCCTTGATTCCAAGAACTTACAAAATTTTGACCGCCAACAATTTGAAGGCAGGATAGAACAGCCAATCCCAAGAATTACCATTAATTTGCTTGGCGCTTCTTTTCTTTTAATTACTTTAGTATTTCTTATACGCCTCTCCTATTTGCAGATCGAAAACGGAGATATGTATAGGGAGCGAAGCGAAGAAAATACATTGAAAAGCATTAACATCTTTACGGAAAGAGGAATAATTTATGACCGAAACATGAAAGAGCTCGCCTGGAATCAGAAGACGGATTCGCTGGTAGAAATTTCACTTGCTAGTCCTGACCCTAAAGAGGATCTGCCGTATATCCGCACCTATTTGTCTCCTGGATTTTCACATGTATTAGGCTATGTGAGCTATCCCGCGAAGGATGCGGAGGGAAATTATTGGAAAACTGAATTTGAGGGCATCAATGGCTTGGAAAAAGAATATCATGAAAAAATAAAAGGAGAAAACGGATCAAAAATGATAGAAACCGACGCAAAGGGAACCATCCATTCATTCAATATCGTGAATGCACCAAAGGAGGGAGACGATCTGGTAACTAGCCTGGACTCCAGAATACAAGCGAAATTGTTTTCATCCATCCAAGAATTATCGGAAACAAACGGATTTACAGGCGGAGCTGGAATCATCATGGATGTCCAGAATGGAGAGATAATATCTTCGACAAGTTTTCCGGAATACGATTCAGAAATTTTATCGCTCGGCAAAGACACCAAACAAATAAATGAATACATCCATGATGAGAGAAAATTTTTCCTAAACCGGACTGTTTCAGGGCTCTACACACCGGGTTCGATCATAAAGCCCTTCTTTTCTCTTGGAGCTTTGGCGGAAAACGTGATCGATCCTTCAAAGAAAATCTTGTCGACCGGATCCATCTCTATTCCAAATCCTTATTTCCCTGACCAAAAAACGGTTTTTAAAGACTGGAGAGTAAACGGCTGGACAAATATGGCCGAGGCTCTCGCGGTTTCTTCCGACGTATATTTTTATGAGATCGGCGGAGGATTCGAGGATCAAAAAGGCTTGGGTATATTGAACCTGGAAAAATATGCGAAACTTTTCGGCTTTGATCAGAAAACTGGCATCGACCTCGCTGGAGAAGTGAAGGGGACAATCCCGAGCCCCGCATGGAAACTAAAGAATTTCGGGGACGATCCATGGCGCATCGGAAACACTTACCATACCTCGATCGGCCAGTACGGATTTCAAGTCACTCCGCTCGAAGCCGTGCGCGCCACCGCCGCGATCGCGAACTTTGGCAAGATGCTCACTCCACATTTTATTATGGGAGACAAAAAAATGGAAGAAAAATTTGAAACCATAGACTTAAAAAAAGAATATTACGACGTCGTGCATGACGGCATGCGACAAGCAGTAACATACGGCACCGCTGTATCCTTGAACGTACCTTATGTAAAAGTAGTCGCGAAAACCGGTACTGCCGAGATCGGAGTCGCGAAAAAAAGGGTCAATTCTTGGGTTATCGGCTTCTTCCCATATGAAAACCCTAAATTTGCCTTTACAATCGTTATGGAATCCGGCCCAGCCATAAACAACGTAAACGCCACATCCGTCATGCGCAAACTTCTAGACTGGATGTCTGTCAATACTCCCGAGTATTTTGACCCTGCCTAGCTATATTATTTTTTCCTAATAACATTATGGCAACGGTCGTGGCTATTACGTTATTTCAAAAAAATAGGACGACAAACTAAAAGCCCCCGCCTAGGGGACTTTTTAGTGACTAAATATTAGAATTTATCCGAGCACTACTTTTCCTAAAAGCTGGTGATGGATTTATTTAGCGAGTGGCTGAAATTGCGTAACCGGCGGATGGGGTATCATCTGCAAGTGCCGCAGGAGCATCAATTGTTATTTGTCCTGTGGTACCAATACTTTGTATTGTATATCCTGTATCATAGTCCGTTGCATCAGTCCATGTCCCAACTTCTGGATCAACTGGAAGTATTGCAAGATATCCACTTATGCAAGGTGCGAGGTCATAATCAGCATCACCAATGTTAGTTGCTGTTGTAGGAACTGTAGGGCAACCAGTAAGTAACCCTTTATTATCAACCATTCTTTGCTGAAGTGCATTCAAGATGGACTCAACGTTAGCTTGTCTTTGTGATTGACGAGCATCTTGGAATCTTTTTGCAGGATTGATTGCAACGAGCACTATTGCCGCCAATACAGCAATAATAGCTATAACGACCAAAATTTCTATCAATGTAAAACCTCCTTTTTTATTTATTTTATTCATATATTTATTAAAATTACTTAAATTCGACTTGATAATAATTGCTAATAATGTATCTGATAATCTACTACAGAATCATTGATTTGTAAAGGGAAAGTTTGTTCATAAATAAAACCCTAATTGGGCACTTCTTCCCAGCGACTGACCACAAGTGTGGTGGAGTTTACGTCAACTTCAAGATTTGTATAATATTTACCATTATAAATACCTTGAGCTTCGATGTTGGTCCCGCCTCCCGAAATAGAATAAGTGCAATCATTTCCACTTACACCATCCACATCTATAGAATCGTTAGTAATCCCAGAATTACTTGCCACCTGAAGTAGGGCCGTATCCACACACGCTTCGGCAAAACCAGAGCTTGCTTGCTTGAGCTCTCCATCCAAAATATTTGAGCGGTCGTAAAATCCGGTCAAACTCAAATTTGTAGCAATTAGCAACAAAACTACGGAAATAATTACGGCAGAAAGAAGAGCGACGAATCCTTTTTGAGCTTTTAAGTTGTAGCTTTTAAGTTGTAGCTGGATCATTTGCGGATATATTTAGTGGTGGTAAAGACTTTTCCATTTATGGTGATAGTAGCTGTTATACCTGAAGGGTCTCCTGTGATCGGTGAAAAATCAAGGCAAGTTACAGAAATATTTTCTGTGGTAATAGGGGAATATCCGCCTCCATTTTCCTCTATTTCAATGTATTTTTACCGCTTACGTCATTCAACCTAATGATAGTGGGATCATAAGAAGGTTCAGTTTTTTGTATGGTCAAAATTTCCTCACATGCCGATCCGCTTATGACTGGAACAGTGGAAGGATCAACACCCGTAAGCGCCCAGTTTATTTTGCGCATTATAAAATTACCCTCATCCTGAATCGTGTTTTTTGTGCCAAGTCTTACTGAACCGTCTATCAATTGATATGCTGCGACAAAAGCAGTGCCAAGAAGCAACGAAAAAAGCGCGATGTAGATAATGACTTCAATGAGTGTGAAACCACTTTTGTTGTTTTTTATGGAGTACATGCTGAAGGTTGATCGTATATAACTTGAATTTCATCATTTGATCTGTTTGAAGTAAATATGAAATTTCCGCTCATATCTATCCCAGTACTATTCTCTGGGAAATTGTATCCAGCACAAGAAGAATACGGCAGTAAAGTATTTATATTCAAAACAAGAACCCCGATAGTTGGGTTATCTAGACCAACAAAAGCCAAATTGCTTCGCACAACAATACCAGTAACTAATGAGTTATTCGAAATACCTAGATCCCTAGAGATCACGAGACCGTCAGTCGTGCTTGCCCCATCCTGAACACTGTCCTTATTTAACACGAATAAATCATGAGCAGATGATGGATTATTGTTTTGTTTTCTACCAAGATAAATTTTATTCCCCAATGCATAAATGCTCGAACCATCATTGTTTCCCGAAGCATTATAACCAAAACCTGTGTCGTCCGGATGTTCCAAATAATCAGGACTAGAAGGATTAATATTTATAACCATAAGTTCGTGATTATTATCAGAAGTGGCTAGATAAGCAAAATCTCCTGACACAAAAATATCATTTACGTTGTGGTTTATATTCACACTCCCTTCCCAATTCGGGTCACTTGGAGTAGATACATCATAAATGTGAAATTCACTGTTTTGTGTCGGAGTACATGGAGGTGGACATGATAGATAATCCGTTCCTATATAGATTTTATTGTCATAGAAAAATATTCTTCTTCCTTTAGCTGTATTTGTTTCTGGTAATTGTCTGGTTGCGCCAGGAATTTGAGTCATTGTAGTAAGATCAATGACCTGTAATTCTCCAGTAAGTGAGTCACTTGCCACATACGCATAATTATCGGCCACATCTACATCATTTAGGCCCTCATTTAAATCGAGTTCAGCAACTAAACTAAGGGAGCTAGACGATGGAGGACTGAAACTGAAATCATATACAAAAAAATCTTTATTATGAGAGGGGGGAAATTTATTTGAAGTCACATATAGACGGTTATTTACAGCATCCAAAGCTGTAGCGCCTTGTCCACCGATAGATTCACTTACTAGACCTCCAGGATTATCATAATCCGCAGTAATACCAGAATCACAGTCTCCACCAAGTGCTAGCGCTCCAGGAATGTCGCTAAGAAAAGTAGAGAGAGTGGTGGAAAGATTTCTTGATCCCGTAGTCCAGGAAACTGTGCTTTTAGCTTGTTTATTACATTGAGTAAGATCTGTTATTTCTAAAAACTTTGTATAAATATCCTCAACAGTTGAAGGAATAGTATTTACAGAAACGTAATCCTCTCTCGAATCCGCTCTTGCTTTCTCGATCAATGCTTGAGCTTTTGAAATCGCTTCATTGTTGGTCTCGGAATCTATCGTAAGTGTCTGATTGCCGAAGGTCACCATAGCGACTGCGCTGATACACAAAATGAGCACCGCAAAAGCCATGACGATCTCTATCGTCGCAAATCCTTTATCACTTTTTGATTTCATTTTTTTAAAATTAATTTTATTTTTCATAACCTCATTTTTTATTACCCTTCGATAAACTCAGGGTGAAATTTATTAAAATTTCACCAATTGATTCTGCCTGTATCGTTTATTTCTATGGGCTCTGACTTTATTCCGTCAGTAATAATAATTGTATCATCTACTGTGTTTCTATTACCTGAGAGCTGATTGAAAATAATAGCGTGGGAATCGTCAAAGTTTGTAGAAAAATTTGATAACGTAGACAAGTTTGTATTTGCAGGAATAAGCTCATTAGTTGGTTCAGAATTGTTGCAAGTTCCTTCGCTTTCACGAAAAATAACATAGTTGGGTGAAATATAACAAACTCCATATTCCGATTCAAACATATTCGCCATCGCATGACTGCGCGCTCGTTCGAGGGCGCTGACTATCTTCGCTTCCTCGGCCTGCAGAGTACTGGAAGTGAATGAGTTGAAATTTACTGTCATGCCAAAAGCGAGGATGATCATCAGCACTCCGATCACCACCATTATTTCTACGAGAGTCATGCCTTGGTTTGTTTTAAATAGTTTACTCATCTGATTATTTTACATTTAGGTGCTGAGTAATGCCGTATATAGGCGTGATGATGGAAATGGCTATAAAGCCCACGAGGATACCCATGATTATCATTAAGACTGGCTCTACCATGCTGGATAAATTCTTTGTGAAGTCATCTATTTCTGCTTCATACATTTCCGAAAGATAAATGAGGGAGTTGGACAAATTTCCGCTGTGTTCTCCGACAGAAACTATCTGTGAGACCAAGTCAGGGAATAGATGGCGATTCTTGTTCAAGTGAGTGGATATTACCGCCCCACGAGAGACCACAGCCCCGAGTGCCTTAAATTCTTTTTTATAGACAAGATTCGGAGTAGTCTTCGCCGAGATAGGCAAGGCCTCACTCATCGAGATGCCACCTCGCAGCAGGAGGCCCATGGTGCGGGTGAAGTTTGCCATATTATAGTCTCGTATGATCTTCCCGATTACCGGCAATTTGAGAAGGAACTTGTCGAAATAGAAGTGAACAGTCGGGCTTTTCTTGAGAGTGATGATGAAGGCTACGCCAAGAATAAAAAGAATGCCGAAAGTGAGAAGGCCCCATTGGCTGAAGAAATTACTGATTGCTATGACCATCCTGGTAGTGAGCGGAAGGTCATACTTGAGGCTCGTAAATATCGGCATGATTTTCGGGAAAAGAAATACCATTAGAAATATCACAATGCCGATGGTTGCGATCGTGACTATGATCGGATATATAGATGCGCTAATTATTTTCTTGCGCAAAGCCTGTCTTTTTTTTAATTCGTCGGCTATGTACTCCAAATTTTGAGAAAGTATGCCGGACTCCTCTCCGAACTCGATAATATTGATCGTGAAATCCCCAAAGATGTGCTTGAAACGGGCGAGGCTCGAGGAGAGTCTCTGTCCGTTCATCACATTCGAGATTACGGAGTCAAGGATGGAAGCATAACCCCGTTTCTTGGTCTGGGTGCGGATCATGACCAGACTTTCTCCCATCGGTATGCCGGCTTTGATGAGAAAAGACAGCCTTTTGACAAAAAAGGTCTGATCCTTTATGGACAGACGCGTGAAATTAAGGCTCTTTAAGCTAGTAAAAAAACTATTACCCGGTCTCGCTTTTGTATCTTTTGGCGCAATTTTTTCTATCTCCTCTTTATTTGTGAAAAATTTCTTGACCTTAAAGGATGGCATTGAGGGAAGCGCAGGCATGGAAAATGAAAAGCTTTTGATATTATTTATAAATTTATTGCTTGGCGCTGTTTCTTTCTTTATTTCTTCGACTTGGCCCGTTTGAGGCAGTTCGTCACCTTTGATGAACGTCGGCTCTAATGGAGTTTCCGGATTTACAACTTCGGTTTCAAATTTTATCAATTTTTCTTCCCCTCCTTGTGGAGGAGGAGTGGCAGCAGCCGGGGTGGTGATTTCTTGTTCTACTACTATTTCCACTTCCGCAACTTCCGGAGTTTTCTTTTTCCGCGGACGCATGGTCACATCCGACATCTTTCTAGTTTTTTTGATTGTCGTTGTTTTTGTAGCCATTTTTTTATTCATGAATAACTCTTAATACCTCTTCGACAGTTGTGAACCCGTCCTTCACTTTTTGAAAGCCATCTTCGAACATCGTAGTCATCCCGTTTTTGACGGCTATTTTCTTTATTTCATTGGCGGAAGCTCTGCGCAATATGGCTTCACGTATCTCATTGTCCGCCACTAGAACTTCGTTGATACAGATCCTCCCTCGATATCCACTATTATTGCATTTTTCACAGCCCTTTCCTTTGTAGACTACGTCGACATTGAGGAGGAGCGCCGTATACGAAGTCTGCGCGAGGGCTTCTTTCATCGCATGCGTCATCTGCACTTCTTCCTTGCAGTGGCTGCAAATTTTTCTCACCAGACGCTGTCCGATCGCGAGAGAGACAGTGGAAGCGACGAGGTATTCCTCGATGCCCATATCTAGAAGGCGAGGCAGGGTAGTCGCAGCATCGTTTGTATGCAAGGTAGAGAGAAGGAGGTGTCCAGTCAGCGCTGTATTCACGGCTATGCTCGCCGTCTCGGTATCACGGATCTCGCCCACCATGATGATATTCGGGTCCTGGCGGAGAATGGAGCGGAGGCCGTTTGCAAAGGTAAGACCGGCTCGGGCATTGACCTGTATCTGCTCTATGTCTTCGACGGCGTATTCGATCGGGTCCTCGATGGTTATTATCGAAACTTCCGGAGATTTCAACATCTTGATGAGAGTGTACATGGTAGTGGTCTTGCCGCTACCAGTCGGCCCAGTCGAAAGGATCATGCCGTTAGTCTTTTTCATCGCCGTCTCTATTTTTTTCTTATCAATTTCACTGAAACCGAGATCTTCCAGAGAGGATTGCTCGTTCTTGTCCGTCAAAAGGCGAAGCACAGCATTTTCTCCGTGGTAGGTAGGCATGATCGATACGCGAAAATCTATAAATTTATTTTTTTCTCCATTCTGATTCCTCTCGTTCTCGGGAAGAATATAGCGGAATCTGCCGTCTTGGGTGGCCTGATGCTCGTCGGTGCGCAGTCGGGACAATATTTTAACGCGGGAAATTATCTCATTGTTTATAGATTTCGGAAATGAATATGCTTCGGTGAGCACGCCGTCGATTCGAAAGCGGATGCGTACGGAATTTACCAGGGGATCGACGTGGATATCGGATGCCCGCGCTTCGTAAGCTTTTTCGATGAGCTGGTCAAAAAGATTGATGATCGAGATGTCGGGACGGGCAAGTTCTTGTTCGACTTTATCTAATTTTTTTTCTGCTGTTGTCATATACGAAGCAAAATTATTTTATCTAGAAATATTTTTGAATAATTATTAAATGTAATTTCACATTATAATGGTAAAAAAAGTAAATTGCAAATGACGGATTTTTTGTTGTTTCCAAGGTCAACCCGGCTGAACTGTAAATTTTTGCATCGTGTAATAATTCGTAATTTACTACGTCATATATATACAGAAATTTCTTTTTTTTGCGTAAACTCTGTATCCACATTTTATGCACAACCATATTGACATTCTTTATGTATTATGGTAGGGTGGTTGCGTAAGTAAATTTGTGTTGATTCTTTAGGTATGTTATTTTATTATTAGTTTTGAAAGTTTGTTTTCATTAAAAGTCTAAAAAGGTCAACAATCTGATTATTAAAAGAAGTAAATTATAATTTTTATGAAAAATATTTTATCTAAGTTCGCTTCAAGTCTTGTGATATTTGCAATGTTGTTTAGTACAGTCGGTCCGTCAGTTGCTTTGGCAAATCATGATCCATTTGGTGGAACTGCTCAAACTAGTGTAGAAATTTGCCACTCTAAAGGAAATGGGAGTTACGAAAGCATATCTCCAAATGTCTCATCAACTGGCGATTTAAATGGTCATGGCGCACAACATGAAGATGACATAATTCCACCATTTCACTATCTTGATAATGAAAATGTTTTACAATCTTCTTCTGGAAGAAACTGGACTCCTGAAAATGAAGAAATCTGGGCAAACGGAGATTGTGATGGAGGAATTACTCAAGAAAATATCCCTCCAGTGGCAGATGCTGGTGATGATGAGACAATAACTCTTCCGACTGACTTCACGACTCTCGTCGGATCAGGCAGTACCGACTCAGACGGTTACATAACAAATTATAATTGGACTTTTATTTCAGGTCCTACTAATATTGATCCGACAAATACAACCAGCCCTGGCATATCTTCCTTAGAGGTAGGGGTTTATGTATTTGGACTTGTGGTCACTGACGACGAAGAAGCAACCAGTGCTCAAGACACCGTGCAAATTACAGTAAATGCAGAACCAACAGGAGACACAGCAACACTAACTTTAGTTAAAGAAGTGGTAGGTGAAGCAGATCCTACCGAATGGACACTTAAGGCAACCTATGAAAATGATAGTTCGATAGTCTACCAAGGAGCTGGAGGATTTACGGAGACCGTAAAAGCAGGAAAATATCTTCTATCTGAAATTGGCGGCCCTGCGGGATATACAGCCGACGCTGAGTGGGAATGCGAGGCTATCTCGGGTCTTTCTTACTTTGATAGTGGTAATAGGATTGATCTCACCCCAGGTTCGGTCAAGAAATGCACCATGACAAATACGTTCGATGGTAATAATGAACCTGGACCAGAAAAATCCTCAATTTCAGCTAAAAAGATTGTTTGCGACAGCGAAACAGATCTTCCAAATTGGGGAGCAGGGGACTCTACGCTACAAGAAGTTACATCAAATACTGCAGATAGATATGTTGCAGCTCATCCTACTTGTCATTTAGTAGAATGGGATTTCCAATGGTCAGAGGACGGAGTAGGTAACCCTGGAGATGGCAACTCTGATGCCGATTCCGGAGACTGGACGACTTTTTCTTCTGGTGAGACTGAAGAAATTCCTGCCGGAGAAAAAATTTGGTTCCGTGAGATACCGAGCGATAATTACATCCCATTTACCGGACAAAATACAACTCAAGATGTCTCTGCAGAATTTTATTGTGGCAGTGACGTATTGAATTACGACAACTGGGAATTTATTGATACTGTCGAAGGAGAAACTTATCACTGCGTCGGATTCAATGTTCTAAAAGAAACTCCTCAAAATGAGGAACCACAAACTTCAACTGTAACAATGTGTAAAGTAGATGATGAACAGCAACCTCTTTCTGGATGGACCCTGATGCTAAAAGGAGACGCAGTGCAAAATGATCTAAGCGTTCCTTCAAACGTATCAGGAGGTGTAAATTCAAATCCTCTTATTACTGGAATTTCTTATATAGCTGAAGCAGTCGGTACTTGGCTCAATCAAAATGGAGCAAATCCAGCTGATGCAGAATATTCAACCACAGATAGTTGGACAACCCATGTGGACGGCTATACAGGCTTCCAGAACGATATTCTTGAGCTTCAAGTAAATAGCGTATTTGATCCAAACTCAAATTGGGGAGCATACAATACTTCTCACACTTATGCTCAATCATTTATTCCTTCATCAAGCGGTCCTGCAAACTTCAGAATCTTTGATGGAACCGGAACAACTCCAAATGAAGATTGGTATGGAGACAACACTGGATCACTTTCAGTTGATATCAACGAAGGATATGCTGGTATTACAGGACAAAATGGATGTGTAACATTCAACAACGTTCCTTATGGTACTTATACTACAGATGAAATTATGCAAGATGGTTGGACAAATGTTTCGGGACTTCAATCAGTAGCCGTAGATGCTACAACGGAAACATTCACGGTAGTAAATAATTACGACGATGTTCCTCCACCAACTTTAGATTTAGGTACTTGCGGTATTGTACAATCACCGTTTCCTCAATCAGGAGAAATGCTAAACTCAACGAGCTATAGCTACACTGGTCCAACTGCAGGAAATCCAACTGCAGGTAATTCTCCAGATCACAAATGGGCTCATGTACTCAGCGCTCCAGTAGTTTGGGATATGGGAACTCCAACTTCATCTGTTTACTTGATTCCAAGTATTGACCACGAACCAGCTTTAGGTGAAGCAAGAGAAGCTACTCTTTCTGGATCAAACAATGTTTCTGGACCTTGGACAATAGGTACAGAAGGAACTATCTATAATGACGGACCTACAAATTGGATTTCGGATGACTATACGGCTCTTTGGACTTTTGACCAACCTTACCGATATATCTCCGCCACAGGAGGCAGTGCATTCTTTGCTTCAAATGATGCTGAAATAGATGCTATATGTGCACCAGAGACTACTCCAATACCAGATGATGGCGGTGGGGATGGGGATGATGGTAGCGATCTTTCTGTAACTAAAATTGTGAATGATGACACCCCGAATGAAAATCAGGAGATTACCTACACCATAACTGTAACAAACAATGGTCCGGATAATGCTACCGGCGTCACAGTAACCGACTTGTTGCCAACAGGAGTTACTTATGTTTCTGATGATTCGAGTGGAGCATATATTGCAAACGTTTGGACAGTTGGTAGTCTAGCTGATGATGCTTCAGCAACATTAAATATCGTTGTAACCGTTGACGCGGATACAGCCGGAAATACAATCGACAACACCGCAACCGCAAACGGCAACGAAGATGATGACAATACAGACAACGATTCCAGCACAGCTTCGGCTACGGTCAACGTTCCCGGCAACGGTCCGCAGAGATACACACTTACCATCACCACAAATGGTGAAGGAGACGGTGTCGTGCTCGGAGACGATATTGAGTGCGACAGCAATTTTGTCACAAGCGAGGAAAACCCAACCAATGATTGCGAAGAAGTCTATGATGAGAATACAATTGTAAACTTGTCAGCAACTCCGGACGAAGGCTCTACCTTTGACGGAAGCTGGTCCACAACTCTTGGAAATTCGGGAACATGCATCGGCAGTAGCTCTCCATGCACCGTGACTATGAACGGTAATGTGACCTTGAACGCGCACTTTGGAACAATCAGTACGAATAATTTAAATGACAACAACGGTGGCGGTGGCGGAGGTAGTTCTGGTGGCAGAAGGGGAGGTGGTAATCGTGGCGGAGAAGTTTTGGGTGCAGCGACAGATATCTGCCTTGCGACAGAGACCTATATGCGGCTTGGACACAGAAATGTTCCTGCTCAAGTACAACTTCTTCAGAGCTTCCTAAATAGCTACATGAACAGAGGACTTGCCATAAACGGAATATATGGAATCGAGACAGAGAACGCGGTTCGAGCCTTTCAACTCGCTAGAAAGGATAATATTCTCAAACCTTGGGGTATCACCGAGCCGACGGGCATCTTCTACAAGACATCCTTGGCAGAGGCAAAGAGATTGATGTGTCCGGCAGAATATGGAAATCTTCCTATCCCGACGGATCTTATCAACTGGAGCCAAAACCTACGAAACGTTCCTTCTAAGCTTTAATTTTAGAGGAATCTAGTGAATACCGACAAAACCCTGCCTCAAAGCAGGGTTTTGTTTTTTGGCATATGTGGGTTAGAATGGATTAAAATGAATAGGAGCAAATAAGTTAGTTTCTTGTTGACTTTTACCCTTAATTAGTGTATAATATATAGACATGCAAAAACTTTCAAAGTGGTTAAAAAAATATTTCATTCCGCACGAACACAATGAATTTCGGCCTCATTTTCTCCGCCACGAATCCATGCTGATATCTATCATCGTGATTCTAATTATCGAGATAACATTTCTAGCGCAAGTATTTATCGTCTTTGATAAAACAAATTTCCTCGCCGCAGTCCTGCCTGGAGTGCTCACGACACTCACCAACGAAAAACGCGCGGAAAATGATGTCCCGCCACTCACACAGAACGAACTCCTGAATCGCGCGGCTCAAATGAAAGCAGAAGACATGGCGACTAATGGATATTTTGCCCATACCAGTCCGGACGGAAAAACTCCATGGTATTGGTTTGAGCAAGTAGGCTATCGTTACACTTCGGCGGGAGAAAATTTGGCAGTTAATTTTTTTGAATCGAGCGATGTTGCGGAAGCCTGGATGGATTCGCCGTCACATCGTGAAAATATAATTAAAGCAAATTATAAAGAAATAGGCATTGGCATAGCGAGCGGGGTATATAAAGGCAGAGATACAGTCTTCGTGGCGCAATTATTCGGCACACCGGCCATAGTGACCGCTCCCACCATCGAGCCTGCCCCAGTACCACCTACACTCGTAGCTGTGACTCCGGAGCCCGCGCCAGAACTAGAACCGCAAACTCTCCCGCCTGCTCCCGCTCCTTCCAACCTTCCAATCACACTTCCTCCCACAAGCGAGCCTGAAGTCACCCCAGCTGAAACAGCTGTAGTCGTGGCTCCGACCACGATCCAAGTCTTGGGTGAAGAATCGAGAGAGGTGAAGGTGGAGAGTGTGGCCGCGCCATCTCAAATAAAATCCTTTATCCAAAAAGTCCTGACTTCGCCCCGTGAATATGTGACCTACACTTTTGCAGGCATAGTGCTCCTCGTTATCTTGGCCTTGCTTCTCATCATGTTTATCAAGGCAGAAAGGGCTCATCCGTTCATGGTAGCAAGGGGTATCGGCCTCATGGCTATTATCTTCGTCTTATTGTTCGTGAACATCAGGATGCTCCACAAAGATACACAGGTGCCAGCAAGCTCTCTTTCTGCAAACGCTATTGCTTATTAAGTTTTATTTTTATACAATACCCCTATGGGCAAAGCGTATATATTTTTGATTTCGGGTATATGGCTGGCTGTACTGCCACATCTTGGCTTTCCGTATTCATGGCAAGATATCCTGACGTCTCTTTCTGGAATCGCACTTATTGTTGCGAGCTTTATGCTGTATCGGGATTTTAAAACGCAGGGAATCAAGAAGGAGACTACCTTCGATAATTTTTCAGAAAATAATTTTAAGGGCGGAGAAGCAACAGACGAAACAACTAACTAAGCCTGAATTACTCCTTATAAAACTAGACCTAAACATATGCAAAATTTTTCAAATAAAACAAAAAATATAATTATCGTCCTCGTCATTTTTGGAGCCTTTTGGGGCGGTATTCATGTAGGAGCAATCAATGCTCCTTATATAGATAAGATTTCGCTTGCGAATAAGGAAACTGAAGTTGCAACTGAAGCTGATTTTTCTCCGTTTTGGGAAGTCTGGAATGCAATTAATGAAAAATATCCCGGAGCCGACAAAACCACCGACCAAGCAAGGATTTACGGGGCTATTTCCGGCCTTGTAGGCTCGCTAGAAGACCCGTACAGCGTATTTTTCAGCCCAGAAGAGGCAAAGTCTTTTGAGGAGGAAATATCGGGTAATTTCATTGGAGTCGGCATGGAAGTCGCCCTGAAAGACAAGATCCTCACTGTTATTGCCCCTCTCAAAGGTACTCCGGCCTACCGCGCAAATATAAAACCCGGCGACAAGATCTTCAAGATAGATGATACTATCACCACCGACTTGAGCCTTGAAAAAGCCATCAAACTAATACGAGGAGAAAAAGGCACTACGGTCACGCTCACTATTATTCGCGAGGGAGAGGAAGAACCGATTGAGATAAAGATAGTGCGAGATGTCATCAATATTCCCACACTCGATACCGAGCTACGGCCTGATGGCATTTTCGTGATCAAACTTTACAGCTTTTCTGCAAACTCTACCAATCTTTTCTACAACGCGGTCAGAAAATTTGCCGAATCTAAAACCGACAAATTATTGCTGGACTTGCGAGGCAACCCTGGCGGATATCTTAATTCGGCGGTAAATATATCGAGCTGGTTCTTGCCAAACGGAAAGATTATTGTCACCGAAGACTATGGTGAGGACAGGGAGCCAGAAATATTCCGGAGCCGAGGTGTCAATAAATTTAGTGAAAATCTGAAATTTGTAATCCTGATAAACGAGGGCTCTGCTTCAGCTTCCGAAATCGTCGCTGGTGCCATGCAGGACCACGGACGAGCCAAGCTCGTCGGTAGCCAGAGCTTCGGCAAGGGCTCCGTCCAGGAAGCAATAAAGATCACGCCGGACACTCTGCTCAAGATCACCGTCGCAAAATGGCTGACCCCGAACGGAACTTCTATTTCAGACAAGGGCCTGACCCCTGATTATGCTGTCGAGATCACCAAGGAAGATCGAGAAGCAAAAAAAGATCCGCAAATGGATAAAGCTGTAGAGTTATTGCGTAATTGGAAATAAAATATGAAAGTAATTTTTTTACATGATGTACCAAGAGTGGGAAAAAAATACGAGACAAAAGAAGTGAACGATGGTTATGCCATGAATTTCCTATTACCAAGGAAGCTCGCCATCACCGCCACCAAAGGAGCGCTAGCAGAGCTAGAAATGCGCAAGAAAGAAATCGCGATTGAAAGGGAAGTGCAAGAAAGCTTACTTTTAAAAAATCTGGAAGCTATAAAAGGCAAAACTATCACTATAAAAGAAAAAGCTGACGAAAAAGGGCATCTCTTTGCCCAAGTTCACAAAAAAGAAATTAAGGAAGCGATGAGCAAGCAGAATCATGCGGAAATCAGCGAGGAATTTATCGTCCTCGAAAAACCGATCAAACAAATAGGGGAATTTGAAATCCCCATCTCCATAAAAGGTAAAAAGTCTTCGTTTAAACTTGTGGTGGAGAGAATCTAGCTCATGGAAGAAAAGACAATTTTTCAGAATTCAAAAGGAGAGAATCTTGCTGGATTGCTTTCCGATGTTGGAAAAGACAAAATAGCTGTCCTTTGCCATGGGCACTCGAGCGGAAAACACAATAAATCTTTTGAGAATTTGGTGCCCATTTTAAACAAAAAAGGTATTTCTACTTTACGTTTTGATTTTTATGGGAACGGTGAAAGCGACGGAAAATTTGAAGAGTCAGATTTATCTGAAAGTATTGATGACACGTTACAAGCTATAAAATTAGTTAAAGAAAAAGGTTTCAAGAAAATAATTTTATTGGGAAGTAGTTTTGGCGGATTAAGTTCGACAATCACTGCATCTAAGTCTAAGGATATATATGCTTTAGTCCTAAAATCTCCAGTTAGCGATTACCACGAGGTCTATTTAAATAAATATGGTAAGGCTGGTATTGCAGAATGGAAAGCTAAAAAAACAAATTCTTCATTACCCAATGTAGGATTAATACTTGATTATTCATTCGTAGAAGACTATTTAAAATACGATGCTTACAAATCTGCAAAGAAAATAAAAATACCTACCATGATAATACACAGCGGTGCTGATGAAACTGTACCTGTAAGTCAAAGCAAAAAATTAGTAAAAATAATCCCCAACGCAAAATTGAAAGTAGTCGAGGGAGCAAATCACCGCTACGAGGAGGAAAATAATTTTAAGGAAATGCTAAAGACAATAACTGATTTTTTAATAACACAATAATATAATCACTTTACTCAACTAAAGTTTGCAGATTTGACATAGAAACGAAAACCACCCAAACGAGCATGGCTTCGTGTCGGGTGGTGAGTTTTTCCTTTCTTAAGCGTGATACAAGGAATGAGGCTGTTGTCTTTTCCTTTTCTTCTTGGGTCGCTGGAAGAAACGACGTTGCAACTTTTCGTAGAATGCAACAGAGATGTCGTATCTATCCACCATTCCTTTTCCACTTTTCCCTGGCGGACCGAGCAAGATTGGACCACGTATTTCTGCTCCAATGATTGAACGAAAGAAACCGCGTTGACTCTTGATTTTCTTGTAGCATGAAGGACAGCAGACGTGTTGCTTTCTTGCTTTTCCTTTTTTCGTCCGCGGTCCCACAAGAATCGCACCATACTGCATCAATTCTTTCATGCAAGCGACAAGATCGCATATTGGCTTAATCACAACAAACTCCTTTGGTTAGGGGTTGAACTTGTTTACTTCACTTACATATTACACGAGTTTTAGTTAAAAGCTAGCTACACCAAATTAACTATTTTATTGACCTTGCCTTTGCCGTTGAATGAAGTTTTGCGTTTTGAGCCAAATTTGACTATGCCGTCTTTTAGGGCAAATAAGGTGTGATCTTTGCCCATACCGACGTTTGTACCAGCTAAAACGGTCGTACCACGCTGTCTGACGATAATAGCCCCAGATTGAGCCTTTTCGCCATCATAAAGCTTAATACCTAGGTATTGCGGGTTTGAGTCTCTTAAATTTTTGGCGGTACCGCCAGCTTTTCTATGTGCCATATTGTTTTTATGTTAGAATAAATACGTAATAGATTACGTAATCTATTACGTAATAACTATATATCAGGACATGGAAAAAATCAAGCAATTTGTACAGAGTGAGAAAGGGAAGGATATAATGGTAATTATTATCGTTATTTTGGTAGGTTTGGGCTCATTTGAGCTTGGCCGGCTGTCCAAAGATAGTGCCTCTTCAGGCATAAAAATAGAGTATCCGTCGCAGGAAGCCAGCGTCATTTCTGCCGTAGAAACTTCCAGCTTATTAGAAAATACGAAAATTTCTCCTACAGTTTTAAATCCAACTGCTAAAAATTTCTTCGCTTCAAACAGGGGAAAGAAATATTATTCTGTAGGATGTTCTGGGGGAAAAACTATCAAGCAAGAAAATAGGGTTTACTTCGCCACCAAAGAGCAGGCCGAAAACGCCGGATATGAGCTTTCGAGCTCATGTAGATAGACATGATTGATAAAAATCAAATTTATGCTTGAGCAAGAAAAAAATCATATTAAATATCTCACAATAAATGTAATCATCCCGATATTTCTCACATGTTACTTTTTGGGACAAGAAGTCTGGAGATTCACTCATGGTTTGACAGACGAAGGGGATCCGATGAGCTTTTTAACCCTTTTTCTGGCGGTATTCATAGCACCGACAGTACTCTTGATGGATCTGTATTCGATGGCAAGTGACTGGAAGCCGGAAATAGGATCCGATAGTTGGCAGCTCAAATTCTTTTCAAAGGTCTTATACTTCGTGCTCGGAGTAAATTTTTTCTTGCATTTGATTTTCTAGAGAGAATCTTTTTACAGATGGTAACGCTAGGGAAGGTACCGAAATGAATATAAGATGCATGTCGCACAATATATGTTTGAGACACTATAAAGCATCTCAAACAAGCGCGGGTTGTACGAGCATAAAATGTCGTACTTTATACAGTTTACCTACTTCACACTATTAAATAGATCCAGGAACCATTCCCAGGCGTCTTTGAGCCAATTTATTATCTCTACCCAAGTAAGATTGAAGAAAGATAAAATTCCGGAAAAGGTAACGCCGAAATAACGCATCAGAAAGAGGACAACTATAATAATTATTATAAGCTGTAAAAAACCGCCGTTCTTATTTTTTCCGCCGTAGGCGGACCAGCCTCTCCCTGGTATTTTTATATTATTATTTTGCATAGATATATTTTATCACACATTTTAAGGTTGCGGTACATAAAAAGGCAAATAATACATCGGGTCAAGATAAGCGTTTGTAGCTGCTATAGGCTGTTTTAGGATCTTTCCAAGGCAAGATATACTAGGCACAGTAGATACATTCACTCCGCTTGACACATACAAGGAGACGTGTAAATGAGGTCCAGTGACCCTTCCAGTGCCTCCGGTATAGGCTACAACCTCTCCACGCCGCACTTTTTTACCTTCTGACACTTTTATGAGAGATAAGTGTCCAAAAGTGCTAGAAAGCCCGTTGTTGTATTCAATAAAAACCCATTTCCCGAAAGAAACCCCTGGACAGATGCCATCCGTATCCCCTATCCCTTTGACTACGCCATCTGCCATGGCAAAGACAGGTAGTGGAGTCCGCGCCCTGAAATCAGTGCCGCTGTGACCGCTAGCATAGGTCCTATGAGGCCCGGTTTTTGCTCCGAATTCCTGGGTGACAAAGACTCTAGCAAGTGGCCAAGAGAGGACTCCTGCATTAGGAAGCTTAGACGGATCGAGAATAAATTGAAGCTCCGATTCAAAATCACGCAATTCTTTCTCAAAAGCTAATTTCTTTGCCAACTGTTCCTGGACCAGCTTCTGATAATTTGCTTCGCTGTTCTTTGTCTGAGCTAAAAGCTTATTTTTCTCATTAGTGTTCTGGATGACAATTTTTTGCTGGTCTACCAGTTGGGCCTTCAGTCTGGTAAGTTCGTTCTTGGCCTCGATGGTTTGTCCGCGGGTATCTTCTAAAACTACTTTTGTGTTCCGGAGCATTTTGATATTATCTCTGATACTTTCACGCACCGTGACCATATTTTCGATATCGTTCCAAATAATGGTAAAATCTTCGTTGGAAAGAATCTTCTCGACAAAGCTCTCGCTCTCTAACTCATTTATTTTCCGCATGTCGAGCTCGATCGAATCCGTATTGACTATGATGGAGCTTTCTTTATCTCCGATGTCGCTAGTTAGATTTTGTATCTGTAGGCTTGTCTTGTCTATTTTATTTTGTGTTACAGAAATATCCGCGTTCAATTTCTTTTTGGTGATATCAAGCTGTTTTAGTGAGACACTTAAGGAATCTTTCTGTTTTCCTAATCCTTCTAGTTCGAGCTGATAAGCCCGTATTTCTGCCTCTAATTTTTCTATATCTGCGCTTTTTTGTTCGATCTTATTCCTTATTTCCCCGGCTGTTTCTGCATGTAAAAAAACAAAAGGAATCAAGCCTAAAATCAACAATAGTCCTGCAAAAAATACAGAGCTAAAAAGCCTTTTGTAATCTAGATAATGTTTCATTTTTTCCTAAAATATAGGCGATAATAAACGGATCGGGTGAATTGTCGAGTCCGGATAAGGCATAGCGTACTGGATGGAGCAGCTCTCCCCTTTTCGGAAGCGTTTCTGCGATCAGCATCAGAGCGCTTTTGACATTTTCCGCGGTAAAGTTATCCTCATCGATATTTTGGAGGGCTTGGACTGCCAATTTTAAATTGCTGGTAGTTTTTTCTGGAGTAGAGTTCTTGTACACTAATTTTTCTTTAGGCACAGAAGGTAGATTGAAAAAGAAATCTAGCTCTCCCCTTTCTACCATGTCTTTCACTTCTCCCCATTTTGAAATTCTTTCAAAGATTATTGGGACTAATTTCGGATTTCTCATGTCCTCGCTCAAAAATTCGAAAATATTTTTTTCAATTTCTTTTAGCGGAAGCAATTTCATATGCTCTTTATTCATCCAGTTCAATTTATCATCGCTCCACTTGGCACCCGAACGCTGGATTTTGCTTAAGTCAAAAACTTTTATTAATTCTTCTGGTGTATACACTTCCCTTTCCCCTCCCGGGTTGAAACCAAGAAATGCCAAATAATTTATCATCGTTTCAGGCAAATATCCTTCTTTTTTGTAATCCAAAATATCTTTCGCACCATCTCTTTTACTTAATTTTTTTGTTCCTTTTTCTCCAAGTATTGGAGGAGTCGTAACAAAAAAAGGCGGAGTGATGCCTAGCGCTTCGTATACCGATAAAAATTTCGGAGTTGAAGAAATAAATTCCTGGCCCCGCACCACATGGGTCACCCCCATTTCGATATCATCGACAATATGCGCAAAATTGTATGTCGGATAGCCGTCGCTCTTGATCAGAATAAAATCCTCCAAAGCTTCTTCACCCGCCGAAAGGTCTCCCCACACCAGATCATGCCACTGCGTGCGTTTCTTTTCGATAATTTTGAATCTTAAAGCTCCTCCGTCCGAATATGCGAAACCTTTTTCCAAAAGTCTGTCCGCGTATTTTTTATAAATATCCAAGCGTTCTGATTGAATACAAAAATCATCCCAATTCAAGCCGAGCCATTTTAGTGATTCTTTAATATGCTCAATTGAACCTTCCACCTCCCTTTCTTTATCAGTGTCTTCAATACGTAATATAAAAGTACCCTGGTTTTTACGAGCCAAAAGCCAGGCATAAAGGGCGGTTCGCACCCCTCCCACATGCATAAATCCCGTCGGCGACGGCGCAAATCTAGTTACAACTTTTATGTCGGACATGCTTACATAATAACACAAAACTCAACCCCCTTGTATTATTCTCCTTACGGAGGCGTTGCCTCCGTATGTCGAGTTAGATCCCATTCATTTTCTCCTTCGTCAAGGGTCCCACGATGCCGTCCGGAACGAGTCCGTTCTCGATCTGGAACAAAATAACGGCAGCTTTGGTTTTTGGGCCGAAATTTCCATCAAGAATTAAACTGAGGTTCAGTTTGGCATTCAAGAATCTTTGAAGATCTGTAACTGCTATGCCACTACCTCCATTCTTAAGAGTGGCCAGACCGAAATTGTAGGAAGGAGTGTTCTCGTTTCCTGTCTGCAGAGGTGGACTTCCTGGAATGTTCTCAGGAACAGCTGGACTGAAAGGCAGAACAATATGCGTGGTGCAAGGCAGTCCAGTCACAGCGCTGAAGAGATCCCCAATTGGACAGACGGCGGGAGGAGTTGAAACGCAAGACAAGCCAGTTACAGCGCTAAAGATATCCCCCGCTTGGCAGGCTGGAGGTATGATGTTTGGTGGAGGCGGAGCTATTGTGTTTCTTCTGCTACTACCACCACTACCAGAGGAAGATGTAGCTTCACTCGTCGTAAACGTACCATCCGCCGAATAGGCGGTACCAGTATCGTTCGTGGCATAGGCGCGATAGTAATACAAAGTTCCGGCAGTGAGCCCGGTACGAGCTTGGGTGAAGACTCCTGTGGTAGTGCCTCCTTCGGCAACACAATTTGTCACTGGTGATGAAGTGGTGTCAAGGCATGTACCACGAGCGGAGATGGAGGTAGGAAGGCCGAGAGAGGTGACATTTCCTCCCAAGGTGACGGTGGTTTCAGTGACTGATGTAGATGTGGGAGTGGTGACGGTGGGGATGACACACGCTGGTGTCGGACCTCCAATAAAACAGCCGCTGTTCTCTGATGAGAAAATTGTAGTTTCATCATATGTGGCACCACTAACATCTACTTCGGCTCCGTCAACTAGGACGGTCCAAGGTGTAGCGGTGAAGTCGCGAGTGGGGCTGGTGGCTGAGGTGTAGCGGCGGGTGAGGGTGCCGGAGACGGTTCCGTTATTTTCGGAGAGGTCGCCGGTGAAAGTGGCATCTCCGGTAATGGTTGTTCCGTCTTCGTTATTACTGTCACCATTAAATACAACGTCACCTGTAATATTATTAGTATTACTAGTAAGACTATTAAATGTAACCAAGTTAGCAGTAATTGGCCCTTGATTGGAACCTCCCAAACCCTCTGTTCCAGAAAAAGAAACAGTGTCTGCCGTAATCTCCCCATAATTACTAGAGTCGACAAATACCCAGTCAGTAATTGGCTCGTCACTTGCCCCCACTATTGTTCCTGCTGTACCCGCTCCCCACTGCATATTAAAGCCAATAGTAATAGTTCCCGACCCGTCTGTGTAGGTGAATTTGGCTTGGCCGGTGACTTCACCATTGTTGTAGCTTTGGTCGTTGAAGGTAGCATTGCCTTCAATTATCATACCCGGGGCATAATCAGAATTGAAACTGACCCCGTTGAATTCTGCGTCACCCAATACCGCTCCTTGGTTGTTTGTACTGTTTTCACCCGTGCCGTTAAAGACCCAATTGATGATATCTTCGTCCTCTGCATTTTTGGCACCAGTGGCAATTACTCCAAAATACAAAGGTCCTGGTAAATCCGGTATGGTCATAGTCGTTGTACCCGTTACATTCATGTATGTAGCTGTGCCACTTACTATGATATTTGTGGAGAAAAGACTCTCCGTATCAAAAATAACATTTCCAACTACTTCGGGGGGATTGGAAGGATCATTGCCGGCTCTCGAATCATCGTTAAAGGTGACATTACCGGTAATAACGCTATCACCTTCGCCAAGAAAAACACTATTTCCATTAAAAACCGCATCACCAGTAAAGGTATCAGCGATAGTAGTCCCAAGCTCAAAACTCACCAATCCTGTTATTGTGAATCCATTGTTGTCTATATCAACATCACCATCGGCATAGTTTACGGTAATGCAAGTGTCCGTCGGTCCGAGAGGATCAAGAGGGCCCTCAGTTCCTTCTCCATCTCCGATGTTTTCTCCGAGAGTGTAGGTGCCGAGAGCTTCAATCTCTCCGCAAGTGGTTATTGGAAAATCAGGATCTAGGGTTGCTGCAAATGCCTGTGAAGCAAAAAAGAAAGGAGTAATTAAAATTATTCCAAAGATGAAGGTGTGTAAAAGTTTTTGTGAATTTGAAAATCTATTTTTAGAGGGAGCTTTTACTCTCTCTCTCTCTCTCTCTCTCTCGATTCGTGCTTAAAATTTTGAACATATTGCATATTGTTTAACTATTTCTTTATTTCTAATTTTTCTACACGAATAGTTAGATTTTCTATCCTTCTATTGTAAGATACCCCATCCATATTTAAACTTGCGACAGTTTCTCTGAAACGTTTGTTGTCCTCATGAATAGCTGAAATTTCTTTCAGCATTAAATTTGAAACCTTGGTATTACTAGAAACATCTTTCCTAATATCATTCACATTTTTCTTTACACCTTCAATTTCATTTTTGAGACCTTTAATGTCATCTTTTGTTGCCATTCTTGATTCAATACTTTCAAAACCATTATTCATCATAATAGCCAACTTATCAATTGTCATTTTTTTAGTTTCGATTTTTTTCTTCATATGCTTCTATTATATCAAAGACAATCTTTTACGCAACATTAAAATTTATTTCTAACGGGACTCGTGACTCAAAGCAATATCCACCAATTCTCTAGCTATTTTCATGGCGGCATCCGGCTTATGGAAAGCCTTGGCATTCTCTCTCATCATTTTATATCCCTCTTTGTCTTCTATTATTCTTTCTATCTCCGAACTTAGGATATTTGCAGTCATATTCATTTCTTCTACGACACTGCACGCTCCAGCACGGGCGTAATTGAAAGCATTTCTTTTCTGGTGGTCCATATTCGTATTGGTTATCGGTATTAGAATAGACGGCACACCCCAAGATGCTATTTCAAAGAGCATCGATCCAGCGCGGGATATGACAATAGTCGCCGCTCCGGCAGCCATTTTCATAGACAGCGGATTTAAGAAAGCAGTAGATACATATCGAAGTTTGTTTGGATTCCTCGAAAGCACGACTTCCGCCCGATCCACGACCATTTTATAATTTCTCACTCCGGTCTGGTGAATAACCTGATAATTTAGGAGGAGTCTCGGCAATGCATCCAAGACAGTATTATTGATAAGTTCCGCACCTTGAGAGCCACCCAAGACTAGGATGACGGGTAAGCTAGACTCCAGCTTGAAGTACTCTAGAGCCTCATTTCTCGAAGCCGGATTTTCAATCTCGGTCCTAGTCGGTTGCCCTGTCCAGGCAATGCCTTTTTTTGGGAAAAATTCCGCCGCTTCGATAAATGAGACTGCGATCTTTTTAGCGAAATGTCCTGCCCATTTGTTCACTCTACCGGGAGCTGAATCGGATTCGTGGATGACGACGGGGATACGCAAAAGTCTGGCAGCAAAGATCGCCGGGAATGAAGCATAGCCACCTTTGCCAAAAACAACATCGGGGAATATCGAGAACATCTTGTAAATAGCGTTTACTGTGCCAAAAAAAATTTTAAAAATGTCCAAAAAATTCAAGAAACGACCTTTGAATGAGGTACGAGTCCGCATCTTGCCGGCACTTATTTCTTCGTAGATGAGTCTATTTTCAAAAAGCATTTCCTTGTCATAAGGGCTGTCCGAAACATAATAGAGCTTGACGCTCGTTATGTTTTCATTATCCACTATCTGATTTACTTTTTGAGCGACAGCAATAATGGGATAAAAATGTCCCCCTGTTCCGCCACCTGTAAAAACTATTTTCATATGATCTTATATAAATTAACTTTTTAGGCCTCTCCTCTCCCGCTTCGAGTGGCAAACTTCGATACGTTTAATATTATACCTGTTGCCGCAAGATATATCATGAGCGCAGTACCACCTTGGCTCATAAACACCAACGGCACTCCCGTCAGCGGAAAAACTCCGGTGACGGAGGCTATGTGCATGAAGGATTGCACCGCAATTAGTATAACAATTCCGGAGACCAAAAGTCTACCGAAGGCATCTGGAGAATTGTTGGCAATGCGAAATCCGCGGAGAGTAAAAAGTAGATAAAGAAATATGGTGCCAAACGCTCCGATAAAACCGAGCTCCTCGCTTAGTACAGCAAAAATAAAATCTCCTTGCGACTCGGGAAGATAGTTGAATTTTTGAATACTTTGGCCATAGCCACGTCCGAAGATCCCTCCAGAACCGATCGCGATGAGAGACTGCTGGATTTGATAAGAAGATCCCCTCGGGTCCAAAGATGGATCGACAAACGTCTTCACCCGCTCCTGGAGATAAGGCGTGAAAAAAACTAGAGAGCCCAGGGCGATGACCAGGATCGCCCCGGTCCCGAGGAGATATTTTAGGGAAGCACCGGAGATATAAAGCATGAAAATTCCGGTCATAGAGATCAAAATGATGCTTTTATGATCGGGTTGGAAACGCAGAATTATTGCGATAAATAAAAGAATTATGCCAAGAGGCAAGATCTTATATTTAAAATCATTGGTTTTGTTTTTTGCCCAAGACAGCCAGGAAGCAAAATAAATAATGAAACCAAATTTTAGAAATTCTACCGGTTGGAAAGAAAATCCGAAGACAGAGATCCATCTGGTCGCCCCAGTGTTCTGGTTTGTGCCGAGTCCGGGTATGAAGACAGCAATGGTGAGAAGGATTGAGATAATAAAGAAGAACAGAGAAAATTTTCTCCAAAACTTATAATTGATCTTGGAGCAAATAAACATCCCTATTAGTCCGATGCCGAGACCAAGAACCAACTGGCTATAGAGAATAGAACGAAAAAGGTCCTTATTTTTCGCATAATCCCCCAAGGAAGCAGAGATAAATATGGCAACTCCAATAGCAAGCAATAGTCCGACAATTATCAAAAAAAATCTGTCTATCTTTTTACCTTTCATTTCATGAAGGGTCATCGGCTAATAATTGCTAAAATTATGCCTATAATCGCAAACACAATCGACAGAATCCAAAAACGCATAGTGACTTTGTAGCGCGACCATCCCATGGCCTCAAAGTGATGGTGGAGCGGCGCTAGCCGGAACAATCTTTTTCCCCCTCTCATTTTTTTTGAAGCTATCTGTAGGATTACAGAGAGCGATGTGATGACGAGCGGCATAGCGATAATCGGCAGAATGAAAACTGAATCCGTCAGAAATGCGAGCGTAGCCAAGGTTATGAGAAGACCCATCATGCCGGTCTCTCCCATATAAAACCTGGCGGGAGGAATGTTGAACCAGAGAAACGCCAAAACTGCCCCAGTGATCACTCCGGAGAAAGCAGCGATGTCTATCTGATTGTTGGCAAATGCTATGGCAGAATATGCGGCAAAAATGGACGCGAGCACTCCCCCCGAGAGCCCGTCGATACCGTCTATGACCCCACCGGAAAAAGTCGCGAGCGCGACGATCACAAAAAATGGAATGATCAGAATGCCCAAATACATTTCCCCAATAAATGGGATTTGGACGGAGGTCATACCTAATTTATAAAAAAACCAGGCGCCGATCATGAGAGCCATGCTGGTGACCAAAAGGACTTTCCACTTGCGCCAAGCCTTATCGTCGCGAGCAAATTTACCGGTGCCATATATCTGGATGAGATCATCCCAAAGCCCGATAAGAGATCCGAAAAGCAGAGTAAAAACCGGTATCAAGGTCTGATTACGGCTTAAAAAATTCAATTTGGAGCTGTTCTCGGATGGAAATAAACTGGAAACTAGAAAAAAAAGTAGCGTGGTTGAAAGAACGGAAATCCAGATGATCATTCCCCCGACCCGCGGAGTATGGAGTTCCGCATTTTCATTATGAATTTTTTGAAAATCAGAAGTAGTCGTCTCGGTCCTCGAATGCCTTTTCCACATTTTGTATTTATAGAAAAAATGGGTAGCGATCGGAGTGAGAAATAGTCCTAAAAAAAAGGCAATAGTAGTCGGCAAAAAAATTTTGATTAAGCTCAAATACATTTGTCTAATATATAACTTATACAATGTTATTGGTTCACTCCCTCGGAATAATAATCGAGCTTATTATTCCTCACTCGTTGCCAATAATAGCATTTTTTTGATTAAAACACACCAATATGCTATTGTTTTCAAGTGAATAGCGCAAAAAAACATATTTTAAACTTTCTATTATCTTTGATAGTATTTTCTTTGATATTCCTCATATTTACACCTTATTTCACAACAGATTTCTTGGATATAAGACAAGAACGAGAAAATGAAGAAAATTATCAAAAATTTTTAAGGGAAGAAGCTCTTAGAAAAATAAAAGAAGCTGAAGACAAAATTTATTTAACTGGTAAATTTGATCCCTCACAAAGAGAAGATTTTATCCTGATACCACCTGAATACACGATAGATCAAATGGATCAATATCAGTTGTATTTAAGAAAAGAAACATACACCGCATATTTACAAATGCAAAGTGTCGCTAGTTTTGACAAAATAGATTTAAAAATAGCTTCAGCAACTAGGAATTTTGATTATCAAAAAGAACTTTGGGATAATCAGTGGACAGGCATTACAATTATTGATGGAAAAAATTTATTAAAAAGCATACCTGATGAATTAGAAAGATTTAAGAAAATACTGGAATATAGTGCTGTGCCTGGGACATCTCGCCACCATTGGGGTACAGATATAGATATAAATAACGCAAACCTTACTTATTTCAGATCTTCAGAGGGGAAAAAGGTGTATGCATGGCTTGTCAAAAATGCTCCCCTATTTGGATTCTGTCAGACATATAATTCGAGAGGAAATATCAGATCAACAGGCTACAATGAAGAAAAATGGCATTGGTCATATCTGCCTCTCGCAAAAGATTTTACAAAAAGATATAAAGAATTAATAAAAGAAGAAGACTTAAAAGGATTTTTAGGAGATGAGTATGTTTCCTCTGTTGATTTAATCAACAACTATGTTTTAGCTATCAATCCGGACTGTATTTGATTTAGCATTAGTGGACGGCCGTCTGTTATTGCTGTGTTCAGATTTTTATCTAATAACACAATGACCACGGCCGTTGCCATTAGGTTATTTCATATTTTATATTTCATTTTCTTCCTCTAAACTTTTAGCAGCAACGTTTATAGAACTAGCAACTTCAGCGTAATCCGGCAATTCTTCTACTCCCTTTATGCCCATATAAGACAAGAGTTCAAAACTTGGCTTATAGATAAAACGTCTATTGTCTTTTGGATCAACAATTCTTTCTATTAATCCACGAACAGATAAAGCTCGTAAAGTAAAACTAGAATTCACTCCCCTGATATAATCAATCTCCGCCCTACTCACTCCATTTTTATAAAGTACGATGGAAAGTGTTTCCAAGCTTGCCTTTGAAAGTTCTTTATTTAATTCTTCTTTTTGTAAATCCTCAATGAGTTTAGAAAGTTCTGGCGCAGTACCCAGCGTTATTTCGTTATCCTTTTCTTGCAACGTTATTCCCCTATTCGCTAGATTTTCTTTCAAATTTGCAACAGCTTCAAGAATTTCTTCTTTTGAAACTTTCAAAATATCCTGAAGTCTCTTTAAAGAAACAGGCTCCCCTTTCCAAAATAATATTGCTTCTATCTTTTTTTCTATATTCATAAATTTTTAAATTTCTTCTCGTTTTTCTAACATAATGTCATGGAAATTTTCACTTTGGGTAGCATCCATAATCCCCTGCCTGACAAGCTCTAGCATAGCAAGAAAACCAACTATCATAGTGACTTTTTCTTCTTTATTGTTGCTACTGCCTGTAAACTCTCTGAAACTCATTTTTAAACTATTTTTAATTCTATCTGCTAATTTATCCAGCATTTCTTCTATGCTGATGACTTTTCGCACTTCCACTTCCGGTAAAAATACTTTTTTAGGCATAGCCCCTAACACATCGCGAGCGAAAATCATCATGCTGTCTTTGGTAATTTGCTCATCCGGTAAAAATACTAAAGTTGAGTTCTTTCTTTCGAGTGGCGCAAAAATTATTTTCTTTCCAAAATTGCTTTTTATATTTATTCCTAATTTTGTAAAAAGTTCGTACAAACGCAATCTCTCTTCCAGACTTTTTATATCACTCTGTTCTTCTGTTGTTAGATCCAAATTCGGCAAAAGTGATTTCGATTTAATCAAAATCAAAGTCGAAGCCACAAGGACAAAACTAGCAATCTCCGCGGGAGGAATCGAATTAGAGCCACCCAATTCGTTCATACGCTTGAGATAATCTTCTGTCACCATCGCAAGCGAAACGTCATTAATAAAAAGCTTACGCTTTTCAATCAACTCCAAAAGTAGCCCAAACGGCCCTTCGAAACCGGTCGTTTTTATTGTATAACTCTGATTATTTTGGCTTTCCACCCTTATATGTTAACATTTCTTTATGCAAAAGAAAAATACTGCCAAGAACGTCCGATTGTCTAGAAATGTTGTTCCTATAGAATACGACATACAGTTGAAACCAGATTTACACAACTTCACATTTCAAGGTATTGAAACGATAAATATTTCTATCTTAAAACCTACTAAATCATTAACCCTCCACTCAAAAGAACTAGAAATTGAGACAGTAGAAGTTTTAATTAATAAAGAGAAAGTTTTCGGCAGAATTTCTTATGATGAAGAAAAAGAAACAGCAACTTTTTTATTCCAAAAAAATATTGCTAAAGGGAAAATAAAATTAACTTTAGTTTTTAAGGGTATTCTCAATGACAAAATGCGAGGGTTTTACAGAAGTAAATACAATATTTCAGAAAAAGAATACCACATGGCCACGACGCAATTTGAAGCCACAGATGCGCGGAGGGCTTTCCCTTGTTTTGACGAGCCGGCGCAAAAAGCAGTCTTCCACGTCTCACTCATAGTTCCAAAGGGCAAAACAGCCATTTCAAATACTTTACCAGTTTCGATTGGTGAACATGATGCTGGATATGAGATTATAAAATTTTCCCCAACTCCTAAAATGTCCACTTATCTTTTGGCATTTATTATTGGTGACTTTGAATATTTAGAATCTAAAACAAAAAACAACGTGCAAGTCCGCGTTTTCACCACTCCGGGTAAAAAACACCAAGCAAAATTTGCCCTTGACTGCGCTGTAAAAACTTTAGAATTTTATGATAAATATTTTGACATACCTTATCCCCTGCCAGTCCTCGACATGATAGCCATTCCAGACTTCACTTCTGGAGCAATGGAAAACTGGGGCGCAATCACATACCGCGAATCTGCGCTCTTGGTTGATGAAGATCATTCTTCCCTCTCAAATAAACAATGGGTGGCATTGGTCATCGCCCACGAGATAGCTCATCAATGGTTCGGTAATTTAGTAACGATGGAGTGGTGGACGCACTTGTGGCTCAATGAAGGCTTCGCTTCATATATAGAATATCTAGCTATAGATAAACTTTTCCCAAAATGGGACATCTGGACCCAATTCTCCACAAACGAGCTCGGCACAGCTCTTAGACTAGATTCTCTTCTTCATACTCATCCGATAGAAATACCAGTGCATCATCCTGATGAAATTGGCGAAATATTTGATGAAGTTTCTTATTCCAAAGGAGCGTCAGTTATCCGAATGCTTGCAGATTACTTGGGAGAAAAAGATTTCAGAAACGGCTTGCGATATTATTTAAAAAAACATAGTTACAAAAATACTGAGACTGTGCACCTTTGGCAAGCTTTTGAGAAAATTTCCAAAAAACCTGTTGCACAGATGATGCATAATTGGACGAGCAAGCCAGGCTATCCTGTAGTGCATGCAGAAATGATAAAAGGCAAAATAAATTTCTCTCAAAAAAGATTCTTTGCAAGTCCGATATCAGCAAAAAAATCAAAAGACCCACGCCATAGCGGGGCAAGTAAAACTAAATGGGAAATTCCAATAATTTTTAAACAAAATAAAGTAAATTTTGGCGAAGCGGGTTTTTATCGCACGGCATATTCTAAAGAACTTTTAGAAAAATTAAAAATACCAGTAGAAAATAAATCACTGTCTGCTCGCGATAGGCTTGGTATTATTAGAGACCTTTTTGCCCTTGCTGAAGCAGGGACTATTCCTACCACGGATGCACTAGAATTCTTGTCGGCGTATAAAAAAGAAGATAATTACACTGTCTGGCTGGAGCTTGCAATGGGCCTCGGACGTATTGAAGCTCTCCTCCCCGAAGACGGTCTTCGGGGAAATTTGAATAGATTTATTTTAAATTTATTCTCTCCCCTGGCTATAAAATTAGGCTGGAAAAAGAAGAAAAATGAAATGCATACTGACACCCTACTTCGTTCACTTGCAATTTCTCGCGCTGGACTCGCTGGCAATAAAAAAATAATAAATGAAGCAAAAAAAATCTTTGTTAAAATGCAAAAAAATATACATGTACATCCAGATATCCGTAGAGCTGTATATTTAATTATCGCCAAATTTAGCGCAAAAAAAGAGTACGATATATTCATTAAAAAATACAAGAAAGAAACTCTACATGAAGAGAAAAACAGGATCGGCGGCTCATTGGGAGATTTCCGAGATAAAAAGATATTAAAACACACCTGTGAATTCGCCTTCAGCAATGATGTGCGGACCCAAGACACCATCGGTATCCTCTCATCTGTGGGAGTAAATCCTATGGGACGGGATATCTGGCTAAACTTTGTGCAAAAAAATTGGAAAACGCTTGTAACGCGTTATGGCGACGGCGGGCATACGCTCGCGCGACTAGTCAAAGCCATAGCTGGCAGTGCAGAGGAAAAGCATCTAAAATCTTTTAAAAAATTCTTTACCACCCACGATGCCCCCGGCGCCAAACGTTCAATCCAGCAAGTCCTAGAGCACCTCGAAGGCAACGTCGCATGGCTTAAAAGGGATGGGAGGGAAATAGAGAAGTTTTTGAATAAAAATTGACATTATGTCATTAAAAAGTAAGATGATTTTGGGTCTCCTGATACAGGCGAAACATGACAAAGGGTCTTAATTCACGACAAAAGGTTTTGGGTTATGACTTACCAACATGTCACTCCCTGTATTCGCCGCTCCGGTATCGGTCGACGATAAAATGGATGTGATCCAATCATGAGCGGGCCAAACAGAATGGCCCGCTCTTTTTATTTTTTATCTATAAGATTTTTAATCTTTCAAATACACTTATTTTAATTAATTAAAGTTATCCACACCTCACTCTTTACTTTAGTTGACTAAAGTAGCTTTTTTTATCATTTCAATTCTAGGGATATCTTTCCCGCTTGAAAGTTGTGTTCCCTCGTAAACAACTTTATTTCCAGTTTCTTTGAAACCAAATTTTTTATAAAATTCAATTGCATTAAAATTGTATTTTACAACTACCAACCTAATACTTAAATCTGACCCTAACCATTCAAGTCCTTTTAGCAATAGTTTTTTACCTAAACCACGTCTTTGGAGCTCTGGTATTACATACATCGCATCTATTTCTCCATAATCTTTAAATTTCAAAACTTTACAAAATCCAACGATTTCTTTTTTATCATTTTTAAAAACAAAAGTATGTACAGTATCTTTATTTTCAATAATTTCTTTTCTCCTTGTCGCCAAACTTTCTGAATTAAACCAATCGATAGCAGAAATATCTTCAGTCGTGATCCCATATTTTTCATTTGGATAAATCTCAAGCCAAGCATCTTTCACAATAGCTCTTATCGCTTCTACGTCTTCAGGCTTCGCATCTTCTATCTTGAAATTTTCTTCTTCTACATTTTTTAATTCATCAGATTTCATACTTTATTTACTTACATCAATCTTCGCCGCAAGAATAAAATCATTTTCGGAAAGTCCGCCTATAGCGTGAGTGGAAAGTTCGAGCAGAACTTTGTTGTAATGTATATGAATATCTGGATGGTGGCCTTCTGATTCGGCAATTTCGGATACAGAATTAACAAAATTTATCGCTCCTATAAAATCTTTAAATTTAAATTCCTTAGAAATTTTTGCGCCTAAGCCAAATTTCTGGGAATTTGGACTCTGATCTTCTGTCAATTTCCAGCCAGATACCTCACTCATATAATTCAAAATCTCCTCATGATTTAAAGGCTTCGCTCCCCCTTCACACGGCACACATTTTTTATTGAGTAGATCCATTTGAAAAATTCTCTCGCAATCTAGCAATTTGATAAATACTAAATACGAGCACTATTGCCGCAATCCATTGGGTGACAGAAAGTATTGTGTGATTTACAATAAAATCTAATAAAATAGCTACAAAAGGAAAAGTTAGCTCCAAAATTGTGGAAATATGTACAGGGGTTTTTGCAAGTCCTTTGTAGTAAATAAGAAGCGCAACCATGCCTGTAGATACAGCGATAAGTGCTAAAAATCCAAATTGAGAAATATTTGGAATGGCCAAACTTGCAACTTCTGCATTATGTCCAAATAAAAATAAAAGTGGCAAAGCAACAACTAGAGTAATCAGAAATCTGTAAAAAGTACTGACTTTGAAATCCACTTTTCCTAAAAGCATTTTGGAAAATGTAGTGGAAGACCCCCAAGCAAAGGCCGCACCGAGGGCATACAGGGCGGCGATAATAGTCCCCTCACCTGTTGCAAAATTCACATATCCATTTTTGAATGTCACAAAATAAGCAGCTACTAACGCAAGCACTGCCCATTTTATGTATCTCTGGTCGAGCTTTTCTTTCAAAAAGATTCTTGCTGTAGTGATGGCAAATATGGGCTGAAGTTTTTGTAAAAGAAACACCACTGAAATAGAAATAAAATGTACTTTGCCAAGAGCAGTTGTAAACCACAATGTCCCAAAAAGCCCACTCAAAATTGCAATTAAAACAACGAGCCACCATTCTCGGCTGGAAAGTTTGGTTTTGAAAACATACTTAAAAACAAATGGAGATAAAATTATTAAGCCAATCAAATGCTCGAAGAATATTATAGTAATTGGCGGTAGTGAATATAAATGTTGACGAATCAGCCCATCAAACGCCCAAAGCGTCGCTGCAATTAAAATAAAAATAGGACCTGTGTAATCTTTTAACATAATTTTAAATCTTCTTTAATCTGCGCTATTAATTCTGACTCTGTATAAAATTTTTTGTATTCTCTCAAAAAACTTTTTGTTTCTAAAGTCACTTCTTTTCCATATGCATCTCCACTATACCCTATCAAATGTGCTTCTACTTTATTCTTTGATTCAATTTTGGGCCCTATCACAATTCCCGCTTTGTATTTCTTTCCATCTAATATAGCACTCCCTGAGTAGACTCCTTCCGCATAAATCCCCTCTTGTTCAGTTTCCAAATTCACTGTCGGAAATCCAATTTTTCTGCCGTATCCATCACCTATTATAACAATACCCTTAATTATATAATTCATTTACTTATACTTATTTATATACGTATACGAATACGTATATTTACTCTGAAAGCCTAGTATCTATGCGAGTCATGTCTCTAGGAAACGCCGTCGCTTCTTTGACATTAGTAACCTCAAGCATCCTAGCAGTAAAACGTTCCAAGCCAGTAGATGACCCAGCGTGCGGAGGCATACCAACTTTGAATGTTTGTAGATAATATGAAAACTTTTCTGGATCCATGCCCCTTTCTACGATACGTCTTACGAGGTCTTCATGATTATGTATTCGTTGCGCTCCGCTGTTTATTTCCAATCCTCGGAAAAGCAAGTCGAAACCGCGAGAAAAAGGTGCTTCACTTGGTTCTTCGTAAGTATAAAAAGCGCGCTTCTTTGTGGGAAATCTAGTGATAAAAACAAAATCAGATTTAAGATTTTTCTTTACGTATTCACAAAGTTGACGTTCATCTTCCGGTGACATATCGTTAGTGTCTTCAATAGTGCGATTAAATTCTTTCGCAACAAGATCTTGTGCTTCAGCTAAAGTAAATATTGGAATTTCAGCAGGAATTAGAGGTACAGTCGTATTAAAACGCGTAAAAATATCGTTATGCAATTTCCCTACAGTATTCACAGTATCGCGAACAGCATTCTCAAGAACTTTCATAGCATCTCTCTCGTTTTCAACAAAACCCATTTCAAAATCCATCTGAGTTATTTCACTCAAATGTCTAGTCGTTGCACTTTTTTCAGCACGAAATACTTTAGCAATAGTACATGCACGTTCAAAAGCACCAACCATTATTTGTTTATAAAACTGCGGACTCGTCGCCAAATATGCTTTATGATCCTTAAAATAATCCACTTTAAAAACAGCAGACCCGCCTTCAGCATCCCCTCCCACAATCCCCGGAGACATAAATTCAGTAAATCCTTGAGAACGAAGTGAAGAACGATATGCTTCTAAAATGCTGGATTGCATAGTAAAAATATCTTTTGAACGTTCTGAACGTATCGTGTATGGAAGATTGTCGAGGTGAGTATCTAGGTTCACTGATTCATTAAGTTCAAAAGGTATCTCAGTAGTCTTTGAGAGAACTTCAATCCCAGTCACTTCCAACTCCACATCCCCATTTAATGCCCCAGCTTTTACATTTTTCGGTGGACGTTTATTCACAAGACCAGTAATTTTCAAAACCCATTCAGGGCGAATTTCTTTTGCTTTTTCTATCACTTCCGCCCTGCTAGGCAATGCCACACATTGCACCTTTCCAGTCATGTCTCGCATATCAAAAAACACCATTTTCCCCTGATCCCTTCTCACGTCCACCCACCCAGCAATAATGATTTCTTTACCTGTATTTTCCTTTAAATCTTTAATATATATTCTGTTTTGCATATTAAAAATAGTTTATCACAAACTTTAAAATAAAAACAGTATAAAAATAAAACGGCGGGCGCTCTCAATGAGAACGTCCGCCGTTTTGCGTCTGGCTATGGACGCGATATTGTAGCCATTTGGTTAAGCCACTGACTCAACCAAAACTCGTCGAATAACGATTTCTCCAGGCTTGCAGGGAATTTTAAGCCTGACAAAATCTTTTGGCACCCACACAGCAACCGTCATCCAATCCTGCGGTTTATGTGGAATAGAGATACCGATCGTGTCTCGTTTGACCGTTACCCCACTTCCTGTTTTAAAATCCGCGACGAGCTTGAATTTTTCTGGCCTGGGTGTTGTAGAGATGCTTTTCTTTTTCACCCTCACATCTGTCAAAATACCAAACGAGGGTCCACTGAGTAGTCTGTTGCTAATAGGCATAAGTTTTTTGTTTTCAACGACCAAGTTTATTGTTGTACTACTATCCCCGCAAAACGAGAACACCAGCCCTTCCGAAGGCTGGTGTTTGAGTTGTAAGTTTTTGTTTTAAGTATTTTTACAGCGCAAATATCAGCCTTCTAAAGTTGTGGCTAAAGCCGAAAAAGAAATAACTATTTGCTTGTATGTTTTTATTCACGGTTAGAATATAGCATATCCACACAAAAATGCAAGGATTTTTACGACACAATTTTCTTTACTGTTGCATCAGCTAAAATTTTCATTGTGTCATAGATTTTTATATCATTATGTTGAGGCATTAATAATTGCAAATCTGTGCAAGCTAAAATAACATGCTCAACTTTTCCTTTAGCAAAATCTTCAATTATTTTTATTAATAGCTCTCTATCTCTATTGTCATATCTATTTGAAACAAGATTGTGAATTAATTTTCCTATTTTGGCTTGCTGAAGACTGTCAGGCGTTATTTGTCTAATTCCACCCCTTGTTAAGAATTTTTCATATAGTTTATTTCTAATTGTTATCGGAGTGGCTATAATCCCAACTTTTCCTACTCCTTCATTTTTCAGAAATTTAGCAGTTTCCTCTAAAATACTCAAAACAGGAATTTTTACTGCATTTCTAATATCATTTATAAATACATGTAGAGAGTTACATGGTAGTACTAAAAAATTAGCACCAGCTTTTTCTAAGCTCTTTGCGGAATCAATAAGATATGGTAAACATTTTTCCTCTCCCACTCCCTCAGCAATTGCACTCTCTTCTATGTTAAATGGTAAAGGAATACTATTTATTAAAATATGTGGATAATTAATTCGATTTATTTTTCGACACGAGAAAATTAGTTCTAAATAAAATTCAGACGTTGTTTCTGGTCCAAGACCACCAATTATTCCTACAGTTTTCATAAATTTATGTTTTATTAGATTTTAATAATACTAATATTGGGTAGGCGTTGCGCGAATATCGCGCAACGCCCCCAATTTTTTCATCGCTAATCACATTGCATTTGCTCGAGCGATGGCGAGCAACATTCCCCGAGCTTTGTTTCGAGTTTCCTCAAATTCACCCTCGGGTGTTGATTCATGAACAATTCCAGCTCCAGCCTGCACATATGCCTTGCCATCTTTTATGACAACAGTGCGAAGTGCAATACAGGAATCAAGATTGCCGTCAAAACCAAAGTACCCGACAGCTCCTGAATAGACACCCCTCTTGTCTAGCTCAAGCTCGCTTATGATCTGCATTGCACGAACTTTGGGTGCTCCAGAAACAGTACCTGCAGGAAAGCTAGCTCGCATAACATCGTATGAACTAAGACCATCTAATTTCTCCCCAACAACGTTTGACACGATGTGCATGACATGACTAAATCTCTCAATCTGGAATTTCTCGGTCACCTTAACTGATCCATATTTTGCGATTCTGCCAATGTCATTGCGTGCCAAATCAAGAAGCATCACATGTTCTGCTTGCTCCTTTGGATCTTCGAGAAGCTCTACTGCAAGCTCCGCATCTTTTTCGGGAGTTTCACCCCGTTTTCTTGTTCCAGCGATAGGACGTATCTGCACTTTGCCGTCTATGCATTTCACATGCACTTCAGGAGAACCTCCGACAATCGAAAGTTCATTTCCAAAAGTAATGCAAAACATATAGGGCGAAGGATTGACCATCCACAGTGTCCGATAAAGATGAAGAGGATCTCCTGTGTATTCCACTTCAAACCTTTGAGACAAGACAACTTGTATTATATCCCCAGAGAGAATTAACTTTTTCGCCTCTCCCACCATTTCCTTGAATCGTCCTTCTGTGAGATTGCTTTTAAAACTAATTTCAGGAATTTTGTTTTGATACGAAACATAAGGTAAGTTTGGGGGCTTCTGTAGACTATTTGCAAGCTCCACCACTTCCCGGCAAGCCTTCTCGTATGCTCCAGCGACATCTCCATCTGCAATGGAAGCGTTGGAGATGAGATACAAGCGACGCTCTAAATGATCGAAGCACACTACTTGCTCTGCAATCATGAAGATATTCTCTGGAGTCGCTAGAACGTCATTTTTCGCTACCTTGAGTTTCTTGGGTTCAAAGGAACAAACGGCTTCGTAACCCAAATAACCAACTGCCCCTCCAGTAAATTGAGGCAGACCAGTAATGGGCACGTAACGATACCGACTCATGAAACGTTCTAATTCCGAAAGAGGATCATCCTTCACTTCAAAAGTCTGAATGTTTCCCCCTTCGGTAATAGTGATAGTCTTTCCACTACTGCGAAAAATAACGACCGGATTCCTACCCACAAATGAGTACCGCCCCATTTGTCCCGTCCGTTCTGCAGACTCAAGAAGAAAAGAATACTCCGTCCGAAGTTTCTGAAACACTTGGACAGGGGTGTCGTTATCAGAACTTAGTATCGCAAACACTGGCACAAGGTTACCTTTCACCGACAAATTCCGAAACTCTTCCAAGCTCGGAAAAATTTCAATTGAATTAGTTTTCATAACTCTCCTGTTGTTGAATTGTTAAGGTTTACTATCAAAGAACTAAAAATGACGCTCGTGCGCCACTCAATGGATTCCTTGTTTTAAATAGAGTAAAAAGAAATCAACAGACAGACGCAAAAGCCGAAAAACTTAAGCTTTTTACGCCCCACCATGACTTCCCCTTCCTTGTTTTGTTTATTTGAAATTTGTTTTTCATGTTTTTATATTTTCTCACATAAACACCCTTACCTCTGTATCTATGTACTAGTACATGATAACATAGTAAAAAAATAATGCAAATTGCATTGGGGATAACTTTTATAAAACTGTAGGGTGTTAATTCTTTATTTACTTAGTTTCTTCAACATTAAGTGGAAACCTCCATTTTTATTGCGAAGCTCCCGAGAGCCACGAGTTACGGTACTTATACCTAAACCTAAATCCCCTGCTACCGACCGATGAGTCTCGCCTTTATTTAATTTCTTAACTATTTGCCAGCGCAAAGCTAAACCTTCAAATTCTGCTGGTGTTAGAACATCTGTTAAAAATTCTTTCATGAGATTTTTATCCCCATGAATCTTAGAAAAAACTTCAACCAGTTCCTGTTTGTATTCTGGAATTTTTTTACTAATATGTTTCATATTTTAATAAACTTTCACCCCGATTTTCTCTCTTATCTCATCCATCTTCTTTGAGGCGACTTTTTTAGCCTTCTCCCCTCCCTCTCTTAATACCGCGAGGGCCTTTGGAATATCCTTGGCAAATTCTTTTCGCCTTTCACGTAGTGGTGCTATAAATTTCTCCAGATCTTCTATAAGCATTTCTTTGAGCTCTTTATATTTCCCCGCTTTTTCCTCATAAATTTTCTTTAATTCATTTTCATTACGAAAAAGCTTGTGTATAGCAAACACATTTTGTGGAATTCCCCCTCCAGAATCAGTCACGATGCTCATCACGCATTTCTTTATCTCTTCATATTCGGCGAAAAGCGGGATGGTATTGTTGTAACTCTTCGACATCTTGCGCCCGTCCGTTCCCGGGATGACCGCCATCTCTTTCATGATCATCGCCTCTGGCAATTTGAAGGTTTCCCCAAAAGTATTGTTAAATTTTTCGGCTATGTTCCGGGAAATTTCCACATGTTGCTTCTGATCGGCGCCGACAGGAATTATGTCCGGATTGTAAAGCAAAATATCAGCCGCCATCAAAACCGGATAATTGAAGGTCCCCACATCAATCTCTTTATTTTTCGCTTGTGCATCTTTGAAGGCATGGGCGCGCATGAGGTAAGGCATAGTGGTAATAGTGTCAAAAATCCAACAAAGCTCGGTGTGCTCCGACACATCCGATTGCTTAAAAAAAGTGACTTTTTTCGAGTCGAGACCCAAAGCTAAATAGTCAAGCACGACATTTATTATATTCTCCTTCATTTCTGCTGGATTGCGCACTGATTTCATGGCATGATAGTCCACAATCAGAGCATAAACGTCGAATTCCTCCTGGTGGCTTATGAGTTGCTTCATCATGCCAAAATAATTCCCGATGTGAGGTCTCCCTGAAGGCTGAATTCCCGATAAAGATATTTTTTTATTCATCCTGGTTATTTTAGCATAAAAACCTTCTTTTTGCGATCTTGTCCACATATTAATAACAGTTTTAAGCACTTTCGGGAGTTTTACAATTCGCCGGCTGTGGTAGAATAGCCCTATGGTCAAACTGGTGCCGAAAACAGAAAAAAAAATTGAGCCAAATGGCAAAAAAAATAATCTACGGATCCCTCCTCAGAGTCTAGAATCGGAACAAGCGGTACTCGGATCTATAATGCTCCGCAAAGACGCAATGCATGAAGTGGAAGACATGGTGACGCCAGAATCTTTTTATTCGGAAAAGCATAGAAAAATATTCCAAGCTATGCTCGATCTCGCAAACAAGAACGAGCCGATAGATATGCTGTCGCTCTCCACCAAGCTCGGCGAACAAAAATTGCTTGAAAGCGTCGGAGGCAATGCTTATCTTGCGGAAATAGTGAATGTTGTTCCTTCTTCTACCAATGTCAAACATTACGCGGATATCGTGCAAAAGAAATATGTCTTGAGAAGCCTAATCGAAGCGGCAGACTACGTGTCCGAGCTCGCTTTTGAAGAAGGCGATGACCACATGGATGACATACTGGACCTAGCCGAAAAGAAAATTTTCAGCGTCGTATCATCTCCAAAGAATCAGAAATTTGTAAATATGAAAGATGCATTACCAGAAGCCTACGAACGATTGGAAAAATTACACGAACACAAGGGTATGCTTCGCGGACTTCCGACGGGATTCAAAGATTTAGATAATATGCTTTCTGGATTACAAAAATCTGATTTAATAATCATCGCTGCGCGTCCAAGCATGGGTAAGACCACTCTCGCACTCGATATTGCACGTATGACTTCCACGACTCATGATAAATCTGTGGTGATATTTTCTCTTGAAATGTCTTCTCAACAACTAGTGGACAGAATGCTCTCTGCTGAAAGCCGGGTGAATGCGTGGAATTTACGTACGGGACGCATTTCTGACGAAAAAGGAGATTTTACTAAACTTCAAAATTCGCTCGACAAACTCGCAAAAGCGAAAATTTACATTGATGACCAGGCCGGAAACTCAATAGTGAGAATGAAAGCGCTCTCTCGCAGACTGAAGGCAGAAAAAGGCCTTGACCTCATTGTCGTAGACTATTTACAACTCATGACAACTTCTAAAAATTATGATTCTATGGTAAATCAGGTTACAGAAATAAGTAGATCATTGAAAAGTCTTGCAAAAGAGCTGGACGTGCCAGTGCTTGCGCTTTCTCAACTTTCTCGCGCAGTAGAGTCTCGCGGTGGTAAGCCTAGACTGTCCGATCTTCGCGATTCAGGATCCATAGAACAGGATGCAGACGTCGTGATGTTTCTGCATAGAGATGACAAAGGAAAAGATGAATCAGAAAAAACGAACATTGTTGAAATTTTGATTGAAAAACACCGAAATGGTCCGATTGGAAAAATAGAACTTTATTTTGATGAAAAAACAACCACATTCCAAACTCTGGAAAAAAGCAACCTTAGTGAATTCGCTCCATCAAAAGTCAGAGGAGATTTAGATGCATTTTAATGCTAGAATCAAGAAATGGACATCATAGACAAGCTAGCTGAAGTCTTCAAGGAATTTCCAGGTATTGGAGAAAGGCAAGCAAGGCGCTTTGTTTATTTCTTGATGGGGAGAACTCCCGCGTATAGTGAAAATTTGTCTAGTCTGATAACAGATTTAAAAAAAGAAGTGGCGCAATGTAAAGAGTGTTTTAGATTTTTTATTTTGTCTAAAAATGAGAAGCTGTGCGACATTTGTAGTAATACAAATATAGACTCCTCTACCCTCTTGGTAGTAGAAAAAGATTCTGATTTGGAAAGTATAAAGAAAAGCAGAGTGTATAGTGGTAAATATTTTATTTTAGGCGGACTCGTGCCTATAGTTGAAAAAACAACTAAAAGCAGAATCAGAATTGACGAGTTGAAAAATAAAATAAGAAAAGAAGAAAAAAGTTTAAAAGAAGTAATTCTAGCATTTTCACTAAGTCCCCAAGGTGACCATACTGACCAATATGTCCGAGAACAGCTAAAAGACATAGCCCAAAACCCCGCCAAAGACGGGGCAGGCATAAAAATATCTTCTTTAGGTAAAGGCCTTTCCACCGGCACCGAACTAGAGTATTCAGACAACGATACTATCAAAAACGCGCTAAAAAATAGGCAGTAGAATTATTCTTTTTTTCGAGCTAATTTAATAAGTTCTTCAATAACCCTGCGGTCTGCAGGAGGAGTTGTTAATTTCCATTTAATAGAATCTTGAAAGATCTTTTCCACAACATCAAGAGTAATGCTATTATTTTTCCCTTTTTTCTTATCTCCTCGAATTATTTCAATGAGTCTTTCTATTACTACCCGTTCTTCAGGACTCAAAAGCCACTGAATAGAATCATGATACATCTGCTCCGCAAGATCAACGGCGACATCATCATCTGTCCTTTCTCTTTCTGTCTTATCTGTATTATCTACATTATCTAAGTTATTTTCTGCATCGCCTGCATAATCTGCCTTTTCTGGAGGCATCTCTTCTTCAGGAGCAATAGTTGTCCCTCCAAATTTTTCACCCATAGATTGATTATATCACAAATGGTTAACAATCAACCATAAAAAGAAGGTAAAATCCACCTATCCCATCAAAATCAGCTCGATTTTGCTAGATTAGGGGTGTTTTTGAGCTAAAACCTCTTTATTTTATCTCAGTGATTTTTACCTTGAAAAATGGCTGACGGTGGCCATTTCTGCGTAGATAGCGAGACTTTTGTTTATATTTTACTACGAGAATTTTGCGGGCGCGTCCGATTTCTACGATTTCAGCATCTACTTTTGCGCCTGTGATATACGGAGTGCCTATCGTGGTGTCTTTTCCATCATCAACTAGCAAGACCTTATCAAATGAAACTTTTTCCCCTTTTTGGTATTCACCAGACTTTCCACCCTTTATTTTTTCAATAGAAACAACATCCCCCTTGGAGACCTTGTATTGCTTTCCGCCTGTTTGTATTACTGCAAATTCCTGTGCGTTCATATTGGCTTATATTATACGATATTTCACAAAAAGGCAAGAGTTTGTTATAATAGTTACATGATGCAAACAAAAATTATTGAAAGGTATTTTTTCTTTGGGCTACTATTAGCAACCTTCGTTTTCACCTTTTTCATCTTCCGTCCCCTCTGGATAGTCATCGTTCTAAGCATTTCCTTTTCCATAGTCCTGTATCCTGTATATGAATGGTTCATGAGAAGGAGCTTACCGAGCTGGCTGTCGAGCCTTTTTACCGTAATAATATTTGCAATAGTCCTTTTGGGGCCAATTTCCGGCATCGGGGTTCTGGTATTCAATCAGAGCCAAGGAGTATATCAGGCGGTCGTGGGCGAACAAAGCGTCGGTTCATTTATCGAGTCCATTGACAGTACCATCCACAAAATACTTCCTGCTGGGGTTGCCTTTGACGCCAAAGAAAAGATTTCGGATTTTACGTTTTTTATTTCTAATAATGTGGCAAAGATATTCAGCGCCACACTTTCCGCTTTTTTCTCTCTGGTGCTTATATTTTTGTCAATTTTTTATTTCCTCAAAGATGGCGCGAAATGGAGACAAGCTATAATAGAACTAAGCCCGCTCGCCGACAAAGACGACAAGAAAATAATTTCTAGGCTGGAGCGGGCCGTAAATGGCGTCCTTAAGGGATATTTTGTCATCGCAATTATCCAAGGAATATTGATGGGCGTCGGATTTTCCATTTTTGGAATTCCAAACGGAGCGCTCTGGGGCACAGTGGCTGCGATCGCATCTCTAGTTCCCATGGTGGGCACCGCCTTCGTCTCCGTACCAGCCATGATTTTCCTTTTTGCGACCGGAAATGAGCTCGGAGCCTTGGGCTTCCTTATCTGGTCTGTTGTCGTGGTAGGCATGGTTGATAATTTCTTGAATCCCATCATCGTCGGCAGTAAGATCAACATACCTCCGCTTCTCATCCTATTTTCCGTGTTGGGAGGCATCGCTACCTTAGGACCAATAGGCATCCTGGTAGGGCCGCTCGCAGTTAGTCTCTTGTATACCCTCATTTCAATTTATAAGAATGAATTCAGCCAAGCTCCCGGTTTGCCTCAATAAATATGTCAGTTAAATTTTATAATACTTTATCCCGAAAGAAAGAGAACTTCTCCCCTATTCACAAGAAAGAAGTTCGGATGTATACCTGCGGACCGACGGTCTACAATTACACCCACATTGGTAATCTGCGAGCCTATGTTTTTGCTGACGTATTGCAAAAAACTTTAGAGTATTCGGGTTATGAAGTAAAAAGGGTCATGAATATCACCGACATCGGGCATCTTTCGAGCGATGCGGATTCGGGCGATGACAAAATGACAAAAGGACTCCTGCGGGAAGGAAAAGAATTGAATTTAAAAAATATGAGAGGGCTCGCGGAATTCTACACGGAAAAATTTAAGGAAGATCTGAACAAACTCAATATAAAAATACCCAGTCATATTTATTTCGCAAGCGATCATATAAAAGAAGATACCGAGTTGATAGGAAAGCTCGAAGAAAATAAATACACATACAAAACGAATGACGGGATTTATTTCGACACGTCCAAGATGCCTGACTATGGAGTGCTTTGGGGAGGAAAAAGAGAAAGAAATGAAGACCATGCCAGAATCGCCGAAAACAAGGAGAAAAAAAATCCTGAAGATTTTGCTCTCTGGAAGTTTAATGAAAAAATCGGCTTTGAGTCTCCTTGGGGCAAGGGTTTCCCCGGCTGGCATATTGAATGCTCGGCGATGAGCCTCAAATTCTTGGGAGAGCAGTTCGATATCCATACCGGAGGCATTGATCTTATTCCGACACACCATACCAACGAGATAGCTCAATCAGAATGCGCAACCGGAAAAAAACCTTTTGTCAGATTCTGGATGCATAATGAATTTGTCGATACTGGCTCGGAAAAAATGTCCAAATCAGCGGGTAATTTCCTCAAGTTAGATAGCCTAAGCGAAAAAAATATAAGCCCCACAACCTACCGCTTTTGGCTGTTAATGGCTAGTTACCGGACCAAGGTAAACTTCGTCTGGGAAGCTCTGGAAGGCGCAGAAACAGCCCTAAAACGCCTTTTTAACCTCTATTTGGAGCTAGGAGATGAAATAGGACAGATACACCACGAATCCCAGCATAAATTCAAAGGATTCATCACAGATGATCTCGATACTCCGCGCGCGCTTACCGTACTTTGGGATGTCTTAAAAAACGAAAGTATTTCTCCTGCTGACAAAAAAGCCACAGTTTTGGATTTTGATAAAGTACTTGGATTAGGCTTTGCAGATTTAAAAGAAGCAAAAGAAATTAGTATACCAGAAGAAGTTTCAAAACTAATAAAAGCAAGAGAAGAAGCCCGCAAAAATAAAGATTTCCAAAAGTCCGATGAACTACGAAAAGAAATAAATTATCTGGGGTATGAGATAAAAGATACAGGAGATGGGCAGAAAGTTTCTAGGATTTAGAATTAAAAAGGGCGCCCAAATGTTCGAGCGCCCCCTTTAGGCTAATTGAAACTTCTAGCCTTTTCTCCAGCCTTTCGCAAGGCGGAGATCCAAGCATGTTTGCGCCGATTTTTCTGGCGCAAACGTGCTGATAGTTTTTTGTACATGATGTTATCCTCCTTTCGTTAAGGTTTTGTTGTTAGCTGATGTTGTTGTTAGTTTTTTCGATTTGCATGAAGCCACTCGAGCTCTCCGAGCAATGTACTCGCAGTTGCTTTGATTCCGGCGCCGTCGCCGGTGATTTGGTTCCTGCCAGCGTAGTTCCAGGTGATGAGCGTGTTTTGCTTGCCACACGGAACATTGCCAAGAAACTCAGACTGATCCGGCTCCGCGAATTCACCAATGATGTCCCAACCTTCTTTCCGAACATAAAATCCCGGAAAGCACGAATAGGTTTTGCTTCTTGGCTGTTTAACCATCCGTACGATGAAACGGAATTTTTTTGCTCCGAGTAATCGCAAGATTTCCGTCTTGCTAAGTATCGAAGTGCTGAACTCGTCCGGAATCAAAGGCTCTCGAAAGATCCCTGCAAGATTTCCGATGCCTGACGTTTTCAAGATCGTATCCCATGTCTCTCCACGGAACACTTCTTCCAAACCAGATCCACCCTCGGTAAGCCCTTCCTTGGTAGCCTCTTCCAAAGCCTGCTCCCAAGGCACCCCCTCTGCTGTTCGGCTGAACATGAAGCAAAGGGTTCCGTTTGGAATTGTCACGATCTTCCTGAGGCCAAGCTGTGGCGTCAAGATAAGGTTAAGCATTCCACTCGGCCCTCCCGCTGTGGTGGTTATACCCATTTGCGAAAGATGGGGTTTGATCTTTTCAGACTGGTAAGCATTTGCACACTTTGCCGCGATTGCAACAGGTTTGCCCGCCGCAAGACTTTCAAGTGCGTAGAAAACTTCATCGTCACCCCCACCTTCGCTAGGGATTGTGATAGCCACGACATCACTCTCCTCCGCTCTCTGGCGGAATGTGTTTTTCGGATCGTTTCGTCCGAAGAAAGAGGTCGTGTGACCCCTTCCGTGAGCCTGTAAGGCAAGCTCATTCCCGATCTGGCCTGGGCCAACATCTAAAATTTTCATAGAACATTGCCTTTCGTTTTGGTTTTTTGAACGGTTTCTTATTGATAATCTAGCATTGCCTACAAGAAAGTCAACACGGAACTCTCTGCAAAAATCACCCTATCCCATCAAAATCAGCACGATTCTTACAGGATTAGGGTGTTTTAGGGGGTAAAAACAGATTACGGAGAAATTGTTGTTTAAAAAATCTTTTTGCGATATAAAAAGTAAATCATTACAATATTCGCAATTATTAGATACAAACCGAACGAATAGATGGTAAAAGACCAATTTTTGATAATTAGTAAACCTAAAATATTATTAAAAAGACCTGTGATGTAAACAGAAGATGTTTCAGATTCTGGAAATTTCCACCCTTTTATATAAGTAGGTACAAAGGCCAATAGATCGCTTAGTATTGCAAAAATAATTGATACTGCTAGATTGTGAGTCAATGCATACAATACTAATGCAAGTATAGAAAATATTCCGCAAAATATATCAAACGTACTCAGTTTCCAGTAGGAGTTTTTCCTAAAAATTGAAAATATAACTACCAGCAATGGTCCAAAGCCAGCCATGAACACAGGCAATACCGAGAGCCCTGCTCCGGCTTTAAGTTGAAAAAATACACCGAGAAATGGGCCGAGTAGCCATAGAGTCCAAGAAACTAGATTTGGTCGAGTAGTGCCAAAAAAAATATTTTTAATGTAAAGAAAGATGGATACTAGACCTACCACCACCCCGATATATATAATATTCTCTGGTAGCATGGAGCTATATTCCTTCCTTTTTGAGTTCAGCTATAAGTTCGCGAGATTTGCGAGAAATTTTTGAAGGAAGTTTGATGTTGAGTTTGATAAGGAGGTCGCCGCGCTTATTTTTCGCCCCCATCGGCACACCTTTGCCTTTCACTCGAAGAACTTCGTTTATCCCCACGCCTTCAGGAATAGTCACTTCGATATGTCCATCCAGAGTTTCTATTGGATATTTTGTCCCGAGGAGTGCGTCAGAAAGTTTCAAATTCAGATTCATTACGATGTCGTGGCCATCGCGTTTGAAGACAGGGTGCGGGGCAACGTTTATCTTGATATAAAGGTCTCCTGCTGTTCCTTTGGAAACAGCCTCGCCATAACCCGACATCCGGATCATCTCTCCGTCTCGTATACCGGCAGGGATGCTGATATCAACTTCTTCTTCCCGGCGCATGACTCCTTTGCCGCGACAGGTCTCGCAAGCCTCCTTCGGCACTTCACCAGCACCTAGACAAGCCTCACAAATCTTTGTATTCGCAATATTTCCAAATATTGTTCTTTTTGATTCACGAATCTGTCCTTGACCATTGCAAGTTTTACAAGTTACCATTCCCGAACCCGCCTTCGCGCTAGAACCGTGGCAAGTAAGACAATTAGATGTCTTAGTGATAAGAATTTTTCTGCTTATGCCAAAAATAGAATCAGAAAAAGAAATCTGGATCTCGGTCGAGATGTCTCGGCCGCGACGAGCCTTATTACCTCCCCAGCCAGAGGCTGGTCCGCCTCCGGCGGAAAAGAAATCGCTAAAGATATCATTCAGGTTTCCGAAATCAAAATCCACATTTGCACCTTGAAATCCTCCAAAGCCTGCCCCGTCGAAGCCTCCAAATCCTCCTTGCCCTCCGCCGAACCCTTGCGCATTCTCAAAACCTGATCCGAATTGATCATATTTTGCCCGTTTCCCTTCGTCCGAAAGCACCTGATAAGCCTCATTCACTTCCTTGAATTTTGATTCGTTACCCTCCTTTTTATCAGGATGATATTTGTGTGCCAGCTTATAAAAAGCCTTTTTTATTTCGTCTTTGGAAGCGCTTTTATTTACACCTAAAATGTTGTAATAGTCTTTATTCATAAGGTTATTTAGCCATTATATCATAGGCTCGGCCTCTTGGGAAGTTTTATTCTCTTTCGTCTTTCGTTTTTCTACAGTTTCATTTTCCCTAAACGATTCTTCAGAATCGTCGGGCGATCCAGCTTCGCTGGATTTAGCTTCTTTTTCCTTTCTTTTCGCTCTTCCTTCAATTATCGCTTTTTCTTCTGCGCTTCTGATTATTGTCGCCTCTTCTTCAGCGATCAGCCTCGCGGCATCATGTTTGGATATTGAATATTTTTTATGAGAAGCATCGATTATTTCTTTTCTATATGAAGGATGCGTCGGTGGCAAGACTCGGAGTGTCTCAGCTGAAAATGGATCGTAAGACTCTCCATCGATGGTCATCTTGATATAAAATTCCGCTACCGCAAGGTTGATCATATCCTTCACATCAAACAGGGGTGCAAATTCCGGCTTCAATTTCACCGCATCTTCTCCGCCGACGCGGAAAGTGATAATGCTACCACAGTTTCCGAGCACCGCTTGGTGGACTTTGGTAATGATCTGCCCCACATACTGATGAGCCATGGTGAGGTTGAGCCCGTACTTTCTCGCCTCCGACAAAATATTTTCAAAAGTCTGAGTCACTACGTTTTGGAACTCGTCGACATAGATATAAAAATCCTTACGGTCCTTCTCGGGTATAGCGGCACGCTCCATTCCGGCCTGTTTTATTTTTGTCAGGAATATGGAACCGAGAAATGAAGAATTTTCTTCGCCCAAGCGGCCCTTTGAGAGATTGATGAGGACAATCTTTTCCTCATTCATTAATTTACTTATATCTATCTTGTTCTGCTTCTGTCCGAATATGTTTCGTAGTAAGGGATCAGATAGGAATTGCCCGAGCTTGTTCACCAAAGGAATGATGGCGTCGGTGTCGAATTTCTCCGACCAATCGGCAAATTCGATTGCGAAGAATCTTTTGACCATGTCGTCGGTGATATATTCCACCACTTTCTGTCGGTAGTTTCGATCGGTCAGCATCGAAATCATTCCCCGCATGGTGGCGTGCGGATAGTCGAGCAGAGCGAGACAGGTAAAGCGAAAGACGTGTTCGAGACGTGGTGTCCAATTTGCCCCGAATTGCTTCTGGAAGACCTCGATCAGGCCTTGGGTCAATTGAAACTTAAATAATGGGTCCACATTGGCAAGTGGATTGAAAGACGCCGGAAAATCAAGATCAGTAGGGTCGATGATACAGACATCATCGATGCGTTCTTTGGGAATATAGTCGAGCATCGCCTCTATCACGTCCCCGTGTGGGTCGATCAAGCAAAGCCCGTGGTCATAGGTGATGTCTTGGCGGAGCATTAACTCTAGAAGCTTGGTCTTGCCCACGCCGGACTTACCGATAATATATAGATGGCGTCTGCGGTCTATTCTCTTGATTCCGAAAATAAATTTCTTTTCCTCGAGAGCTGCTACGTAGTTGGTCCGTCCAATAAAAGAAACTTCCTCCGGTTTGACCTTGCCGAACACGGGCAGCTCTGGCGGCGGCGGTCCGTATTTGATTATTTGGACTCGATTTGGCTTTGGCATATAGGGATTATTTTAACATAAAACCTAATAAACTTCCTGCTGATAACATTTCTCGCAGTATACAATTTCTGGTCTTTCAGGTGAATAATTTGTCATAATCTCCATATTGCATTTTGCACAATTCCTATTCCAGAATTTGTATGGGCCACGTTTGACAATACGATCCCGGTGCCTACAATAAAAACACTTTCTAGGAAGCGGAATATTCATTTTCCTGTAAAACATAAGCTCTTGATCTATGATTTTATAGTTTCTATTGCAATCTATACATCTTAAAATCTCGTTGGTTATAGAATCTTTTACATCTTTTATATGGTCCGAAATGTTTTCCGGATCAACTGTTTCCTTTCCTTCTGTCTTTTGTATGTCTTCTTCCCAACGAAAACCCTGCGCCAAAGCTTCTTCCTTGGTGAGAGGCATACTGTCTTGCGCAATCGTTTCATTGTAGGCAAAGGGGGCAAGTTCTGGCGGTATCATCAATCCATATAAATCTTTTTCTTTTAGTTCTTGAATAATTTTTTCTCTGAGCCTCTCGTATTCAGCTTGTTCATATTGTTTATTTAAAATAAAATATTTTCCATTTTTCAGCCCATCACAACCAATGCAGTCTTGGCATTTGGAAGTATAAAATCCATATAAAATATCACTGGAGTGTTCGAGGCCATAAGAACCTATGCAGTTACTGGATTGTCCAGAAGCCACTACCTCCAATAAGCATTCCGAATTTACCCCATAACCGATAGTGCCAACAGAATCCCTAATTTCTTTAGAAGAATACAAGTAGCGACAATCTTCGCTTTTCGTAATTTCGAAAGAATCTCTTACATTTTTACACTCAAACAAATAATCTCCAGTTGAATTAGTAGTTTTTATATTATTATTCTCACGCATTGGAAATTGTAATGTAAATTTTTCAAATTGTTTTCTAAATTCTTCAGTTTTTTTATAGCTACCTAAAATTTCACTTACTTTTTTCTTGTATTCTTCTCCCGACATCGGTTGATTTAAAAAATGGTGTGATTTATTATTTAAATTCACACATCCAAAACAATTCATCACATTTCGACAATTTAACACAAAACAGCAATCTACAGATCCATTAACATTTTTACCGGAGAGGATACCGGAAGACTGGTGGACATTTATACATTCATAACAACGTTCATCATTTACTCCGAAATACATATCAACACAGTCACGACAATCTCTAATTCCCCGGGCGTACAAGACTTCTTCCGCTGGCCCAGTGTTAAAAACTAAATAGCAATTTTTGCAACCACTCGCCATATTCGAATATTCGCTATTTACATTAAGACCATAACCAGTTGACAAGAAAGTTGTAATTTTGGGAACTTTTTTGAGTAACTCACCAAACTGTTCTATAAAAGATCTCTTTTCATCATAATCCATCGCATAATCCCTCGCTTCCCACTTGGAAGAATAAAAACATCTATAGCAATAGATAGCATAAGGAGATTTTGGATTATACATTGAAATAACATTATTATTACAAAGTGCGCATTTGCGTCCAGAATAAAGTGTGGTTTCATTTCTAAACATCGCCCGCATCTTGAAACGGCAGTTCGGACAAATTTTTGGTACGGGCACTTTCATTTTTTCATAAAAACCTAAATCATTCTGATCTAAGACAAAATCTTGCTTGCACTTTTTACAATTTTTAGTTTCTTGATTCATTTCAACAAATTTACTCCAAAATTTTTCTTAAAACATCTTCCGGAACTTCTTTTGGTTTTTGAGGAATAGGAGTAGAAGCCGAAGCGGGTGCGGGGCCAGGGGTAGTAGGAGTAGGAGTTTTTTCTTTCTCTAGGATAAGGTTCTTCAGCTTATTCATATCTTCAGAACTCGCTGCGCGATCTTTAGAAGGCAGATTAAGAATTTTACCTGCCTGCGCAGGCAGGTTTTTAAGAGTATCGAGCGAAACTGGAGCCGGTGCAGGAGGGGGCACAGGAGCTGAAACAGGCTGGTTCGCATTTTGAGTAGGCGGTTTGGCAACCACTTTATTTAATATTTCTCTCAAGGCGACATTTTCCTTGGTATTTGGTTGATTAGGCCTCTCTGATCTTTGGAAAATTTTTGCGGGTGCTGGTAAAGTTCGCGGCTCTCCTCCTTTTGGAGCAGTACTCGCCGGCACGGACGGGGCGCTTTTATTGAAAACTTTTTTAATCGTTCTAAATAGGCCCGGTTTGCTTTGAGATGCTTCCGAGGCTAACGACTTGTTCGGCAGAGGAGAAGCAGAAAAAGTCGGGCTCTTTTTTTTCTCGACTCTTTCCGGGTACCTTTCCTTTTCTTCACCCTTCACCCTGTCTTTCTGCTGGAACTCTATGCCTAAATCAGCGAGAGGCTGGAAAAAAGTGGTTTCGTCATGCTTGATCTGATTTTCAGAACCTTTTGTAACTTTTATTTCCCCAGACTTTATTTTTGCAATACATTCTTTGCAATAAACTGGACGTCCTGGTTCGGGCTTAAAAGGCACGGTTGTTTCTTTTTTGCAATTGGAACAAATTACGGGAAATTTCTCCAAAGCTCCGCTTCCCATGTCGGTATCATTGCCGAGCGACATCCCGCTCCAGTCATTTATCTCTCTCTCCACGATTTCCTTGCTTCGGCAATACAGCGCGCGAGAAGATCGTATCACTTCTTCTTCTATTTCCCTGTTTCCAGACTTCACCATTTGCGGCAGAGTTTTTGCTGAAAAAGGACGGGACGTCACGCCATCTATCATGAGTTTCAGATAAACCTTGTAGTTCGGCAGATTCACTATGTCCTGCGGAGTGAACTCGGGATCGAATTCTGATTCGAGAAATTCCGCATCATCCGAGCCCACCCGAAACACGATCATGGTACCGACGTTGCCAAACACTGCATCACGCACTGCCGAACTTTTATCCACCACCAGCTGAGCAGTGTACTGGTGCGCCACAGTCAAATTCAGCCTGTATTTTCTAGCCTCAGATAAAATACCAGCAAAAGCATCCGTCACGAAGTTTTGGAATTCGTCAACATAAAGATAAAAGTCTTTACGAGATTCTTCCGGAATACGCACGCGCTCCATGGCGGCTAGCTGGATCTTGGTGATAATCATGCCTCCGAGTAAGCTCGAGTTGTCTTCGCCGATACGCCCTTTTGACACATTCACAAGAAAGATCTTGCCCTCGTTCATCATGTCAAAGATATTGATCGTACTCTTCGATTGACCGACGACGTTTCGTATAATGGAAGTAGAAAGAAACTGGCCGACTTTGTTTTGGATCGGAGCGATAGCTTCATTCCTGAATTTATCCTGCCAAGCTTCGTACTCATGCACCCAGAAGGCCTTGATAACCGGATCCTTCAGATTTGAAATTATTTTCTGCCGATAATCTTTGTCCACCAACATTCTGGGAATACCAAGAAGAGTCGTGCCCGGAGTATCGAGGAGGGCCAAGATCGCATTGTTCAAAATGTATTCCATTCTCGCGCTCCAGGCGTTCGCCCAGATCTTCGTAAAGATGCCCATCAACCCAGAAGCTACCAGATGCTTGTACTGGGGGTCGATCAATTCGAGGACATTGAAGCCTATGTGATGGTCTGCATCGGCAGGATTGAAGTAAACCACGTCTTTTACGCGATGTGGAGGAATAGCCGAAAGTATGGCTTCTACATTTTCTCCGTGCGGGTCAACCATGCAGACTCCGTCGCCATTCTTAATATTCTGTATTATCATGTTGAACATGAGCACAGATTTACCGGTACCGGACTTTCCGAGAATATAAACATGCTGGCGCCTGTCTTTGCGCTTGATACCAAAAAGCTGGTTCTTGTCCCGATAAGTGGTAATTCCAAGATAAGTTATCTCCTTATTGGTAGGTATGTCTGGAAAATCCATATAGCACTATTTTACAATAAAATGGGCAAAACTAAAAGCCCCTTTGCGAGGGCTTTTAGTTTTTAGTAATTTTACGACCTAGGTGTTTCACCTTCGTCCTTCTTTGCTTCCTTGAATTCGGCGTCTTTGACTTCGGCGGGCTGTTCTTCGGGAGTTTTATTTCCCCCTGCTTCGCCAGTTGGCTCAGCACCTGCGCCATTTTGATTCATGGCTTGGCCTATTTTGGACATTTCAGAAGAAAGTTCTTCTGTAGCTTTTTTGATTGCCTCCGCATCAGTGCCATCTTTTGCAGTTCGGAGCGCAGTGATTTTTGCATTTACACTGTCTTTGAGTTCCGCAGGGATCTTTGCTTCGTTGTCTTTCAATGCTTTTTCAGCAGTATAAATAATCATTTCAGCAGTATTCTTTATATCCACAACTTCTTTTTTCTTTTTGTCTTCCTCCGCGTGCAGTTCCGCATCTTTCTGCATCTTTTTAATTTCCTCATCTTTAAGTCCAGAGCTAGCCTCTATTTTGATCGATTGAGTTTTGCCAGAAGCCTTATCCTTCGCGGTCACATTCAGTATGCCATTCGCATCTACATCAAAGGCTACTTCGATCTGTGGCATGCCACGTGGTGCTGGTGGAACACCATCCAAGATGAATCTTCCGAGAGATTTGTTGTCGGAAGCCATCGGGCGCTCTCCTTGCACAATATGTATTTCTACTGAAGTTTGATTGTCGGCTGCGGTCGAGAATATCTGAGATTTGCTGGACGGAATAGTAGTATTCCTTTCGATCAATTTCGTAGCCACTCCTCCTAGAGTTTCAATTCCGAGAGATAGCGGTATGACATCGAGTAAGAGCACATCTCGCACATCTCCCTGCAATACTCCTGCCTGGACGGCGGCTCCGAGCGCCACGACTTCATCCGGGTTGATGGACATATTCGGCTCCTTATTAAAAAGATTCTTTACCGCAGAAACGATTGCTGGCATTCTGGTCTGCCCTCCGACCATGATTATCTCATTAATTTCGTTCATCTTGAATGGAGAAGCTGCTAATGCTCGCTTGGTAATCTCGATAGAGCGATCGATCAGATCTTTGGTAAGCGTTTCCAGTGTCGCCCTAGACATTTTCATGAGCAGATGTTTTGGACCTCCAGCATCTGAAGTGATAAATGGGATGTTTATTTCTGCTTCCATTGTGGTAGAAAGCTCGTGTTTAGCTTTCTCAGCTGCTTCTCGGAGTCTCTGGTGCGCGAGTGGGTCCTTGGTCACATCAATTCCGGATTCCTTTTTATATTCCTCCGCTATCCACCTTATTATTTTTCGGTCGATATCTCCTCCACCCATGTGGCTGTCTCCGTCTGTAGACTTCACTTCGATGACATCATCTCCGATTTCTAGCACTGATACGTCAAAAGTTCCCCCGCCGAAATCGTAAACTACAATTTTTTCATTTTTCTTCTTATCAAATCCATAAGCCAAAGCTGCCGCGGTCGGTTCGTTTATAATGCGCTTCACATCAAGTCCTGCAATAGCTCCAGCATCCTTCGTGGCTTTTCTTTGTGCATCGTTGAAATATGCTGGCACGGTAATGACCGCTTCGGTTATTTTTTCTCCCAATTTTGCTTCGACATCAGTCTTTATTTTCTGCAGGATCATTGCAGAAATTTCCTCCGGTCGATAAAATTTATCCAACATTTTTACTTTGACTCCACCTCCGTCTCCCGCGTCGATCTTGAACGGCGAAGTTGTGCGGTCTTTTTGTATTTCCGGATCATCGAAACGATGCCCCATCAGGCGCTTTACTTCGGCAATCGTATTTTCCGGATTAGTCACCGCTTGTCTCTTGGCCAAAAGCCCGACTACGCGGTCACCATTTTTTGCAGTCGCTACCACAGAAGGCGTAGTGCGATTTCCTTCGATATTTTCTATAATTTTCGGTGCACCGCCCTCGATGATGGCAACTGCCGAATTTGTCGTACCTAAATCTATACCTATGATTTTGCTCATATTTTTATTGGTTATTTTAATAATTTACTATTTTTTCGCGACCACTAAATACTTGTATAAAGAGAGTATATATGATAGGATGTATCTATGTCAAGCAATTCAAAGAAAATACTCAAAAAACTAGCCGAAAGTCCGGCAGTTTCTCTATACAATCTGAAAGAAGGGGACGCAAAAACCGCTTATGCTCTTTCGCGTTCCCTAAAAAACCTAGTAAAAGAAAACTGCGCTGAAATTTATAGATCTGAAAGACAAAGCTACGCCAAAATCACAGTGAAAGGGAAAAACAAATTGAATAGCTTGATGCTGGACGGCGAGACAAACCTAGTGAATACCAATTGGGATGGGTTTTGGCGGATAATCCTCCTTGACCTGCCGGAAGAGAGAAAACCTGAACGCGAGAGCTTGCGTTATCTTTTGAAAAAAGCTGGCTTTGTTTGCCTCAAAAATTCTGCATGGATATCCCCTTTCCCATTTGAACATCTCTTTACGAACATAAAAAAGGATCTGGGACTAACAACCGAGATGATGATAATAGTCACAGAATTTGTAGATGATGAAACCAAAAAATTTCTATTTGAAACTTTTGGGGAGTAAAGTAAAAAAACAAGATAACGTAATAGCAACGGCCGTTGCTATTACGTTACTAAGTTATTTTATCCCTAATACACCTCCTGCTGATAACATTTTTCGCAATAGACTATTTCCGGCCGGTTTGACGCGTAGGGAGTTTCAAATTCTAAAGTGCATTTCTCTGCTCCATGAAAATGGTTATATTTATCACACATACATCTCCTGTCGAATAATTTAAATGCTGGTATAATTTTGATTCTTTCATAATAACGGCAATTCGGACAAAGAATCGGCAACGGAATCTTGTGTTGTTTGTAAAACTTCAGTTCATAATCAGTCAAACGAAACACTGTGTTGCATTGTTGGTCACATTTTCCTTTATGAGCACATTCCAGAACTTCTTGTAAAATACTCTCATTTACTTTTTCTATATTGTCTGGAATTTTTTCTGCGGGAATCGTAATATTAAAATTTTTAACTTCCGGTTCTCGCCAAGGAAATCCATTCCTTTCCGCAAAATCTTTGGTAATAGGAGCGACTTCCTGCGCTGTAGTTTCATTATAAGCCCAAGGAGAAAGCTCAATCGGAAAAAATTCACCATACCTATAAATCCTCCCTCCTTTGTCTTTATATGGTAAATCATTCATTTGCTTGATAATTTCGTTGCGCAGTTTTTCAAATTCTTCTTTGGAATAAACTTTATTAAAAATCGCATTTTCTTTATTGTTGAGAGAAATACAACCGAAAATATTGACGCAGTTGCGACAAAACTCCGTATAGTCAGCATTTCTCACCGAATCCATTGCGGAGTAAGAAAACTTAACATCATAGTCATTCAAAGAGCCCGTTGTATATTCATATAGCAACTCCGACCACGCTGCATAATCCAGATCCATGCAATCCTTTAAATCAAACGCCCTGTAGCCATATTTTATATTCTCTGTGTTATAAGCATCAAAACAATTTTGGCAATTTTTTGCATTTAAAAGATTATTCCCTGTAACATTTACACATTTAGTAAAATTGGCAAAACGATAAATAGCGTGGCCCCTCACCTCTTCAAATTCTCTCCAGAGCTTCTCGCGTGAAGCTCTGCTTTTTAAGTTTAATTTATCAATCTTTTTTTGATATTCCTCTTTGGTATACTGCTCGTTGCGAATACAGAACTGTTTATTGCGTAAATTATTCGATAAGACACAATTGCTGCAGTTTACGCAATCGATCAGATAATAAGAATCTATACAGCTCCGACAAAGCAAAAGATATTGAGAATTATAATTGCTTTGCCCTTCGATGTTTTCATATAAATTTTCAGACCCAATAATATTCAGAGAATCTATTATGTCCTTAGACTTATCTGTAGATTTTGAATAAAAAACATTTTCAGATCCTTTCACTACGGAAACAGACAAGTAAACATTCCTGGACTCACCTACCATATTCGAATAATCCGAATTTATAGAATTTCTCTGCCAAAGAGCTATTCTCGGCACAATTTTGGAAAATTTCTTGTATTGTTCAAAAAATGTACGTGAAAAATCATAATCCTGCCCGAAGGAAAGCGGATCCCATCCATCCCCTAACCAGCAGGCGTGACAATACACAGGAAAAGGTACAGACTCATTGTACATTGCAATAATATTTTTTTTACAAAGATCACATTTGTTTCGATACAATGCCCGTTCGTTGCGCCACACTAGCCGCCGAATTTTCCGGCACTCAGGACAAAAAGTGGGCGGAGGGACTTTGATCTTTGTGTAAAATCCAAAATCATCTGGCTCTATCGTGAAATCTTTTTTGCAGTTTTGACAATTTCTGGTTTCTTGATTCATGTTTAAACTATTCGCCTATTCGCGCGAATTAGAGATACTAGTAAACTTCTTGCTGATAGCATTGTTCACAATAAATTATCGGTGCATAATTTTCGTCATAGACTGTTTCAGTCTCTATCTCGCATTTGGAACAATTCCTTTTAAGCATCCGTAGAGGTGGACGTTTGTTCATCCGGCGTAAATGACGAATATTAAAACAAGCTTTAGGTAGAGGTAAATTCATTTTCTTATAAAAATTTAATTCATTTTGTGTAATTCGAAAAGCCCCTACGGATTCTGTATTTTTTTTATCCTCACACTCTATAATCTCATTCAATACAGAATCATCCACTTCTTTAATAGTCTCGGATAAATCTTTTGATTTTATGGTTATTTTATAATCTTTTTTGTCTACATCTCTCCATGTATATCTCCGCGACAAAGCTTCTTCTTTAGATAATGGAAAATGATAGTTAGCAATAGTCTCATTGTAAGCAAAATCGGAAAACATTTCCGGAAAACCCTCTCCGAAATAATATTTCAAACCACGCTTGTCTATGAAAGGCACCTCTTTCATTTGTTTAATTATTTTTTCTTTTAATGTCTCATATTCCTGTTTACTATACTTTTTATTTAAAATTGAGTACTCCCCCTTTTTAAGACCAACACAGCCAAAACAATTCCGTGCTCCAGGGCAAGTATTGCAGTAATACAAATCCGTCGCCCCCATCCAGCATTGATTGCAAAAATAAAGCCGAGTGATATTGAGCCCACAATTCACTGATTCATAAATCTGCTCAGCCTTATTACCCCATTCGTAATAATCCATGCAATCTTCAGCTCCAAAAACCATAAATAAATGCTTGCCATCTTTTACGTCAACACAATCAAAAGACTCATGGACATTTTTGCAACTAGAAAACCAATTTCCAGATACATTCTCAGATTTTCCAGTTCTCATGTATCGTTGAGGAAGTTTTTTCCTAAATTCTTGTAATTTTTTTTCTATTTCTTTGATCCCTGAGCTAGTATTTAATTTAAGTTCTTCCAATTTTTTAAAATATTCCTCTCTAGAATAACGCTGATTCCAAATACAATATTCTTGACTAACAAGGTTGACACAACCAACACAATTTGAACAATTTTTACATGCATAAATGAAATACGAATCTCGACAATCTTTACTTTCTTGGCTAAATTTAACATTATAACAATTTTCAACATTCACACATTCATAACAAAGCTCAGAATCAAAGATCCAAGCACAGTCAACACAGTCTTTTGTATATTTACCATTATACAAATATAAGCAATCTTCTGGATAAGAAGCCCGGAAAGTCATATAAGAATTCTTTGGATCAGAGACTCTATGATTATAAGGACTATTTACTGCCATACCTTGTCGCACAAGCGACATTCTAGGTACTTTACTTTGGAGCTCTAGGATCTGTTCGAGAAACGGTTTATTTTCATTAAAATCCATTCCGTATTCATACGGATCCCACTCGTCCGAATACCAAGCATCTGTCTCATAAACTGGGAATAATGTATTTTCAGGATACATGCTAAAAATGTCTTTCCTTGTTAAATCACATTTACGCTTATAAAGCACAGTTTCATTTGTGAGAGCAAAACGTCGCATTCTTCTACACTCCGGGCAAAAAGTCGGCGGAGGGACTTTTATCTTTTTGTAAAACCCAAAATCATCAGGTTCTATCGTAAAATTTTTCTGACAACTTTGACATATTTTGTTTGCGTTTTTATACTCCATAATTTTACTTATGTTTCTGCGATAGCAGAGTTATAAGTATTTCTAATATACTTCCTTATTGTAACAGCTTTCACAATAAACTTTTTCTGGTCTTTCGGGCGCGTAGCACGTCTCAAATTCGACTTGGCAACTTGCCCCGCCTGTTTCTAGGCGAGGGGACCCACTGTGGCCAATATGATTTTGACTACACATACAAGTCCGATGCCATAATCTTCTGGCGGGACGCATGTCAAACCTCCGCTTGTAACGGCAATTCGGGCATCGCCTTGGAAACGGTAAATTTTCCTTTCGATAGAAAAGAAGCTCATTTTTGGTGATATTATAATTCTTGGAACATTCCATACAAGAAAAAATTTCATTTAAATAATTATCTGGTACGTCTTCTATTTTATCTGGCATAGAGCCACTGGATATCGTTTCCTTGCCAAAAGTTCCGGGAATATTATCCTCCCATTGCCAGCCTTTTGCCAGCACTTCTTCCTTCGTCATCGGCATATATAGATTGCCCTGCGTTTCATTATAATAAACTGGCGCAATTTGTGGAGGGAAAAATTCTCCATACTCCCCTGTTTTCTTCATATGTTCAATAATCTTATTTTTTAATATTTCATAATCTGTTTTACTATATTTTTTGTTAAAAATCATATAGTCTCCCTTTTTCACCGAGACACATCCAAAAAGATTCTGGCTATTTTGACAAGTGTCAGAATACATCACATTCATGTTGTCATAACAAAGGTGGCAAAATTGGCAGTTTGACGTCCTTGTACACCCTTGAAGTTCATAACAAAGCTCAGTTGTATTTAAACCTATGTGATATACATCCATGGAATCTTTGATTTCAGTAGCTCCGTAAATATATTTACAATCTTCACTTTTATCAACTTCAAAAGACTTTGCAACTTTTTTACAATCAAAGAGTAGAGAACCATTAGAATTTATACTTCTTTCACTAAAAACATAGCGATGAATACTATCTTGTTTTAGCAAGTCTGTAAATTCTTTTTTTAATCCTTCACGAACAACAAAAGAAGACATTTCGTATTCTTTCATTTTTTCTAAATATTCTTCCCGAGTATATTGTTTATTTTTAAATACATAGCTTTTATTACGCAAATTTGAAGACATAAAACAATTATTGCATCCACGACAATCGTAACAATAATAGCAATTTGAACAATCTTTTAAGAAGGTACTGTATTGACATTGATAGGAGGTTCTAGAATCAATAGTTTCATAGAGACGTTCCCCCTTTTCTCGAACATAAGCACAATCCATGCAGTCGCGCGATTTTTGAACCCAATTGCTATACATTATATTTTCACTTTCCCAAGCCACAAAAGAAAGATAGCAATTTTTAGTATCCCCCGAATGGTTTGTATATTCGGAATTAACACTTCTTTTATTCAAAAGTGCCATGCGCGGGACATCGCGCTGTAATTCTGCAAATTGCTCGAAGAACGGCCTGGTAAAATCAAAATCCCGACCGTACGAGGCAGGATCCCAGCCATCTCCCCACCAGCACTCATTACAATAAACTTTGTAATGTTTATTGGAGGAATAAATAGTCACAGTACTTTTACCGCAAAGATCACAATTTCTCCTATATAAAGTTCGCTCATTTCTCCAAGCATATCTCCTTTGCTGCCTACAATCTACACACCACGTAGGCGGTGTAACTTTTATCTTTTCGTAAAAATTAAAATCCTCAGATTCTATCGTAAAATCTTTTTTGCAGTTTTTGCATATTCTATTTTCACTTTTTGTTTCCATATTTTTTTTAATTTACACATTTACGCCATGGCTGAAATGTGTATCAAGCTATATTTTGTTTATAACACTCTTCGCATGCTATTTTCTCATATCCCCATTCGCTCGGATAATAAGCCATTATATCTTTTTTACAGTAAAAACATTTATATGGGTAAGATTGAAGAACAGTTAAATATTTTAACTGATTTTTGGTCCTGACATCAAAATGATATCTGGGCGGTGGAATATTGTTTGCTTTGTAAAAAGAAAGTTCATTCTGAGCTATATTGAAACGCCAACCAGTCTCTGGACAGATGAGTGCTTGAGTAATGATGGTGTCAGGAACATCTTTTATAGAGTCTGGTAATTCATTTGTCTGCATTCCTTCTATATGACTTTCATCGACATCTTCCCAATAACCCCCTAATTTTAAAACGCCTTCCTTTTTAGTTTCTGGAAAGTAGAAAAATCCGTTTGAAAAATTAAAAGGTCCAGCACTCATAGAATATGGCAAGAATTTTCCATATTCCCCTCTTTTTTTCATATCTTCAATAATTTTATCTTTCAAGACCTCATATTCTTCTTTTGTGTATTGTTTATTTAAAATACAGTATTTCTTTTTCTTAAGCCCAACACAACCAAAACAATAATCACACTCAATGCATACATCTAAATATTCCGAATACCGCGAAGAAGACCAATTACTGTATTTGAGCGCATAAGAATTTACACAATTGGCACAATTTCCTATCAATTCGACATACCAACAACCATTGGCATCTATGTTTGATTTATGTTTCATTCCCCTAATACAATTATAACTGTCCTCAGAATCATTTATTGTATTGCAATTGTGGCAATTTTTTACATCTGATAAATAATTTCCGTTAGAATTATGTGCCTTAAAATTGAAATTTTCTCTATGAACTGCTTCTTTTTGTGCTAATTCCTCAAAACGTTTTTTGAAAGTTTGTAAAGATTTATATGAATTTAGTTGAAAAGATTTTAGTTTTTCTTGATAGGCTTCTTTGGTATATTGAACATTTTCTATACAATAGGACTTATTGCGAAGATTCCAACTCATAAAACAGTTCTGACAATTCCTACAATCGTATAAAAAGCTTGATTCTATACAATCTCTAGAATGTCTTGAGTAAAAAAGCTTGTAAGAATTGTGACAATCTCCACAGTCATAACACTTCTCGCAATTGAAACAAATGGTCGCATCGATGGAATTTTTTACCTTTACATTTCTATATGAATAAAACAAATCCTCACATTCTTCCATTGAACGAGACAGATAGCAATTTTTAGAATTCCAAACATCATCACACCAATCGCATTTTGTATTTTTGGTGCCATTTTGGTGTGGGTGAGGAACTTTTTCTTGTAGTTCTTGCAACTGTTTGAAAAATGGAACATTAGGATCATAATCTACCCCGTAACCCATAGCATCCCATTTATCGCTGTGCCATTCAGTAAGAGTATAAATAGGATACCTAGTGCTTGCGGGTAAAACAGTGATCAAGCTTTCCCCAGAAAGATCAGACTTCCCTTTGCGAAATTTTCCAAACATCCAAAAAGATAAGTGCAATTTTATTCTGCAAAAAAAACACAACGTGGGTAATTCAATTCCCACTTTTTTATATAAATTTAATTCCTCCTCCGATATTTCGAAGTTTTGCTTACAATGTTCACAAATTTGTCTTTCATTTTTCATTCTATAATTCTATAGAATATTAGAATAGATTTTATTCCTTATACTCATACACATTTACCCGCGCCGCCCGCATTATTCGTGGCCCGAGCTTATAACCTTTCTGGATCACAGTGGCGATTGTATGATCAAGCTCTTTTTTGTCTGTCGCCACTAGCTCCATGGACTGATGAATATTCGGATCAAAAATTTCTCCCTCGACTCCGATCGCTTTTACACCGTATTCTTCAAAGATAGTATTCATCTGTCCGTAAATATACTCCACTCCTTTTCTCCAATTTTCATCCACCTTGTCCCATGATTCTTTGTGGGCGAAAGCCATATTGAAACTATCCATCACCGAGAGAAAACGATTCAATATCCGCTCGCGCATGGATTCGGAGAGCATGGCCTTGCGGTCGTCTTCCCCTTTTCTATAATTCGCAAATTCTGCTCGCTCCTTCTGCCAGCCGGTCAGATATTCCTCTTTTTCAGCTTTACATTTCTTTAAGTCCGCTCTGAATTTCTTCAAAGTTTTCTTCAAGTCCTCTTCCCCATCTTCATTGAACTCAAATTCTAAAACTTCAGAAGTATCTGATTCAGCAGAATCACCTCTTCGAGCCTGAGCTTCCTCAGAGCTGATGACCCCAGTAGCCTCTAGGGGTTCAGTTTCTTCTTTTTCAGGGTCGGCGGATGTTTTATCGTCATTCATGCTAGTAATTTAACATAAAAAATCCCCTTTGAAAAGGGGATTTTTTGAACTAACGTTTGGACCATTGTGGTGCCTTGCGAGCTTTTTTGAGACCGAATTTTCGGCGCTCTTTGGCGCGAGGGTCACGTTTCAAAAATCCTAAAGTTTTAAGTTCTCCGCGATTTTCCGGATTAAATTCTGCGAGCGCACGAGAGAGCCCATGGCGGATGGCTTCGGATTGGGAATGTATTCCTCCGCCCTTCACATGCACTTCCACATTCCATTTGAGAGCCACCTTCCCTTCTCCTGTCTTTTGTCCCTTTATCATTGGATCTAAAATCAAACGACGTTCACCTTCTGTTTTAAAATATTCTTTTGCATCTCGGCCGTTTACGGTAAAGCTGGCCTTGCTTGCCTCTCTAATGCGCACCCTCGCAGCGGAAGTCTTTCTTCTGCCTACTGCTTCGATGTATTTTGTGGTTGTTTCTTTATCCATAAAAATTTTATTCCTTGACCGTTAAATGTTTCAGCATCACTCTTCGTAATTTATTAGAAGGTAACATCTGGTATGTGGCGAGCTTGATCAATTCTGATAGCCCTTTCTTCTCGGCTGTTTCCGTACCCTTCAAGATACGCAAACCTCCGGGAATTCCTGAATACCTAGTGTGATAAATGCTCTCCAGCTTTTTCGGGGTAATGCGCAGTTTGGAAGCATTGATGACTTCGACAGGCATACCGGAATAAGTATTTCTTTCAAACGTTGCCTTGGTCTTACCCATAAGCGACATCGCCACCTCAGAGGCGACTCTTCCTAAAGTGCGGTTCTCCGCATCTATGATCTTAATGTTTTTGGTTTTATTTTCGTTTGTTTTCATTTTTCTTATACTAGTTTATTTCCCGAAATTACACAAATTCTATGATGGCCATTTTTGCGCCGTCTGATTTCCTAGCACCCAGCTTCAAAACTCTCGTATATCCCCCGCTTCTACCCTTATACTTCGGAGCTATAACTTCAAAAAGCTTTTTAACCTCTGGGCGCCTATTTGAGAGCTTAGAAATTATCAATCTGCGAGTAGCAGTATCTCCTTTTTTGGCTCCGGTTACCAATTTTTCAATAAAAGGGCGCAACTCTTTTGCCTTCGGCTCTGTGGTCTTGATTTTGCCGCGCACTATCAGATTGAGCGCGAGCGAATTCATGAGCGCCTTGCGAACTTTTCTGACTCTGCCAAATTTTCTTTTGTTATTTCCGTGTCGCATATATTATTCTTTTAAGTTCAAGCCAAACTTGCCAAGCACCTTTTTAATCTCAGTGATTCCTTTCTCTCCGATACCCTCGACTTCGAGCAGGTCTTCCCTCTTCTTTCGGGCGAGTCCTCCCAATGTGCGGATATTTGCAAAAGTAAGCGCATTCAAAGTCCTCGTGGAGAGGTCCAGGCTATCCGTTCTGGTTTTGAGCACATCTGCAAAATCAGCTCCTTTCTTTTCGCTCTCTTCAGCTTCCCCCGCCTTGCTATCTTCCTTGGCAACTTTCTTGGTCTTTACTTCTTCTTCAGGCTCTTTGAAATCAATAATGGCTTTGAGCTGATTGATCATGATCTCAATCGAGCGGGACAGAGCTTCACGAGCAGTGAGAGTGCCATCGGTTTCGATCGAGATTCGTAGACGATTATGGTTGGTCTTGTCTCCGACACGCATGTTTTCAACCTCATAGGAGACTCGACGAATCGGGGTAAAGATAGCGTCGACAGCGATGGTGCCGACATCGACTTTTTCTTTTTGAAAGACTTCTTTGGAGATGAATCCAAGGCCTTTTTCGATTTTCATTTCAATATTTAAATTTATCTTGCCTGTAACTTCGGCGATATGGAGCTCTGGGTTTAAGATTTCTACTTGTCCACCTGTCTTTATGTCCCCCGCGGTCACTTCCTTCGGACCTTTGACGGAAAGAGTGACTGTCTGTGGTTCATCGGACAACATTTTAAAGCGAGTCTTCTTCAAATTTAAAATCATAACAATTACGTCTTCCTTGATCCCTTCAAGAGTTTGAAATTCGTGGTTTACGCCGTCGATCTTGATAGAGGTCAAACTAGCGCCCGGCAGAGAAGAAAGGATTATTCTGCGCAGGCTATTACCGAGAGTATGGCCATACCCCGGGTAAAGACCGTCTATTTCGAATACTCCTTTATTTTCTTCCTCCATCACGACACGAGGCTTGGAAGGCATAACTATTTTGTATTCTGACATAATTTTATATAAAGTTAGCTTTTAATTTGTTCTGCACACAGTTTCCGCTTAAAGCGGAAATTTTTAATAATAAATTAACGACTATAAAACTCAAGCACGGCATTCAAATCAAGGAAACTCTCGGTATTCTTTGGCCTGTCTACGATTTTGCCTTCCATAATGCCGGTATCAAAAGTGATCCATGCCGGAGGATTGTAGTCTTTGTTCTTTTCCGCAATATTAGCAAATAACTTTTTTGGCTTTGATCCTTCTTTAATCTTGAGGACGTCTCCTGCCTTCAATTCATAGGACGGGATAGTTACCTTTTTGTCGTTAACAATAAAATGCCCGTGAGAAACCATTTGGCGGGCAGCGCGGCGGCTAGGACTGAGACCCATTCGGTAAACCACATTGTCTAGGCGACACTCGAGCTCTTCGTAAAATTTATCTACGGTACCGGCACCTTTGATATTAGAAGCTTTTTTAACATAGTTGGACAGCTGTCGCTCTGTGATCCCATACGAAAAGCGAATTTTTTGTTTTTCAATAAGCTGGGCTCCGTATTCAGAAGGCGCCTTTGGACGGCGCGCGCCCGGAAGTCCGCCTTTAGTGGAGGCCGTTCTAAACTTGGAGGTCTGACACTTGTCGTACACTCCGGGACCTAGTCTTCTGCAAATTTTAAATTTTGGTTTACTTATCATGTTTTCTTTTTACTTTATGAACTTTATAACTTTCTACTTTATGACTCTTTTACACTCGTCTAGGCTTTTTAGCTTTCGGTCCGTTGTGAGGCACTGGGGTCGCATCACTGATAGCGGTGATCTCTATCCCATGAGCCATGAAGGCTCTGATGGCCGGCTCTCGTCCGGAGCCGACTCCGAGGACCACCACCTCCGCATCTTTGACTCCGAGTATAGCGGCTTTACCGCCGATCACATCGCCCACTTTGGAAGCTGCGAAAGGGGTCCCCTTTTTAGCTCCCCGAAAACCCAAACTTCCCGCACTTGACCAAAATAACGTATTGCCTGATTTGTCCCCAAAAAGAACTTTAGTGTTGTTGAATGTGGCATCAATGGAAAGAATGCCTGAAATTACTTTCTTCTTTGGTGTCTTCGGAGCGTCAAGCTTCACCTCCACTCCCACAGCAGTTTCTTTCTTTATATCTTCTTTTTTATCTTCTGTTGTTTTATCTTTTACCATTTGCTATTTTTTTATGTTTTACTTTCTTTTCTCTTACCTGATGCCATCGTCTTTCTCACATTACCTCGGACTGTTCTCGAATTTGTTTTTGTCCTCTGTCCGCGGACCGGCAATCTTTTCATGTGGCGAACGCCTCGGTAACTTTTGATATCCTTCAATCTCTTGATATTAGCTGAGATCTCCCTTTTCAAATTTCCTTCTATCGGTATCTCTTCTATCAATAGGCGGATCTTGTTTTCTTCATCCAAAGTGAGGTCCTTGGCATAGTGGCCACGATCGATCCCCACTTTGTCCAAAATTTTACGAGCAGTAGAAACACCGATACCATAGAGGCAAGTGAGCCCGATCTCTAATCTCTTTTCATTTGGTACTGTGATTCCAAGTATTCTCATTAAATTATTGTTTTTGCTTATGCTTCGGGTTTGAACAAGTTATTCTTAAATGCCTTTGGCGTCTAACCATTTTGCAATTATCACAAATTTTTTTTACCGCCGATCTTATTTTCATCTTATAAAAAATTAAATAATAAACCAAGTAAAATGTTCCTTCCTATACGAACAAAAGCAAAAACAAGGAGAAAACCCTTATTTTTAAACATTTATTCCTTTTTAAAAACCCTGACTAATATAATACACCATTATCGGAAATAACACAACTTTTTAAAGCCTCTTGACGATCCTGCCCTTGCCTCCGTAGGGATCAAGTACGATTTCGACGGAATCTCCAATTAAAACTTTGATTCTATGCATCCTCATTTTGCCGGCCAGATATGCTAAAATTTCCTTTTTTTCTTCGGTGCTGTTTTTATTTTCTATTTCTACTCTAAATAGGGTGCTAGGCAATGCCTCGGTCACTACTCCCCTGACGGATGACAATTTTTCATTTTTTAATTCACTCATGTACAATATGTATTATAGTAAAATTAGGAATAACCGTCAAGAGAGAATCATTGCGGATAATTTACGATCACTTTTATATCTTTAGCTTCATCCGGAAAGGATCTTTTCCAGAAGGGCCGGAGGGTTAATTTGGCAGAAATGATATTTGGATATTCTAAGAGAATCTGATTGAAGTCTTTTTTGGATTTTCCTATGAGATCGGCTATAAGCTTATCTTCATCCAATTTTGAGACAATATTTGCATCGCCCTTCAAATTGAATTGGATATTTTTCACTTCTCCCGAAATATTTTCTTTATTTGAAAGCGATAAAACCAGGTCTCGGATATTTGGGATATACACTGCGCTACCGTCGTATCCCGCCACCCTCCTTCCTGCGATTTCCTCAGCCAACCTGCTCTCTTCAAGCAGAAAACCATACAAGGTGCCTTTGAGGACGAAAGAAATCAGATCATCTTTGACTGGAGTCGAATCAATATCATTTTCATTAATATCCAGAAACACCGCATCCTTGAACAAAATAAACCCTTCCGGAATTTGGTCAGAAGCTCGTTCGAAAAGTTTGGTTTCTAGAGTCGTTTTCATCTCGCTTACAGCAACAGATTTCTCGGCGGAAGAAATGATGGGCGCTTTACCTTTAAATCCCCCAGTGATTTCGCCTTCGGACCTTGCATAGAATTTAGAATATTTCGGCGTCCCTTTAAAACCGAGAATAGTAAAGTCGAGAGGACCGCTGTTGTATTCTTCCCCTTCCTGCGCCCCATATATGCCGACTTCCACGGAACCAGGAATGCCACCTTTTATGCCTCCTACTATTACCTGTTTTTCTGTTTTGTAAATTTTGCCGTTTGACCCTTCGAGACGGGTGTCTATATCTAGCCGCTGGGAAGCGGTGCTGAAATTATTATAGATCAGGACGACTCCACGAGCTTTTTCTAAGACATCTTTTTCCCCGCTCGATTGCAATGTCTTGTTTTCTTCGCCAGAAATAACTATTAGATCAAAAGGTAGTGCTTCTGTGCCACCATCTAAGCTGGCAGTCATATTTTCATTTAGAACCAAATTTTCTATTTTAGGGTTTACCGTAACCGTCGCATTAATAAAAATATATGAAATGCTAAAAAGAAAAAAGATGATCGATACGCCCGCCACCAACCAAAGCTTGTATTTGGATCCAGGTTTTTCTGGATCAGTTGCTTCTCTCGCTCTGTATTTCGTAGTAAATATAGGTAGAACTTTTTTAGGCCTTTCAGGTGGCTCGGGTCGAACTTCCACCTCGGGCGCCGCTTGCACCCCCTGCCTCGCGCGTTTTATTCTGACCATATCTTGTAATAAATTCTTTTGCATATGACTATATTTTCTCGGGTGGCAGAGAATGAATTAAAAACCTATTAACATAGATGGCGTCGACAACGAGAGTCGCGTCTCGAACTACGTTTTCTCCGAATACCGCCATGCCATGAAAAACTTCCGCACCTAAAAAGACAACAGTGAATTTGGATTCCGTTAAAGTATATTGATTGAACTGTTCGCCCTTGATCGTTTCAGAAAAAAAACCGGACATCTCTCCGTTCACCACTAGATAAATAGTCGCCGGGATGGAAATATCGTTTGAGAGATGCGATAAAGATTCTTGAAATTTAAGCAGCCATTCCTTTTTCAAATCATCTATGACTGGCCCAGAATTTTTTGCCACCGCACTCGAGGCATGCTCATCTTTCAATAGAGAAATTAGAGATTTAGCCTCGCCAAAAGAAGAGTTTGACCTGGCGGCAAGTCCTCGGACGATAGAATTAAAACCTAAAGGAAAAGAAATCGATTCGCGTAATATATTCTTTTTTATCATCGAGATATCAGTCACTTCACCCCCGATCTCGGTTAAAAGAAAATTTTCATTATGCATGTACATATCGCGCACAACGGCAAAAGACGCCATCAGCGAAGAAGAAAAAGTTATTTTTCTCTGATTGAAATGCTTGCAGATAGTTTCCTCTATTTTCTGCAAAACAGATTCTCCGCTCATAGAAATAAAAATGCTCATTTCGAGATCCTTTGCCTTTTGATCGAGCGGGTTCGACGCCTCATAGCCATTCAGCATTGTCTTTATATTTTTAAATTCAATGGATCGGAGCTTGCTGCCAGCATTGGAATATTTCAATGAGTGCTCCTCTTCGAAAAGCGAGATCTCCTTCTGAATGAGATCATTGGCTAGCTTCGCGGTAAATATGAAGGGTGCGTTCTTTTCAAGCCTTATGACTCTGGTCTGAGAGAAATGAAGGGGCGAAGCAAGAACACAAAAAATCCTCTTCGGCGCGCCCATGCGAGCATTCTCTACCGTTTTCGCCGCCCTCTCTAAGGCCTTGATCATCGAAGAGAGAAATTTGTCGGTTTCCACATTCTCTTCCATGGGTATCGGTTCCCGAATGGAAAAAATTATCTTAGGAATCCCATTTTTTTTCGTCAAAAAAAGCGCTGCTCCCACCGAACAAGACCTGATATCAAAAACCAGCGCTAGATCTCCTTTATTTTTAGTATTCCAAAAAATTCCCATTCCGGTAATTATACCACAGGTGAATTATATGAGTACAGCTTTTATTTCCCCCCTTTTTTCCTGTTAACTACCACGTAGTTAATTATCAAAATAATAATTAGAGCAATAAAGACAATTACCCAAGTCCATGGTATACCTGCCACTAAAACAACAGAAGCAAGGAAGTTCTGGAGAGATGAAGTAGGCGCGGTTGATTTGGTAGGTGCTTGGATGAAGTTACCAATAATGAGAGTGTTAGGGTCATTAGGAATAGTGATAGTGCAGGTTGCGTCAAATGTTTTTTCCCTCGTTTGAGAACAACTAGTTCCTTCTTCAAAACCAGACATACCTCCACCCCAGCCACCAAATATGTTGTTGTCGGCATCATGACTTTCGGTGAAAGTTACTGAAGTACCAGGAACAATTGAGGCGGTGCAGTTTGTGTAACCAACAGTACTATTATCGCAGACAAATTGAACATTTGAACTTGAAGTTATTTCGCCATCTCCTTGGATGGAAAGTGAGACTTTGACTGGTTGAGGAGTTGGAATGACTGGAGTAACCGTCACAGTTGTTGAAGCAGTTTTACCTGTTCCTCCAGAATTAATACAAGTCAAACTATATGTTGAAGTAATTGTTGGATTTACTGAAAGAGAACCAGATGTTGCTCTTGTATTAGATCTTGAAGCAGGCCAGTTTCCTGAACTATTACAAACAGTAGCGTTTGTGGACGTCCATGAAATGTTTGATTTGTCACCCGCACTGATGGTATTTGGTGATGCTGTTATTTCTACCGTTGGCAGAATGGTCCTTAAAAGATTAAATGTAGCAGTGACAGAAGTATCTGCATTCACAGTAACAGCACAAGTGTTTTTACCACTACATGCTCCTGACCATCCAACGAATGTAGAATTGGCTGGAAGGTTCACAGATTTGAGTGTTACTACAGTACCTTTTGGTACCGTGACACTGCATGATTTGGTTGTTGAATTACATGATCCTAATTCTGGGGTGGATGAGATGGATCCAGTACCTGTACCTTTTATGTATGAGGTAAGGGTGACGGTTGGACGAGTTACAGTAAACTTTTGGACACGACCTAATTCGAAATCAACTACATAAATATTACCCGAAGAATCAAGAGTCATCCCAACCGCTTGAACAAACTGCCCGTCACCTGCACCTGCAGTACCGAATTGAGATTGGTAAACACCAGAGGAGTTAAACTTTTGGACACGGTGGTTGCCAAATTCAGCCACAAGAATATTACCTGAGGAATCGACATTAATTGCGGTAGGTTGACTAAACTGACCATTACCTGAACCTGCAGTACCGAATTGAGAAAGGTAAACACCAGAGGAGTTGAACTTTTGGACACGATTATTAGCCATGTCAGTGACATAAATATTATTCAAAGAGTCGTGAGCAATCCCCACACCTTGATTAAACTGCCCATTGCCTGAACCTGCACTACCGAATTGAGAAAGGTAAACACCAGAGGAGTTGAACTTTTGGACACGATGGTTGCCTGTCTCGACAATATAAATATTACCTGAAGAATCGATAGTGATATCGGATGGTTGATTAAACTGCCCATTACCTGAACCTGCACTACCGAATTGAGAAAGGTAAACACCAGAGGAGTTGAACTTTTGGACACGATTTAGTGAAAAATCCACTACGTAAATATTATTTGAAGAATCTATGGCAAGTGCAACTGGTTCACTAAATTGCCCATTACCTGAACCTACAGTACCGAATTGAGATTGGTAAACACCAGAGGAGTTGAACTTTTGGACACGGCGTTTATCTGCTACATATATGTTGCCTGAGGAATCTAAGGCGACTGCGGATGGAAGATAGAATTCACCATTACTAAAACCCAGGGTTCCGAACTGACTATCATAAACGTAATCAATTTGAGGATTAAGTTCCGTTAGCATAAAATTGGTTGACGATCGAGCGAATGGACTGCCATAATTATTAGCTACAACAATATAATAGGCTCCAAAAGGAGAATAAGGATCAATATCAGCGACAAATTGAATTTCACTACTGCTTACAACAGTTGCTGGAACTTGAAGACCGCCCCCAGCTTCTACACTCATAAAAAATACCATTGCGGAAGGAGCGAAACCACTTCCATTTACTTTTATTGTTGTGCCAACGGGACCAAAAGCCGGAGTGAATGAGTTAATTGTTGGGCTAGTTGTCTGCGCACTCACAGAATTCACATTAATATTAAAAAGGCCTAGAACGAAGGCAAAGGCAAACAAAAACAAAGTATATTTTTTCATATATTTAATTAGACCTAATAAATTAATAATTTTAAATACTAACTATAAGTATACTCCCCCTACCGATTTTAACAAATTGAGCTGTGAATAATAGAAATTATCTCCTTGTTTCATATTAAGGCAGCTTTTATGCGCCTAATTCCTTGCGCAACTGCTTCTTCTTTTTGGATCTTAAATGGACCACTATCCCTCGAGTTTCCCTCGGGATCTCGGACACTAGCTAATTCGCTAGTGTTCTCGACATGCGGGCCACCACAGAATTCTTTGGAAATTGGATTGCCATTCTGGTCTTCTATAAAATAGATGGAAACAGTTTCTGGATATTTGGTGCCGAATTCCATTTCTGCGCCGATTTTTTGCGCCTCCGTAAGTGGCATCTCTTTACGCACAACATTTAGACCTTGTTTAATTTTATCATTCACCCAATCTTCCACTTTCTTTTTTTCTTCATCAGTTAATTTATGATCGCAAAGAAAGTCTATTCTTAAACGTTCTTCAGTTATATTACTCCCCCTTTGTTTGATTTCGGGGCTGAGAACGGCCTGCAGGCCCGCAAGGAGCAAGTGGTGAGCAGTATGCAGTTTAATTGTCTTTTCGTTGTGATTTGCTAGACCTCCCTTGAACATGCCAGCTGAAGATGTCTGTGAAAGTTTCTGATGCTCAGCCATTTTTTTATTGAAATCTACTTTATCTATTCCTACACCTTTTTCCTTTGCTAATTCTTCCGTCAACTCTAGCGGAAAGCCATAAGTAGTGAAAAGAACATACGGGTCAGTCCCTTTAGCGAATTCTTTCATTCCTTTTTCAAGAGTTTCTCTAAACTTATTTTCTTCTTTCTCTATCTCTCCTTTGCCATCTAATATATATACTCCTTCATATACTTTTTTCATTTTTTCAATTTCCTGAACTAATGGTTGTTTAGAAAATCTGACTGCTCGCCTTATTAATCTACGCAAAATGTACCCTCGTCCGGTATTGGAAGGAACCACACCATCAGAAATCATGAAAAGTGATGCTTTTACATGATCTGCAACAATTCTTTCTTCTTTCGTTTTTTCGTTATCAAACAAATCCGTCTCATAGACATTATCTTTCTTCTGCACTTGCACTAAAAGCCGTTCTAAACCCATACCTGTATCAATACCTCTCACAGACAGCGGATTATATTTTCCTTCTTTGGTTTTATAAAATTCATTAAAAACTATATTCCATATTTCAACACCATTTATATATATTTCTGTCGTTGGACCACATGGACCTTCGTCTCCAGTCGGACCCCAGAAATTATCTTCTTTTTTGTGTTCTTTTATTACTATATTTTTATCTATTGATTGCCAGATTTGTCTTGATTCTTCATCAGCAGGAATTTGAGTTGTATCGTCTTTAAAAATAGACACATAATCGATCACGAGCCCAAGCTCTTTGGTTATAAATTCATGTGCATACCCTATGGCCTCTTTCTTCCAATATCCTCCGAAGGAAAAGTTGCCTAGCATTTCAAAAAAAGTCAGATGGGTGGCATCGCCCACTTCGTCTATGTCTCCCGTGCGGACACATTTCTGCACCGTAGCTATATTTCTGCCACCAAAGTCTTTATCCGCGTCTTGCGGATTTGTATAATATGGCTTGAATTGTTGCATGCCAGCAGTCGTGAACAGCACTGTCGGATCTCCGGGAATAAGAGAAGATGGAGGAATTATTTTATGTCCTCCATGCGACTTATGTTCGAAAAATTTTAAAAATCTTTTCCTAATTTCATCTGATTGCATACAACTTTTTATTTCTAGTCCTTTTTGTGATCCCTTTCACCAGTAATTTTTCTAATAGGGTTTTCAAATAAATTAACTAAGATGAGCACTAGGAGCACGAGAATGGTGGTAACAACCGCCAAGCCATAGAATCCGAACCCAGCGGCCATGCCGACCGCAGCGGTGACCCAAAGTCCGCCGGCTGTGGTCAGACCGAGGAGCTTGTTGCCTTGCAAGATTATCGAACCTGCGCCGAGAAAACCTATGCCGACAATTACCTGAGAAGCGATGCGGGAAGGGTCAAACCCTACCACGTTCGGATACCTGAGAGATATCATTTGAGAAACGACTATAAACACCGCAGATCCCAAAGAGACCAAGGCGTGTGTCTTCATTCCCGCTTCTTTGTGAACTAATGCTCTCTCTACGCCTATTAACAATCCTAGTCCTACCGCCACCAATAACCTTATAATAATCTCATTGTTTTGTGCAAAAAATTGTATCATACATTCATTATACAACAACTCCCCCTCCAAGACAAATATTCCCATCGAAGATGACACAGGATTGACCCGCGGCGACTAAGACTGGTTCATTAAAAATAACTTGCGTCCTTCGACTGCGTTTAGAACCTTCGGCTTTTATTTTGCACGGCAAAAATTCTCCATGGTAACGGATTTGACAGACATAGCTTTTAGCTTCTAGCGGATAGCTTTTAGAAATCCAATTTGTGTTTTTAAACACAAGAGAAAAAGGGGCTTTATGAAGGACTTTCGGAGGCCGACGGGCCGAGAAGGAAGAATTTTTCTGCAGAAAAATATCTGTGCCTTCAGAAAGCACTTTTTTCTCTTGTGACACAATCAAAACATTTTTCTTTACATCTTTTCCAATCACATAATACGGGCCGTCATTGGGATTCTTTTCGGTAATCGTAAATCCGTGTCGCTCGCCCAGAGTATTGAATACAGCGCCCTCATGATGACCAATTTCTTTTCCCTCAGTATTGAGAACCTTACCTCTTTTTGTCTTAATATAATGTCTCAAAAAATCTTTCAGGTCTATGTCTCCAAGAAAACATATCCCCTGACTGTCTTTCTTTTCTGCGACCGGCAGAGCAAATTTCTTTGCCAGTTTGCGAACTTCAGTCTTTTTAAAATGACCGATCGGAAACAAAATATGCGCCAATTGTTCTTGTGTGAGAGTCCAAAGAAAGTAACTCTGATCTTTAGAAGGATCTGGGGATTTTTTAAGAGAAAAAACATTCCGAATTTGCGAAATCTCCGCATAATGCCCTGTCGCCACAAAATCCGCTCCCATAGCAAGAGCTTTTTTAAGAAAAGCGCCGAATTTAACTTCTTTATTACACATCACATCAGGATTTGGCGTTCTGCCTTTTTTGTATTCAGAAATCATATAATCCGCAACTTCTTTTTTATAAACATCTTCAAAATCAAATGTTAAAAATGGAATATTTAAATGCGCAGCTACCCTCATGGCATCCCTCCTTTCCTCCTCTTCATTGCATGACAAAAAATCCGGGTGCCAGGTCTTAATAAAAACCCCGACAACCTCGTAACCTTCTTTTTTAAGCAATGCCACGCTGACCGCCGAATCGACGCCCCCAGAAAGCCCTATAAATACTGTCTTCTGTCTCATTATTTGAGGTACTTTAGCACATTTTGCCTATGTTCGGCGAATGTTTTCGCATAACGAATGATTCCGTCCTTGTCATGAAGATAATACAAATAAACTGAACTCTTCGGATACATAGCGGCCTTGATCGCTGCTAAACCCGGATTGCCGACAGCTTTTTTCGGCAAGCCCATCGTCTCATAAGTGATAGGAGCCACGTCCACCTGAAGCCTCATGCCCATGGCTATTCTTTTCCATAAAATTCCAGAGATAATTTCTCGGTCCGTGTCTCCGTTTGCCTCCCCTTCGATAAGTGATGCCATGATGATGATATCTTTTTCGGTCCTTCCAGTGGTTTTGCCTTGATCATGAATATCCTGACGGACAAGCGCAAGTTTTTTCTCAAAATTTGAACTCATGGATCGTATCACATCTTGTTCTGTGTCAGTAGTCAGGAAAAAATAAGTATCGGGAAAAAAGTAGCCTTCCTTTTCTCCAGCGACCGATAAGAATTTGCTCTCATTAAAATTGATCAGTTTGGAGGCAAACGTTTCGGAAATCTGGGCCACAGTGTAGCCTTCAGGAATAGTGACCACGACTGGCGCCATGCCATGCTCCCCCTTGGATAATCTCCGCGCGACTTTGTAAACCGATTCTTTTTCCTCGAAATAATAATCCGCTTCCATCACTCCCTTTTCTCGGTAAAAAATAATCACGAAAGCTTCGAATGCTAATCGAGAACGTATGATGTGGGCGTCTTTGAGCTTCATGGAGACGTTCCTTAGGCTGCTTCCATGTTCTATTCTAAATATTGTCCCTGTGGGAAAATCTGCAGGCGCTCGGAGAAAGAAAAAATAAAAAAAAATAAAAAATACCAAAACGGCAATTGCTCGAAGTGCATATGTTTTGGTGAAAAAATGATTCATACAAGACTACATAGGCAAATTTGTAGGCGGAGAAGCTTCTTTGGATTCGATACGCTCCAATGTAGGAACTTTCAATATCTGGCCTGGGAAATGCCACATCGTTGCGAGCTCCTCCACATTCAAAACAAAAGTTTGGTTTTGAAAAAATACCGGCCAAAACATCGAAGTGAAAGGCCAAGGGACAGTTTCTTTGTTTAAAAGATGATGCCTGAGAGGAGAATGGAAAAAACTGCGCTCCCTGTATTCGTTCAGCATCCTATTCGCTAAAACCATGATAGTTTTTGGTGTGATAGTGAATACTCCGCCGAAAGCATCCGCTTGAGTGGAATTGAAGCGCTCGAACTGGTTGCAATCGGGTTTCGCATATTGGCGGAAAATCAACCGAATATTCCTTCTATTGCTCATATTCCACGCCTCTTTTTTTGCCACATACATTATTCTTACTCCAGTATCAAAACCAAGTTTGGCCGTCTTTTTATTCATTCCGTCGATAGCGTTTTTTAAAAAGTCCGGTGTACGATATTCGAGAGTATATCCTACTTCCTTACCTTGATCATATTTTTTATTCTGACGAGCATAAGGCGTAAGCAAATCTTTTATTTCTATTTGTGATTCCTGTACCCAATTATGGTGTCCAAACCATGTGCCATGCGTATGGTATTCTTTTTTGGAAGGAGTGACGACGATCTGCATCCACATTTGTTCTCCTTTTTGCAATGAACCAAAAAGTTCTACCACAGGAGAAATTGGATCCACTTTGAATTCCTCTTTCGGATCTTTATCCAATCCAAAATCAACGTACGTTTTTATTGGAAAGGCTTCGGGCTTATCTAGCTTAAACTCGCATCCCCAGCCATTCCAAGCGCCCTCCTGAGTTATCTCGTCCACAGCGAGCGTATAATCTTCCACTGCTCTCACCTGCGCCTGCGGGTACTGCGCATACATCTGCGTTTCGATCATGCTTCGGACACGCGTCGGCGTGCGGACATAGAAATGAACCTGCCCCTCGATCGAGGCTATTTCCAAAGAAAACCAAAACCAGACGGCTCCTTGCCAATAAGATTCCTTGCCTCCTTTGTTACTCCAATGATAGAGCGCATTGGTAATAAAAAGCTCCATGGCTTTCGGAGAACGCAGGACGTCCCGCGGAGGTATGATCTCGAGCAGAACAAAATCTATTCCAGAAATAAAATCTTGTTGTACATAATGTACCCACCAGATCCAGGCAAGGCGGCCGAGCAAGATCACACCTAAAAAGGGCAAAAGGCCTCTGATCACATCATCGAGGATATGAAAATACCAAAACACAATAACCAGGATCAAGACCAAGATCCAAGCCCAGCTTTTTTTGATTCCTTTCTCGACAGCATCAAGAAACTCACTCATCCATACATTTTACTAAACTACAGTAAAAAGTCCACTTTTATTCTTCTTGAAATATTTTTGATTTGCTAGATTGACCAAAATGGTATTTTTCTTAAAATATCTCTCCTTGTCTACTTTCTGCACTATTTCTTCTTTCGAGAGAGGCCCCTCCCTTTTTAGAATATCCGCAATAACTTCACGAGCGATGCCTTGCTTGTAGCCCCATTCGGAAAGAGCGTACATACCTCGGCCGACTAAAACAAAACGAGGGTCTTTGATGAGCTCATTGTGGCAAGTGGCGTAATGGATCTTTTTATTGAAAGTCTTCGAAATGGCATCCGCAACTTCTTTGAAATGCATCGGGGAACCGTTCTTTCTCATGACCAGAAAGGCATAATCTTTTACCCCGCGAATGCGGATATTTGGAGAACTTGCCTTCCCCCATTCCCCTAGCGGATTTTTAGCCACGGCTTTGGATACGGCGAGCCATCTTTTGGCGATCTCTTCATTGCGATATTCTTCTGAAACGACTCCCATGTGTTCGAAAAATTTCTTGATCATTTCACTTTCCGGCACTAGATCCTCGTCACTCAAGCCTGCATAAAGTTTGCGGAGGGCATCATGCACTTTTTCTACCACATGATCGTCTATGCTCCATCTAGTATGAAAATGATCATCCTCGCGATGTTTTTTGAAAGCATCGGACAGGACCAGGAAAAAATGAATGTGGTTTTGAGTTCCCTTATCTTTAGAAATATGTGGCAACAACTCGTGTTCGGCGACAATCGAACCGAGCTTTTTTACCACCTGCTTGAGTTCTTCAAAAACCGCCTGTTCTCGTTTGTAAACTTCAGACTTCTTGATGGCATTGATGGCTGCATCCTCCACTTGGCGGACACGCTCTCGGGTGATGCTGTATTTTTTACCAATCTCTTCTAAAGTTTTTTTCTTTCCATCGCTGGTCAGGCCGAAGCGATTCATGATCACATCCGAGGCGCGCTCTGCCAACCCGGAAGTTATCCTCTTAGTTACTTTCTTTGGTTTGAATGATATTGTTGACATGATTTTTAAAATTATCTTTTTGATTTTACCCTATCAAGCTCGGTCAGATATTTTTTGCGGAGACGGACGGATTTCGGAGTGATTTCCAGATATTCATCTTCGTTCATCACTTCCAGGCCTCGCTCAATATTCAAAACAAAAACTGGGTTCAAGGTTATAGCTTCGTCAGTGCCAGAAGCACGCATGTTGGTAAGCTGTTTTCCTTTCGTCGGATTCACGGACATATCTTCTCCTTTCAAGACATTGCCGACGATCATACCCTCATAGACTTCTATTCCGTGCTCTACGTATAGAATACCACGTTCCTGTAAATTTGCAAGCGAAAAGGCTACCGCCTTGCCTGACACCATGGAAACCATAGACCCATACTCCCTTTTTTTGATCTCTCCGGCGTATTCTCGGAAACCTATGACGCGAGAACTCATTATCCCTTCCCCCTTTGTATCTATGATGAATTCTCCTCGATAACCCAAAAGCCCGCGAGTAGGTATGTCGAAAATTATCCTTGCAATACCTTGTTTTTCTACCATATCTTTCATTATTCCTCGTCGTTTACCGATCTTCTCTATCACCCCACCGGAAGATTCCACAGGGACATCTATCACCAATTCTTCATATGGTTCTGTCTTTTGTCCGTCTATTTCCTTGATGATGACTTCAGGCTGGGAAACCTGCATCTCAAATCCTT
>MFUZ01000006.1:0-40643 GCA_001785865.1 Candidatus Nomurabacteria bacterium RIFCSPLOWO2_01_FULL_41_18 | reverse complement strand
CCCGGCCGTACACTTTGAAAAAGTTCGGGCCTTGTCGGGAGCTTGCCCCGCTTATTTCAGGCGGGGAAAAATCTACTTTTAGCCCGACGTTTATTTCAAGTTCTTTTTCCAAGCGCTCTTTTATTTGCCTAGAGGTGACAAATTTTCCTTCTTTACCCGCGAATGGAGAATCGTTCACTAAAAAGTTCAGAGAAAGAGTCGGTTCATCGATCGCAATGTGCGGAAGCGGTTCGACGCTCTCATCTTCACAGACTGTTTCACCGATATAGATGTCAGGAATTCCAGCGAGGAGGACAATATCGCCCGCTGTGGCAAACTCCACTTCCTTTCTGACTATGCCTTCGAAGGAAAAAAGTTTTGTGATCTTGCCTTTGCGCGTGCCATTTTCCCCTTTGACGACGATCGTGCTTCCAGCAGAAATTTTACCGGAATAAATTCTCATTACGGCCATTCTGCCTAGGAAATTATCGTAGCCCAAATTGAAGACCTGCGCCGACATTTTTTCGTCTTGCTTGGTCGAAGCAGGCGGAATCTTTTCCAAAATCATATCGAGGAGTGGAGAGAGATCTGCAGATTTGTCATCTAAATGCCTGAAGGCCTGTCCTTTGCGTCCGATAGCGTAAATAGTTTCAAAATTCGCCTGTTCTTCGGTTGCATTCAATTCAAAAAAAAGCCCTAGGATCTCATCATGCACTCGATGCGGCTCCGCGGCAGGCTTGTCGATCTTATTGATGACCACAATCGGCTTGAGGCCTAACTCGAGAGATTTTTTTAAGACGAATCTGGTCTGAGGCATCGGCCCTTCGACGCTATCTACCAGCAATAAAACTGAATCGACAGCGCGCAGGACCCGTTCGACTTCCGAACCAAAGTCCGCGTGGCCCGGGGTATCGACTATATTTATTTTTGTATCCTTATAATAGATAGAGGTATTTTTTGAGTAAATGGTGATACCCCGCTCTTTTTCGAGAGCGTTTGAATCCATTGAAATTCCTTCATCCTGCAGACCTCCGTTTTGCTTCATTAAAGCATCGGTCAAAGTGGTCTTGCCATGATCCACATGGGCGATAATAGCGATATTCCTAATTTCCATAAATAATATTTATATAACTTTACTAATTGCTATACCTGCCCCGTATGAAGCCGAAGGCTTTCGTTCGGGGTTTCGTATTTCCATATTTTTATAAATAAAAAAGCTCCAAAAAAACATCAGAGCTTTCGAAAAGCTACTTTATAATAACATAGTTTTTAGAAAACAACAAGTTTTGTGCGCCGGGAGGGACTCGAACCCCCGGAGGCCGAAGCCGCGACGTTTACAGCGTCGTGTAATTGCCACTATACGACCGGCGCAAATTATTCTTGAAACTCAAATATCGATTTACATGCTTAAAGTTAGATGGTTTTATTTCTGTAAAGAACCTTTCCACATCTCCTCTTTTTGTAAGATACATGTTGTACAAACTAATACTTGATGGACTGTATTCTAACTTTTTAAGCATCAATTGTAAAGATTTAAGTATTGGGAAAGACCTGTTGCAAAAAGATATTTGGATACCATATTTCAATTTATATACAGACCCGTCAGTATCAAAAAAACCCCTGAGAAAACGTTTCGTGAAATTATTTTTACTAAATATCCACCGTGGAACATCAACCTGTGATTTTACTTTATTGTGAACAAGACCCTGTTTCAACAACCACGACGTTATATCTACTGAGCCCAGATAAACATCTCTGTGTCCTTTTTTATTAACGGAAATTTTTACATTTGTACTAAATATTCTTTGGATAAGTAATTTAACATACTTTGCATACTTTTCTTCTTTAGTTCCTAAACTAACAACAACTTGAAAATGACTTACATGCCCATCGCCAAGCATAATACCAAAGAATTCTGCTAGATCTTCAGAGTATTTTTTTGGAATCTTTATATCAGTTCGCTTTTTTAAGTAATTCTTTTTCAGATTAGGTTCTGTTTTAATTCCTAAGCGTCCCAATCTTTTAAAAACTGTTTGTTCCGATATACCTAAAACTTTTGAAATTTCACGTAAACTTTTATTCTGTTTAACATAAAGATTAAAAAGTTCAGAACGATATTTGTCTTCTTCTCTTTTTGTCCAGCGTTTAGCCATTACTTAATAATAACATGGCACAATCAAAATTACAATTGACCACTCTACCATGCAACATAAAAAATTGCACTAACATATGATGATTAAGAAATTTTAATAAAAAAAACTGTAAGGATAATGAGTATTTTTTACTCCTCCTTGCCAAAATCTTCTCATATCTTCGGGTGTTGAAGTTCTTTCAACCTGATCTCCATTATCACACCGCATTATCACACTCGGAGGAATACTATCTGTCTGCCCTATTTGCTCACAATGCGCTGCTTCCCAACTAGGAATATAATTTTCAATAATTGAAGGCATTATTAAGAAAAGGGATGTTGGTAAAAAACCGGCGACTATCATTATTGTTAAAATTAGAGATCCTTTTTTGTAATTAGTTGACTCAATTCTATTTTTAATAATGGAACAAATTGTTATAATAATTATCCAAACACACAATACATACCAGAACAATTTAGGCGTATGTGACACCGCAGCAGCAAAAATAGATCCAAGAATAATAAAAATATTCCACACAATTGTAAATCCGAATATAATCCCTAAGACTCTGTACAGTTGTTGATGTGGTTGCATAAATTTTATTATTATATTTTCGATTCGAGTTTTTCCACTCGAACATCTAAAACTGAAATTCTTTTATTATAAGATGAACCGTGAATATTTAAAGTGGAAATACTTTCTCTAAAATATTTATTTTCTTCATAATTTTGATTATAACACGTTAGACTTGGACTGCACACTAATAGAGCTTTTTATTTTGCTTGCCCGTCCTATGGCGGGGCCTTTTTTTGTTTCAATTAGAAGTCCGTTTTCTTTAACGGACACAGAAACAATATCCCCTTTCTTCACCCCATTTGAAATAATATAGGATGCTACAGGATTCAAGATTTTATTTTGAATTAAACGGTTGAGTGGTCTCGCACCATAATGCGGATTGTATCCTTCTTTTGCTAAATAAGACAAAGCTTCTTCGTTTATTTCAAGATCAATACCTTTGAGAGCTAAGCGATCTCTGACCACTTTTATCCTCAAGTTCACTATTTCTTTTATCGCTTCCTCGGACAAAACATCGAATACAATAATTTCATCCAAGCGATTCAAGAATTCTGGACGGAAACTGTCCTTCAATGCTTCCATGACTTTATCTTTCATGTTGGCATAATCGGTTTTCTTAGAATTGTTCGAAAATCCGATCGATTCCATTTTTTCCACGAATTGAGAACCGATATTGGAAGTGAGAATAATGATCGTGTTTTTGAAATTGACCACTCTGCCTTTTCCGTCAGTCAGCCTGCCCTCATCGATGACCGAGAGAAGCATGTTGAAAACTTCCGGATGAGCTTTTTCTATCTCATCGAACAGGATCACCGCATACGGCCTGTGTCGGACGGATTCGGTCAATTGTCCCGCTTCATCATAACCGACATATCCGGGAGGAGAACCAATCAGTTTTGAAACTGAATGTCTTTCCATATATTCAGACATGTCCACTCGGATAACTGCCTTGTCGTCATTGAACATAAACTGCCCCAACGCTTTTGTAAGCTCTGTCTTACCAACTCCTGTTGGACCCAAGAAAATAAATGAACCTATAGGTCTATTTGGGTCGCCGATTCCAGCGCGCGAACGTCTGATGACGTCTGACACACGCCCTATGGCCTCCTTCTGGCCCACCACTCGCTTCTCTAACTCGAGTTCCATCTTCTCTAGTTTTTCACGTTCTTCTTCCAACATCTTAGTAAGCGGTATTCCCGTCCAGCGAGCCACTACCTCGGCAATATCTTCCGCGGTGATTTCTTCTTTCAAAATTCGGCGTGATTTTTGCAACTTTTTTAACCTTAGAAGTTTTGTTTCCAATTCTTTTTTTAATGTGGGTATTTTTCCATATCTTATTTCTGCAGCACTGGAAAGATCAGACTTCATCTCTGCATTCTCGGCTTCTAGACGCAAACTTTCTAGATCTTTTTTGATCGCACGAATTTCAACTACAATGTTTTTTTCATTTTGCCATTTCAATTCAAGTTCTTTGGTTTTTTCATGCAGATTACCTATTTCTTTATCTACTTCCTTGAGCCTGTCTTTTATTTCGTGAATTTTTTCTTTTGCTTTTTCCTTTTCTTCCTTGTGTGTTTCCCCGCCCAAAGAAACAATTTCTTTTTTTAATGCTTCTTTCTCTATTTCCAAACGCATTATTTTTCTATGCGCATCTTCTAAAACTGGTGGCTTATTTTCCAACATTATCTTAAGTGAAGAAGAAGCCTCATCTATCAAGTCCACAGCTTTATCCGGCAAAAATCTGTTGGTGATATAGCGTGCAGAGAGATTGACGGCCGAAACTATAGCGTCGTCGGTAATACGCACACCGTGAAAAAGCTCATATTTTTCTTTGAGTCCGCGCAAGATAGCGATAGCGTCTTCAACACTCGGTTCATCGATATATACCGGCTGAAAACGGCGTGCGAGCGCAGGATCTTTTTCAATGTGTTTTTGATATTCTCGTAGGGTAGTCGCACCGATCGCCCGCAGTTCTCCGCGAGACAATGCAGGCTTGAGCATGTTTGAAGCATCCATAGTTCCTTCCGCGCCTCCGGCCCCGACAATCGTGTGGATCTCGTCGATAAAGAGGATCACTTTGCCATCCGAGCGCTCGATCTCTTTCATGATACTCTTCAGTCGCTCTTCGAATTCTCCGCGATATTTTGTACCGGCTACAAGAAGCCCCAGGTCAAGCGAAACAAGTTCCTTGTCTTTCAAAGACTCTGGAACATTATTTTTGACGATCATCTGCGCCAGACCTTCCACTACGGCCGTCTTCCCGGTGCCGGCCTCGCCGATCAAGATAGGATTATTTTTAGTCCTTCGTGAAAGTATCTGCATGATCCGCGTTATTTCATTGTCCCGACCGATGACTGGATCCAATTTGTCTTCTTTCGCCAGCTTGGTCAGATTGCGAGTAAATTTTAATAGAGTTTTAAATTTTTTCGGCTCGGTCACATCGGTAATATTTTGGCTACGCAATTCTTCCACTACTTTCATGACAGAATCTTTGTGAATCCTGAATCGCGCCAAAGTTTCGCGCGCCTCGGAAGTCACTTCCAGTATCGCAATAAACAGATGCTCGGTCGAAACGAAATCATCTTTCATCGATTCTGCCAGTTTGGCCGATTGTTCTATCACTTGCGCCAAGTCAGGGTTGAGATAGATCTGATACGATGGAGAAAGAGTGCTGCGCGTTTCGGGCAATTCGATAAGCTCCAAGATAGAATCAGTCAGGAGCATCGTATCTATCTCCAATTTATCCAAGATGGAGTTTACCATGCTCTCTTCCTGCAAAAGGAGCGCCGCGAGTAGGTGCAACGAAGAAACGTGGTTGACCCCACGCTCAATTGCGAGCTCATGAGCTTTTTTGATAGCATCCTTTGATTTAGTTGTAAATCTATTTAATGGTGGCATATATTTTTCATTATTTATCTATTACTTCCCCTTCCCATACTTCCATTATACACCTGGTGTCAAGTGTCTTTAGGGAACTATTCCGCAGGGGCAAGTATAGGAGATGCCGGGAGACTATTGGCAGAGTCAGTAGTGCCAGAGAGTTTTAAGGTACTCATGATCACTCCGATTGGGACAAACGACAGCGTTTCTCCGGACAAGACTATCCCGAGAACGTTGCCATCGAGATCAAGCACTATCGCACCGGGATTGCTGGAAGGAAGACTTGCTTTGATATCCTTGTTGCCATCAAAAATAAATGAGGACACGCTCTTGCCTACAACCAAGATCTTCTGCCCTATTTTCATTTTATCCAAGTCCCCGAAACTAGGTACAGCAAAGACGAGCTTGTCTGTGCCATTTACTGAAGCGCCTATTTTCAAAAATGAAAATCCATTCTTGTCGGTAAAAATAAAATCTGCCTTAAACTTTCCGCTATCATTTTCAACATAATATGTTCCTTTATCTAAAACCAGCGTGGCATCCGCTACGACGACACCGGGGGTAGAAACCACAAATCCCGCACCAGCAGAAATCTGAGGAGAACTGGGGTCTGAATTGTTCTCATCTTTTGTGATAGCGAATATTGAGGATTTATTTTTTGCTATCGCATCCACCACCAAATCTTCTTCTTTCACGACCACTGTCTGCACCGTAGTCTTGCCCTCTACTTGCTGGATCTTTTCGATCGTCTGCCTGATGACATTGTTCACCGGAGCGGTAAACGATGCTGGCGCTTGCTGCATCAAAGTCACCGTCGTTATGCCAGTCGCTATCGAGGTAACGAAAGACAAAAGGACTGCAAGCAGTATAAGTTGTGTTTTGTTCAAGTCTTTGACATCCATTTCTCAATTATACCCCGCACACCTATTTCAAGTCAAAGAAATTAATAGGTGTGGGGGTATACCACTTTTTTAATTTAGTCAAAATTTCGGATAGAGATTTTACTGTATAATCAATATCTGATTTGGTTGTCTGTCTACCTAATGAAAATCTTATTGAACCATCTGTTTCCTCGCCTGCATCAGCTATGCTGAAAGCATTGCGGGCAGGTTTTATTTCTGAACGAATGGCTTTGATAACGTGTGAAGCTTTACCGTCCCCCGCTTTGCAAGCACTTTTTGTGGAAGCCATTATTCCCCTAGTTGATAATTCTATAACTAACAGATCACTTGGAATGTTTGGAATAGTAATATTTATATTATTCGGCAATCTTTTTTCTAAATCCCCATTCAACACAAAATCAACATTTTTACTTTTTAATTTTTTAATAAAATAATCCCTGAGTTGAGTTAATCTTTTTATTTCTTTTTCTTTTTTATTTTCCGTAGTCTGAAGTGCTTTTGAAAGTTCTACAGCAAGAGAAACGTTTTCTGTCCCAGGTCGCAACCCAAACTCCTGATTTCCGCCAAACATAATTGGAGTAAGAGGTGTATTTTTTTTCACATACAAAGCGCCTATTCCCTTCGGTCCATAAATTTTTACGCTATTGAAAGACATCAGATCTACACCAAGTTGAGGAATGCTTATTGGCAAGTAATTTACTGCTTGTGTGGCATCGGTATGGAAAAATATTTTTTTATTATTTATTTTATCAAAGTGCCTGATTTCTTTTGCTATTTCTTTTATTGGTTGTATCGTGCCTATTTCATTGTTCGCATACATCACTGATACTAAAATAGTATTCGCTTTCAAAGCTTTTTTAATTTTTTGGGGATCCACCACCCCGTTTGCATCGACCGGCACATAGGTCACCTCCGCTTGTTTTGTATTTTCTAAATGCTTGCAAACTTCCAAAACGGAAGCGTGCTCTATGTTTGTGGTGACTATATGCGGCATTTTTACCGCCTTCACTAACCCTAAAATAGCTAAATTATTGCTCTCGGTCGCTCCGGAAGTAAATACTATCTCGGAACTGTGCGCATTCAAGATCCCAGCGACTATCCCTCTCGACTTCTCTAATTTATTTTTTTCCGCTACGCCAAGAGAATGAATCGCCCCAGGATTTGCCGAAACCGAAAGAGCGGATGATGCATAATCCATATACACTTTCTTCGTCGCCTTGCTTGTCTTTATGTTTGATTTGGGCATCAGAATAGTATATATTGAAACAATATGGATATAAAGCAGGGTGGCATTTTTATTTTGGCTTTTTTAGTTTTTACTTTTATTGCTATTTTGGTTGGCGCTATTTGGGTTATCGTTACCGAGAAACGTTTGAAAAGATTTTTCTTGGGTAAAAAAGCCAAAGACCTGGAAGATACTATTGAGAGTTTAGAAAAGGACATCGCCGAACTAAAAAGTGCGAGAAGCGAAATCCAAAAAAATATTACTGAAATAAATGCTAAACTAAAAAAAAGCATCCGTGGACTCGAAACAATAAGATTTAACCCTTTTCCTGATCAAGGTAGCAATCAGAGCTTTGCGATCGGCATGTTGAATGAAGAAGGCGACGGCGTGGTGCTGTCGAGCTTGTACTCTAGGGACCGAATGAGTATATTCGCCAAACCTATAAAAAACAGCAAGTCGGAATATGAATTGAGCGTCGAAGAAAGAGAAGCGCTAGAAAAAGCAAAAGAAAGGCAAGTTTTGTAAGACTTGCTTGAACAAAAACATGACAACACAAAAAAAACTAAATACGATACCTCGGCCACCAGTCGTGGTGGTGATGGGGCATATCGACCATGGCAAGTCGACTCTGCTCGACTATATCCGCAAGACAAACGTCACCGAAGGTGAAGCCGGCGGCATAACCCAAAAAATTTCAGCTTATGAAGTTGAGGTTCCTTCAGAGGAACCGAAATCCCGAGAGAACGAAGAGAATCGAGGGATCCCTCGACCAGCTCGGGCCATCGGCTCTGAGGCTCAGGCTCGAAGAGATGATTCTGCTAATCGCAGAATCACTTTCTTGGATACCCCCGGACATGAAGCTTTTTCAAAGATGCGTGAACGCGGAGCAATCATCGCCGACATCGCTATCTTGGTAGTGTCCGCGGAGGACGGAGTAAAACCACAGACTATCGAAGCATGGAAAACGATTACCGAAATGAATCTCCCTAGCATCGTCGCTATCAACAAAATAGACAAGCCAGGAGCCAACGTAGAAAAAACAAAACAAGAATTAGCCGAAAACGAGATCTATCTGGAAAATTACGGCGGGAAAATCCCCTTCGTAGAAGTTTCCGCCAAAGTCGGCACCGGAATCGACAATCTGCTCTCCCTCATATTGATTTTGACAGAAATGGAAAACTTTACCGCAAGTGTAGAAGAAGACGCCTCTGGCTTCGTCATCGAAGCGAATCTGGACGTAAAGCGTGGAATACAAGCAACCCTAATCATAAAGAACGGCTCGTTAAAAAAAGGAATGACAGTAGCAGTAGAAGACACCATCTGCTCGACGCGAATAATTCAAAATTTTAAAGGAGAGATGATAGATGTGGCAGAACCTTCCTCCCCTGTACGTCTTTACGGTTTTGACAAGATGCCAAAAGTTGGCGCCAAGTTTAAAAGTTTCAAAAAAAAGCAGGACGCCCTTGATTATGCAGAAAATTGCGACAAGATACTATCCCCTAGCGATGCTTCCAATAATGCCTCCAAAGAAGACTCCGACGGCAATAAAAAAATTATACCTATACTGCTCAGAGCCGACGTATCCGGTTCTCTCGAAGCTATTGAAAAAGAAATACTAAAAATAAAATGTAAAGCGGAAGTAAAGAACGCGGAATTCAGGATCATCTCGAAGGGTGTGGGCTCTATTTCGGAGTCCGACATCAAGAACATTTCGAACAGCGAGAATGCAATTATTATCGGGTTCAATGTAAAGGCCGACAAGAGCGCGATCGAGATCGCCGAGAAAAGAGGGATCACCATTTCTTTCTTTGACATCATTTACAAAATGACTGAATGGCTCGAAGAAGAGATGGAAAAAAGGAGGCCAAGAATAGAGACGATCGAGACCACAGGACGGGCGAAGATCATCCGCGCTTTCAGCCGTACCAAAGAGCGACAGATCATCGGAGGCAAGGTCATAGAGGGAGCTATGGTCCTAAACGGCACCGTACGAATCATGCGCCGAGAATTTGAGATCGGACGCGGAAAAATTGTAAACCTCGAAAAAAGTAAAGTGAAGACGGGCACCGTAGAAGAGGGACAAGAGTTCGGCATGATGATCGAATCCAAGATAGAAGTCGCTCCTAGTGATGTGATCGAATTATTTTCCATAGCGCAGAAATAAGAAAATGAGCGAGAGAAACGAAAAAGTAGCGAATCATATTAAAGAACTGACAGCGGAATTTCTGGGAAGAGAGAGTAACCGGACTTCGCTTGTCACTGTAACTTCTGCCTCTTGCTCCCCGGACCTGAAGCGCGCAACCGTGTTTATCACTGTGATGCCAGTCTCAAAAGAAAAAGCTGCCTTGGAGTTCGCCAAGCGTAAAAGACCGGAATTGCGCGAATTCCTGAAAAAAACCATGACCACCAAAAATATTCCTTTCATCGACATCGCTATCGACCTCGGAGAAAAACACAGGCAGAAAATTGACGAACTGCTTAGAGAAAAATAGTATTGCAAACTTGAGGCCTGGGGCGGAATTGAACCGCCGTATATTCCTTTTGCAGAGGAATGCCTTACCACTTGGCTACCAGGCCAAACATAAAAAAACAAAATTTAAGCCTCTGCTCAGAGGAATGGCATATTCGCTACGCTCACACCACTCGGCTACCAGGCCGTACTATTCTGTTTTGTGTGGGCGAGGGGGGACTCGAACCCCCAAGTCTTGCGACATTAGTTCCTAAGACTAACGCGTATACCAATTCCGCCACTCGCCCGATTTTGAAAACTTGTGGTCAGGAATAGTTTTTTACTAAAAACTTCCCCGACCCGGACTCGCACCGTCGTGCTCCGTCTCGCAAAAAGTACATTAAGTACTTTTGTGCGCCCAGAAGGGATCGAACCTTCGACCTTATCCTTAAGAGGGATCTGCTCTACCAGCTGAGCTATGGGCGCAATTATTATATTAATTTTCCAACTAACCCAGTGCCCGAGGTGGGAATCGAACCCACATCCCTTACGAGACACGATTTTAAGTCGTGCGCGTATACCAATTCCGCCACTCGGGCAACGAAATAAAGTATATGTAAAAAACGATTAAATAACAAGTATTTTCGAAATGCGTCCTTTAAACCCTTGACTTTTTCTTCTAAATATGTTATACAACATCTAGCAAAAGATTGTTCTTTCTATATGTTTTTTCTTGTTTTTGTTTTCTTGCAAGATAATAGCCTAGAAAATTAGTTTTCTGGGTTGCTATCTTGCAGGAGGAACTGCAGGAAAAACTAAACAACAACGTCAGTTAACGAAAGAAAACCTATGAACGAAACACAACCAGAAGCCACTGAACGTAAGTTACGGAAACGCCTTACCCTGAAGGGCAAGCTGATATTTGGGAGCATCGTTGGCTTGGGAGCCGTCATCCTCCTTGGATGTATTATGTTGATGACAGACTGGGGTCACCGTACCCTAGCGTCAATCTGCACGTCATTTGATGACACGACGACCGTCGCTCCTGTTCTAACTGACGAGGAAGAAGCGGTGACGGTTTGCGAGCAAGACAACAAAACGGCAGTGGTGGTGACACCTCCCCGCCGAAGCGATGTTGCAACATTCAGCAATGAGTTGCAAGCAATCACAAAATTGCTTGTGGCCTCGAATGCCAGAATGGAGCGGAGCGAAAACGTCATGAGCAACAACCTGGCGAAAACGTCATGTGAGCTACGGAAATTGGTGTCTGAAGCCACGACGAGCATGAGCGACAACCTGGCGAGAACTACTGGTGAACTCAATGCAATTGTCGGACTGGTCAGCAGTAACCAAGTGTTGCTGTCGGCGCGGATGCGAGACCTAGGCTCCGAAATGGCCGCAGACAACGCCGCCATCCGGGCGGAAATCCCGGACCTTGTGAACGTGATCGTCACCGAAAAATTGCTACAGGCGATGGAACCGTTCCGACGGCTACTCACCTTGACGAATGTTCCGCCGGCCCCGGTCGTACCTTGTCCCGCTGCGGTTACAAAGGCAACGGCGACACCGACTGCGATCGCTGGGACTTCACCCTCCGGGGTGACAAACAACAACCTGTTGGTGGTGAACAACGTCCTTCCGGCGCAATCCGCTGCAAGGGCTTATACCTCACCAGCCCAAGGGCTGGTCATCCATAACAACAACACGTTGGTGGTCCACGACCGCCAGCTTCCACCTCATCCCCCCGGCGAAAAACCCTACTGGATGCGGGATCTGTTCCCGCCTCCAAAATAAGCCTGGAAATCCGGGCCGAAATCAATCACTTTAGCGCCGTGCAGCTTGCTGCCCGGCGCTATTGACTTTTTAGGTAGAATATGATATACTATGTAGAGTAATAAATGGACTGTTCCTTCTATATTTTCCTGGGTTTTCTCGTAATAATAGCTTAGAAATTAGCCTTTCTGGGTTGCTATTACGGGAAAACATACATAAACACTGAAACCAGGAGAACAAATGAAAAAAACAACAATAGCTTATGCCATGGGCTTAATCATGACAGCGTTAGTGTTGGTCGGGTGCGGAACCCCAAGGGTCGGCCCGGCGACGACAACACTTGACCCAATGAAAGATGTGGGTCAGGTAAGGTCCGTGAAAAGGACCACGGTTGTGACCTCCAACTCGACCAACATCACGATGGTCGAATTGGACGAGACCCCCGAAGCGTCACAGAAAGAGCTCCGCATGACGGAGCTCAAAGGGCAAACCAAAGCCAGCGTCCAGGAAGCCAAAAGGCCTTCCTTGTACGTCCCAACCACCAGCTACGGCGGTGGGTACGGAGGATATCCTTCTGGCTCCTACTACCCCACCCATAACTACAACCGCGGCGACATGGGCCACCACCCACGTGGCACTGTAGTCACCAGTTCCGGTGAAGGCGGTGTCAACACCGTTTTCAGCAACTAACTGGAAAGCGTCGGTGGAAGTAGTAAGTAATAACAATCAAAGGCGTCTGTGTGAGCCGGAAAAGGCCTCCACCGACGCCTTTTCTTTTTACTTGACATTTATAATGAGATATGCTATACTATATATATGTTTAAAATAAACAACAAATCAATAATTCTAAGCATTAAAATATTAGCAATTTTGGCTTTCGGAATCATGTTAATGCCAGCTTCGAGCTCGGCTGTGACTTGCGGCGAGGGTGGTTGTAATACGATTTACAATACTTACACCAGGCCTGCTACTGTGAGAGAAGATAATCCAAAACCAGAAATTGACTCGATCACTCCCGAGAGAAGCAGTGTCGGCACAGGTACGAAGACTATCACCATCATTGGAGAAAAGTTTGTCCCGAGTTCTGTAGCTAGAATAAATGGATCAAACAGGCCGACTACTTTCGTAGACCGCTCTCACCTCTTGATGCAGATCACCGGTAGCGACACGTTCAAGTTCCATAGTAATGGCGGATTCTTCATAACAGTATTTAATGGTGCTCCGGGCGGAGGATATTCAAATGCTAAATTCTTCACTATTGCTGGCCCTGCCCCTTCGGGCGCAGGTGCAACGGCGAATCCCGAGACGGATACCAGCACAAATTTCACCGACCTAGAGACAGGTGAAGTCAGAGGAGAATATAGCGACCTCGTTTCGGGAGCCATCTTTGGCGCAAACGGTGTCTTGCCTTCCGGCATTATCCAGTGGATATTCGTAGCCATCCTAGTTCTCCTTATTGTCATCCTTGTGCGCAGGATCTACGGCGCAGATAGAAAATATCACGCTGTTCCTCTCAAACACGATTAAAAACTAAAGCAAAAAGTCCTTCACCTTAATTTTAGGTGAGGGACTTTTTGTATTGACTTTTACTGTATTTTGTGATATAGTATAGATGTAAACCCCGTCTTAGGCGGGGCAAGCTGTCCTTTGACAACAGGGTTAGATAGGCATGGTTCGCCCACCAAGTAGCTGAATATTTTGGCTTTTTGATGGGCGAACTAAACTAATTTAACACAAAAACAATCGAACAATTGCGCCAAAGCGCAATGGAAAGGAAAAATGCATCCAAAAGAAATGTGCAGGAAACTCGGGCAGTGTATGGAGCCCGTGATAGATGACAAAATGGGAAGAGTAGGGTTTGCGCTACTTTGTTGGTCCGCAACTCTGATCTTCTTTACCGGACTAGGGGTCTTCATCACGCACTCATGGCTCCTCGGTCTCTCAATAGGGCTCTTTGCCCTCTCCGCAGTCATCCAGCCCTTCATGGTTTCAGTGCCTGAAATCACAGGACTCCTCGCCATCAACGTACTAAAAAATGGAATGGAGGCACTCGTTCCCTACGGCACCGGACTTTACTTTCGGTATCCTTGGGAACAGGTCAAACAGGGCAACTACATCAACCTTCGGCAGATAACGGAAACAATCACGGAAACTTACCCGTCGAAGGATTCATTGATGCAAGTAGAATGGATATTCCAGTACACCCCTACTCTGGAGGGTCTCCCGTGCTACATCTCGGCCGATGACAACACCATCAAGACGGGTTTGAGGGGTACAGGAAGCAGCGTACTCTCGGCAGAGATTGCAAAAGAGACCGGAGATAATTGCAAAGTTAAACAAGGGGAAATCGAGGAAGCGCTCTTGAGGAAGTTTAAGGAATCTTCACCAACTCCTCTTGTACTCTATGGAATAAGGGTTGACAGAGTAGCCCTCGCCGACGTTGACTTCGATACCAGCGTCCAACAGGCACGATCCAGCCAGGAAGTTTCTAGGCGGATACAGCAGACAGCTAAGGAAATCAAAACTGCTCATCCAAACATTGATGACAAGGATGCACTCAATGCGTCAATGATCATCCATCAGCAAACCAAAAAAACCATCTTTGAAATTGAAGGCCTTGGACCAGCCATTGCCAGCATTGTCAAAGCATTCCGTGGAGGTAAATCATGAGCACACAACTAAGCCATACGGATGTGGGCCATGGCAAGGAACACGTTAGCCGTGCCAAGGACCCAGCAATCGTCAGTGAGAGCCAAAAGTCCCTCAGATGGATCAAAGGCGCTCTGCGATTGATTGGTATCACACTCGTAATACTGTTTGTGGTGCTTTGGGTCAAGGAGAAGCGTGAAAAAGTCAAGGCGAAAGAGGCTGCAGCGCAAGCTGTGGCAGAATACGCCAGGGCTCATCCGCCGGCTCCGATCGTGGTGGAATATCCCACTTCCGGCGCAGGCATCGCGACAAAGGCCGGGCTCAAAGCGTACCTTGATCCTGAAAAAACCTCCCTGCGGGCAAAAAAGCAAACGAGGTATGTGTTTGTCGAAGACACAAGTATCTACTTCGACAACAACTCCGGCCCTGATCAAAAAAGCAGGGACGAAAAACAGAAGGAATGGGAAAACATGCCACCGGGCAGGTATACCGTCTACCCACTTGGGGAGGAAAAGGTGTACTTCCGCTGGTGGCAATAAAAGAAAGGAAATGGCGATAATCGTGCGTTCGCCACGCACACATCAGAAAACTAAACAGCCGGGTCCCGCAAGGAACCCGGCTGTTTTTGTTTTTATTATCTGTTGAATGGTGGATAAGTCGGGGTGTAAGGAGATAATTTCACTTTCCCCTCTTCCGGATCTATCTCTCCTTTTTTTATATCAAGGGTATTTAGTACGATGCTGAGAATTGTCCAGACCCCCATCATGATAGTTATCCCGATAATCCCCCAAACCATGTGACTCTTACCTATCGTCTTTTTTTCGTCATTGGCCGCATTTAGAATAAATTCCAAGACGCCATACAGAAAAATTGCGAGAGCTAGAGCAAATAAGAGCAGGATGAGAGGGTTGATGATTTCCTTGCTCACATTGGAAATGAAAGAGTCTACGCTCGCGTAAGCTACCTTGGTGGTAAAGAGTAAATCCATCATTAAATTATCTAAATTATTGAACTACAGGAACAGTCGGAAGCGTGATTCTAGAGTTGTTATCAACCTCAAACGTTTTCGTCAGGATGCCGACAAGTCCCCAGACAGCGACAATGACAGCGAGTCCGATGATGCCGTAGATTATCTTATCTCTTCCTTTCTTCTTGGCCTCTTCGTCGCCTCCGATCATATAACTAATGACTCCCCAAACGAAGTAAACTACTCCGAGAGCTATCAAGACTGGCACGATAGCATTCAAAATCTGCCCGATTCGACACAATAGCCCCATGATCGTACTGCCTTGGCCTAGCACACAGCCTCCGGAAGTAGCCCCGGTGGTCGAAAGCCCCTGCGCTAACGCCAGAACCGGAGTCAAACCAAATAGAACACCTGACAATGCAACTAATTTCTTTTTCATAATTTTTATAATTTCAGCCTGAGGCTGATCCGCCTTTGGCGGAAACTTAATAATAATATACTTGCCCTATTATACTACCCGGTAGTAGAGCTTGGCAAGCCTCACTACCAGGATAAGCTACCGATTCACCTTGACCTGTGGCACAGCGTAATCAATACCGAACGAATTCCCGAGGATCCGGACCAGTCCCCAGACCGAAATCATCACCGCGAGGGCAATGATCCCCCAGATCATGAACTGTCTGCCTTTGTCCTTTTTCGCTTCCTGATCACTGTTTATGACATATTGCACGACACCCCAGATAAACATAGCGACAGCTAAAGCAAAAATAAGAGGCACGACAGCACTATTTATTATGCACACGCCGTAGAGCAATACATGCTGGATCTTTACACCGTCATCACCGAGCTCGCATATGAAGACTTTAGTAGATTCTTTAGGTTGAGATACTAGTACAGAAGTACTTTTATAACCTCCACTCAAATCAAAAGTCTCTACAACTATATTGACCAGACCCCACAAACCCACGATCACAGCGAGGCCAATAATACCGTAAACTATTCTGCTCTTTCCTTTCTTTTTAGACTCTTCATCACCCCCAATCATATAAGTGACGACTCCCCAGACGAACCAAACTACCCCGAGAGCTACCAAGACTGGCACGATAGTATTTAAAATTTGGTGAATCTTGCAGATTATTGCTCCTATACCATCCAAAGATGCACATGCATTAGTATTGGTGGTTTCATCATCCGCCCCTGGAGTCCAGCTATCCCCTGTTGAGTCGGGAGAGTCGTCGTATTGCGCATTTACACTAACTATCGGACTAAAAACTCCAACCAAGGCAATTAGTATCAGGATATAAGATATGTATTTTTTTATTTTTTTCATATTTGCTAATACACCTAGAGCCTAAGGCCTGTGTTAATTATAATGCACCCACGGTTTCGGATATGAGCTTCGCGATAGCCCACGACCCCAAAAGTATCGCCGCGCCGATAAGAGTATACAAGAGGGCGCTTTTGGCTTTGCTTAACTTTTCCGAATTTCCCCTAGCAGCGACAAAAAGAAAACCAGAATAAATGATAGCAAGAGCGATGACTGGTATGCCTATCTTGAGCGCGCCCTCCAGTAGAGTACCTACAAATTCTGGGATGCTTTTTGCATTTATCGGATTACAAATTTTACCGCTGGTGGGGTCGCATTTAGGATCAAGATTTTGTTGAGCAAAAGAAAGAACTGGAACTATAACCAAAAAAGCCACTAAAATAATTTTATATAAATTCTTCTTTATAAATTGCATAGAGTAATTGTATAACAGATTAGAAAAATGTTCCAATGTCCTTATAGCCCAGAATTGATAATAATGTCCTAATAATCAGCCATGCCCCGGCCGCAATTACTAGCCCAAGGACGGCATTGGTGAAAACTTTCTTGGCTGTCCCTCTCGCTTCCGTACTGCCCCCGGAGGTCACCATTTTAAAGCCGGCATAGAAAAACATGATCGCGGCAATAGGTACGGCCAAATAAATGAAAATAAATCTGATAACGGTGTTGATGAGAGTCATCGCATCCTTGAAACTGCAAGGATTGACTATATCTCCTCCCGTTTCTTTACCATTGGCATCTTTAACAATCGGAGTTCTGTCATTACCACAAGGCACTAGACTTTTCCCCTCTGCAAAGCTTCGGTCAGGTTTATCGGTATCTATTGCTGTCTGCGCAAAAGAAAAAACGGGCGCCACAAGCATCATGAAAACAATTACGAATATGAGATTAGGAATTATTAATTTTTTAATTTTTTGCATCGCTTTACGAACTTTATAATTATCAACTACCTCAATAATAAGTTGAGTTTGGAATTGGCGTCGGATATTGCATTTTCGGGAGTCATGCTGTTTGAGAGCACTCCGTCGATCATGTTGCGGAAAATATTGTTGGTATCTGCTTCCGATGGGTCGAGCCAAGACCTCGCGTAGAGAGCAGAGTCGTAGAAGATCGGAGAGTAGGCGTCAGTCGGCTTGATAGATAGGAGGTCCCGCCTTGCCGGAGCCACCCCGGTCGTGAGCGCATACTGATAAGCAAAATTCCCGGTAGCCATGAGGCTAGCCGCCGTAAAAGCCGTGTTGAAGTTTTTGGTAGATGATAAGATGGCTATTCCTGTAACTCGCGCGCCAGTTGATTTAAAGCCGGAATTTTTGATCTGTGGAATAGACGCGACCGAGAAATTTTGATTCGGATTTTTATTCACCAAAGGCACCAGCTCGCTCGCAAATCCGAAATACAAAGTCAGGTCTTCTCTCGAAAAAGCATCTCGTGAATTTGGGAAAGATCTATTCCAAGAATATACCTCTTGATTGGGATCAGCGAAATTCGTGTAGAATTTCAAGATCGCCGGCAGGTCATATGTCGGATTAGTCGAGAAAGCTCCGAGACTAGAACTGAAGACTCCATCTTTCTCGGTCACAATACTATTGCCTCCCTGCATGAAAAGAGCCGACAAAATATCTTTAGCATTGGCAATGTTTGAAAAATGACCCAAAGCAACTGCACTCTTTATTATTTTGTTCGAATCGTTCTTTTTAGTCAGTAGTGGAACAAAAGTAGGCATTTCGTCCCAAAAAACCGGAGGGTAGATGACACCGCTCGCATCCATATGGCTACGATTGTAATACATCATGAGCGGATCGATAGTGAGCGGGAAAGCTAAAATTCCTCCCGAAATCATAAACACTTCCCCTGCACCGGCGTAATTATTCTTGAACGCCGTCCGCGAATAGCTCTCATACGGTATGGTGACTATCTTATTGGCATAATGGAATGCCAGATTGTCGGGCAGAAAAACTATATCCGGGCCTCGACCCACGGCCAGTGCTTCGAGCAGATCCTTATCGAAATTCTCCGGAGATTTCGGTACATATTGCACAATAAAAGCAGGATTGGCTGTGTTGAATCCTTCCACTAGGGGCGCCATAGTGGCTCCGCTCTCTGTGCCCCATAAGACGACAGTGCCCAGGCTTCCAGGTTCGGTCTTTTTACCGAGGGGTATCGCTCCGGAAAAAACCAAGACTCCAAAAACCGCCAAAGCAATGAAAATGATTATAATTATAAGCTGAAAATTTCCTTTCATGGTTTAATTTATTATTCACCATGACCCTGAGTCTGTCGAACGGGTCATTTCTTTATTAATATCATACCATAATGGTGCTCACCTGTATTCAACTCTCTATCGAAAATAAACCCTTTTTTCTCAAACATGGCTCGGGCTTTATTCTTTGGGAAAATAGTTTTCGCGCCAAGGATGGACGCCTCCGACCAGTCGATTAGAAGCACTCGGCCATTTGGCTTCAAGATCCTCCTCACTTCCTCTATAAACATTTCCTTATCCTCTATCTGAAATAACACATTAGAAGCTATGACCGAATCCACGATCCCGTCTCCTATCTTCGTTCCGCCCCGCTTTTCGACATTCCCCCAGATGATTTCCACATTCGACAGGTGCGCTTCCTCCACTTTGTGTTTGATCGTGGCGAGAAAATCTTTTGATATTTCGACGGCATAGACCTTGCCCCTAGCAGCGATATGCCCGGCAGCCACGGAATAGAATCCGGTTCCCGCCCCGAGGTCGGCAACAATGCTGTCCTCGCGGAGGCCAAAAAACTTTAAATTTTTTTCCGGGTCGGTAAACATAGATATATTATAACATAATCACCACCCCTTGCCCCTCCTCTACAAGGAGGGGAGAAATCTAGTATCCTCTCCGCCTTAATTAAGGAGGAGTGCCGAAGGCGAAGTGGTTATATGCAGGCTAGAGACGCTATGCCATCGCCGGCTCGAAGCCTCATGACGGTCACGCCCTGGGTCTGCCTGCCGAGAGAGGAAATATCCTTGAGGGAAGTTCGGATGACTTGGCCCTTCTTTGACATGGCGATTAGTTCTTCTTCGCCATCAGTGAGCACCTTGGCCACAATGAGTTTACCTGTCTTCGAAGTTATCTTCGCAGTTTTTATTCCGGAACCTCCTCGCCTTTGTACTTTGTATTCTTTGAGGTCCGTCTTCTTACCAAAGCCGTTTGCGCTCATGGTAAGAAATGCACCTGCCTTTTGGTCTTTTTTAACCACGTCGACTCCGATGACTAGGTCTCCTTTTCCTAATTTTATACCACTCACTCCGCCTGCGGTCCTGCCCATTTCCCGGACATCAGACTCTTTGAATCGAATGGACTGTCCGTCGCCTGTCGCGATCATCACCTCATCGCCTTTTTCAGTAATGAGCGCGGAAATTAGCTGGTCGTCTTTATCGAGGCGGATAGCGATAATCCCGCTTCGGCGCACGTCTTTGAAGCTTTCGGAGGACATTTTTTTCGCTGTGCCATTCTTGGTGACCAGCATGAGCGATTCTTTAGGCCCGCCTGCATTAGCTATGCTAGAAACATTGCGGGCAGGCATTGCTAAAATAGAATTTACCTTTTCTTCTCCTGACAAAGACAAGAAATTCATAATGGACTTACCTTTTGTCGCCCTACGACCCTCTGGAATTTCGTACATTTTCATTTGATAGACCTTCCCCAAATTTGTGAAGAAGAGTAAATTGCTGTGCGTCGAACCGGAAACAAGCATAGTCACGAAATCTTCCTCCTTGGTCTCGAGGTCTATCACTCCCACACCGCCCCGCTTCTGAGCACGGTATTCGGAAGGATCGGTGCATTTGACATATCCGCCGGCGGTGAGCACTAGCATCGTCTCTTTTTCTGGAACCAAATCTTCATCCGAAATTTCCTTGACTCCGCCTTTTACTATTTTTGTTCGGCGCTCATCCGCGTATTTGGTCCGGATCTCCGCCAATTCTCCCGCAATGATCTTCAGTATCTTCTTCGGGCTAGCCAAAAGATCTTTCATTTCTGCAATGAATTTCTGTTTTTCTTTAAGCTCGTCCTCTACCGCCTGCCTCTCGAGCCCCGCCAGTTTCGACAGCTTCATCTCGAGAATCGCCGTCGCCTGCAGGTCGGAAAACTTGAATTCTTTCATCAAATTTACTTTCGCGATCTGGGAATTCTTAGACCCGCGGATGATCGAGATCACCCGGTCGATCTTGTCGAGGGCTTTCTTCAAGCCGAGCAGTATGTGCTCCCTCTCTTCGGCCTTGCGGAGGTCATATGCACTCCTTCTCTTGACTACGTCCTTTCGGTGCAGGATGAATTGCTCCAGAATAGATTTGAGCGAGAGCGTCTGAGGCACTCCGTCCACCAGCGCGACTATGTTGAAATTGAAATTGGATTCGAGCTGGGTGTTCTTATAAATATAATTGAGCACTTTTTCCGGATGAGCGCTCGACTTGAGATCGATCACGATCCGGATATCTTTTGCGGATTCATCGCGCAAGCCCTTGATACCTTCCAACTTTTTTTCTTGCACCAGTTCGGCAATAGCCACGATCAGATTCGATTTGTTCACCCGAAAAGGAATGGAGGTAATGATGATAGAAAAATTCCCATCCCCGCCCGAACGACCGTCCGGTCGGGCAGGTTTTTGTTCGACTATCTCTGCCTCGCCTCGGCAAACTACTCCGCCACGCCCGCTCGAATATGCATGTAGCATATCTTTGTAGCCGTAAGCGATGCCTCCGGTAGGAAAATCCGGCCCTTTAATATGTTGCATTAGGTCTTCGGTCGTCGCATCTTCGTTTTCGATCAGATGGGTCGTGGCATCGAGCACCTCCGCCAGATTGTGCGAAGGTATGTTGGTGGCCATACCGACGGCTATACCGAGAGTACCGTTCAAAAGAAGCGCTGGGACAGAAGAAGGCAACACGACGGGCTCCTTGCGCGTCTGATCGTAGTTCGGACGAAAATCCACAGTTTCTTTTTCAAGGTCTCGTAAAAGCTCGCTCGAAATTCGGGACATCTTGGCCTCAGTATAACGATGCGCAGCCGCATTGTCTCCGTCGATCGAACCGAAATTTCCTTGGCCTAACACAAGCGGATAGCGATAAGAAAAGTCCTGCACCATACCCACCATAGATTCATAGACTGCCACATCTCCGTGCGGATGATATTTTCCGAGCACATCTCCGACTACCGTAGCGGACTTTCGAAAGCGCGCGGTCGAAGTGAGCCCCATTTCATGCATAGCAAATAATATTCTGCGATGCACCGGCTTGAGCCCGTCTCTCACATCCGGCAGGGCTCGGGAAGTAATGACCGACATGGCATACGCCAAATAGGATTCCTTCATTTCCGAGACGACATCAACTGGCAAAATCTTATCGATATTATTATCAGGTTCGTTTTTTGGGTCTGTATTTTTTTTCATATTATTCAGGATCGGAAATACTTTGATAACCACCAATCAAATTCGCTTTTAATGCTGAAAAGGGCTTCAAGTCATTATTTGTCTTTGCTTGTTTGTCGGGATCCGAGAGGCTCGTCCCTAAGGAATAGATCCAGAGTAGTACGAGAATAATTCCAGCTACAATAGTCGAAACATGCAGTATATGTCTGCGAACTTCTTCGGGCTGACTTCTTAAATGATGAATTATTTTTTTCATGGTTTTATTTTCTGAATGGTTTATACCGCTTTTAATACTACCACTTCCCCTTCCTTGCCATCCAGATCTTTTAATTTAAGAGTCAATTTATCCACCACTTCCGCTTTTTCTTCCCCTATTTCTTTGAGGAACATTTTGAGGGAAGCGTCATCGTAGTCCATAGGTATAATCATTTTTGGTTCGAATGAAGATGCAAGTTTTGCGGCCATTTTAGCATCTAATAGACCTTTCCCTCCAATCGGAATAAAAAGGATATCGGGGCTATTTATGTCTTCATGCGCTTCTTTCGAAATTTCTCCATTAGATAAAGCCCCAAGAAATACGACGTTAATATTGTCTAAGGAAAATATATAAATAGTGTTGATGTATTTTTTGTCACTGATAACCGCTTCAGAAAGCACACCTTTGATGAAAATTTCTTTGACTTCATAGTCCCCCGGACCTGTGATAGCAAAAGGCACACGTTCGCCGTGTGAGAGCTGCTCTAGACCATTATAATCCGGATGGTTGGTCGTAGACAATGCAATATCCGCTCCAAAATGAGCATTTATTCCCGTCTTAGAACTTTTACTGACGGGATTGAAGGAAAGTACGGTTTCTCCTCGTTGGATCTTGAAAAATTGTTTGCCGAAATATGTGATTATCATCGGTTGCATTCTAGCATATTATTTGCTAGTCTGAAAGAGAAGCACTTAATAAGTAGCAGGATTTAGGGTAACCCTAGGAAGGCTCGCCGCCGCCCCACTTGGCGGGGTAAATAGCTTCCTTAGAACCTAAGCCTTATATCCGCTCCATAATTTCTTATTTGAGCGGATTTTATTTTTTTATTAACATTATGACAAAACAAGACACAGCAGCAAAACCTATCGTCACTGATCAGAACATAGTCGATCCGGTAGTCGAAAACGTTGTCCTAAAATCCATTGTCGACCGCACTATTAGCAAACCAGAGGTAGATACTCTAGTAGAGGGATCAGTCATCAGCTTGAAGAAAGCTGCAGTCTACGTAGACTTGGCGCCATACGGCACAGGTATCATTTATGGCCGTGAATTCATCAACGCCAAGGATATCATCAAAAAGATCAGCATCGGCGATATCATCAAGGCTAAAGTCGTTGAAACTGAAAATGAAGAGGGTTATATAGAACTCTCACTCAAGGAAGCCAAGCAGGCGCTCACTTGGAACGAAGCGGAGAAAGCCAAAAAAGAAAAGATAGTCATGAGCCTGGAAATCAAGGATGCCAATAAGGGCGGACTCATTTTGGATTGGCAAGGCATACAGGGATTCCTACCTGCCTCCCAGCTCAAAGCCGACCATTATCCTCGTGTACTCGATTCCGACAAAGACAAAATACTGAAGGAGCTCAAAAAGCTGGTCGGACAGCACATGTCTGTGATGATAATTTCAACTTTGCCAAAAGAAGGCAAGCTCATATTCTCAGAGAAGGACAACAATCCTGAAGAGAAAAAGGAAATTTTGAGCAAATATTCCGTCGGCGAAGACATCGACTGCACTGTCGCCGGAATAGTTGATTTCGGAGTATTCGTGAAGCTCGAAGACGGACTCGAAGGCCTGGTGCATATTTCGGAGCTCGATTGGGGCTTGGTAGAAAATCCTCGCACCATGTTCAAGATAGGTGACAAGATCCGTACTAAAGTTATTGAAATCAAAGATGGGAAAATCTCCCTTTCAGTCAAGGCTCTAAAGGAAAATCCCTGGAAAGAATTCGAAGGGAAACTGAAAAAAGGCGACATCATCAAAGGAGTCGTAATCAAATACAACAAGCACGGCGCGCTCATCTCCATAAAGGAAGGTGTGGCTGGACTTGTGCACAATTCCACCTTCCCTTCTGAAACAAAACTTCGCGAAAAACTAGAACTTGGAAAGAATTATAATTTCCAAATCACCCTTTTCGAACCAAAAGACCAAAAGATGACTCTGGTGCATTTGGAGTAGATATCTATCTTTTACTTTTTCACTTAATAACGTAATGGACACGGCCGTTGCTATTACGTTATCACAACCAACTTGTCGACCTGCGAGGTTGACAAGTTTTTGCGATTCATCGCCTTTTTATATATACTCTTTGTATGCCTTCAGACACTTGGTCACCTAAACCAGCACAACCACATAAATCTTTAGAATCCTTAAAACTAACATTCAAACAAAAATTGGATGTTATTTTAGGTAAGCAATTAACTGTAGAAAACATTGAAACTTTTGCGAACGAAGCCCTATCTGAAACTGTTAAATTAACCGATGATGTGTTAAATGAATACAGGGAAAATCCTAATCTTTACCCAAATCAAATACCTCTAGATAAACAAGTCCAAGAAAATGAAGCTTTTGCAATTTTGGGTCTGCCAAATATAAGTGAAATATTACAATCAATTATTGATGTTAAAAGTAGAATAGATGCTCTTGGAAAATATATAAACGAAAGTAATATCGTAACGAACAAAGTGGTCATTCCTCCGCAACATGATTCCCCTCTTTCAATAAAAAATGGCACAGGAACAGGTATTGAACAAAAAAAACTGATTCCACGCCTGATTACCCTACTTTACATTCTTGAATCTGATTTCGATATTCAAAAAGAGCAGGTAAAAATCACCGAAGGAAAAGTCATTCCTGAAATGGTGCGCAAGACTCCTTATGTTCGTGTTGAAGTGGAAGATTTAGAAAGAACAGTCTATATTTGTGATGAAGAAGGTAATGCAAGTTATGTTTTTGATGCAGAAAAATTAAAAGGGGCTGGGATTACCACAGAAAATTTAGATCTTGAAGATAAAGGAAATATGAACGAACTTATTGCTAAACATCCAGGAATTGGAGCAAGAATTATACAAACCAAGTACTGGAGGGTAAACATAGCAGAATTATTGGAGAATCAGATTCCTGAAACTTATACTACAACAAAAACTTCGGAGCTACCTGTTTCAGAATTCACAAAAAAAGAGAAGAAGAATTTTCTTGCTTTTGAGGATTTTCAGAGAGAAGTCAAAGCTTTATATCCGGGAGAAGGAAGAATTATAGAATGGTACAGATCGGAAAGACCAAACCATACAAATTGGCCTTCTGCTCCAAATGATAAGTACAAGCATAGAGGTTGGATAGGGTGGTCAGAATTAGTAGGTAAAGAAAATCGCTTTAAAGATTATCCTTCTTTTGAAGATTTTCAGGTAGAAATTATTAATTTATATCCAGGAGAAGGTGAAATTGGAGCTTGGTATGAGAAAGAGAGAACAAAACACATAAACTGGCCATCTGCTCCTTATAGAATCTACAAAGATAAAGGTTGGGTAGGGTGGCCGGAGTTGGTTGGAAAAGAAAATATGTATAGGAAAGAACATCTCTCCTTTGCTGATTTTCAGTCAGAAGTCAGAGCATTGTATCCTGGAGAAGGTAGTGTAATCACATGGTACATGAAGGAGAAAAAGAAACATAGGAATTGGTATTCTGATCCACAAAGAGTTTACGGGGATAAAGTTTGGCAAGGATGGCCAGAGTTAGTGGGTATAGAGAATGTTAAAAAGAAAGAGTACCCCTCCTTTCAAAATTTTCAAACCGAAGTAAGAGCTGTCTACACTGGCAAAGATAACATAGGTGAATGGTATGATGAAGAAATATTAAAACATTCTGATTGGCCTTATAAGCCGGATCGAAAATATAAAGAAGAGGGTTGGCAGGGATGGCCGGAGTTGGTGGGGAGAGAGAACCGTACAAAAAAAGAATTTCTTTCTTTTGAGAATTTTCAATCTGAAGTTATAGCTTTATATCCGGGGAAAGGTAGTGTGCAAAAGTGGTATTTTTCTGAAAGTCCACAACATTGGAAATGGCCATCTGACCCAGATCGAAAATATAAAGACAAAGGCTGGAAAAGTTGGTCAGAACTTGTTGGAAAAAAGAAAGAATAGACACAAAAAAATCCCCCACACGGGGGATTTTTTTAGTTAGTAAATTATTTATTAGCGACTGCGAGCACCATTTCTTCTCCACCGATTGTATCCATGATCGCTATCACTTGCTCGGCATAACGAGGCACGATAGAAGGAGGATTGTAAGCGCGCAAAATTTGCACAGTTGTCTTCTCGGCATAGTGATGATCGGTATTTGGGTTATTACCGCCCAAGTTGCGGGCTACAGTCTCGATAGCTTTTTCATTTGAGCTAAAGTTGATCTTACAAGAACCCCAACCGAAAGAGTTAAAGGTCGCTTTTTTACAAGCATGTTTTCCTCCGGTAGATTCTCGCACTGCTATCGCAGCTAAAAGTCTCCAATCAAGATCATTCTTTTCGGCTTCCTGAACCATCTTCATACCCATACCTTTAAGAGGCATATTACGATCGTTGAAATAAGTATCGATAGCATCCGCCTTAAGCTTTTGATCTTTAGCTTGATTAAGAGCTAAAAGTTCAGCAGTTTCTTTGCTTTGTTTTTCTGACATCACAACTGATGGAGTATTAACAACACTCACCACAGCTTGTGAAAGAGACCCCACAGGCATAGATGACATTGCCAAACCTGGTAAAAGAATGAATGATTCTACGAATCGAATTATTTGTTTATTTTTCATATATTTTGGGCTATTTTTAAACTTCAGCCAAAGGCTGATGTGCCTCTGGAACAAAAAAACCCTTATTTAATAGGCTTGCACCTATACAATAAGGATATACTTTAATACTAGCATATTCTAACCCAAATGTCAATAGTTAGACAACTTTTAAATTATCTGTCAAGCTTAAAAAAGCTTGTAAAATAGGGGTATTTTGCGAAATATCCTTTGACAAAGAAGGGTGAAATATGAGTAGTTTAGCGCAGTTTATAAGTGGCTAGACTAGTTTGAGCACTTTATCAGCGACTTTGTAAGCTTCACCCGCCCCCATAGTTACAAATACGTCTTTAGGCCCCAACTTCAAGGCCTTAACAGCATCTTCAGCCGATTCGAAATCAGGATATGCTTCCACATTGCCTCCAACTTTGCCGATAGCTAGAGCCAATTTTTCGCTAGAGATGCTTTCATCTTTGTCTTCTCGTGCAAAATAGATAGGCAGAAGAAACACCCTATCAGCTTCATTGAAGCTTTTAGAAAAATCGTCAAAAAACGCCCGAGTCCGGCTGTAGAGGTGTGGCTGAAAAAGAACAGTGATGATTTTGTTTTTCTCCCCTCCCTTCTGATAAAGATCGCGCAAAGCTTGCAAACTCGCTTTAATTTCAGTCGGATGATGAGCATAATCATCATAAACGATAGCGCCTTCCTTCGTTTCTCCTTTTTTTTCCAGCCTGCGCCAAGTCCCAGAAAATTCCGCAAGGGATTTTGCGGCATTCTCCATGTTAATATTCAAAATATCCGCGACGGCAAGAGCGGCGGCGGCATTCATCCTATTGTGCAACCCGGGCACAGAAAGTTTCGGAACTTTTTCTAAATATTTAGAGTAATCTAAAACTTTATGTTCGCTCTGGGAAATAAATTTATCAAATGCATTTTGTATATCCTTTAAATCTTTATAACAGTCTAGATGATCTGCTTCAACATTCGTCACAACTCCGATAAATGGATTGAAATTTAAGAAGTGCCTATTATACTCGTCTGCCTCTACGACTAAATAGCTTGCCCCGCCTTGGCGTGGGTCGCTATTACCTTTTCTAAAATTACTCCCAAATTTTTTTACAAAAGAACCTACAACGACAGTAGGATCTAGCCCGGCACTTACCAACATTTCTGCAATCATGGCAGTCGTAGTGGTCTTGCCATGAGTACCGGCAATTGCGATAACTTTGTATTCTTTTGCAAACACACCCAAAGCCTCAAAATAACTCAACACTGGAACGCCTCGCTTCCGCGCTTCAATGATAATTTCCGGCCCACGATAGATCCATGCATCACTGAAAATGTATAGATCAGCATCTGGCAATTCTTTTAATTCGTTCTGGCCTGCCTGCGCAGTCAGGTAAAAAATAACAGCCCCCGCTTCACGGAGAGGATCAATAGTTTTTGAACTTTCTTCGTCATTCACCCCCAAAACTTCCATTCCACGGGAAAGAGCCATTTTGGCCAAGGCAGAAATACCGATACCGCCAATACCGATAAAAAAAACTTTTTTAATTTTTTTTACATCAAAGTTTTGCATATTTTTTTACAAAAAATTTAAAAGAATCCCCTTTTTCTTCGAAGTTCTTCCAAAGAGAATACGAAGGCGAGGCGGTGGATAAAAGACAGATCTCGCCTGCCCTTGTATTTCGAAAGGCAAAATGAACTGCCTCATCCATTTTATCCGTCTCTAAGATATTAAATCCTTTTTTTGATTTCAAGATCCTTTTTCCGCTTTCCGGGAATAATACTATATTTTTTATTTTTTTCTTCCTTAATAATTTTTCCAGCTTGGTAAAATCATAGCCACGGTCCTCCCCGCCCAGCATTATCGTGCTCGTTTTAGGGAGCGCCTCGATGGCCGCAATAGTGGACTCTGGGGTAGTAGATATTGCATCGTCGTAAAACTTTATTCCTTTAAATTCTCCGACCTTTTCCAATCGATGCGGAAGACTCTTGAAATTTAGAATGGCTTTTCTTATTTTTTCGTCAGATATTCCTAAAATTCTAGCAGTCTTTACAGCAGCTTTTACATTTGTGAGATTATGCCCACCCAGAAGAGGAACTTCAGACGCTTTCATGGGAATCTTTTCAATAAAAGGCGGACGCAGGGCAATGTCACCTAGCTTCTGAAATTTAAAAATGTTGTTTTTAGCTTTGTAATAATTCTCTATTCCCTCATGATAATTCATGTGGTCTGGAAAAAGATTGAGCAAAACTGCGATGTTTGGAGAATATTCTATGTCTTCTAGCATATAGCTTGAAAGTTCTATTATAAAAATTTCATCTGGTTTAGGTTTCTGAAAAGAAATTTCGAGCATAGGGTTACCTATATTCCCAAGAAGTCGGACTTTTTTACCAGCACTCTTTAAAATTTCATATATTAGACTTGCAGTGGTACTTTTACCCTTACTACCAGTGACTCCTATGGTAAAATTTTTATTTTCTGAAAAGAACAAATTGGTGGCAGTAGTATAAGGAATTTTTACTTTACTTTTGGGAATACCCGAAGTTTTGATAAGAAATTCCAAGTTCATTTGCTCTTCTAAATAATTCTTGTCGCGAGCTTGGTCTAATATTTTAATTTTAAGATGGGGATAATTCTTTTTTAGATACTTCTCTGTAACTTTTCCTTCTCTAGCATAACCCAAGATGCCCACTTTTTCTAAACCAAGTAATTTAAATCTGGATGGAAGTGTCGGTGCAGAAAAAACTTGAAAAACTTTACCTAGACTTTGTTTTATATTTTTTATTTTAGGCAGTAACGCTAGCATCACTACATCCTGTTTAAACTTTTTCGAGGCAAGAAAGAGAGCAACTCTGGATTCTTCAAAAGTGCCAACACAGTCAAAAGGCTTCATTTTGCCATAACCTAATATGTCATTATAAAGAGGTAGAAGAGAAGGATCATTTAACAAGTTTTTGCCAAAAATCCAAGTGAGTTTGTTTCTTTCAATAAATGGAGCAAGCATCAGGAAAACAAAGGCGCACTTTGGGCATTCTCCACACCAAAGGGTTTTCTGTCTTTCGCCTAAAACATTAAAATTTCTATTACAGCTAGCAAATAAATGAAAATATTTCTCGTAATTGGCAAACATTTTAGCGATTCTGATTTCATGAAATTGGCGAAGTAATGAAAAATAGGTGATATCGGAAGTGATGAATTTTTTGATATATTCTTGAAGCAAAACTTCAAATTCAGCAGATTTACTCCATTGATGATTGATAACTGCACCTTTATATTTTAAATTACCGAAATTACTACTATATTCATTACTAACTACAAAATATTTATGTCCATATAAAAAACAAGATAGTGTCCCCAGAAATGCATATATGGCCGATATGGGAATATGCCCTTTGTATGTATCTTGTAGTTGGAAAATTTTTGAGTCAAGCATCCTATTTAGCGTCAGGGAACTTTTTCCTGATTTTTTTATGACATTTCGAGAAATATTATCAAGACGCATTGTTTCAATAGAAAACAGAGAAGTCTGGAAATTCTTTAGAAGCTCCAGAGAGACAATAGAATCTTTACCTCCCCCTATGCCGAGCAAAATGGAGTCATTTGTATTTATTCTAACAGGTTCGGATTGTTTTTTTGAGTATGGAAATTTCGCCAGATTTTTAGGATCAAGTTTATTTTTATACAAAAATTCTCCGAGACCTTTTCTGTAAACGACATTCCAAAATTGTGCTTCTTCTTTGGAAAGCTTGAATGAAATTGATATTCGAGGTGGAAAATAAATTTTATAATAACTTATACCCAAAATAAGACTAAGGGGCTCAAGAAATTTGTGAACGTATTCTTTGTTTAAATTCTCGGTTTTTTTAGGCAAGATTATAGTTTCAGAAAACGAAAGAGCAGAAGTATTTTTAAATTCTATACTGTATTTGAAGACTATTTTTCGCTCTTTTGCGTTTATTTTATAACCCAGAAACCTGAAAAGGCTAGCTTGTGGAACCATAAAATAATACTAGCACATTATACAGAAAAAGCTTTTTTGAGCTCTTCCATATCATTAAAGTGACTTTTTACACCATTGATTTCTTGATAGTCTTCATGGCCTTTGCCAGCGCAAAGAATTATATCTCCTCTTTGTGCCGACTTTACTGCTTCTTTTATTGCTTCACTTCTATTTTCAATTCTTTTCACTTTTTGCATATCTTTCGAAGTAAGTTCGGCCGCCATGTCAGCGATAATCTTATTTGGATCTTCGCTTCGAGGATTGTCCGAGGTAAAGATAGCGATGTCTGATAGAGCGACTCCGATTCTCCCCATCTTTGAGCGTTTTGATACATCACGATCTCCCCCACAGCCAAACACAGAAATTATCCTGCCCCGCCCGTCAAAGCGGGGTAAACCTTCTTTGCTTTTTATCTCCTCTATCGTCAAAAGCACTTTCTGCAATGCGTCCGGGGTGTGAGCATAGTCCACGATCACCAGCACTCCAGACTTCGACATAAAATGATCGAACCTCCCCACCGGCGGCGCTATGCTTTCCAAAATTTTATTTACATTTTTCATGTCAAATCCAAGCATTTGACATGTGCTCCAGGCCGCAAGCAAATTATAAGCGTTAAACTTACCAAGTAATTTAGATTTTATTTGATTACCGTTGAAATCTAGTTCAAGCCCGTTGAAATCTAATTTTTTAATTTCTCCTTGAAAATCAGAGTTATTTTCCCCGCCTGCATTAGCTATGCTGGAAGCATTGCGGGCAGGAAAAGAATAAGTAGACTTTTTAGTCTGAATCCCCTCCAACATTTTCAAACCATATTCATCATCAATGTTCGTTAGTGCGAAAGCATCTTTAGACAACATTTTGAAAAATTTCTTTTTCGCCTGAAAATATTCCTCCATATCCTTATGGTAGTCTAGATGGTCTTGAGTTAAATTCGTAAAAATCCCACCAGTAAATTTTATTCCTGCTGTTCTATTTTGATCTAAGGCAATTGAAGTAACCTCCATAAAAACATACTGACATTTTTTATCAACTATTTCTCTCAACAATTTATTCAAGTAGGGTAGATCAGGCGAAGTTGATGGTTTATTGCCTTCTGCTATCTTTAATTCTCCTGCAATTATGTGTTCAACTGTGCTTATAAGACCTGCCCTGTAACCGAGCGAAGTTGCAATACGGTAAAGGAGAGTGGCTGTAGTAGTTTTACCATTTGTGCCCGTTACCCCTATTATTTTTAATTTTTTATATGGATAAAAAAAGTGAAACCCCAAGAGATTATTTATAAAACGTCTTCTAAGATTTTTGTAATTAATGTTTTTCATAATAAATTTGGGAAAAAGTTATTTACAACAAAGTGAAAAGCGCCTCCAAAGTTTTCGGGGTTTTCTTTGAGTTCTTTTCTTAGTTCTGTCTCAGAAAAATACTTATAATCTTCGTGCTCATGTCCAATATTGGGTTCTTGATCAGAAAAAACTTTATATAAATTAAAAAAGTGATTCTCTTTACGTCCTATGACTTCGCGATTAAAAATCGCACGACCTACAAATTCAAACTTAAAATCTTTAAGACCCAACTCTTCAAAAACTTCCCTCTTTAGAGCATCATCCTCACCCTCTCCTGCGCTAACATGTCCACCCGCAGGAAATACATATTGAGAAGCATCCTGCCTACCCTTAGATGGTTTTGTTAAAAGATAACGTCCTTGAGAATCTATAACATTGGCTATAACTGCCTTATGTAATAAACCTTCAATATGTGCATCCTTTTTTGGTGCAATCTTCAAGAAATTCATATTTTCGTCAACAATGTCTACCAATTCTTCATCTTGCATAAATTTTATATAAAATTAAATTATAAAGAATCCACTGTTTTAATTAATCCTTCAAAGGAAGAAATATTTTCATCCGCGCCTTTTATGTTTCTTCCGTGTGATTCAATTATAATACATTTCATGCCTGCATCACGAGCAGCCATTAAATCCGTTGCTGAATCTCCCACATAAACACATTCTTCCGGCTTTAAACCTAGCTTCTGTGCAGCCAAAATGAGCGGTTCAGGATGAGGTTTGTGATTTTTAGTGTCACCATATATAACTTCTGCTTTAAAATATTTTTCTAGATCGATTAATTGAGTAATTGAAAAAGGAGTAAGTGTACGACTCGTGGCTACACCAAGAACATATTTCTTACTTAGTGCTTCAATCGTATTTTTTAAATTTTTTGGAATTCCTAAAAGTTCTTCAGGATAAGGTACTTCCCGATTTTTGCCTGCCAACCATATTTTCTCAATTTCCTTTTCATCTGTAAGTTTAGTGGAATGTCTTATAACGTCCTTCGTTGTTAGGTGAAAATGAGAGATAAATTCTTCTAATTTCATAAATTCATAACCAAACTTTTTCATTAAGTCAGTATAGAACTTATGATTGCCTTCCAATGAATCAATCAAAACTCCATCTACATCAAAAATAATTGATTTAATATTCTGCATAATTCTATTCTCCAACATACTCAAACCTCGGACCTTTATAACCATCTCTTTCGACTTCTTCTAAAAACATTTCTTTTGGTCTAATCCAGAGTTGCATTTTACCATCTTCGTAAGTATGTTCATAAACTACAAATTCTTTTTCTGGATCTTCTGTATGTTTTGCAACACCAATAACTTTAACTAAATGCCCCTTAAAATGCTTATATGTGCCTAGTTTTACTTTATTTTCCATTTTATTTATTTTCAATCCAATACCTACGTTTAAGTTTTCTATCGCCTGTAACTTTATTTTCCAAAACACCGCCATTCTTTTCTATAACTTTAGCTGAATTTATGTTGTCATCTTCACAAGTCAGTAATGCTTTTTCAATTCCTAGTTTTTTTGCCTCATCTAAAGCCAACTCTAGTATTTTTGTTCCATAGCCCTTATTTCGCATTGAGGGCCTTATGGAATATCCTATATGCCCACCCTGTAAAAGCAAATTTTCATTGAGCTTGTGCCTGATCTTGGTCCAACCTATAAATTTACCATTTTCTATGAGCCATAATTCCGTCTGCGGAACTCTGTCTGCAGGTAGATTTACTCCTTCTGCTCTTTCTTTAATCTTAAGAAGATGTTTATCAAAATCATCGTCAGGTTTATGTCCATGAAGGTATATACTTTCACCATTAGCCTCATATTCTTTTTTGGCTTCTAAAAAACTATCTTTATATTCAACAGAAGGTTTAACTAGTTGCATTTTAATTAATCAACGACTTTCTGTGCTGTGGCGCATTTATGAGGCCGCATTTCTTGTATTTGTATACTTCGCCAGTAGCCGGATTGATAGCTCCGCAAGGGCACGGATCATTGCGGCCAATATCTAGGTCTGTTTTGGGCAGACTGGCGTCCTTCTTTCCTCCGAGCTCTGAGGACTCTGTATGGCTCGTGATTAAAGTCTGCTTTGGCGCATTCTCTTCCGCTTTGGCAGGCTCTTGTATAGTACCGATTAGGGAAAATACTTGCTCTTTGAAAGTTGCTTCCATTTCCTTAAACATCATAAGCCCGTCTTTTTTGTATTCGACGATAGGCTCCCTCTGACCATAAGCACGCAGATTGACCGAACTACGCAAATAATCCATCGCTTCAAGATGTTCCATCCAAAGCGTATCTGTAGTATACAGTGCTATGCGACGGACAACCTCTAGGAATGCCTCTCCTCCTAATTTTTTCCTTTTTTCCTCGACTATCTTGCTTGCCCCGTCCCCTTTGGCGGAGTCCCCACCTTCTTTTCCAGAGACCACATCCAAGATCAGGTCTTCGATACCCTTCTTATCCGCCTGAAGCATTTTCTGACGTCTCTCGTAAATAATTTTACGTTGATGATTCATCACGTCATCGTACTCAAGCGTGTGTTTGCGAGCGTCAAAATGAAAACCTTCTATTTTTGTTTGCGCTCCTTCTAGCGTCCTGCCAATAAATCTATTCTCAATAGGTTGATCTTCTGGTATACCGAAACGCCCCATCATAGTCTTGATCCGTTCCGAACCGAACACTCGCATCAAATCATCCTCGAGGGAAACATAAAATTGCGTCTCACCTGGGTCTCCTTGTCTACCAGAGCGCCCCCTTAGCTGGTTGTCTATTCTCCTTGCCTCATGTCTCTCTGTTCCTAAAACAAAAAGCCCACCGACGCTCTTCACAAATTCATATTCGGGCTTGATTATTGGGTTACCCCCGAGTTTTATATCTATTCCACGTCCTGCCATGTTTGTAGCTATAGTCACTGCACCTCTTTTTCCTGCTTGTGCAATAATTTCTCCTTCTTTTTCGTGATTCTTTGCATTCAAAATCACATGTGGCACGCCTTCTTGTTTGAGGTATGCAGAAAGAAGTTCATTTTTCTCAATTGAAATAGTGCCGATCAAAACTGGCTCCCCTTTCATATTTAATTCTTTCACTTTTTTGGCAATAGCCTGAAACTTTCCTTTTTCAGTTTGAAAAATTAAATCATTGTGATCTTTACGCACAACAGGACGATTGGTCGGAATAACTATCACATCTAAACCATAAACTTTTAGAAATTCTTCTGCCGAAGTCTCTGCAGTACCCGTCATACCTGAAAGTTTTTTATAAAATCTAAAATAATTCTGGAAAGTGATAGACCCGGATGAACGAGTTTCTTTTTCTATCTTTACACCCTCTTTTGCCTCTATGGCTTGATGAATTCCTTCAGACCAACGACGTCCGGGCTGAAGACGCCCAGTAAAAGGATCCACAATTACCACTTCCCCTTCTTTTACTACATAATCTTTATCTTTTTCAAAAATAGCTTGTGCTTTTACTGCCGTTTCCAAGTGATGAACATATTTAATACCTTTTTCTGTATAAATATTTTGTACTCCTAAAAGTTGTTCAGCTTTCGTGATACCCACATCAGTCAAAGTTATAGCTTTTAATTTTTCATCCACTTCATAATCAGTATCTCTTTTGAGCTGTTTAGCGATTTGATAAAATTTAATATAAAAATCTCCAGAATCTCCGGATGCCGAAGAAATAATAAGCGGGGTACGCGCTTCATCTATCAAAATGGAGTCCACTTCGTCAACAATTGCATAATAATGTCCACGCTGAACCAAATCCGCCACTGAAGTGGCTAAATTGTCTCGCAAATAATCAAAACCATATTCGTGATTTGTACCATAAGTCACATCTGTTTGATAAGCCTCTTTGCGAGAACAAGGTTTTAAAAAATCATAAACAACTTTAAATTCTCCGACTACATCTCGTTCCTTGTCTTCTTCTTTGTGCGTGGCATCGTATAAATAAGAAACATTATTAGAATTAATAACCCCAACAGTGAGTCCTAAGAAATTATAAACTTGACCCATGAGTACTACCCCGATACGAGAAAGATAATCGTTCACAGTAACAATATGCACCCCTTCCCCTACTAATGCATTTAAATATGCTGGGAGAACAGCCACCAAAGTTTTTCCCTCACCAGTTCGCATTTCGGCAATTTTTCCGCTGTGAAGTGCTATACCTCCGATCAATTGGACGTCATAGTGTCTCTCACCCAAATTCCTTTTGGCAGCTTCTCGCACTAGAGCAAAAGCTTCAGGCAATATTTCATTCAGAATTTCTTCTTTATTCTCTGCTTTTGCTAGTCTATCCTTAAACCCTTCTGTTTTTTTAGGAAAATCCTCATCTTTTAACTTTGAAATATCCGCTTCAAAAGCGTTGATTTTAGCCACTATTCCTGATGTGTTTCCAATGAATTTAGAACTCTCATTACCGAACATTTTGCCAAATAAAGACATAAATATATATTAGCATACACCCGCACCAGAGCGAAGCTCGGGACGGGGCAAGAAACAAAAAAACTCCCCGTTTTTGGGGAGTTTTTTTAGAAAGCAAAATGCTATCTTCGTCTCTTTGCAGCTTTTCGCTTTTTTCCTTTTTTAGCTGCCTTTCTCTTTCCTCTCTTTGCTGCTCGCTTTTTTTTCTTTGCCATAGTTTTTGTAAATTAATTTTCTAAATATAGTTTGCAATAAAACGACCTGAAAAAATTAAAAAAATATTTCCAATAATTATTGCACTTACAATTTAATTATCTCGCATATAAAAACATAACACAATACTTTTTTTTATAAAACTGTGGATAACTAAAAACACGTCACAAAGATTTTGGAGGCTTGCGCAGGCTGGCGAGCCGAGCAGGAAAAATTTTTCAGTAGAAAAATATTTGTACTCCAAAATCTTTATGACGTGTTAAGCTAATTATTTTCATTTGAAGCGGGTGATGGCGAAACTCCAACATATGTGCCTATGTGAGTGCGACCACCCGCTACAGATAAAAATAATTTATTCAGTTGTAATTATAGCAAAAATTCGGGCCGCTGGGAATCGAACCCAGTCTACGTCCTCCCGAAGGATGCGTACTACCGGTATACTACGGCCCGCCTTCGCTAAAGCTTCGGCGGGTAAACCCGCTTAACTCTAAAAAAGGTGGGCATGGGGAGATTTGAACTCCCAAGTCTTGCGACATACGCTCCTGAAGCGTACGCGTATACCAATTCCGCCACATGCCCAACAAAAAGTTAAAGCAGTTTAATTTTTACTGCTTGTGGACCTGAGGAGGATCGCACTCCTGACTCGTCCATGCCATGGACGCGTATTACTACTATACTACAGGCCCAGTATATTTTTTATAATCCAAACAATAATTTAAAGCCTAGAATACCACCAATAACCACAAAAGTAATTTTGATAAACTTATTTCCCTTGTAACGCCCGTATTTCGAACCAATATAAGCACCGACTACAGAGCCAGCAATCGCTACTGGCATAATTTTTAGATCATAATATCCTTTACATATTAATAATAGTGCGCTTATCAAAACCCACGCAAACGCAACTGCGTAATAATAACCAAGTGCAGAAATAAAATCAAAGCCCTTTGTATAAAAACTTACAATTGAAAATAAAATCGCGTTGCCGGCAGCAAAAGCGCTTTCATAAAATCCCAGCAAAAGAGCAAAGGGGTAAGCCAGCATTTGTCGTGTTTTTGAGTAAACTTTTTGTTGTTGTAAACCTAAATCTCTTTTTAAATAGGTATACGCAACAAGAGCTAAAAGTAATGGACCAACGAGTAGTTGATAAGTTCTTGTGCTTATACCGGTGACAAATTGAATACTAATGTATGAACCAATAACACCTATAGCCGAAAATAAAATTATAAATTTCCAGTCAATATTTCTACCCTTAAGATAATTTCTAGAAGCAAGTAAAACCCAGAAAACATTGTTAAGTGAAATGGTCGCAAGGGCAAGAGGAACAGAAAATCCTAAAGACAAAAAAACAGGAATATTTATAATGGCTGTACCTCCCCCAGACATAGAACTAAGAAGAGAAGCTATCAGAGTTGTGACAAATATGATTACTAATTCCATCTTATTTTAAGACTTTTTCTATCATATGCCCCACTACATCATGCATTTTTGCGCCCACAGATTCACAGACTTTAGAGAAATGTGAGTCTAGCCTTAGATCTGGGGTAGATTCTAAATCTAATAAATAAACTTTTCCTCTTTTATTCAAAACAAAGTTGGATTTCAAGTAATGTTTTGCACCTATATGCTTATGTAATTCTTTTATTAAATAATCTAATTTCTCTTTCTCACTCACAGATAAGTTCCCAGAAACATTTGTTGCTGGAAAAATATAAAAATCTTGCCCACGGAAATCTGAAACAGAATGCATAGACGCGACTTTCCCAGTGATAAATTCTTCCACTAAAATACTCTTCTCGTTCCTCACTCCGTCCTCTATCGCCGCCACTAATTCATTGAAAGTCTTTGCGAGATGGATTCCCATGTTCAAGTTCGGAGTGAAGGATTTCACTATCCAAGGCGAAGAGAATTTTTCGAAGACTTCTTTGGCTTTTTTGATGGCATATCTTTCTCTCGGGCCGTCGAAATCTTTCTGATATACCGGGAACACGATCCGCCGAGGCATGCTGACATTGATTTTTTTCATATGTTCTCGAAGCATCTCTCGGCTATTCTCGAGCACAAAAGAAAAGTGCCCCTGGCCCACATTCGGGATAGAAAAATCATCCAAAATAGCCGAAAGAGACGGATGTGCTGCATTCCAAGCCACATCTACTTTCGAGCCCAGGTCTGCTGGCACAATAGGGAGGCCATTTACGTGCCAGACCCCGTCCTTATCGATCAAAATATCCACAATTTTATATTTGTCGGACAAATTTTCAAAAATATGGGAGATGATCTCCCCTCCTCGCTTGAGCGATCTTTCATACAGTGCCCCAGTGCCACCTCGCAACACTCCAACTCTTTTTTTAGAAACTGAATCCATGGAAAAATTATACCATAAACGAAAATCGGCCGGCGAGTCCAAAGGGACCGCCGGCCGACTAGATTACTTCTGATTACTTTCGTACAATCCTCAATCCCCATGGCGTAATCACGAACTGAGGATCGGGATTCGGTTTCCAGAAGGGAGGATCTTTAGGGCACCTATTGATTCCCGCATCGTAAAGAACGGAAGGGCGCCTCAACGAACCACGTGCCACGACGACTTCGAAACTGACATCACTCCAATTTGGTATAATTGTCTTCATTTTGAATTCCTTTTCTTAAGTTGACCAACATTTTTTTCGCTAGAACAGAAAAAATCTTAGACAACAAGATGCTTTCTGCTCTAGCGAATTTGGCAACAATTTAAAAGAACTGACCTATCTCCTCATTATACACCCATTTGCGATTTTTGTCAATCTAAACGCAAAAATACCCCGTTTTTACGAGGTATTTTGTAGCTTGCCCCGCCTGAAATAGGCGGAGTGAACTGTCCTTTATTTTGTTTCGTTCTATAACTTAAGAGTCTTTCCTCTCTGTCAAATAGTTTTTAGGACATTCTATTATTGTCCATTACACGCTCAATTGAGGCGTGCAATACCGACTCACGTCCCTCACCAATTTAAAAATTAGTGAGGGACATTTTACCCCTCACATGCGAGCATGTGAGGGACGTTTTTCAAATTGAATTATTCCACGAGCAGCTTCCGCTACCCGTGCCTTGTTACGACTTAGTCCCTGTCACCGAGCTTACCTTAGGACCCGCTTATGCGGATACTTCGGGTACTCCCGGCTCCCTTGACTTGACGGGCGGTGAGTACAAGACTTGAGAACGTATTCACCGCAGTTTAGCTGACCTGCGATTACTAGCAATTCCAGCTTCATGAAGGCGAGTTGCAGCCTTCAATCCGAACTGACGCCATTTTTAAACGATTAGCTCAGAGTTACCTCGTCGCAACGCGTTGTAATGGCGATTGTATTATGTGTGTAGCCCAGGGTATCAAAGGGACATGCTGACCTGGCGTCATCCTCTCCTTCCTCCCCCTCTCATGCAAACAAAATTTATTACTTTAGTGAAAATATCATGAATTAAAATATCACTAAAAAATATAAAACTTTATTTACGTGCATGAGAGGGGGCGGTCTCGTGTGACACTTGTAACACACAACGAGGGTTGCGTTCGTTAGCCCACTTAAGGGTACAATTCAAACCACGAACTGAC
>MFUZ01000005.1 GCA_001785865.1 Candidatus Nomurabacteria bacterium RIFCSPLOWO2_01_FULL_41_18 | reverse complement strand
CACCGTCACTCGAGACAGTACCAGTGATGGTGATATCGGAGAGAGATGTGGTGAGACCTTGTCCGCTTTGGAAACCGCTGCTACCATCGGCAACTAGGTTGCCAGTGATAGTTTTAGTGTCTCCATCGATCGCTACATTCTCACTTACCACGGTACAATTGCCGATGATGTTAGAGGATAGGAGGTAGGAGGGACCGCCGAGATTGGTGGAACAGGAAGATATGGAAATCGGAGTGTATGAACCGCTGTTCCCTGTCGTGTAGGTGACCAAGTAATTGCCAAAGCTTGAGCCTGCCATATCCACTACTGCTCCATCAGCAAGCACTGTCCATTTCTGACTTCCGGTGAAGCTTGCAGAAGTGTCAACATCTGCAGTGTAATGACGGGTGGCGGTACCACTTACCGTCCCTGTGTTTGTCGGAGTGTCTTCGTAAAATGTAGCGTTGCCCGAGACTGTACCAGCGTTTGAGCTGGTGTTGTTGAATGTGGCATTACCAGTTATCTCACCTGTAGTATCGTTGTAACTTGCGCTGTTGAATGTCGTGGCGCCGGTGATGGTGCCGTCGTTGTTGCTTGAGCTATTGAAAGTGGTAACGCCGGTCGCGGTACCAGTATTTGTACTTGTACCATCAAATGTCCATGTTCTAGTACCGAGCCAAGTACTGTCGTCGTCTGACCATGTCTGGCCAGTGGCAATAGTAAATGGACCAGTGACTGTCTTTGTCCCACTAACTGTTCCTGTAGAAAAATTGTATGCATAGCTGGTGTTGTTGAAGGTGGCGGTGCCAGCAATTGTGCCGGTATTGTAACTGGTGTCATTAAAAGTAACATCTCCTGTTACGGTAGAACCGTTATCATAATTATAACTGCCATCATTAAATATGATAGTATCCGCAATAACATTTGCTTCTACATTACAACCGTCATTATAGGTGACTGTGGTTGCAGTAATATTAGCGTCATTATAGCAACCACCGTATTCTGATGGGTCATTAAAAGTAATCGTGCCTGTCGTAACAATTGCTCCCCGATTTCTGCCCGATCCATTTGGTCCATTATTGAATATCCAGACCGTCCAATCTTCAATCGGCGTAACGCCATCGCTTCCTACCGTAGTTCCGGCTGAACCTGCGTCCCAGAAAGTATCATCAAGCGTAATGGTATTTCCTACCGCGGCCATGAACTGTGCCTCACCTGTGACTGTGCCTGCGTTGAGAGCTCCAACCGCAAAAACGGCGTCGCCGGAAACTGTGCCATCGTTGTAGCTCGTACCATTGAACGTAGCAGTATCAGAAATATCATCACCAATACTCCCTGTAGCCGCGTTATAGCTGGTGTTATTGAATGTGGCACTTCCGCGGATATTTTTTTCATTATGGCTTTCATTATAAAATGTAGCGTTGCCTAAAAGATAATCACTGTCATTATAACTTTGATCATAAAATGTAGCAGCAATATTGGCGTTAATCGTACTTCCATCTCCAGTATTTGCGGTATAGCTTTGATCTTCAAAAACCAATTCGGTTATTTCTATTTCATCACCTCCATATATTATTGTAGCTCCATCGTCTGAATAGTGCGCCCAAGATTGTGTACCAGTCAAAGTTAGCGTGCCATTAGCACCCTCGGCAATAGTGAAAGTACCTGAAGTGGATGGTGTGCCACAATTTGCGCCATCTACGCCCTGAACATTAGTTGCAAAAGTATAGTATGTGCTGGTGAAATTAAGATTACCTCCATTGCCGGCACAAAAGTCGTCAGAATCGGTACTTCCGCTATTGGCCCTAACTTCAGTAACTGTGGCATTCGTGAGAGTTATATTTCCGCCATTGCCGCCGGTGCCACCAGTCGAAGCTCCTCCGCCTGTAGTAATTGTAGTCGTCGTAGAATTTGTTATGGTCACTGCTCCGCCGTTTCCGCCGTCGCCGGCTTCATTGTTATTACCAACAGCACTCACATTTCCAACGGTTGAGTCGGTAATGGTAACAGTTCCTCCGTTATAGTTAGTATCGACGGAAATTGCGTTTGCGCTTACGGACCCGATAGTTGAATTTTCTATTATGATAGGGCTTCCAGGATTACTACCATCAGAAGGAGGATCAGTGACCACAGCGCCAGTCACCGTTATATCTCTAAGAGTTATCATACTGCCCTGACCCGTCTCTTCATAAGAACTCAAAACATCCCCGTCAACAGTAAAGTCAGCACCATCTAATACTAGTGAATTAACATTGTTATAGTCTGGACCTGGGTTGTTAATTGAACAATCTCCAGTGACGTTACCTGTAAGTTCGTATACTACACCCCCGCCAATGAGTGAGGATGAACAGTCTGTGCCAAGGGGCGCGACAGAGCCACCGTTGATTGTATAAATATCGGTGTATTGGTCAAGATTTCCTGGAGTCAGAGTAAGCACGACTCCAGCGCCATCCACAGTAACATTCCAACTGGAGAGATCGCGAGCGGGGGTGATAGTCGAAGTGTAATGGCGATAGCCCCCACCATTTAACGTTCCAAAATTTTCTGACAAATCTCCCCAAAAAGTTGCTATACCGTTCACAATACCGTCTGTGGCAGGATCTTCCAGTCCGTTGGTACTACTGTCGTAGAAATTGGCTTCTCCTTCTACAGTACCGATGTTGTAAGATGTCCCATTAAACGTGGCATCAAGTGTAACTACTCCAGTGCTGTCATTGAAGGATTGGTCATTGAAAGTAGCATTGCCGGTGATGGTGAAATAATTGACAGTGTCATCATTGAAGGTGACGTCGCCGATAATATCATCATCATTGTAACTGGTGTCGTTAAATGTAACATCACCAGTGATGGTGGTGCTGCCATCGTTGCCACTATTTCCATTGAATACCGCGTCTCCTGTGAAAGAGTCGCTATTTGTAACTCCAGTAGTAAAGTTCACATAGCCAACCAGATTAAATCCATTGTTAACAATATCAATACTGTCTGAAGTGACCGTCAGACATTCCACATCTGCTGTGCCGATGTCAGCGGTAAGTGTGTAAGTCCCCGGAGCCGCCAGTTCTCCGCAGGTATTGATGTTGCCGGGAGGAAGTACATCCGCAAAAACCTGTGAAGCGAAAAAGAATGGAGTAATTAAAATTATTCCTAGGATTAAGGTGCGTAGAAGTTTTTGTGAAGTTGCTGATAACATAATTTATTCTGTTGGAGGAACTTCTTCAGAAGGTGTTTCAACAACAGGTTCTTCTTCCGGCAAGGTCACTTCAGGTTCTGCTGGCGGAGGAGTTTCCTCCGGAGTTTCAATAACTTCTTCTGTCTCCTCTACTTCTGGCAAGATGTCACCCTCAACCGCAGGCTCTAACGACGGCTCTTCAGCGGGTGGTAATTCTGGAGAAGGTTCAGATGTGAGAGTTTCGTCTGGAGAAGGTTCTAGAGTTGAGGTCACTTCTTCTTCAGCCGAAGGCTGATCAGCCTCTTCGTCCACAGGCTGATTCGCCTCTGGCGAAGGCTGAGGTTCTAGAACAGGCTCTTCAGTGGATTCTCCGAGGACTTCAGCCTGCCCCGTTAGAGGCAGCTCACCCTCGGTGAGCGCGGGCTCTAATGGGGGAATTTCTTCAGGTAAAGGTGCTGGTGCAACCACACCAAAAGAAATAATACGAGTAGGAATGACTTCTTCATTTTCATCTAGAGTTCCTTGGACGATGACCTTGTCTCCAACTAAAATATCAGAGAGAGAAAGTGGATCGTAACTCTTGGTTTCAATTTTAGAAATAGAAGAAATTTCAAAAGTGAAGGTGGTATCTTCACTTTTTGTACCGTGAGCGTCAGAAAGTGAAATAGTATCATCTGTTATGAGAGAGACGATGCCTATGGCACTAAATTTAGGAATTCTTTGCTTGAGAGGAGCAGGGGTTTCTTCTGTTTCTTCAGTGAAAAGAGAAGCGTTAGAAAAAGCCCAGGTGACACTTATGGTAATAGCTAAAACACCTAGCATTTTTAATGTTTCTATGTACCATAATCTCTTCTTGAGTACTATCTTTTCTACTATCTGTATTTCTTTCTTCTTTAGATCTAGAATGTTTGGCATTACCCTCTTATTGTAGCATGGAAAGGGTAAGAAATGTGGGGAAAACCTTCTTCACCTCTTTTTTGGTCTGAACCTGACTTTTCAGCTCTTTCTAGCCTAGCTTTCTAACTAATTTTCCCCTCTTCCAACCACCCCATTTTTAGACGGCCGTCTGGAAATGGTTTAGATTTGCATTTTGATGTTTTTAATGTTAAATATCTTTACGCATTCATTGACATCAAACGATCGAAGGCGAGCCACAAATTCCTTCGGCAAGGGACCTTTCCCCAACCAAACACTTTGCTGCAGCATCTCAAAATCCCATAGTTTCAACTGCAGACGGATCCAATTTCTGATCTTTCTTTTCTTTTCTGGTATATCAAACAAAACCATAACTTTCATATCCCCGACAGGCTTTGCCTTTATCTTTGCAAAAAGATTGTGTAATTTTAAAGTGTTTCTATGAAAAACAACATCCTTCGAATCTAGATTCAACACCCCCTTATTCTTGAGCCTATATAAATTTTTGTTGAACATTTGCTTATTAAGCAAGCGCTTCTTCTGCACCAACTCATAGAGAACTTTTCTTTGTATCCTTGTCGAACTACAAGACAGTAAGTGGCTAATAATAAAGTCACTGAAAGATGCTTCGTCTTGCCAATTTTTTTGCATTTGAATAGCATACCATATTTTGACGGCCGTCAAAATATGGTATTATGGGTTTTAAGAAGATTCTTATTTACTCCGGTATAAAAGTGAGCGCTGTTCCTTTTTTACCACTTCTGCCAGTTCGTCCTATGCGATGCACATATGTATCGTAAGTCTGGGGCACATCGTAATTTATAACGTGTGTAACATCGGGAATATCCAAACCCCTCGCCGCGACGTCGGTCGCAATCAATATTGTAATATGATCTTTTTTGAAAGATTCCAATATGCGGATGCGTTCTCGGCTCCTTTTATCGCCGTGTATACCGCCCACTTTAAATCCGAGTGTGTGAAGTTCTTTTGCAAGAGTATCCACGCTGTGTTTCATCTCGCGAAAGATTAAAACTTTTTGAGATGTCTCCTTTTTTAAAACTTCGTGAAGCTTTTCTAATTTTTCTTCTTTACTCCTAATACGAATAACGTCTTGATCAATATTTTTTGCTGTTTCACCAGAAATAACAGAAACAAAAACTGGGTCCTTTAAATATTGTTCAGTCATTTTTCTAATTTCTGGAGAAAGGGTTGCCGAAAAGAAAAGTGTTTGTCGTTCTTTTGCGGTTTTTCCAATTATAAAAATCATGTCTTCACGAAAACCCATGTCGAGCATTCTATCGGCTTCGTCTAGAACCACACTGTGGCATGTAGACAAATCTAAAACTTTTTTCTCAATCAAATCTCGCAAGCGCCCGGGTGTGCCGATCACAAAAGACACTCCCATCTTGATCTCTCGTATTTGTTTCATTATTGGTAACCCTCCCACACAAGCCACTGAGAACATTCCAAATCCAAAAGCTAATTTTTTAAAATCAGCTTCTATTTGGAGCGCAAGTTCTCTAGTCGGCGCCATTATCAAAACTGTTTCCCTTTTCGCTAATCCTTTAGTTTTTGAAATTTTCTCAATCAGGGGAATCAAGAATGCCGCAGTTTTTCCTGTACCAGTATTCGCCATGCCAAAAACATCCTTACCGGAAAGCACTGTAGGTATTGACTGATCTTGGATAGGTCTAGGAGTTTCAAATCCAGCTCCCTTAATATTTTTGTGCAGTTGCGGATTCAAAGGAAAATCGAGAAATGTGTGCTTGGACACGTAAGGCTTTTCCTCTACGTGAGTACCCTTTTTTATGAAACGAGAAAAATCTATTCGCTCTCCGCGAGATCTGTTTCTATTTTTATTCGAAAAACGTGGTCTTCCTTTGAAAGAAGATGGGCGACGACCGAATTTACTCGGAGTTCCCGAATGACGTGTGTACATAATGGGTCACTCCCAAAATGTAATTAGTGAGAATGATGTATAAAGTATAGCATTTTCAAAATAATTTGTCAAATTGTGGAGGTTAAACGAAAAAGTTATACTTAAAACATGCAAAGTAGACCAACAGGCAGACACGCAGATGAATCATATTTAGACCTCGTAGAACACATAATGAAAAATGGTGTAGAAAAAACTGACCGCACTGGAACGGGCACAAAAAGCGTATTTGGCTACCAAATGCGTTTCAATCTCGCTGACGGTTTTCCACTCCTCACTACAAAAAAGGTCCCCATCAAATCTATCATCCATGAGCTCTTGTGGTTCATGCGCGGAGACACGAATTTAAAATACCTGGCGGATAACAATGTACATATTTGGGATGAATGGCCATATAAATCATATTTATTAAGAAACAAAATTAGTGTTCCAAAAACTGGATCGCAAGAATGGAATGATGGCATTAAAGAATTTATAGAGAAAATAAAAACAGACGACAATTTCGCGAAAGAATATGGGAACCTAGGTCCAATTTACGGATATCAATGGAGAAATTGGGGAGCGGCAAATGGTAAACACATAGACCAACTCACAAATGTTATAGAACAAATTAAAAAAGATCCTAATTCACGCAGACTCATCGTCTCCGCTTGGAACGTAGCCGACATAGATGAAATGGCCAAAGCCGGCCTTCCCCCTTGTCACTGCTTTTTTCAATTTTATGTAGTCGACAACAAGCTCTCCTGCCAGCTGTATCAGCGCTCGTGCGACACCTTTCTCGGCGTCCCATTTAATATCGCTTCATATGCATTGTTTACCATGATCATTGCGCAGATCTGCGGACTTGAGCCCGGAGAATTTGTCTGGACTGGAGGCGATGTGCATCTGTATTCAAATCATGTCGAACAAGCGAAACTCCAGCTTTCCCGCCGAAGCGACATCCGCCCTCTACCTAAAATGAAAATAGATCCAAAAAAAATGGAACTCGAAGAATTTACCATCGAAGATTTTGAGCTCGTCGATTACAATCCTCACGAAGCCATCAAGGCACCCATCGCTGTATAAAAGCATTCTATAATTCTATAGAATATTAGAATAGAAAATAATTATGATTTCACTTATCGCCGCCATCGGAAAAAATAACGAACTCGGCAAGGGCAACGATCTACTTTGGCGTTTTCCGGCCGATCAAAAATATTTCCGCGAAAAAACTGCACTGCACACAGTCATCATGGGAAGAAAAACTTTCGAATCTATCGGCCGACCCCTGCCCGAGAGGAGAAACATAGTGATCACGCGAGATGCGAGCTACAAGAAACCAGGAATCGAGGTAGCTCACTCGCTCGCGGGAGCGCTCGACCTAGTGCCTGACCAAAATAAAGAAGTTTTTATTCTCGGCGGAGCCGAAATTTACAAACAAACCATTCCTATCGCCGACAAACTCTATATCACCCACATCGACGCAGAAGACAAAGATGCGGACGCCTTTTTCCCTGAAATTATTCCCGTAGTCTGGAATGAAATTTCACATAAAGAACACAAAAAAGACGACAAGAATCCTCACAACTATACTTTTTCTATTTACGAAAAATTTTAGGGATCTTCGGGAGTTTTTATCCGGATGAAAACATCATTACCATCGGGAGATTTTTCTTTTCGGTATTTCCTCTTCTTGTTTTTTTCTATTTTATCTACTAATTCTTTCTCAAGATCAAAGCCGAAAGTCTCGCACATCCCGAGGATAAATATCATCACGTCTGCAAATTCTTCCGCCACACCCGGCTGATTTTTGTTGTGCTTGGAAAACGCTTCGGAGAGCTCCTCGTGCGCCCGGCAAAATTCCAAGGCGACGTTGGTGGTATTGAAACCTTTTTCCAGCTTGTTCCTTATTACCTCTTTTTGCAGTTTTTTTAGATCTACCATCCCGGTACTAAAATTTTATTTTTTAATATTTATCATTATACCCCGTAATCAAAAATTTAGTACGGGACAAGTACATTATTGCCGAGCGTATTCTTCGACTCTTTTATCTATAATGTCGAGCTTGATCCCCGCTTTTTCAAACATTTCCTTGGTCCGCTCTGAAGCATGATAGTCGCGCTGCGCCACAATTCTTGTAATACCAGCTGAAATAGCCATTTTGGCGCAGACATGACAGACAACCATCTTACAATATAGTGTCGCTCCTTCGAGCGCCACCCCGAAGCGTGCCGCCTGCACTATTGCATTTTGTTCCGCGTGAGCGGTGCGAATGCAATGCTCAGATTCGGTACCGTCGTCATTTATCACTTTGTGCATATCATGGCCCACGTCGTCGCAATGTGGCAACCCCGGCGGAGAACCCACGTAACCGGTAGAAATAACGCGTTTATCGCGAACGATTACGCATCCGCTCCGACCTCGGTCACAAGTAGCTCTAGACCCCACATAGTTTGCCATTCCCAAGAAATACTCATCCCAGGATGGGCGTTCAGGCTTGCTTAGTTTTCGGGTCACCTTTTTCACTCCCTTAATATACTCCGAAAAAGAGGCAAATACAAATCTTCTTTTGGATTGATGAGGAGTTCTTTCTTGTTGATTTTTTCATTAAACACAATCGGAGCATCCATAATGAGTGCAAGAGGCTGTTGCTCTTTCCCCTCTCCCATACACAACACTGCCGAAGTGGCCAGACCATCCGCGACATCAGTGCGAGAAAATTCCAGAGTCCTGCCAAAAATATCTTTAGTTCCCCGATAATCTCTAACTCCTTTAAATCCAGCATAGCCTAGAGCTACCCCCACCACCCCAGCTCGTAGCGGAAAAATCCTGCTGTCGGTGACAAGTACTCCCAATCTTTTTATTTTAAATTTTTTCTGCAGCCTCTTGCGGATCGCGCTAGCAGACTTAAAACTATTCTTGGGTAGCAAGACCATCTTGCCGTCGGCGTTCGACTCGTCTATACCAGCAGAGGCCATCACCATGCCATCTTTTATCGTGAGCCACGTATGTTTGGTGCGAATCATAAAATCACTCTCAAATTTAATGATTTTGGTGCGCATTTCCTCGCGAGAAAAATTCTTATCAATTGAAACGGTTCTTCCTTCGGAGAGCGAAATAATTTTTGAAGTTATAACTAAGACAGACTTTTCCGGAAGTTTTTTGACGTATTTTAAAACAAATGAAAGCAAATCTTCATTTTCCCGAAATATTCTAGTTTTTATTACCTTGACTTGCATTTGAATTTCCCCGTAAAAGCTTGATACCTAAATACGAGAGCGGAGTGAAAAGGAACCCCATGAAAACTTTATACATCCACCAAGCAAGAATCATCAGAAGCATATCATGCCATCCATATCTGCCAGTGCCGACAAAAGCGATAAGTATAAAAATGGCGCTATCAAAAAACTGTGACCATATGTTTGAGAGGTTGGATCTGAGCCAAAATTTCTTCTCTCCAATTTTCTTTTTCAAGAAAAAGAAAGAGAAAACATCTTGATATTCTGCAATGACAAAAGCAGCGATAGAAGCAATAGAGAAACGGGCAGTAACCCCAAAAATGGTATCGAAGGAATCTTTTGCCCAAGAACTATTTGTTGCCCATGGAGCTAGACCAGAGACGAAAGAATAACAAAGAAAAAGAATAATGCTTATGATGCCGGCAACTACGAAATTCTTCGCCATTTTTTTACCATACACCTCTCCTATCACATCCGTCATTATAAAGATAACGGGGAAAGACAAAATTGATACTGAGAGGTGTGTACCGAAAAGAAAAGGCATAGTCTTTACTCCGAGCGAGTTAGCCGCAAAAAGAGACGTTACATAAAGAGTCAAACAAATGAGAATCTTTTTATAATCTCTTTCAGTAAGTGTTTGCATGTTTTGTTTTTAAATTATTATTTCACTTCTACCCACACATATTTTTCTGCGGAAAAATTGTCTGGGCACACCTCGCCCCGTCGGGCTCCGGCCGATAGAAGTAAATTATTTTACTTCTATCCCCATGCTCCGTGCAGAGCCGGCGATAATGTTTATGGCCCCTTCGTCATCTTTGGCATTCAAATCTCCTCTTTTTTTGTTAGCAATTTCCAGAGCCTGCGCACGGGTTATCTTACCAGCTTTAGTTTTTGTATTTGTGCCTGAACCCTTGGGTACACCTGCCGCTTTCAGAATAAGCCCTGTGGCTGGAGGGGTTTTGACCACGAAATCATAGCTACGGTCCTCGTAGACGGTAATTGAAACTCCGACTTTATCCCCTGCCATATTTTTAGTAGCAGCGTTAAATTTGGTAACGAAATCTCCTATATTGATGCCTGCCTGGCCGAGCGCAGGCCCGAGGGGTGGAGCTGGGGTCGCCTTGGCAGCCTGAATTTGAAGTTTTATTTTTTTGGTTATCTTTTTTGCCATGTGAATAGACTATATTAAATTTTCTTAACTTGCAAGAAGTCTAGTTCTACTGGAGTCTCTCGGCCGAACATGGAAACCAGCACCTTGATCTTGCCTCGCTCTTGATCGACAGAGTTTACCTTGCCTTCCAAGTCTTTGAACGGGCCATCTACTATGAGCACACTCTCACCTATCGTCATATCGATGTTGTGTCTCGCCGTGCCAGCATCCATCTTCTTGAAGAGATATTCCACCTCGTCCTTTCTAAGGGGTACTGGATTCACTCCCGCACCGACGAATCCGGTGACTCGCGGGGTGTTTCGGACCACATACCAAGAATCATCCGTCACGATCATATCCACGAGAACATAGCCGGGATAGATCTTTTCTTCCACTTCCACTCTCTTGCCGGCCTTTATTTTTATTTTCTTCTCGGTCGGAACTATGACATTGAAGATCTTGTCGTTCATTCCCAAAGAATCGATGCGCTGTTTCAAATTGCGCAAAACAACACTCTCATATCCGGAATAGGTATGTATGGCATACCAATTTCTAACTCCTTGTTCTTCTTGTTTCATCCCAGTACTAAAATTTTAAATAATAATGTTTATCTTTATACCCCGTAATTAAAATTTAGTACGGGATAAGTGGAAACCTTTTTATAATTACAACGAAATTATTTTCTCCAGGCCCTTTGAAAAAATAAAATCGAAAATGCCGAGATAGTAAGCGACGACAATGGACAGAACTATCACGATCATGGTATAGAAGAAAGTCTGGCGCCTGTTTGGCCAAATCACATGCTTCAACTCCGTCTTTGTTTCTTTTAGATATTCAATAAGTTTTGACATCCCATTAGAAAATTAAATTACTAAAGTTATATTTCTATTTATTTTCCCGCTGATTTTCTAACGGGACAAGTAAATTTAAAAAATCTCTTAAAAAAGCCCCTTGCAGGGCTCTTTTAATACTACTCTTTTTAGATAAAATAGTCAAATATAAGAACGAACACACTTAGATTCACTTGAATAAAAAACCAAAAAAGCTTAATCTATAAGCATATGGAAGGCCAACGAGATCTAAACCCAAATAAACCTATAGAAAACTCTATTTCTGACGCTGAAAAAATGCGCTCCTTTTTGGAGACCGAACAGATAAAACTCGCAAAAGAATTCATGGAAAAACAAAAAGATCTCCCTCTCGAAGAGCAAATCACAATATCTGCTGACTTTCGTATTGTGCCACCAACAAAAACATTTTCAGATACACAAAGAATGGCTGCCAATGAAAACATATTCAAAAATCATAAATCTTTAGATCCACTAGAAGTAAGAAAAGATGAAAACAAGCGTGCGGGATTCTTGCTTGAAATGCTAAAGACTTCCATCATGCACAAAAAAATGGGTAAACAATTTATTGTAGTTCGTTCATCACGTTACGATGACGGTATAAATAAAGTTGATAATGTAATTGTGGATAGAAACACTGGGCTCACTGTCTGCGCTTTTGACGAGGTGAGTCCAAGGTCAATGACTGACGATAAAGTAATGGAAAATAAAATAATGGAAGTAAGCGGAAGAAATTCAGGTTTTATGGCAAAATCGGAAGGATTTGGATCACCAATAGAGATAAAACTTGAACAAGGAGTAAGACTTAAACATGGAATAAGTTTCAAAGATGGAAAAATCTCATGCAAGGAAATTAACCATTTGCCAATATTTTGGCTGGCTGTTGATCAAAAGATGCTGGATAAGGCGATACGCCAATTTAAAAATGAAGCAACCTCAAGTGAAAACGAAAATGATCTTTTCTTATACTTCTTGCTAATCATATTGATACAGATCAGAGAAATAAAAACGAAAGGGTATGCGAATTTACCGAGTGATATGCAAACTCGCATCGAAAAATTTGAAACTTTTATTGAAGAACGCCCGGAGATAAAAAAGTTAGAGTTAAAAAAGTCAGGAGAAATAACCTCTACCGTATTTCGTAAGTTATTGTCACGTCTGAGCTAATAGTGTTTTCACCTTTAGGAAGTTCGGCTGGAGCTGGAGAACTTACCGTAGAATCCATCATCGCCTTTTCAGCATACATAATAGGACCACCGTAACCACCGCCTTCGCTAAAGTTTGAAATTCTACCCAAGCGAACACCTAAATCTTTTGCCAATACTTTTGCTTTTTCTCTGGCATCGTCAATTGCTTTTTTTCTTGCTTCTGCTTTCAAATCATCTTCGTTGTCTATTGTGAAATTTGGTCCGCTTAGATCAGAAACGCCAGTAGTGCCCAAGCCTTGCATGATAGCTCCCGCGTCATCAATATTGCGAACCTTCACTGTAATACTCTCACTCGCTGTATAACCAACGATAATTTGTTTACCATTTCCACAATAGTAAGGCATGGTGCTACTTTCTCCATCTGAACCAGTCACAGCCTGAATTTCTGGACATGCGGCTTGCCTATACTCATATTTTGGATACAAGGACGCATTAGAAGCCTGTATATCTTTGTCAGCCACGCCTTTTGTCTTTAAAAAGTCCAGTGCTTTTTTCTCAATTACTGCCACTGCATCCTGCGCATCCTTGCCTATTTTTGCATCTTTACTAATTGTAAAATAAATACTCGCAACATCCGGCACAGCAGTCACTTCTCCATGACCCGAAAGAGTAATAGTGTTTGCCTCGGAACTACCCATTAGCTTATAAGACCTAAACTCAGCTAATAATTTTACAGCAAAAAATAAGGAAAGGACAGTCAAAAAAACAAGAGACACTTTGTATAAATTTTTTACGTAATGATTTGGTATTTCCATATATTTGTTATGCCTGTCCTGTAGTGAGCTTTGCTCTACTACCGGGATTATTTATTAATAGCCACAAGCTCGACATCGAAGATAAGTGTAGAATTCGGAGGAATAACACCCGGAACCCCGTTTTCCCTATACGCATCTTCGGGAGCGATAGTGAGAGTCTTCTTTTCTCCGACCCTCATTCCGACAATACCTTTATCCCAACCCGGAATCACTTGCCCAACACCTAAATTGAAGATAAAAGGCTCTACATGGTTGAACTTCGGATCAACATTAGAATCGAAAACTGTGCCGTTTTCTAATCTTCCTGTGTAATTCACACTGACAGTGTCCCCCGCTTTTGCCACATCTCCTAAAACCGCTACATTATCATTGGAATTCATATTGGTTTGCTTGTTAATAGTGATAAAAATTAAAACTCCGACTAATGCTAAAACGATTATTACCGACACAATCATACTCATATTATTTTTCTTTTCCATAAAAAATTAAATATTTTATTGTTTCAGCCCGAGGCTGATCCGCCTTTGGCGGAAATTATTAATAACTGCTTAAATTATACACCTGAAGGCACACTCAAATCAAATTGACTTCCGGTACCAATTTTAGGCCAAATTTTTCTTTCACATCGCTTATGATTTTGTCGGCAAATAATGAAATCTCTTCTCCTGTCGCTCCGCCGTAATTGACCAAGACCAACGCCTGCTTTTCATGCACACCGACATTGCCCAGCCTATATCCCCTCCAGCTAGTCCCGTCTCGGGGACCGCAATGTTCGATAAGCCAACCCGCAGGAACCTTGACCATTCCGTCCTCTTCAAAATAAGGAATTTGTGGAAAATTTTTCTGTAATTTTCGCAACTCCTCTTTCCCGATAAATACATTTTTAAAGAAACTGCCGGCATTTGGAATAATAGCCGGATCTGGAAGCTTATTCTTACGAATAGCAGCGACCGCATCGCTTATGTCTTTCGGGCCTTTGATTTCAATTTCATTTTTTTTAAGATACTCCTCCAGGATCTTATAAGTTATATTTTTATTCTCTAACTTGCTCAAAGTCAGAATCACCGCAGTAATAAAATATTTATCTTTTAATTCATTCTTAAAAATACTGTCTCGGTAACCAAGCTTGCATTCTTCCCTTTTGAAAATCCTTTTCTCGCCCGTCGTGAGATCGAAAGCCTCGACGTTCTGGAGCACATTTTGAAGTTCGGCTCCATAAGCTCCGATATTTTGCATCGGCGCCGCACCGACTGTGCCCGGAATAAGAGCCAAGTTCTCAATGCCCCAGAGTCCACGCTTTACGGAAAAAGTTACAAGATCGTGCCAAATCTCTCCACCCATACATCTGATAGTGACACTTTCTAAATCTTCGTTTAAGATTTCTATTCCTTTTAATTTATTTAAAATGACTAAACCATCAAAATCTTTTGTAAATAAAACATTGCTTCCTCCGCCAAGAAAAAGTTTTTTTTCGCCAAAGGCGGATCCGCCTCGGGCGGAAAATTCTTCCATTTTAAAAAGTTCTTTTACGTCAGTTTCATTGTGAATTTCAACAAAAAACTTGGCATTTACGGATATACCGAAAGTATTGAGTTTGGATAAATTGTAATTTTTATGTATTTGCATAACACTTTTTTAGTATAACAGACCAGTTTACTTTAGCCACTTTTGTGCTAGATTTAGAATAAGTACAAAAACAGCTCTTTCGAGCTCTTCGTAAAAAATGAAACTTGAACTAAAACCAGTTGCAATGCTGAAGCATTACATTGCAGGCAAATTTGACCTTGAAAAGAAAGGCCAGAAACTAATCGATGCTGGGTTTGCATTGTTTGGCGTCACCATCGGAGTGTCAATCCTGCAGATGGCAACATTGCTAGCGTGTGGATCACAACTTCATCTGTGGTGGAAAGCAATGCTTCCGTGGTTCCCGATCTTTTGTTGGGCTTCATGGAGATATCTGCTTCGGTATCTACATACAGAAGCATTCGTCTGCGATCATTGTGGACGTCTTAAATGTCTCAAAGTAAAGTCGGAAAAGTATTTCGGTAAGACGAAAGTCTGTCTGAGATGCGAAAAAAGGAGCGAAGGGTTCCGACAAAGCATCGATGAAGTAAAAAGGAAAGCAGATCTTTTGCTTCGAGACGTGGAATTTGCCGTCAAACATTCAGGTGAACAGAAGTAAAACCAATCGGCACCCCAACTGCGGGTGCCGGCTTTTTTTATCTTAAAATTTCAACCGAACCATCTTTATTTAGCTTAATTATTCTGGATGCCTTGCCTTGAATCTCTCCCCCATCTACATATAAATCTACTTTGTCTCCAAAATATTTTTTTGCTTCAGCAATATTTTGTGCCGGAGACAAACCTTCCAGATTTGCTGAAGGTGCGACAAGCGGACCTGTTTCTTTTAGTAATTCCTGCAAACCTGCCTGCGCAGGCAGACGAAATGCTAGAGTCTTGGTGCCACGATGTAAATATGAAAACTTTTCATCTAGGCAATCTAAAATAAAACTCACAGGTTCTTTAAACTCTTTTATTATATTTTTTTGCTCTTTTGATAAAGTAATAGAGAATTTTTCAAGCTCACCAATTTCTCCAATTAGTATTATGCAAGGTTTGTTTGGCGCGCGTTTTCGTGCTTCATAAATCCTATTAACCACAGAAATGTTTAAAGCACTGCCGACAATGCCATAAAGAGTGTCAGTAGGCATTACAGCAATGCCACCCTCTTTTAGTACTTTTGTCAGGTTTTCATCGTTCCACATATTTAAGATTAAAAAATTTCTTTTTGGAGCTGTTCCTCTATTTCCGCTTCACTGATGGGTTTCAGTAATTTTTTTAATTCGGGATCCTCTGACAGATTGACGCCTTGTTTCTCTAAAAGCAAAGCGAGCATTTTCATAATCTTTGTAACTTCCTTTTCGGAAATCAGGTTGATCTGTAAATCCACTTCTTCGCGGAGATCATCCACCTTCATACTGCGATTTTGAGAAATAAGCACGAAAATTGCAAGAATAATAGCTTCTAAGGAGACCACCATTGTGAGCAGGTTGAAAGGAAACGGATCGAACGCCGTAATTCCTTTTATCTGATTAGTATTTATGAGTATCCATAGGATAAAAAATACCGCATTGACCAGTAAGAAACTCATACTGCCAAAATGCGAAGTCATCCAATCTGCAATTCTCTCTACGAAGGTCCGTTTGGAATCAGCTTTGGCTTTGATACTGCGGAGTATTTTCCTTTTTGATTCTTCGGTCTCTCCGAACAACGTTTGCAGAAATGAAAGATGATTTTGTGACATATTCTCATTATACCACCAAAAAATTGGGGTGCCTACTGGGAATCGAACCCAGATCAAGAGCTCCACAAGCTCATGTGTTAACCGTTACACCATAGGCACCGTGTAATCTAGTTTATACCAAAAAAAACGCATAAATGCTACTTTCCGCTACGCATTAAACGGTTTTTGCCACGGAGAAAATATTTTGCAGCCTCTACTAAAAAAACATTTAAGATGAGCCAAAAACCAACGAAGGGTAGCCATGAGAGAGGCAGGGGTGCGAGCTCAAAGAGATTTCGGATAACCGGCACTGTCATCGTAGCTACTAAGATCACTACTGCGATCAGTATGCTCACATTTAGTCTTATATTGGAAAAGATTGAGTAAGAAAAAAGTGGGCGGTGTAAACTTCGGAAAGAGAACGCTATCGCAAGAATGTAGGACGAGAAACAGACGAAAAAGATAGAACGAGCGGTCTCGATAGGTAGACCGATCGCGATCAGGAAATAATATAGGAAAAAAAGAAGAAGCGAACTTAGAACACCGATAACAAAAATGAAAATTTTGACATTCTTGGTAAATATCAGATTGACTCCCACGCCTTTCTTTTTTTCCTTATCCGTATCTTCATCAAAAGCAAAGGCGAGCGCCGGAAGGCTTCCCGTGAAAAGATTTACCCAGATAATCTGAAGGGCGGTAATCGGCAAAGGAAGCCCGATCAGAAAACTACCACCAACAACAAAAACTGCATCGAGAGAGTTTGACATCAGGTAAGTGAATGATTTTCTGATATTGGAAAGGATCCGGCGTCCCTCATCTATCGCGAGGCTGATCGTTTCAAAATTATCATTGAGCAAGATCAGGTCGGAGGCTGATTTCGCCACATCGCTTCCCGAGCCGATCGCAATGCCTATATCCATCGCCTTCAAGGCGGGTGCATCGTTTACCCCGTCCCCAGTCATGGCCACCACTTCGCCAAGGCTCTGGTACAGCCTGCCGATACGGAGCTTGTCCTCTGGTGTGACTCGGGCAAAAATTTTTATTTTTGGAATGATTCCGAGAAGCTTTTCATCAGACAGACTTTGGATATCAGACCCCGAGAGTACTTCCTCTTCGGAAACTTCCCAGTCTAAACTTTTAGCCACGGCAATAGCAGTGCCAACTAGATCTCCCGTCACTAAAACCATTTTTATGCCATGGGATTCAATGTTTTTGATTGCCATGCGAACTTCCGGCCGTATCGGATCGTAAAAAGCGAACATCCCGAGAAAATCAAGCTCAGAAAGATCTTTAATTGAAAAACGTTTCTTGGATTTCTTTTCGAGAGTTGCGATGCCAATCAGCCTCTTGCCTTCCCGACTGGTCTCTTCTATCCAAGATTCGATCTGCATGTACTTTTCTTTAGAGATTTTCGACATCGAAAGCAATATCTCCGGCGCTCCCATCACCATATACCTACCGTCTTTTTCCGCTACCGAAAACTTGTTCGTAGAATTGAAAGGCAAGACTATCGAAGATGTGAGGGATGAAATTGCATCCAGTGGAATATTGTGCGAACGACAAGCTTTGGCGATATTCACTTCAAAAGGCTTCCCCCGGAAAACCCACTTGGACTTATCCTCGCTTGGATTTTCAATGGAAACATCTACATTGAAGAGCGACATCTGAAGTAAATTTTTCTGTTCCGGAGAGAATGCCAGAGAAGACTTGTGCTCTTCGCTGGCTCCGTGGCTTCCCAAGATCTTCCCTACTACGTTCACGCTGACTAACTGCATATCCGCCAAGGTCAGTGTTCCCGTCTTGTCGGTCATTATCACCGTCGCCGAGCCCAAGGTCTCCGCTGCTGTCAGCTTTCGGACTATTCCTTTCTTACTCGCCAGGCGCTCAGACCCGATCGCCAAAATGATTGTAAGCACAATAGGCAGAGCCTCAGGAACAGCTCCGACGGCGATCGCCACAGAGAGAACGAGCATCGGGATCATCGGCTCTCCGCGAGATATGCCTAAAATAAAAATGAGTAGAACGATGATACATACCGAGAAGAAAATGAACCATGCTAAACGGCCGATACCTTTCTGTAAAGGAGTCCTCGTCCTCGTGGTTTGCGATACTACATTCGCTATTTTCCCTATCTCAGTGTCATCCCCCGTACTATAAACGACCGCTGTCGCATATCCTTCTACCACCAAGCTTCCGGCGTGAGCTATATTCTTTCTTTCTGCTACGAGCGCGGTCAGAGAAACGATTTCTTCATTCTTGCCGACCGACATGGACTCGCCCGTCAAGATCGCTTCGTCCACGCCAAAGTCGTTCACCGTGAGAATTCGGGCATCCGCGGGAACTCTCGAACCATAAGAAAGCTTAATTATATCCCCAGGAACCAGCAAGGCAGAATCTATTTCTTGCTCTACACCACCCCTTATCACTTTCGCACGATCTTTGATATAAGTCGTCAATTTGGCAAGAGTGTTCTCGGCATGATATTCGTGGAAAAATCCAAGCCAAATGTTGAGCAGAACAGCGAGCACAATCACGAAAGTGTTCATCCATTCATGGAGAACGCCAGTCAAAATGCCCGCTCCGATCAGCAAGAATATGAGCGGGCTTAAAAATTGCTTCAAGAACAGTGTCGTCACATTTATCTTTTCCTTATTGTGAAAAGTATTGTTTCCGTATTTGGACAAGCGCGCGCCGGCTTTTTTTTCGGTGAGCCCAGTCGGCCCCGTCTCCAACTTTTCGAGGACCTCGGGAGCGGTAAGTGCCCAAGGTTGGAGAGTTATTTCTTTCGCATGATTTTTTTGGTGAAACATTCCGTTTATACAGTGAGAACCCTTATAATTTCATTGAAATCGTAGTTCATCATGGTCAGGATAAAAATAAAAAAGCAGATAAACGCGGAGACGATGCACCAGGAACATCCCTTTTTTAAAATAAAAATTTGCACCAAGATAAGATAGAGGGAAAAAATAAATGCGATAGAGGACATAGCTATAGCCACTATTGCGAGATCCACCGACATAATGCTCGGCATTGGAAAAAAGACAAGAACTAGGTACGCAAAGGATATGAAGGCATAATATATCATCCCAAAGATTTCGACGGGCACGCCGAAAAATTTCGAATAGTCGCTGTGCACCACAGTGTGACAATCGAATTTGATCGGGCAAACAAGAGGATGCTTGTTGTCATCTTTATGCTTATAGATATGCCTAGCCACCGCAAATCCGAAAAAACCTAAAACAAAAATTGTTATTTGTACCCAACTCCCCTCCAAAAATTGCATAGAAAGATTATACTATATTATATAGACATATGCTTAATTTTAAAGAAAAAGAGCCGCTCTTGCGAGCAGCCCGTGAAAAACATTTGCGTCACCTTGGAACAAGGAGTGCGACGTAGCAATTTTCCGGCCATTTACCCACCGGAATGGGCCATATTTGGTATTTGATGTGACCACTCTTGTTGGAAGTTAACGCTGGGGCCAAGAACACTTTTCGAATTGGCACCCACCATACGGTTCCCAAAAAGAAAATTGTATCGTTTCCCCAATTATCATTGAATGGAGAACCATCGAAGGGAATGTCAATCCGCCCGCCCTGGCTAAACCAAGTTGCCATAGCGAGATTGAGATACACCCTGTTCTTGGAAATACCGAGAAGATCACCCCTGCAGTAGCGAGGCGGGTCTTTTTGGAAACAACCTTTTCCTGATGGCCTCTCGACCGAGAATTTCATGTTTCCAAAGAAGATGCCCCATGATTCTGATTGCACTTGCCAAATGCCCAGGCGGTCATCGTCAACATCATAAACACCTTTGCTCGCCAAGAATCCATTGGACAAATCTGTGAGTGATTCGAAACTTCCGGGTTCGTAATCCAGATTGATAATCTCATCTCGATCATCAGTCACAGAGATTCCCCGAATCCTCGCTATGAACTCACTGAAAACCTCCAGTTTTGCGTCTCTCATTGCGACAAGATCATCCCAGGTTGCTCCAGCATGGCGTAGCTGGCAAATCAATTTGTGAGCATGACTGAGTTCCTTACCGATTTCTGAATTTTCGTTTCTTCCTCCCCTGTCCCGTACTACTACATTAGGTGTGTTATTCATAACGTTACCTTTTTATTTGTGGCGTATCCTTTTAGGAATGCCGTTGTCTAAGAGCAATTGAGAGCCAGAAACCACAAGGCTTCCAGATCAATTACGTTCAGAAAAACCATACCATATTTTATTTATGGGTTCAATGTTTCAAAAGACAATCTTCAAGAAACTAGTTACGTAATGTATTACGTAATACATTACGTACTTATTTTATACTAGTGCCCAGGGGGGGACTCGAACCCCCATGCCTTACGGCGCTACCACCTCAAGGTAGTAAGTCTACCAGTTTCTCCACCTGGGCAAATCAACCTGCTTTGATTTGCCCCCAATCCATCAGGAATCGCCGATGCGAGCATGACGAGCAGGCGATCGGGGGCATATTGCAAGTATAACAAAAATAAAAAATGCTTACGCTACTGTTTCCTCGGCTGGTGTTTCTGTTTCCACCGCCTCTTCTTGGTTCGTTACCGAACGCATTTTACTGCGGACATCTTTTACCGCCTTGTTGCGGATGTAATAGAGCTTTGATCTGCGGGCGCGAGCCTTCTTGGTTATCTCGATCTTATCCACCAAGGGAGAATAGAGCGGGAAAATTCTCTCGACTCCGACGCCGGAAGCAATCTTTCGCACAGTGAAAGTGGCTCCCATTTCGACGCCATGTTTCCTAGCGAGCACTATGCCTTCAAAAGCCTGCAATCGGAATTTAGCTTCGCTTTTTGCATTCCCTTTCTTTTTCTCTCCCTTCTTTTCAATTTTTTCCTCCAAGATCTTAGACCAAACATTGACCGTGTCCCCCGCCTTGAAATTGAGCGCTTTGCGGGCCTCCATGTCGACTGGGCTAAATTTGATATTGCTTGTTTTCATTGAAAGCAATTTAACATAAAAGCGGAGACTACGCAAATTCCTGCTGGTAGCATTTCACGCAGTAGACAATTTCCGGCCGGCCGGGCGCATAGGGTGTATAAATTTCTTTTTTACAGCTGTCACAATTACGGTGATACATGCCAGGTCTATTCATGCGGGCAAACCTTCTGCTTTCCCTGCATTTCGGGCACTCGTGCGGAATCGGCAGATTCATTTTCTTGAGCAAATCAAATTCACCTTTCACGATTTTATACCCCCGGCCGCAGTTCATGCATCCGATTACTTCCTTTATGATACTTTCGTCGGTGTCGCTTATGCTGTCGGGTATAGAATCCGACGAGATAGTAGTTTTATACACCAAATCCTCTCTTTCCGCCCAATCATATCCTTCTTTTAAAGCTTGTTCCTTTTCCTTAGGAACGAATTTCATGGCGTTAGATTTGTTGTAAGGAAACCTGCCCATTTCCAGCGGAAAAAATTCTCCGTAATAAAATTTACGGCCAAGTTTATCTACATATGGATTTTTTTTCATGTCCGCTATAATTTTAGTTTTCAGCTTTTCATACTCTTCTTTAGAATATTCTTTATTCAAAATACAGTATGATTTTCTTTTTAGATTCACACAGCCAAAATTATTTTTACCTGAAATATTCCAAATGCAGTATTCTAGATTAAGACAATCTGGGAAACAAAGAGACGAAAATTTAATATTATTCGCATTTTCACCGACATTTCCGGCTTCATATACAAGACTGGCATTATTCCCCCACCCTGTATAGTCCATGCAATCTTTTGCAGGTTTTACTGTTATAAGTTGAGTCCATTTGCAATTCTCTGCCCCATTTGCAATGTACATTTCTTTGCAATTTTTTGACGTATATATATGTTCGCCAGTAACATTCAAATTTAAAGAATGCCCATGGTATTCTCGATAGGGCTTGGTCAGCCAAAATTCTCGCGCTTGTTTCTCAAATGCATGCAAATTTTCCCAAGAGTCAAAGCGTAATTCTTTCATTTTTTCTGCATATTCTTCTTTGGAATATTGGACATTAAAAATTTGATAACTAGCTCCTCGTAAATTTACACAACCGATACAGTTACTGCAACCATAACAATTACGAGAAAACCAAACATCCAGACAGTCGTCAGATTCTTCTGAAAAAAAAGCGCGATAGTTTCTAATAAAACCCGTAGACTCGTAGCACAACTCTGACTCCCATCCCCTCAAACAATCAGAACTAAATTTAAGCCCGTTTAATATAGACGAATAATAGACAAATTCGCAATAATCCGCCCAGAAAACCTGAAAACAATCCTTAGACCAAGCAATAGAATTAGAATATTCTGAATTTTTCAGAGTACTATACTGACTTTCTAAGGCAACATATGGAGTTTTGTCACTTAATTCTTTTACTTGTTCTAAAAAAGGTCGTGATGAATCATAATCCATAGCATATTCTGTGCCATCCCAAGAATCACCCCACCAGCATTTTTGGCAATAGACTTTTATTTTATCTTCGGGTGGATATTCTGAAAGAGTTTTTTCTTTGCATACGTCACAATTTCTCCAATGCAAACTCCAAGTATTAATAAAGCTGAGTCGTCTAACTAATCTGCATTCCGGACACCAAGTCGGTGCTAGAACTTGCATTTTTTCATAAAATTTAAAATCTTCTGGTTCTATCGTGAATTCTTTTTTGCAATTTTGACATAATTTGATTTCAGGTTCCATAATACTATTTTACTACTTTCCCAAACTCTTTAGGTAAAACAGATTCCACTTTTATAGTTTTATCTTTCAAGTTTCGAAATTCTATTGATCTGGCATGAAGAGCGAGCCGCGAAATGCCCTTCAGGGAAGGACCTTCAGCCTGCCCGACTGAACCGTCGTTCGGGCGGGGATTATAGAGCGAATCACAAACAACGGGATGATTCAAATATTTCATGTGCACCCGGATCTGGTGCGTCCGGCCAGTTTTGGGTTTTATTTCAAGATAAGTGAATTTATTTTTCCCAGAGGTAAATCTTTTTAACACTCTATATTCTGTAATAGCCTCGCGCATTTCTCCTCTTGCCCCGCGACCGGCAAGATGTCTACGAAAATCTTTGGGGCTTCGGCCAATTGGTTTGTTTATTATTCCTCGGTCGTTTCTAACAGACCCAGAAACTATTGTATAGTAAGTTTTCTTTATTGTTCTATCTTTGAATTGTTTTTTAAGAAATTCGTGCGCTTTTTTATTTTTAGCAAGCAACATAACTCCAGAAGTCTCGAAATCCAAACGATGCACTATCTCTAATTTTGGATACTTTTTCAAAAATAAATCAAGAATTGTTTCTGCCTTGCTCTTTTGGTCAGGGTGCACCAAAATTCCCGAAGGCTTGTCTATAGCCAAAATATTAGAATCTTCATATAAAACTTTTATTTTCATGAAATGATTTTGGCTACAAATAATTTCTCGCCGCCGCTCGAAATTTTCGCAGCCCGCCCCTCGCGGTTTTGCGTGCTCGCAAAACATCGCTGCGGTCAGCACAAAATTAAAAAAAATAAAGCAGTTTATCTTTTTTAATTTTGTGCTCCCGGTAGGAATCGAACCTACATTAGAAGGTTAGAAACCTTCTGTTCTATCCATTGAACTACGGAAGCAAGGTGCGCGGTGTAGGACTCGAACCTACGACCTTCCCGGTGTAAACGGGTTGCTCTACCAACTGAGCTAACCGCGCATAAACATCTATCTAAATTAGCATTTTTAGAGCGATGGGTCAACGACAGGAGCAGGAGAATTTAATATTTGATTCGATTTTTCTTTGCGCAAAGAAAAGTATTGGAGCGACTTTTCTATCCTTTCTTTTTTTATAGTTTTGACTTGAGTGTCACCTTCATCGGCTGGCAAGATAATTTCTTTATTTGTCTGCCCAAAAAGATAATAGCCTAGGAAAAAAGCAGAGAGGGTTGCGGCGAACATAAAGAGGACGACTAATCTCCAGTAAAGGTCGAGATGCAACCCCGAGCTTTCTTTATTGAATTTCTTTTCTTTTTTAAAAATTTTGATTTTCATTTTATTCCACAAAGCTTAAAAGCCTTATTTTAAAAACTGCTTCCCACCTGCCGAGAGAAGTTTTACCGTCTGCATCTGCCTCTGTCTCTCGACGCATATCCATGCCGACAAATTCAAGTTCATAAGGAGAATTCTCCAGGAGTGTTAGAAATTTATAAAGCCCACTGAAATTTCCGGACGCCTTCAAGCCCACCATCAAGCTTTTTCGATCAGGCAATATATCCACCGCAGTGACTGCTGCCTCGGCGCCAGTCTGTCTCGCCAATCCTTCGACAGTATTTAGAAAAGGCACAACGTCGGAACTACGCGCAAAATGTGTTTCCAATTCGGACCGCTCCCCCTCTATTATTTTGATCGAATGATCGAGCGCCTTGATCTCGTCTCGGCGGGATGCCTCTTTTTGCCATTCCGTTTCCTTGAGCTTCACTTCCGCATTATTTTCGTTTGTAGCTTTGTAGAAAAACAGGAAAACAAGACAAGACAAGACAAAAAATGCTATGGAAATGAGAAGTGGTGCTTTTGGAAAATTGCTTTGCATATATTAGGAAGGAATTAGGCTCAAATAAAATTTAATATTGGACCCCTTAACAAAATTGGAGATCGGCAGATCGACAGTCTTGAAGGCCACATCATTTTCCAAGGCCCTGCGGAAGGCAAGTAGGACTTCACGAGAAGACGCGTTCCCTTGGATAATTATTTTTTTTCCTTTAGCCACGTCATTTTCATAGACAATATTGGCAATCTTGATCCCAGGCAATTTTCTTAAGATAACCGCATTGACCACCTGCTCTGACACGACGAATTTGTTCTGTTCATCTTGTTCGAGCAGATTCAGCTTGGCGTCGAGATCCTTTATGATCGCGAGTGTCTCTTGGTCCGGGATAGGCACTGGTTCATTCTTTTGTGCGACGAGTTTCATGTCTGCGATCCGACTCTTAGCAGAAGACAGAAAGTACGAGGGCAGAACCGCCACAAAAGCGATGAGAACTGCAAAGCTCACCATGAATAAAAATAATACCGCAAATCTGTAGTAAAAACCTCTTGTCATTTCTTTCTTCTCTTGATTTGGAATCAAATTGATCATAAATATGATGAATTAATTATTTTCAAAATCCCGAAGCGCAAGCCCAAGTGCCGCCGCAAAGGAAAGAGCTTGTTTGAAATTTATCTCAGGAATATATTTTTCAGTGTCAGAGATATTTACCCAGACGTTCGACATTTCTACCGGGCTTTTCGTGGTTATGGAAAAATAATCCGCTAGTCCTATTAAATTGGAATCTCCACCGCAAAGAATGATTTTATCGATAGGTGGGTTGCTTTTCCCTTCTGCGTCCACATGCGTATGCCAATATAGGAAATGTTTCATGATCTCATCACGCAAGACTGAAACGCTGTTTAAAAGAACAGAGAATAGCTCCTTGTTCGGCGCATTGCGCTCTAGTCCGTACTTGCGCTTCATTTTTTCCGCCTCCTCATAACTTATTTTGAAATTTTTGGCGATCATGCCGTTTAGCATGACCCCACCCACATCTAGAGTAGAGGTAAACATCACCACCCCGCGGGAAATGATAAATATGCCAGTACGAGTTTTGCCGAAATCTACGATCATATATGTCCCTCTATCGTTTGTTTTTACGACCGCGCGCGCGATCGCCTGTGCTTCGAGCTCAAAAGACCGGACCCGGATTTGGGCGTTCTTGAATATGGTAAGATAACTCTCGATCACATTTTTCGGAATAGTCGCCACCTGCAGCTCCAAGCTTTGCGCGTCTTGGTTCAACAATTCATAATCGAAGATCGCCTCGGGTGCCTGGATAGGCACATGCTCCTCGAGGGCGAGCTCGATGCTCTCCCGAATGCTGGTTAAACCTGCTTTTTCCAGCCGGAGCTCGAAAAGGTAAACTTGTTCTTCCGGCAAAGAGACACGCACCGATTTTATCCCGACCTCTTTTTTGAGCGATAAGAGTATTTCTTCCATCTTTTTCGGATTTTTGATCTTGCCCGACTCGATGATGCCCGGAGGGATGCTCTTCTCTCCGTGCCGGCCGATCCGGATACCGTCCTTGGTATGGATGAGTTCAATATATTTCAATGATTCGTCTCCAATATCCAGACCGAAAGAGGGCATAGAAACAAAAAAGGGTACTGGAAAAAATCGGTTGAAAAATTTGTTGAATGAATTCATAAACTACCTATATTATATATCACCCCCGTTATTTCCGCTATTGTTTTTTATCGTTTCTTGCGTGATTGCTCTTGTCTAGATATCTCTGCAGGATGAGTGCGGCAGCACTAGCGTCTATTCGGCCGCTTTTTATCTGTTTGACCTTGCTGTGTGATTGGGGTGGACTCAGTCTAGCTTTTCCATCTTTTGGACGCCTAGCCTCTACTGATGTCAGAAATTCTTTTTGTTTATAAACTGGCAGTTTAAATTTCTCTTCCAATTCTAAAATAAAGACATCTATGCGCGCTGAAAGTGCGTTTAATGCCCCAGAAAAATCTACCGATTCCCCTATTACTATTCCATTTATATTTTCTGTCTTTAAAATCTCACTGAGTCTGTCAAAAGTATTGGTATCATTTAAAATAATTTCTTTTGGGAAAGCCAGAGTGTTATTTTCATCTGAAATCGCAACACCAATTCTTTTTGTTCCATAATCTATACCAAGAAATCTCATATTGTATGATACTAGCACAAATATAATTTTTCTGATATTATTTTGCCATGGAAGATATATCATTTTCTTTTGGTTTGCTGATGTTCATACTGTTTATTTGGACTATCCCTTGGAAAGTCTATGCAGTATGGATAGCTGTAAAGCACAATCATAAAAAATGGTTTGTCGCTCTGCTTTTATTGAATACAGTGGCAATTCTAGATATTTTCTATATTTTTAAAATCGCCAAGAAAAGCTGGAATGAAGTGAAAGAAGATTTCAAGGGTACGTGGGGGTCAATAAAAAATAAATAGTTATCGGGAAGCGTGGCAGAGTGGTCTATCGCACTTGTCTTGAAAACAAGAGTGCCGCAAGGCACCGTGAGTTCGAATCTCACCGCTTCCGCCAGAAATCGAAATCGCATTTTGAAGCCGAAACGGGGTCGCGCCGAAG
>MFUZ01000004.1 GCA_001785865.1 Candidatus Nomurabacteria bacterium RIFCSPLOWO2_01_FULL_41_18 | reverse complement strand
CAGTACCATCGGTGGGGGTCAGGCTCTCACCTCCCCTAGACGTCATAGCCTTGGTAGTCTTTTACACTGCCAACTAGCTGATATCGCACAGGCCATTCCCAAAGCGTTAAAACTTTACCCTTCGAAATAAATTTCTCAGGGACCATCGTGTATTAGTCCGGCTTTCGCCGGATTATTCACGACTTTGGGGGATGTTCCTATGTATTACTACCTCGTTCGCCACTAATTTTTCACGACCTTTGACTTGATATAATCGCATCTCGATTTTGAAAAATCCGTTCGACTTGCATGCCTTATCCACGCCGCCAGCGTTCATCCTGAGCTAGGATCAAACTCTAAATAAAAGTTTATTAGAACGAAACAAAACAAAAAACAGAAGCGTTCACGCTTGTAGTATTTTTGTTATCAGTTAGAGTTCAATCTTTTGCTCTAAAAATTATTTTATACTTACTTCAAATTCATTTTTTGAGACTTGCTTCCCCAACGGAACGTTGGGGGTTCTCAAATTTATTAATATGTCAAAGAGAGTGAAATTAAAACGTCATTCCACGAAAGGAAAGACGCTAAAGGCAAGTATATGCTAAGGGAATTCATAAGTCAAGCATTGAAAAAGCTCCTTAAGGAGCTTTTTCAATGCTTATTTATTCTTCTTTGGTTTCTTCTTTTCTTTTCTGTGTCCATCTCCTTTTGCCATAAATTCATTTTGTTAAGTTAATAATGTTTAATGCGTGCTGGTGCACTTGATGATCCATATGAGGAAGAGCAACAACCAGACGGAGGCATTTTCAAAAAAGTACTTGGTAAAAGCCGAGCTGAGTGACAAAAGAACTATCACCAGGCCGTATATTACCAGTACCCAAAAGTAAAATTGTATCGAATTGAGTTTATGCAAGACCTTTACTTAGCCTGATAAATTACTTCATCGCCTCCGCATCCGCCTTGGACATGAATTTAAACTGATTGCCTCCGCAAGCACTACACTGACCCTTTGCAAAATATCTGCCATTTTTTTCCTCAACCTTTACATTCTTCATTAACTGCATAGTCGGCTTATTATTCGCATCTCTACACTTCATACACAAAGCTTTTAATTCTGCCATAAAATTTTTCTTGCTCACCCGAGCATTTCTGCCGAGCGGCTGGTTATACTATTAATGTAATCATATTATATCACAATCCTACTTATTGTCACCAGACTTGCCAAGGTCAGAGGCCTGGATCGGACTCACCACCGCTTCCGGCGTCGTGTCGATCACGCCGTATTTTTTTTCGTAATTCTCCACTTGTTTGCTGATCCAGATGGAAATACTCTTCATGACTCGCGGAGTCGTGGCAAAAGAATCCAAGTTGTTGCCGGAAGTGAGCGCAAATGAAAAAACTTCTTTGCCGTGAGCCCCAATAGCCCCATCGATGAACTTTTTCGGCAGCTGATTCATATTTATTTTTGTTGGGTCGATCATATTTTTATTTGGTTAATTGCTAATGGCAGCTTTCTCCTCCATAAATCGAATAGAATCGAGAAATGGCACAAAGTCGCGACGGATATCGGAGTCTGCGTCGATAAACTGTCCAGTGATGATATATGCATATTCGCCCTTGGTGAAGACCGCGATCTCCGACGCATACAGGCCGTCGGCCATATAGCGGATGGCTGGCGCTCCACCGATCGAAGTCTTCGAAATTTCTCCCTGCTTCAGATTGATGTTGCTATATTGTACATTCTCATTTGCCCAAGTTTCCGGAGATTCCCCCTGCGGATTATTGAAAACCTGTATGGCTATGACTGCCGGCCCTTCGCCACCCTCCAGTATGCCTTTTATCTTATCCTCGGTCTGGAATAGAGTAAGTGTTCGAACTAGAGTCCCTGCCAAGGCCGACACCCTTTCTTCTAAGACATAACCAGTGAGGCCGACCTTGTAATCGAACTGTAGCCCAAGATCCTCTACTGTAAATGTCGTAGTTTTATCTTGCAATATTTCTGTAGGATTCGGGTTAGCATGGTATGAGTAATACGATATTCCGCCAAACACAGCGATGGCTATTAAGATAAATAAAAATTTGATCATATGGTCATTATAGCACCAAGAGATGTTCAGAGAAATATCCTAGTATGCCTGTCACGAACGGAAAAATTATCGGGTAACTACTGCCAAGCTCCAATTATTGCGCCCATAGCGAGAATAGAAACTAATGAAGCAAACATTTCAAACAACCATAATTTGTAAGATCTTCCCATCCAGATCACTTCCATTGAAGAGCTTGTAACCACAAACCCGAGCCATACCAAGAAAGCAATGACCACGCCATTCCATGCGCCACCACTCATAAAAGAAGAAGTCGAAGCAAATAAATAAATCACTGCAAGCACATAGGCAAACACAATATTTGAAACAAGATTCTTGATCATTTGCGGAATCATGTCTTTAAACTTCTCGTTCCCTGTCGGAGTAATATTCGCGAGCCTCATCCAAGTCTTTCCTAATACCGGTCCATGAAACAAAAATCCGATTACAAATTGTGCCACCGCTGCCACTATTACTACCAAATAATTTATTTCCATATTATTTTTAGATTAAATTATTAATAACAGTATTATATTACTTTTAGTTCTAAAACCAAATCTCTATACTAAAAACCAAATTCCTTACCATCATAAAGATTCTCTTCATAACGAATCTGCGTTTTTCATAGAAAATTACTCCACAGACTGTCTGCTATTTTGTTCAAGCATATTTTTTACGTCGTTGGATTGATCGATGACATCTGTACCTTGTTCATACATATTCTTACCATCCTTTTGCCCTGTAAAAATATCTGTGCGAACCATTAATAACGCAATGATTGCCACCCCTATCAAAAGCATTAAAAGCCCGATATATCCTCTGTTTTGATTTGTATTTATATTTTTATTCAAAATTTTTTTCATACTCTTAAAAAACGGACAAACAATAAAGCAGTTTATTTTTTGTCCTTTTTAAAGCCCCATTGCCATTTGGGCTCCTCGCCTTTTTTGTAGCAGAGGATCATGAGAAGGGCGGCGAGAAAGATGGTCTGCGGAATGAAGTTCATAAGGGTCTCGCTCTCGGAAGGCGAAGAGGCGTCGATACGGTAATAATTTGCGACGACAATGATAATAAAGACCAGAATGATCACCCAGCCCTGCCATGTGACCGGAGTCCAGCCCCAGCCATATAGCTTGCGCTTGAACCAGAGATGGTTCGGATTGTCCTTCAGATATGCGATGTGATTTTTTATAAAATTCATAAATCAATTATATCACAAAAGCCCCCGCAGGGCGGGGGCTTTTGAACATGTTTATAAGAGTAAGATTTACTGGGACAATTTAACCCCCCCTTGCAAAGAGCCTTTCAACATGGCATCGATATCCACGAAGTCCACAGTGGAAGGCAGAGTGAATTTAGATTGATCCACGGTCCAAGCTTTACAATCGTAGTCTACTTGCGAATCAAGATCGACGGATTGCTTCGTTTGGGCACTCGCGCCAGAGTTTGCGCTCGCATTACTTTCTACGTTCATCTTGACCCCTTGGCTACCGCTCCAAACATAAGAATATCCGTCTTTGACGATCATGCTCGAAGCTTGAGCTCCAGAGCTAGTTTGCGAAGAAAAATCTCCACGCATGCTTCCCGAAGAAGCTATGTACACCGTACCTGAAGAACTTGTGCCTCCAGCGGTGCTAGAAAACGTACACACCGTACTTTGGCCCAACCCTAGCAATGAACGAAGCGAACCTTTGGCATTTATATTCGCATTCACGCCTAAGTTCGCATTCACATTTGCGTTCGCATCGGCATTACTATTCGCCTGCGTCTCTAAGTTCCCCTCTGCTTCGATATCCACTTTTGCCTGCTTATTCTTGGTGATCACATATGCTCCCCCGCCAACAGCCAAAACTGCGACTATGGCTATGATGAGAAGCGGTGCAAAACCTCCTTGTAAATTCATGTATTTGTTTTTCATATATTTTTTTATTACTTAACTAGTAATACCTTAATTATACCAAATCTACCCCACATGGCAAGACAAGACAAGGATAAGATATGCTATAATGTAAACTGAATCCTATTCTACCAAGAATGGGAAAGCATTATTAAATTAATAAAAAACAAATGGAAAATAACAATAATAAGAACACATATATAACGATCGGGGTAGTAGCGTTAGTCATAGTGGTGCTCGCAGTGCTCTGGATGAGAAATGGTGCCGAGCCGGCAGAAGAGAATAATGAAGCGACCGGCGAGACGCAGGGTGCGACGACAGGAGAAAAAAGATTCTCCGGTACTATTTCGGCTGTGGATACGGCCTGTTTTGCTGACGGTGTCTGTAGTGTGACAGTCGATGGGAAGAAAGTTATCTTGGTCCAAGGCGGACTGGCTTTGGATTCCGGAGCAGCTGTAGGAAAATTACTCGGGGTAGACTCTATCGGGGACTTGGAGGGCAAGATGGGAGCTTTTGCAAATGTCTACGCGAAGGAAACACCTGACGGAGGCTACACTCTATACGGAAATAGCGAATACTACGTGGAAGTGGCAAAGGTAAGCGATAAATAGGAGGCTCAAATATCGAGAACGAGCAATTTACTCGGATTCCGGTGACCGTTCACTATCCGGACTTTGTTTTTCGGAACTTTAAAAAGCAAAGCCACGAGTGAGAGAACTCGGACATTTGCTTGGTTTCTTTCGGCTTTTTCTTTGACTGAAATTTCAAAATGGTCGTCAGACTTTTGCTTTAAGGATTCCTTACTGGCGCCGGCAGTTACCTTCACGTGTATGTATTTCACTCTTTTATTCTAACACACGAACCCATAGCCACGCCTTCGAAGGGATCAATAATCTAATCTCTATTGTCTCTATTTGCTATTTGAGCGGATTCTCTCCTTGAATGATGCGGACCAAGAAAAGGACGATGGCTATGACGAGAAGGATGTGAATGAATCCTCCCACGACTGGAAAAGCCAAGAATCCAAGGAGCCAGAGAACTATTAAGATTGCTGCAATTGTTGTAAGCATAAAGTTTCAGTTAAAATTACTAATTTGCTGGAGCAGTCCCTGCGGGAGCTTCACCAGAGGTGCCGGTATCACTGCCACCAGTAGGCAGATTGATGTCTACGTTTATGTCATCTTGCTGAGCAGGAGCCGCGGAGTTGTTGCGGAGAGCCGGAAGACCGTAGACAAAGAACAATAAGACTACTAATACGACCAAAATGATTCCGATCACCATTCCCCATCCAGAGGAATTTTCACCGCTTGGATTATTTATTACTGTTGCCATAAAATTTTTACATGATTAATTAATAATAAAAACATTATCGCCATTAGATATGGTGACGTTCGAGGTATAAAAAGATTACAGTATTGAGAGTAACCGGAGCTTATTTTAGGGTTAAAATTTACCTCTCCTGGTCTTCCAGTTTGACTGCAGCTTCGGGCGTAGAGACGCTCTTACTCATCAAGAATAATTTGATGATGCCCCAGGCGACAAGGAAGTATACGAGCATGGCGAGCAAGGTGGTCCATTCGAAGACACTCCCCTCTACCCGGCTTATCCTAAAAACATTCAAGAACGGAGCGACCAGAGGATAAGTGACCGCGTAAATAAAATTCGTAAATCCAGCATCCGGATTGGCACCGAGCAATTTCAAAATAAAACGAAAACCCATCAGCACTTCTAGGAAACCGATGATATACCAAACTATCTGCGTGCCACGATAAAGAGGTTTGGTAGTCGGAGAATTAAATGAATCCATATATTTTTTTAGATTAAAATAATAAAGTTAAATTAATAATATCTATTATATCACACTTCAGTATGTTAAAATACATACATGGCCACAAAATTGATATATTTCGTACGACATGGCGAGACTCTGAATAATGCAAAAAATATAAGGCAGGGACCGGAAGGAAAGCTTAGCGAAAAAGGCAGGATCCAGGCGCTCGAAACCGCAAAAAGATTCCCAAAGGAAAAAGGACGCCCACAAGCGATCATCGCTAGCCCTTATGAGCGTACCCGGGAAACCGCCCTGATCATCGGCAAGGAACTCGGCATGAATGTGGAATACTCCGATCTCCTCAAGGAAAGAAGGAACCCGTCCGAAATCGTCGGACACGAAGGTGGAGAAAGAGAAGTCCGCAAGATCGTCGACTATATCGACAACAGCTTTCATGACGACAATGTGCGATATTCCGACGAGGAAAATTTTACCGATCTAAAAGAAAGGGCCAAGAATCTGCTCGAATACATCATCGACCGGCCGGAAGAGCGGATGATCATGGTCACTCACGGAATATTCCTCAAAATGGCAGTGTCTTATATGCTTCGCGGAGACAGCCTCTCCGCTTCCGAATACAACAATTTGAGCTATCTGAACCCGGTGAGTAATGCGAGCATGGCCATCTGCTCCTATACCACCCATCTTCTCAAAAAAAACGAATGGAAGCTCCTGGTCTGGAATGATCTGGGGTAATCTAAGTTTAAATACGTATTCGTATACGTATAAACTTATTGAATAATAGATTTAGTATATTACGGTGACATTGACAAAAAAATATTTTGCCATACTCTGTATATGTAGTTAACAGTACCGCCTGGATTCTTTAGTGAATCGGGCGCCTGACAACCAAAACCCTCAAATTAGAAATTAAATATGAAAAAAGGACTGTTCTTCTCAATGCTGGTCGTTTGTGTGTTCGTGTACCTAATCGGCGACATCATGAACCCCGTCTTCCAACACCACGGGTTCTGGATTGACTCCAAGAACCTTTCGGCAACCGAGCACAAGGCCATCTCACTCTCGGGCGCACTGGCTTGCTTGGCGCTCGCCAGCTTTGTTGTTGCACTGCTCTTTGGTGGCGACGGAAATGGCAAGCCGGTTTATTACCAGAACATGCCACGTGGCGTAAAACACCACATCAAGTATCGGACGGACTCACTTGTGGGTAGAAAGATGACGTTCGTCGTGGTTCAAGATAAATGTGGCGACAAACCAAAACTTGTTTTCTTCGACTTTGAGTTGGATAAGGATATGCAGTATTTCGTGGTAATGCCAGAACCACAACGCCAACTCCATCTGGGTATCAGCCCGCAAACACAAATCATCGGGGTTTGAAGAAATGACCCCATGACAGACGATGGAATAAATTAAACCCGCCCGAACAGGAAATCCTCCGTTCGTTTGGCGGGTTTCTCTTTTTAATAATTCCATCCTTACCTAGAATTTCCGCATATGCGTAAATCTCAGATAAAGATAAATAAAAAAATAAAATTGACATATATACGCCATGGCGTAAATGTGTAATTCAAACAAATAGCGCAATAGCCACGGCCGTTGCCATTACGTTATCTCGCTTTTTATATGTAAGTATTAAAATATGTATTTTTTAACATTGACAAAACATAATTTTATAGTAGAATTTTTAACGGCTGTCTATTCGCGTACGCGCGAAGGACGGATAACTGTTCAAAAACCAAAAACTAAATAGGACTGACAATGAGTACGCTCACCAGCAAACTACCAAAAAAAACCCACAGACCCATGAGCCATAACGTCAAGAAACCTGCATTGGAATTCGTCAGGCAGGGTCTTACCGTCTCTGCTTACGACCTTACCGTCGAGGAGTGGTATGAGATAATTGAGGACGCATTAGGGGCTTTCAAGCCTCACCTCAAATATTTCTATTATCAAGAGAAAGGAAATTGTCTGCAACTGTCATTTTTGCCTGTACACAACTTCATGCTTGAGCCAGCCCCCATCATCGTTAAATTCAATGGCTTCCATGTAAGTTGTGTGGAGATGCGCCAGATGATTGCGCTTACGCGTCTTTCTGTGGAAGATGATATTCTTAGAGCCTCAGTAACAGAACGACACTTACTCCTAAGTCGTGATTGTGAAATGATCGAACTAACCCGAAAAGTTACGAAGGTTGAGCACATTGTACCGTGTGGTTTCGATCTTCCTACGTCAAATGGCGAGGCTATTACCACATACAACCTTCGTATTTTCTTCAAGGGTGACCTTCTTGCAGAACTTGCGAAACCGAGTGTGGTACCACTTGGTCTCTGTATTCTTGGTGGCTTACGACAACAGGCGCTCATTGCAATTCGTACGAAACGCATGGCTGCGGACGATATCGAGAAGAAGGTCAATAAAGTTCTCGAGATGGAAAATCGCGTCACGTCTGACTAGCTTACCAAAAGTTATAATCCGACCCGCCCGAACAGGAAATCCTCCGTTCGTTTGGCGGGTTTCTCTTTTTAATAATTCCATCCTTACCTAGAATTTCCGCATATGCGTAAATCTCAGATAAAGATAAATAAAAAATAAAATTGACATATATACGCCATGGCGTATATACGTAAAAAAGTTATACGTATTCATATACGTATATACTTATATACTTATATACTTATTCGATCCGGCACCTTGCTCTAAGTTCTACGAGATCGGCTTCAGTCAGGGATTCATTACTGCCTTCGTTCAACTCATACATGATCGCCTTGCCGTCTGCCACATGCTCGAGCCCGAGAGCGTGGCCGAGCTCGTGCGCCAAGACACGCACCAGCTTGCCCCGAGTGCTGAATTCATAAATATCTATTTCCCTGTTCCTGCCGTCAAAAGAATAAACCCCTTCGGTGAAAGTCTCCCCGCGCGAAGCCCCAATGGTATTGTAATTCTCCACGGAAATATTGAGCGAGCTCACCAAGCGGTTCAACACCACGACCATGGCGTTTATCTCCGACACGGTTTCGTTCAATTCTGCCTGCATGGCCTGGAGCTCATTCACTTCGCGGTCAAGCTCGGACTTTTCCTCCTGAAGCTCCTCATATTCCTTTTTGGGCGCTCCGCCCCGTTTATTCCAGTATTCTACTTTTTCTTCATAAACTTTTTGTCTCGCATTGAAACTCTCCACCCGGGCATCGTAATCTCGCTCCGCCTTTGCGAACTCGGTCTTCAATCTATTAAACTCCGCTTTGAGCGCGTCATAGGAAGCCCGGTTGTTTTCGACGACAATACCGAGGCCAGCGAGCTTGCTGGTCGCTTGCTGACGATAATCGTAAACGAGATTGACCGTGAGCGCATCCTCGCCCTTAACATCTTCTTGATAGATGAACAATTCTTTTCCGAAAGGCTTCTCCCAGATGGCTTCCGCATCGGCAAGCACGCTCAAAAAATATTCTTTGGAAATATCGAACTCTTCGTCGAAAGTGCCGAGAGAGTATGCCAGAGGCTCCGTGCAAGGTGGGCTCATGAAGCCTAGGCGGGTCGCAATGCTGTCTATTATGGGCACTAGCCTAGGGCGGATAGCATCCTGATACCTATTTAGAACCCCGAGAAAGGCGATGAGGACAACAAAAAAGACCAAAATTTTGATTATCTTTTTCATTTTATTATTATAGCAAAAATAAAAGCTTTGGTTTGCATTCTCTTCTCCGATATGCAATAATTATCCTATGTATTTAGTAGCATCAATTCTGCCTTATGCGCAGATAATCCTTTCGGTAGTCCTCGTAACAGCCATATTGCTCCAACAGTCTTCTGCTGGAGTGGGTGGCGCCTTGGGTGGAAACGACTCGGGAGGTTTTCACCACACTCGCCGGGGTTTTGAAAAGTTCCTTTTTTACTTGTCCATTGCTTGTGCAATTCTTTTTGCTTTATTTGCACTTTTGTCTATAATAATAAAAGCTAATAGCTAGCTTTTCGGGCTTCCTCAATAATGCCATATGCGTAATTTTAAATTACCTTCCAAAAAAGAAATCAATTTCGTCTTTACGTCTTTCTCGAAAAAAGAGCGGGTTGTCTTCGTGGGCCTCGTGCTCGTCCTGTTTTTGAGTACATTTGCCATCTTGGAGAGCATCAATAAATTCTTCATGGTGCAGGTGCCCTTGCGTGGAGGCTCGATCTCGATCGGCATGACCGGAGTGCCACGTTTTATCAATACCGTGCTAGCAAACTCTGAAGCGGACTTGAACTTGGTCTCGCTGGTATATTCTGGGCTCATGAGAAAAAGCGCGGAAGGCAACTTGATTCCGGACTTGGCAAAGGAATATCGAGCATCCGAAGACGGCCTCACCTATACTTTCACCTTAAAGGACGATATATATTTCCATGACGGCAAACCCGTAACCGTAGAAGACATATTGTTCACCATAGACAGCGTCAAGAATTCGATCATCGAAAGTCCGCATAAAGTTCACTGGAACGGAGTCAGCGTCTCGAAGATAGACGACAAGACCATAGAATTCACCTTGAGGCAAGCTTATGCCTTGTTCCTCGAAAATACCACAATCGGCATCATGCCCGCGCATCTGTGGGAGGGCTCCCCGCTCGAGCTCAATCTATCCAACACCAGCCCTGTCGGATCGGGACCATACATGATCAGTTCCATAAACAAGAAATCCTCTGGAATCATAGACAACTATAAACTTGTCGCCTTCGAAAAATTCGCCTTGGGCGAGCCTTATATCAAAAATATGGACCTACATTTTTACCAGAACGAAGAAGATCTGGTTAAAGCCCTCACAGATAAAAAAGTGGATGAAGTTAGCTCTATTTCCTCCCAAAATGCGGAGATGCTGAAAGGAAAAAATTACCAGGTAGAGTCGGCGGTACTGCCGAGGGTATTTGGGCTTTTCTTCAACCAGAACCAGAACCAACTTTTTATCGATAAGGCTATCATCAAGGCGATAAACGAATCGATCGACAAGGAAAGGATCGTCGGAGAAGTGCTCCTCGGATACGGAACAGTGATTGACGGCCCGATACCGCCAAACAAGACCGAATATCGTACCATCGCCGAAAAAACCACCCTTTCAAGGACGGAGATCCTGCAAAAAGTCCAAGCCGACCTAGCGAAAGCAGGCTGGCAGATGGGTGAGGACGGCTTTCTAGAAAAGATCACTACTGAAGGAAAGAAGAAAACGACCAGCAAACTGGAATTCTCGATTTCGACCGGTAGTGTTCCGGAATTGGCGAAAACAGCGGAACTGATCAAAGAAGACCTCGCGATCATCGGCATGAAAGTGGACGTAAAAACTTTTGAAAAAGGAAATTTGAATCAAAATGTGATCCGCCCTCGCCAATATGATGCCTTACTTTTTGGCGAGATTATAAACAGCGAGTTTGACCTTTACGCTTTTTGGCATTCCTCCCAGCGAAACGATCCGGGGCTGAACGTGGCCATGTATACCAATGCTAAAGTGGACAAGATCCTCGAGGACGCATCAGCCACAATCGACGAACAATCCAGAATCAAAAAATATATGGAGTTTTCTGATGAAATTAAAAAAGACATATCGGCGGTTTTCCTCTATAGCCCGGATTTTATTTACACTGTGTCAAAAGATCACAAAGAGCTCGAGTCAGGCCATATTATTTCCCCTGCCGATCGTTATCTGAATGCATACCTGTGGTACAGCAAAACAGAGAACGTCTGGAAAATATTCGCCAGGTAGACGACTCATTCAATCAATTATTCATGGTACTAACTAAACAAAAATGACAAAGAAACAGAGACTGTCTTTCAGCGCTATAAGTGTCGACAATAAAAGGGCGCCTGCCCGCAATGATTCGTATGACGATGCCCGAACGCACGACTCGCTAGAGCGTGCCGGAGCGGCAGGCGGAGGGCAAAATATGGTGGGTCCGCGAACTGCTCCTGCCCGCAAGCCATTTCCTGAAACCGGAAAAAGGCAAATGAAGAGCTCCACTTACCAATACACCAAAAAAAGATTCAGACAGTCGGGCCGACCTACTAGATTCGACAGAAAAAGCCAGTCCACCACAAGCGGAAAGATTCCTCCGCCGGAAAAAGGAGTGATCCGCATCATACCCCTTGGAGGAGTAGAAGAGATCGGCAAGAATATGACCGCAATCGAGATCGGAGACGACATTATCGTCATCGACGCTGGTATGCATTTTTCAACTGAAGCCACTCCGGGAGTGGATTACGTCATCCCAAACACCACTTACCTCGAAGAAAGGAAAGACAAGATCCGCGCACTCGTCATCACACATGGACACCTAGACCACATAGGAGGGGTACCCTTGGTCCTATCCCGCATCGGCAATCCACCGGTATATTCTAGAAATCTTTCTATCTTGATGATGAGAAAACGACAGGCTGAATTCCCACATTTGCCGGCGATGAAAGAGAACATAGTTGAAAAAGACTCGACGATTACTTGTGGAAAAATAAAAATCAGATTTTTCGGAGTCACTCACACTATCCCCGACTCTATGGGCATCATCGTAGAGACGGAACATGGCTGGATTGTCACTCCAGGAGATTACAAACTCGACCAAATCAACGGAATTGTCTCAAAAGAGGAAGAGAAAGAATACTCAATTTTTGATAAAGCAAAAGTGTTACTTTTGATGACAGATTCTACAAACATTGAAAATGAGGGTTTCTCCCTACCCGAAGTGAAAGTGCATCAAGGACTTGAGAACCTTATAAAGAAAGTCCCAGGAAGAATGATAATTGCTGCTTTCGCTTCACACATCACCAGACTGGCTCATGTGGTAAAATTTGCAGAATCTTTGGGTAAGAAAATAGTGCTGGATGGAAGATCCATGAAAACAAATATTGATGTGGCGATAGAAGCCGGATTATTTACGCCTAAAAAAGACACCATCATCCCGATCGAAGAAGTGAACGATTATCCACCCAATAAAATAGTGATCCTCATGACTGGGGCTCAGGGTGAAGAGTTCGCGTCGCTCAACCGCGTGGCTAATAAAACCCACACAAAATTTTCTCTGCAAAAAGGTGATACCATAATACTTTCTGCTTCCATAATTCCAGGCAATGAACTACAAGTCCAAAAAATGAAAGATGGTTTGACTAGACAAGGTGTCCGAATTATAAGTTATCGCACATCCGGTGAAGATTTCGTGCATGCGACAGGACATGGCAATCAAGAAGACATAAAATGGCTTCACAGAAAAACTCATCCTCGATTTTTTGTACCAATTCACGGCCATCATTCGATGCTCGTACGACACAAAGAACTAGCCATGGAACTAGGCATGAGTGAAGAAAATATTATCGTCCCAGACAATGGCTCAATTGTTGAAATATCTGCAGATGGACAAAAAATAATTGCTCGTAAAGAACGTGCTCCTAGTGGACCCATGATGGTGGATGGCACTTCTATTAGCGACACCCAAGACGTGGTCATTCGCGACCGGAAAATGCTTGCCGAGGACGGAATGTTTGTGATCATCGTGCTTCTAGACCAAAAGACCGGCAAACTGAAGAAATCCCCTGATCTTATCTCCCGCGGATTCGTATATCTCAAAGAAAATCAGGAGCTTTTGCGCCAAGTCAGGATGATAATCAAAAAATCTGTCGAAGACGGTACGGCAAAAATGGAAACTCGCCGGTCTTTCGGTGGCACCCCGCTCGACCTCGACCACCTGAAGGCGGACTTGGGAGAAACAGTCTCTAAATTCCTCTACCAAAAAACCGAGAAAAGACCCCTCATCATTCCTGTCATCTTAAGCGCATAAAATATGTTCAAAGAAAATCCGAAATTAAAAAATATCTTCTTTGCGGGATTCCTATTTTCTCTGCACATGGCCCTCACGGCTTATGTCAATTCGAGCTTCCTTTCTATTTTTTTGGAAGAAAAAACCGTCGGACTCTTGTACACCATAGGATACATTATTTCCGTCATCGCGCTCCTCGTCATCCCTAAAATGCTGATAAAAATAGGCAGTTACCGATTCTTGCTCGCCCTCGTAGCCTTGAGCTCGGGTGCACTGCTCTTATTGTCCATGTCCCAAAATGCTTTCTTGATAGTTCCGGTATTCGTGCTTTACTTGGGCTTGAACATTATGATCGTTTTTTCCTTAGACGAACTTTTGCAAATATCTTCTCGAAACTCAGGCATAGGAAAAGTACGCGGACTGTACGTAGCGATCTTGTCTTCCGCATGGGTCATCGCCCAGGCTTTCTCCGGAGCCATCATCTCTAATTTTTCTTTCTCCGCCCTCTATCTCATGTCATTCATGATTATGATTATTTTATTAGTGTTTTCATACTTCTTTCTCAAAAATCTGCCGGATCCAGATTACGATAAGGAACCGATATTAAAATCCCTAAAGGTATTTTTCAAGAACCCGAATCTGGCCCGCTCGTATAAAATAAATTTCCTTTTGCAGTTCTTCTTCGCTTTCATGGTGATATATACTCCTCTATACTTGAGCGCGCATCTCGGTTTTTCCTGGAAAGAAATAGGGCTCATCTTTACTATCATGCTTACTCCTTTCATCATCCTGCCGTTCTCGCTCGGCAAATATTCGGACAAGATCGGAGAAAGAAAACTGCTCATGCTCGGTTTTACGCTCGCCTCCCTCGCCACTCTGTCCTTGTTTTTCATAACTAAGCCTATCCTCCTCGTATGGGTACTCCTCCTGTTTATTACCAGAATAGGGGCATCTATCATTGAGACTATGAGTGATGTATACTTTTTCAAGCATATTACCCCGGAAAATGATGAATCCATCGGCATCTACCGGAACGCCCATCCCGTCGCCTACATACTCGCTCCCTTGGTCGCCATCTTGATCTTCGACCTGGCTCCATCTTTTAATTTTATGTTCCCTATTTTGGGTGGATTCATGCTCTATGGGGTTTATCTTTCTTCCACCATCCGAAAAAGTGATATCTGATTACAACTTTAGAATAGAAAGTGATACAATAAATACGTTGTGGACTTGGAAAATACACTCGGCTCATTCGATAGCTTACTCTCACCAAATCTTGTCTGGATGATTTTTTCTGTGGCGACTCTCGCCGGAATATTGATGATCTTTCTTCTGCGCTACCACTGGAACCAATATCTCTTCGGCGGGGAGTTCGTGAGGTTCGGATTGATCAAAGGAATATTTTTGGGAGTTCTGGGAATCCTGTGGATCATTTTATTTATAATCGCCATTATTTTTACGGTTCAATCTTGAAATGACAATGGAATCATTAAAACTTGATCCGGCAGAAGAAAAGACAGCGCAATTTCGGAAGCATTGGTGGACGCTCGCAATAGAGATCGGATTTATTATTTTACTCGCGATCGCTCCCCTTTTCTTGCTCGGATTTTTTTATTCTAATTTTATTTTAACCCTAAAAATGGGCCTTCTCACGATTATGCTATACATAATCTGGCTTTCTGCTATCTGGATATTGGGATTCATCATTTGGATGAATTATTATTTAGACGTATGGATCTTGACGAACAAGAGATTGATTGACGTCAACCAGAAAAAACTCTTCCATCGGGACATCGCTACTCTCCGGCTCGAGAACATTCAGGATATCAAGATAGAGATATCAGGCATCATAAACACTTTTTTGAAAATAGGAAATATTCATGTGCAGACTGCAGCTGGTTCGAACGAATTTACCATGTACGGGATCAAAAATCCGGAAATCGCAAAGGAAGCGATCAATCGGGCGCATCAAGAAGAGATGGAGAAAGCTAAAATTGTAAGATTTGAAACTAGTCCTACTCCTTCAGAGCTTCCATAAGAACTGGAACGTTTATTTTATCTTACTTTTTAAGCAAGTTGTTCTTGTATATGTCTGCCTTGTAGGGCTTTAGGCGAAAAACTCTGACTGAAACACCTTTTTTTCTAAGATCTTTTTTTAAATTTTTTACATAGGCTTTTTGATCATACCCCAGTGCTACGATGTCTGGTCGCTCTCTTGTGATGTGCGGAATATGATCGATCACACCTGAAAGAACCGCCCGGTCAACCAGGGGGCAATTTTTTACAAGATGGAGTCTTTCTTTCTCACTATAAAGTGGCAACTTCCCTTTTATCCTCTTCACGTTCTTATCTCTCGCCACCGAGACAATCAAAAAAGGACTTTCGGAGAGTTTCCGTGCCTGCTTGAAAAAGTTCAAATGTCCCTTGTGCAAGCCATCAAAAGTACCGAAGGCCATGATCTTAGTTTTTTTCATATAAACTTTAATACGTATTTAAATACGTATTATCCAAATTAAATATTTTTACAACATAAAACTATTTAATTTATCTGCCAGATTTTTATTGAGAAACACAAAGATAAGTACTGTAAGTATTACCGTTATTGAAATTCGGGGCATAACCACTCAACTCTGGTAAACCTGAAGCACAACCACATGAATTACCAGTAGAAGTTGCGTTTCCCCACTTACTACCAAAACTACATTGACTACCTTCGTAGTAAAAACCACCTAAAACTAATCCAGCCGGAGTTGGTGCTACGCTTCCCCCCGCCTCCTCCCAGGTCGCATTGCCTAAATTATCAGTCGCAGTAAGGACATAGCCGTCTGCTGGCGTCCCTCCAGCTATCTGAATTGTATCTTGGAACAAGCTCTT
>MFUZ01000003.1 GCA_001785865.1 Candidatus Nomurabacteria bacterium RIFCSPLOWO2_01_FULL_41_18 | reverse complement strand
GCAACGCCACGTCCTTCATCGCCTCTTAAAGTCAAGGCATCCACCGTACGCCCTTAAATTTCCTGTTAAGAAATTTGAAAACCACAACCCCCTCACATGCAATTAAGCATGTGAGGGGGAATAAAACAAAGCCAAAAATTTAACAGATATTTCGTTTGCGACCGCTCGCTACCTAAAATATTTATTTGGCTTTTTTCTGTCTGGGCTTTTCAAGACCCTCACTAAACACCCGACAGAAATTTAGTTTTCAAAGTGTCTAACCGTTCTGATTTATACTTGCCAGCCCTTGGCTGGAACAAAAAAACCGCCTTTCGGGCGGCCAACAGACAAAAGAAAGTCTGGTATTAAGGCCACCTTTTGAACTTGTTTCTTGTTATTTGCATACTGATAAAACCAGTATAATCTATAACAAAAAAGATGTCAAATCAGGTTTTTTGGGATAACCTGTGGACATCTTTTAGTCTGATTTAGTTTTTATTTATTCCTCTTTCGCCCGAAGAAATATCCTAACCCTAGCCCTAAAGCAATCACTACAATATATAGAATATAGTTGTTATTTTTGTCGAGAGTAGCAGTTTCTTCAGGGGCTGGTGCTTCTGGCTCTCCATTATTAGCCACCCCAGCGTAAACCACCATGTTGCCCGTGTTCGGCTCAGTGGCAGAAGCCGTCTTGAAACTCCTCACGATATTTTTATCGTAATAAGTTACGCCTTTTATTACGCTTAAACTTTCCCCTAAATACCCTCCCTCAAAACAATCTCCTTTGTTAGAAATTAAAATTCCCATTTTGTCTGAATCAGGAATCATGTATCCTTCAAAAACATGTGGCTGGTCTTTGGCACATCCTTTGAAATTTATTTCTCCAATTTTTTTGCTATCTTGAGTGATGGTCGCGCGAAAATCGCTCGAAATAACCCAATTATCCTCTCCTTCTAATTTATTTTCTTTCAGAAATTCAACTTTGACATCAATATTGTTCTTTGTCAGACTTACACTGCCCAAATAAAAAAGATCTTGATAAATATCTGCAATAAATTGCTCGTATTTCTGCATATCGTTGTAAGAATACTCGTTTTCAACTTGATTGCATGATTTTACTTCCGAATCCTTAAGAGTAGCGAGATCTATCTTGTGAATAATCGGCGGGCAACCTCTGCCGCCTCCGTCATGCACTTTGTAATACACTGCATTATCGGCTATGCTAATTGCAATTTCAGAAATGTAAGTCGGCCCGCCGACAGTAGCGAGTGCGCTCCCTGCCATAAATAAAGCTCCAAAAATTATTGAAAATATATAAAATTTATTCATAACTATATTATATCACGAAAAAAGATACCGTTTCCGGTATCTTTTTTTCTATAAGCTACAAGCTAAAACCCATCAGCTAGTGTGGCTTATTTCTGAGAAACTTCTTCGCTAACCTTGGATATGAATCGTGCTGCCGCATCCTTGCCGCCTAAACCGAAAGCGAGGGCGCCTCCGATCGAGATCATAGCGATGATACCGGTGAATAGAACGCTCATGTAATAATCCGCAACTCCGAGCTGTCCTAGAGCGATGATGAAAGCAAATATCCAGACAGCATACTTGGCAACTGTACCAAATAAATTCGCCGTCGAAACACCCATGCTTTTAGCTCCTGCTGTAACAGTATTAGAAAGAGCTTGAGAAACAACTGCTGCAATGATCAAAATTAATGCAGCAATTATGACCTTGACTAAGTAGCCAAGCACTTGAACTTGCAAGAAGGACGCAATTACATTCGTGCCTGTCAGAGGATCCGCTGGGAAAACTAAACTAAGCGAAGGAAGAAGGAAGACTATGATCACGAACCACTTAGCTAATTGTCCGATAAAGTAACCAGAATTCAAATTCATACCAGCTTTCCTGAAAAAGCCGTCGACTCCGACAGATTTCAAAAGATTGTCTATTTTAAGAGCATTAAAGACTTGCTCCAAAGCTCTAGCAATAATATTTCCTATAATCCAACCCACTACAAAGAAGATGATGGCTATCAACAGCTTCGGAGTAAATTGAATAAAACCCCACCACAACTCCTGTAACGATGCATTAAAAACATCTCCCCATGTAATCCAAATGTTATCCATAATAAAATTGTTAACTAATAATACTTTTAGTAAGTCCCGACGTTTTGTCAGGATCCCGACTCTTACGTCGGGATTTCGACCTTATTAAAGTTCTAGTCCTTATTATAGCAAATCCTAGGCCTTTTTTAAGGCCTGTGTGGATAACTCCTTCACTTGCACCAGGACCTCGTGTGGATAGTCCAGGATGTCTCGAACCAGCTTGTCATACATATTTAGTCTATAAATGAATTCTTTGGTATCAAAGACGGCATAGATGAGTTCAGCGCCGATTTCTGCTTCCAACTTTTTTATCCCCTTTTCGATCTTGCCACGTTTCAACTTGTCTCCGACAATGAGCAGATCCACCCGGCTATCATCATTTTTGATGAAAGCTCCGGAAACCACAAGAAGCTTGACCCGCCCCACATGCCTAAAGTGAGCTAAAAGTTTCTGTTTATTTAAGCTATCCGACCGCACCAAAAGATCTTTGAAGGGTTCCGCATATTTGAATGAAGAGTTAAAGTACCATTCTGGATACGCCTTGGAACGCTTTTTTATAAAATTGACAGAAGCGAGCAATCTTAATTCTCGGCGAACAGAATCGGAACTGACTCTACTTTTTTGGACTATGTCTTTACTCTTAAAACCCTTGCCCCTGTTCAGCAAAAAAAGTCGCATTATTTTTATCCTTGCCGGATTGCCCAGTATTTTCCCTAGAGTTTCCATCTGGGTATTGTAATGCTTTTAAAAGAAAATACAATAGCGCTATTTATTCAGTAGACTTCGCACCTCATATCCTACGATACCGTCAACCTTCAGTTGGTTATCAGTTTGAAACTTTATGACCGCTCCTTTGACCTTGGCCCCGAAAATTCCGTCCACATTTCCGGCATCATATCCTCTCGCATTCAGGGACTTTTGAAGTTCTCTGACTTCATTTCCACGAGAACCTTCCTCAAGAAACTGCGTAAAGTGAAAAGATTCTGTGCCGAGGACAGTTCCAGTAGTAGCAAGCGCGACCGTCACGCTCTTTGTCACGCTACCCCCGGGTCCTGTACAGGTAACGGTGAAAGTAGCATTGCCCAGCATAATGCTTTCAGCAGTTTCCCGTCCGCTGGTGCCGATTTCCACTGGTCCAGGCCCCCATAAAGCCGGTGATTCACCGCCCGTACTTGTTCCGGTACAAGATGTAGCATTCTGGGAAGACCAAGTGATAACTGCATGCTGACCGACGGAAATGCTTGTTGGAGAAGCGGTAAGTGTAAGAGAGGGTCTGGTGGTAGGAGAAGTAATACTAAACGTCCCGCTTCTTCCTGTAGCTACCCCCACTTCTCCAGCATCTACTTTTATAGCAAATACATCAAAATAATATCCTTGTTCAGGGGCAGGTGTTGTCCCAGAAAGTTCAATTATTGCATCTTGTATCGCTCCTGAAGTTATCGTGAAGCCATTGGATTCTTTTGATATGCTACCTGAAATTCTTTTTCCCACATTTGCAATCGTATTAATTACATTAACAGTATAATAATCAAAATCTCCCACATATTGTTGCCAACTTACAATAATATTCTGAGATCTTCCGTTGTCAAAAACTCCTCCATTCGGATTAGTGACAGTGATAGAAGGAGTTGTTGCATTCCCTCTTAACAATACAGCATTGGTAGCAAATTCATCTCCAAATCTTATTAAGTCACCATCTTTCATTTTGAGTGCGGTTGCTTCAGCTCTGTAATAACCCGAACCTTGAGTCGGTTCAATAGAAAAGGTTAAAACAAATCTACGATCTTCATCTTCTTCTATTATAAAGTAGTCTGTAGTATCACCACTCGAATTTCCAGGTGTTGTCAAAACTGCTACTTTTGGAATACCTATATCCCTTCTTCCATCAAATAGAACCTGCACAAGTTCTCGAGGATTTGCTCTAGAAATAAAAATATCCTTTGATGGTGAATAAACATCAAAACTGAATGTTCCAGTAGCATAATCTTCATTATCCAACGCAACAGCTTGAAGATTTTGGCTAACTAGGGTAATGGAGGGTTGGGTTGCTATGGAAAAGGAGGAGTCGCTTTTATCGTTTACTTCGGCTGCGTTGTATTTGTGTACCATGATTTTATATCTTCCGTCCGGAATGACAAAGTTCCCTAATCCATTGCCGACAGTCCACGCAAAACTGTTTTGACCTGCTACTCCACTTATCACCGTCGCAATGGTATACGAACCGTTTTCAACAGAGGCGTTTAGAGAAACCTGCATCGCCTCTAATTGATTCCAAGTAATTGTCGCTTGTGTGCCACGAGTCAGTGTCTCTCCCCCATTTGGACTGATAACAGTGATAGAAGGTTGAGTGGCAGAAGTGATGGTGAAAGAATTTTGACTTATAGCTTTTGCAAGTCCATCTGAAGGAGTTCCACTCGGACCAATGTGATATATTTCAATTCTATAATCACCAGATGGCAACGAAGACGGAACAGTCCATCTATACGATAAATCTGACACTTTTACAATATCAATCGTCTGAGTAGGTAGAGGATATGACCAACCGCGAAGTTCGATCATTACTTTGCTATTTCTAGGCAAATTTTCAGCTTTCCATTTGATAGGATACGACTTTCCAGTTGTAAATGTTTCTCCCCCATTAGGACTAATAACAGTAATAGAAGGCTGGTTCGAATCAGACTCTGAGATTGTTACATCCACGACATTACTCAACACTCTCGTTCCACCAGCTCTGTCTGTCAAGAAAATTTTATAGTTTCCAGGGCGAACACTATCGGGAATACTCACTTGTGGATCCGCTGACATACCATCGCCGAGATATGGAAAATATCCCTCAGGGTGATTTGTAATATTTATCCTTCTCGTACCATTTGGTTTAGTCATTGTCACGAATATTTTAGGAATATGCGGATCTTGTATGTTAGTCCACCGAATAGCGTATGCAGTACCCGCACTCCAGCCACCCCACCCCTGAATCGGTTCTGTTATGATTAATTTATCACTATTGGTTTCTGTTATGCATGGTCTACCAGTAACTGAACTAAATTGCTCTCCGGAAGCACACTCTGGAGATGTTATAGGTGTAGCACAAAGTAATCCCGTATCTGAGTTGAACCTCTCACCGGGCGCACAACGGGCCGCACTCACAGAACCAGCGTTAATATTAAAAAGGCCTAGAGCAAAGGCCAAGGCAAACAAAACTAGTATGTATTTTTTCATACATATATTATACAACTATCCACTTTTTTGACAACAGCTAGTGTTGATAAAATCCTCTAGCCTCCGTATCCGGAAGCATTATTAGATTTACGCTTTTTTGTTTACACAGTTCTATTATTTTCTCATCATTCACCGAACCGCTGGTAGAAAAAATGGTTTTGATTCCCCTATTTATTAGCACTTCCACCGCATCTGGAAAAGGAAAAAAACTGTCGCTATATGCTACAGCGCCAGAAAGATCAGCAGAAAAATTTTCCTCGCGGAAGGTTCCAGCAAGGCTCTCGGAAGCGGGAGAATTTTTCTGCTGATCTGCACTAAACTTCGCCGCATCGTCTGCGCGAAAGATGGCAAGCTTAGCTGCACCGACGCGGTCTTGCTGTCCTACACCATTTCCTACCAATCGTCCATCTTTCACTAAAGTAATAGTATTACTGTTTGAAGTGCACCCAACAGCCCAAGCTAAAACAATATCTCGTATTTCCTCCTCTCCTTTCAGGAGAGGATTTGAGGTGAGGTCTGGTACAAAAGTATAATTCGGCTGGGTTAAAAAACCTCCCCGGACATAACGAAACCTAGAAGTCACATCAAGAGAGGACATTCCTGCTTTTTCTATCGCAGGATTTACTAAAATTCTACATTTACCTTTTTTGCGAGCGAGAATATCAATTGCTTCGGGGGTAAATTCTGGTGCTGCCACAATATCGAGCAATCTTCTCTGTTTCCCTTCTTTTATATCCGGAGAAAATTTATGAATCAATTCTTCGGCAATCTTTTCATCTACTTTAAAGTTGAGCATTACAGACCCGCCGAAAATCGCCCGCAAGTCACCCATGAGCATTTTATCCACTGCTTCAATTTTACTATCTACTCCCGCCTTCGCGTGGCCAAAGCCCGCTTCGGCGAAGCAGAGGCCCACCCCGCAGGCATTTCCATGTTTTGCGCCAATAGCGATGTCTGGTACTTTTGCAAAATTTTTCTCGAACCCAGCCCCGATGTGCGTCATCGTCTGCATCATCCTATCCAAATCACAAAAATTATTATAGCTCATCGAGTTGCCAGCTAAAAGTTTCCAATTGTGCAAAGCAAGTGGTTCTTCTTTCACATTAAGATTTTTATAAAAAAAAGCTGGTTTTTGATATGCATTTTCGCCATAAGCACATTCTTCTTTTTTCTCACCCAAAAAACCTCTGTATCCTTTTTGACTATGATATTTAGCGGAAAGAAGGCAATATCTGGAAATGGTAATCTCAACTTTTGAAGCCAGATTATTTAAGAATTCTTCTTGCTGTTTTCCTTTTGGCTCGCCATTTTTGAGCCACTCAATAACTTTTTCTCTATCCATAGGGTCGCAAACCACAATACGCCCGCCTTTCGCAGCGCTCCTAAGCATTGTCGGTCCGCCGATATCTGTCTTTTCTATCACTGATTCTCTGGTAGCGTTTTTGTTTTTGATTTCTTCTTCCAGTGGATACAAATCCACACAAACTAAATCAATAAAAGGGATACCGTATTTTTCTAATTCAGCTAGGTGTTCTGGTTTATCCAAAGCCAAAAGCCCGCCATGAATTTTGGGATGCAGAGTCACCACTCTGTGATCTAAAATGGGTGGCATTCCAGTAATTTCCGCCACATCTGTCACAGAAATACCTGCATCTTTCAAATATTTAGCAGTCCCACCAGAAGAAATTATCTTCCAACCTAAATCAACCAGACTTTTTGCAAAATCTGTAATGCTTTCTTTGTTATAAACAGATATCAGGGCAGTTTTTTGCATAAATGAAAGCGACTTATTGTTTTAGACAGACTTGCGCAGGCTGACGAGCCGAGCAGGAAGAAATTTTTAGTAAAAAATTATCTATACCGTATAAAATAATAAGTCGCTGAAATTATACTATTTAAGCTCAACTTTGTCACACATAAAATTCCTGCTGGAATTTTTGCGCCGACCCTTACAGGGTCAGTACACCTTTTGGATATTTTGTCTCGTTTTACTTACAAAATACCTCAAAAGGTCTTGCACTTGGGTCCCTACCCCAAGCTCCCCCGCCTCAGCGCTCAAAAAGTCATAACATGACTTTTTGCATCTCCGGCCGAAAAATTGAACGTTATTTTAGTTCAATTTTCCCTCCAGCTTCCTCAATCTTTTTCTTCAAGTCGTTTGCTTCTTCTTTCTTCATACCAGCTTTCAGTGTTCCTGGAGCAGCGTCCACCAAGTCTTTAGCGTCTTTGAGTCCTAGGCCAAGAGTTTCTTTTACTATTTTCATCACAGCTATCTTTTGTTCACCTGCAGAAGCCAGAACAACAGTATAAGTACTTTGTTCCTCGGCGGCTGGAGCAGCTCCACTGGCACCCCCGCCCACTGCCACAGCCGCAGCAGACACTCCAAACTTTTCCTCAATAGATTTTACAAGTTCATTTAATTCTAGAACTGAAGCTCCTTCGAGGTCTTTTAAAAATGCATCAAATTTTGACATAATATTTTTCTTTTAATTTAATAATCTATTTCTTCTTTGCTACTTCACCGACAGCAATAGCCAAGCGTTGCATAGGACTCTGGAGCAAGAATGCCAACTTGGAAAGTAATACTTCCCTACTTGGTATCATCGCAAGCTCTATCATCTTTTCTCCGTTAATAAACTTACCTTGAAAAATCCCACCCAAAATATTTAATATAACTCCTTTAGCTTTATGAGCTTTCTGAAAATTATATATTTCACGTGGTCCTGCTATTTCATCTTTAGAATACGCAATGGCAACTTCCCCAGTAAGTTCTGGAATCTCACCCTCTGCTTTGCCTTTGAGTGCGCGGGCAAGAAGCGTTTTTCTAGATACCTTGTATCCAACTCCTTCATTTCGAAGACTTCGACGCAACACAGTTTCATCACTTACTTTCAAGCCATGAAAATTGACAAAAACAAGAGATTCAGACTCTTTGATTGTTTTTTCAAGCTCTTTTATTATTTCTTCTTTTTTTGATTTTAGTAACATAATGTTTTTTAAATAAAAAAACGGCCTTATGAGCCGCAACCGTCATCCGCCAACTGGCGGAATATCGACCCACTAAATAGGATTTACTCACCCTTCGACTACGCTCAGGGTAAACCTATTTTCTTTGCGGTAAATACATACTAGCACACAATCAGGCTAAAGCAAGGCTTCAAGATAACAACCTATATTGAACCTGCATGTTTCAAAGTGATTTACCAGAAAAACACCCATCAACCCGACGGCGATCATGATAGTGAAAACAAGTAATGTTTTTAAAAAATGTTGGGTCATCATGGTTCTATATTATCACTATGACCCTGAGCTTGTCGAATGGGTCATGGATTCTATATTATCACCATGACCCTGAGCATATTGAAGGGTCATAGAATTAGCGATATCCATTCAGCCATAAAATGATAAACAGGATAACAAGAACCAGAAGAGCTGAATGCCAGGCATCCCAATGAGAATAAATATTTCTTTTCTTTAGAAAATCCGAAAACATCTTGGTCGCCTCCAAAAAAGCCAGAAAGGGCAAGATAGCGATCATCCACCAAATTTTAAAGATGACATCAAACATATTGGATTAATTGCCCTCCGCGCAAGGCTCTCCAGTAACTATATTGTAGAGATCCCCTTCTTTGCAAGGAATCTGTAAATCACCGACGTCCCCGCTACATGGTTCACCAGTCATTTGACTGAATCTATCACCCACCTTACAACCTTCGACTGCGGATTGAGTATCTGACTGTCTCGCATTCAACATGATAACTACTCCTACAATCACAACAACTAATATAACCCCCATAATTATCAAGTTCTTTTTGTTTGGTAATTTGGAACTATCTCCATTTGAACTTATATTGTTTTCCATATAATCTTTTGACGTATCAAATCAAATCTCTAATAATTTCGAACACTCTTTAATTATACCACATATTGCCAGACTGTTGGGCGAGTCGTGAAGTCAATTCTCTCGTCACCTCGCTTGATATATTTAATTGCTTGCCTTGCCGTATCATTGTACGAAGGCAGGTAAACTACTGATATCAGACTTATTTGATAGATGTAAGCAAATTTTTTACTCTCGCCAGCCGTTCTTCCGGTGAGCCAACCATCCTGACAAATGGAATTTTGTGCTTTTCTAAAATATCCCTGATCCGCTGGTCTACATCCTGTTGGAATTTAAAATCGGTTGTTCGCACGCCGTCGTCTTCGATAGCAAATTGTCCACTTGGTAAATACAGGACCAGATCATATTCACTAAATCTTGGCACTAATGTTTTAGTGGCAAATTCGATCAAGGATGATTCTTTGGGAAACAAAAGATGTATGTAGGCAAGCAGATCTATGCCACATCGGTCAGCCACCCACTCATCCTCTCCACTTTCTAATTCGATCTGCTTCGCGATCAGCCAGAGCTCTGTCTCCGTCGTGGCAGTGTGATCGAGTTTATATCCTGCTTCTATCGCAAGTCGCGCCGCTTCAGGCAAAATTTTAAGATCAGGATAGTGGCTGTTGATTTGTCGAGCTAGAGTAGTTTTACCCACGCCTTGCGCGCCAATAATTGCAATTTTCATACTGTTTTGGTCACAAATATTTTTTTACTAAAAATTTCGCGACCCGCTTCTCGCGCCGTCGCGCTGCGAACTCACAAATACTACGTATTTGTGCCTTCCTCCCAACCCGCCATATATTTTTTTTGTCTTTCTGATAAAATATCAATTTTTACTCCAAAACTTTTTAATTTTAGAGTTGCAATTTTTCTGTCTAGAACTTCAGGTAAAGTATGCACAGAATTTGTGAGTTTTTTTGCATTTTTAAGTATAAACTCTGCAGCTAAAGCTTGATTTGCAAAACTCATATCCATCACAGATGCGGGATGCCCCTCGGCGCTTCCGAGGTTTACCAGTCTTCCGCCTGCAAGCACAAATACTGTTTTATTACTCTTTAATTCGTAACTTTCAACAAAATCGCGCATGCTTTTTTTGCTTTTGGACATTTTACGAAGCGCAACCAGATCGATTTCGACATCAAAATGCCCAGAATTTGAAATAATACATCCGTCTTTGATCACTTTAAAAATATCTTCGCTAACCACATTCGTATTGCCGGTAACCGTACATATGAAGTCGGCTTCTTTTGCAGCCTCATGCATAGGCATAACTCTAAATCCGTCCATAAAGGCTTCTATGGCCTTGACCGGGTCTATCTCCGTAACGATAACGTTGGCGCCCAATCCCCGAGCTCGCATCGCAAGCCCCTTTCCACACCAACCATACCCCGCGACCACAAAAACCGAACCGGCAATCAATTTATTTGTAGCTCGAATGATGCCGTCCATAGTGGACTGCCCAGTGCCATACCTATTGTCAAAAAAGTGCTTGGTCATAGAATCATTTACCGCAATGACTGGGAAAAGGAGCTTGCCTTCCTTGGCCATAGATTTCAATCGGGTGACTCCGGTAGTGGTTTCTTCTGTTCCGCCAATAATTTTATTTGATTGAGATATATTTGAAGAATGAAGCATCGAGACCAAATCGGCGCCATCATCCATGGTTATGTGCGGTTTGGCATCAAGCACAGCTTTCAGATGTTTGAAATATTCCTCTTTGCTTTCTCCTTTTTTAGCAAAAACCGGAATTTTGAAATGCTTCACCAAAGCTGCTGCCACGTCATCTTGAGTTGAGAGAGGATTGGAAGCGCATAGAAAAGCATTCGCTCCCCCCTGTTTCAATGCAATTATTAGATTAGCTGTTTCAGCGGTAACATGCAGGCAAGCGGCAATATTCATGCCTATGAAAGGTTTTGTTTTCTTGAAATTAGCTTCGATACTTGCAAGCACCGGCATATCTCTCTTGGCCCATTCTATCCTATCCATTCCCTTTTTCGCCAAATTTATGTTTCTGATGTCGTATTTCATGGTTTTATTGTATCAAATGATTATAATAGCGTCGATCTTCGACATTTACGAAGGTTTTTTTATCTAATGCATTTTTTATTTCTCTAATACCGTCTAAAACAGTGTGCTCGGGTCGAAATCCCAGCTCTTGCTCTATTTTCCCAAATTTTACCCGATAGCTACGCTGGTCAGTCATGGCGTCTAGCGTCTCAACTTGCACTTCTGGAAAAACTTCTTTGACTAAATTTATAAGGTCTGATATAAGATAATTTTCGGTATTACCACCAACATTAAACACTCTCCCCCCCACTTTAGAAAGAGACGCTTCGAGAATTGTGAGCACCGCTTTTACGACATCACTGACATGTATTAGGGGACGCCATTGATTCCCTCCAAAAACGGTAATTTTTCCTTCATGGTGCGCCTTCTTGCTGAAAATATTCACCACCAAATCAAAGCGCATACGATGTGAAAGACCGTAGACCGTGGAAAGACGAAGAATAATCGGAGAAAATTTTTCGTCGGCCAAACGGATAATATCCCGCTCGGCGTAAATTTTGGTTTCCCCGTAAAAATCCATGGGGCGAAGAGGTGAAAGTTCATCTACTTCATTTTCATCGTCAGATTTTCCATACGTACTGCATGTGGAAAAATAAATAAAACGCTTGATACCATAGGCCTTGGATATCTTTGCCACATTCACTGCTCCTAAATAATTTGTCCTGATAGCAAGATCCTGATTGGCGGCGCATGCTGCTTCTCCGACAATAGCCGCTGTGTGCACCACTGTGTCGACATCGATCATGTTCCGCTCCAGAGAGGCCGTGTCTAAGATATCACCTTTAATAATCTGAAGATTGGGCGAAGATTTAAACGAAGCTAGTGATTCTACGCCAAACATCATTTTGTCGTAGACTTTTACTTGATAACCATTTTTTAAAAGCTCGGATACCAACATAGATCCGATATATCCCGCCCCTCCTGTTACAAGCACCGTTCCCAGCTTTGCTCCATTTAGAAACTTGGACGTCCGAGGAAAAAACATTGGTTCTTTCCCCACACGAAACACTTCGGGATTACCACGCATGATTTGCCAATATATTCTTTTGGAAAAGCGCAAAGTCACGGTAAATAAAAAAAGGAGCATGGTATATATAAGAATGATGGAACGCGGAAATTCCTCAAATGGTGGCGCGTCGCGAAAAAGAAAGAGCCCGGTACCAAGAATAAACACAGAAAAAAGGACTCCCTTCCCAATAGAAGGAAGGTCGGTCAAACTAATAAAAGAATAGGGGAAACGATACAATCTAAAAAAAACAAACACAATCGGTGTTATGATCAGCGCGGAGGCCATAAACCAGAGAAATCCATCGTACCGAGCTCTTGGAATGACACCATCAAAACGAATCAAAAATGCCATATATGTCGCAAGCGCAACAAGTCCAAGGTCGGCAAAGAATGTTACAGACACTTTATGCTGTTTTACAAAAGATATGAGTTTATTCATGGAAAAATGCTTTTATCTCCTTTGCCATAAAATCCATTTCATGTTTCGTGAGTGTTGGAAACATGGGCAAAGTAAGAACCTCATTCGATATCGCTTCGGTTTCGGGAAGATGCCCTTTTTTGAATCCTTTCGATTTGTAAAATTGAGATAGATGCACTGGCGGAAAATACACCTTTGCCATGATGCCTTTTTCATTTAGGTGTTTTTGCAGAGCATCTCGCTTATTTTTTCCTCCCCCCACACGCACGATATACATTTGAAAAATGTGGCGGTTGTTTTTGGGTTCCGTCGGCACAGAAATTTCATGAATATTTTTTAGTTGCTGTGATAAATAAGCCGAATTTTTTCTGCGAGCGGTAATCAATTTCTCAATCTTTTTGAGCTGAGTGCGCCCCAATGCGGCAAGAATATTTGAAAGTCGGAAATTATACCCGAGCTGAATATAATCCAGATATTCAGTGGTTTTAAAATAATCCTTGGTATCGGCTCGGCCGTGAGAGCGAAGAAGTCTTAATTGTTCATAAATATCTCGGGAATCGGTGACAATAGCACCACCCTCGCCGGTGCTGATAACTTTTGGACCGCACAGACTAATCATCCCCGCACATCCGAAAGAACCAACTTTTTTCCCCTTGATGGTTGCTCCAAGGGATTCAGCGGCATCTTCGATAAGCAACAATTTATGTTTTTCCGCCACCCGCTTCAACTCTTCTATCTTGCAAGCAAGCCCTCCGATGTGAACAGGAATGATAGCTTTGGTTTTTTTAGTAATTTTTCGTTCCACATCTTTATAATCAAGTCCAAAAGTCTCGCGCTCAATCTCAGCAAAGACCGGCGTGGCTCCCACAAAAAGAACCGCATTTGCGGTGGAAATAAAGGTAAATGAAGGCACGATAACTTCGTCTCCCTTGCCGATGTGAAGCGCAAGCAAAAGTGCATGTAGAGCCGCGGTGCCGGAACTGAAAGAGACGGCGTATTTTACACCCGCATATGCTGCAAGCTCCCGCTCAAAAAAAACAATATCATCTCCAGTTGCCCAATTCATACCACTTTTGATGATTCGGGAAACAGCATTGATGTCTTTGCTATCCGAATGCAATTTAAATAAGGGAATTTTCCAAGTCATAAATTTATTTACTTGATCTTCGCCGGAACACCAAAAGCTACAACATTGGGAGGTATATCACTTTTAACGAGCGACATTGCCCCAACCACAGCATTCTCTCCCACTGTCACCCCCGGCAAAATGACAGAGTGGGCGCCTATTTTACAATTCTTTTTTAACGTTACCTTGCCACGCTTATCATCAATGGTCGACTCTGAATAAATTGCGCAATGCGCGCCGATTTGTACTTCATCTTCAATTACAACGCCATATTTGGCGTTGATTAAAGTAAAAGCACCAATATCAGTTTTGTCGCCCAATTTAAAACCGTCAACACCAATAACTTTCCAGTGCCACTTTGTTAATTCTCCTTCCTTAATATCCGGCCTTGACCAGTTTTTAAATCTGTCTTCCATAGTTTAAAATCCCTTTCCTGATATTACCAAATATACAGCCTTAAGTAAAATTTTAATATCCAACCATAAACCTCTTTTGTTTTGGTATTCCCTGTCATATTTTTTTATTTCTTCCTCAGAAAGGCGTACTCTTCCACTCACAATCGCCAAAGAAATACACCCTGGTGTTATGGAAAGTCGCTCTTCTAGGTTTGGATCGGCGTCTATTCGAGGCTGATAATACGGTCTTGGGCCAACCAAACTCATATCTCCTTTCAAAACATTAAAAAACTGTGGAATCTCGTCCACCCCCGTCTTGCGCAACCATTTCCCAACCCGTGTAACTCTTGGATCATTGCTATTGATCTCCCAATCTCTCACTTGTTGAACAGCTATATCAACCTTATCCGCATCTTTAGCCATCGTGCGAAACTTAAGAATCTTAAAAATCTTCTTTTTGTACCCAACACGCGACTGCGCAAAAAATACCGGTCCTGGCGAATCCATTTTTATAAATAAAGCAATGACAAACAGTAATGGAGCAAGCAAAAGAAGAGCGAGAGCGCTTATTGTAATATCCATTATTCGTTTTACGATAAAATACATCATTTTTTAAGTTTAGTTTGAATCAATCTCTTATATTCTCTATCTAATCGCTCAAATACAATACGCTCATCAAACTCTTTTTCCATTTTTAGTCTACCGGCCTTGCCCATAAACTTTGCCTCTTTAGGATGCTCTAGCATAGAGATAAGTGCCTCTCCCAGCATATCTCCGTTTTTATGCGGAACAAGTTTACCGGTTATCCCATCATCCACTGCCTCACGGCATCCACGAACATTTGTAACAACAACCGGCAATTCCATTGCCGAGGCTTCTAAAATAGAGGTACCAATTCCCTCTCTCCACGAAGGAAGAGTAAAAACATCCATTACTGGAAGAATTTCATCAACATCTGTTCTTTTCCCCAAAAAAAGAGTGTTGTTTTCTATTCCGTATTTACTTGCAATCTCAGGTTGAAATCCATCCTTTTTTTCTGGTTCAGTAAACCCAACAGAAACAAGTAATGCGCTGGGGAATTTAAGAACGACCGTCCTCATTGCTTCAAAAAGATCAAAGTATCCTTTCTCCCTAACTAGTCTAGCTACAATCCCAACTACGGGAACTCCATCAGGAATCCCCAACTCCTTCTTTTTACTAATTACAAATTCCTTAGAAAAACGGTTCGGATTGTACTTATCAATATTAACCCACCCGCCAAAATATTTCATTTTATTAGGACCTGCAATATGCTTCTCTCCCGCCACAACTATGTCTTCTTTATTCACGGAGAAAACTAAATGCGCATTGGAAGCTATAATGCACTCCATCCACATAAAAATCTGCTTGTGTAACCAAGAAGAATTTTCATGAAAATAAAAGCCATGATTGGTGTGAATGATGATAGGTATACGAGCCAACCTAGCCGCCAGCGTACCTAAAAATCCAGCCTTCGGTGTATGAGTATGCACCACATCAGGTTTTTGTTCGCGAAAATATTGTATAAGCCGCACAAGAGCTGTAAAATCTCGCAATGGAGTAATACGGCGCGTCATAGAAATTTGTTTTACTCTAATCCCTGATCGTTCAATCTCGGAGACCCATGGTCCGGGCGAACAAACAGCCGAAATATCATAACCCTTATTTTTTAGAAAAAGTAGCTGATTAAGCAGTAAAAATCTAAGGGCTATGTCGACAGTTGCAATATGGCATACTTTGGTCTGGGATTTTGTCTGCATTGAATTTAATCTACTTTTTTAAACCAAACATCACCCTGGTAAGGTGATCCCTTTTTTAATTTCTCAACAGAAAAACCCCTATTTATCAGAAAACTTTTTAAATACTCTCCATTATTCTTATATTGATTTAAGTGATTATGATACTCCATTCTAATTTCTTTAATTCTTTTAAAATAAATGTCCGGTAGATTATATAAAATCTCGTATTCTGCGCCTTCGCAATCTATTTTTAGAATATCGCACTCACTTATTTGATTTTCATCAAAAATATCTTTTAAAGAGATACAATCAACTTCTAAAAAACTTTGTTTACTTACGCCTTCTCTGTCATTATGTAAAACATTAAATGGTGAACTCCCCACTGGTAGAAACGAGTGAAAAGGCGACTTGCCTAGATATAGTTTTCTTTTCTCTCGCTTAGCCGCCACTCCAAGATTAAAAGCAAAAACTCTGTTTTCTAGTTTATTAAGCTTTATATTTTCTTCTAATAAGTGAAAATTGTCTGGCATCGGTTCGTAGCTGTAAACAACATTGCCTTTACCAGCAGAAAATATTGAAAAAACTCCTATATTCGCTCCGACATCTATTATAACAGAATCATTAGGGATGCCACCGTAATCTCTTTTGATAAAAATTACGGCTATAGTAGTAGCACTAACAGAGTCAAAAGTTTTTATTCTAAGACCGTTTCTGAAAATATATTCGGCGGCTGTATTTCGAAGATGGGCATAATTCAATAAAAAAATTGGCCAATTTTTAATTTTAAAAATGATTACTGGGAGATATCTCAAATAACTTATTATCTTAATGATTTTTCTCATTATGTATTTATTTTAAAAACAGCCTCTTTATTTTAGTAAGGATGAAACTAACGCGATATCTGATGGAAATAAAAGAAAATAAGTATGATAACCAGCCGAGTATATACCCCTTCAAAAAATTTGGAAACTCATTTTTATACCTCTTTCTTGCAACTATAGCCAACCAAAGGTGGTGACGCATATTTTTACTAGAGCGCCCTTCCTTTGAAAAAATAGACCGCACAAAATATTCTGGGAAGTTATAATACTTTCCGCGCTTGCCAAATTTCATCCATAGTTCCCAATCTTGTGAGTAATCAAATTCTTCATCATAGCCCCCAACACTTTCCCAATCTTTTTTCCTAAAAACAACCGCGACATGTACAATGGGATCTGTAATAAGCATTATACCTCTGATGGCCTCATCGGTTTCAGGAAAAAGCTGCCGAGATATCTCTTTGCCATCACCGTCAACTCGAACAATGCCACCGCCAACAACTGCATACAGAGGGTGTTTGTCTAAAAACACTACTTGTTTTAGTAATTTTGCTTTATCCATCCAAGCGTCATCGTCATCAATCCTCGCAATATATTCTCCCCTTGATTCTCTGATACCCTTATTTAAAGAACGGACAAATCCAATATTCTCTTCATTTCTTATAATTCTAACGCGTGAATCTTTTCGCACTATTTCCTCAATTCCAACTTTGGTTTCCTGGTCTGAATAATCATCAACCAAGATTACTTCTAAATCAGAATACGATTGATTAAGCACACTATCCAACGCATCACGCAACGTTTTTAAGCGATTGCGGGTTGGCAGAACAACTGACACAAGTGAAGTTTTCATAGCTTAAAATGCTCTATTATGACACGTGGGTGTTCGCCAATAAAATCCAGCTCTGGGTAATCTTGCGGATTCGGTTTTTTGCGGTCTCCAATTTTATAGCCCAAGTCATGACGCTCTCTTGAATTGAGTTTATAGTGAAAATATGTTCCAGCATGCAATTGTTTACCAAAACGTACATACAAATGCTTTGCCAAGATATCGCGTGGATTCATCAAACTCCCGGACCTAGTTTCCCTTATCACACTTCTCTGGGGCTGAATGTTGGTGTCACTATAGATACGGTGGGGCATATTATTAAAAATGCGCTTCTCATAAGAATTTACATAATGCTTAAAGTCTCTAAAAAAGGTCATCTCGTTCCCCGTTATCAAGTCTAAATCAAATTGTCCATCGCTTATAATTTTCTTTATCTTTTCCATCATCTCATCGCTAAAGAATTGATCCGAGTCACACGTCATAAACCATGCACCCGGCTTCCATTCCTTAGACAAACTTATCATGTGTTGAAAATTTAACCCCTCATTGCGCTGATATGGTGTCCTTATCATTGACACAATGAGAAATTTCCACCTAGCAAATCTAAATATTGTCCACCATGGAAGATGTTTATGTCCAAGAAGTAATAGCCAAGCTGATTTTAGAATCCCTGGGCGAATAGGAGAAACAACGCGCGCATTTTTATGTGTTTCAATAAAGTTCTCAAGAATTTCTCTAGTGCCATCTGTTGAATGGTCAAGGATTTTCGGATTAAATGCCCCATCACAAATAATAACCTCAACCGGATTCAATTCCTCAATTTGTGCTAACGAAGGCTGAACAAAACGACTTTCGTTCCAATATGTCGCCAGAACAATAAGTGGTAGTTTATTACTTTTTGTTTCCATACAGAAAATTATAAATATAATATTTCCAACGTTGATATTCAACAACCCCAAACGGAACAAAGGCAAGCAACAAGAAAAACGCCGGCATGCGAATGCGTGTTGTAATGCCAAAATTATTTATATAAATGGTAAGGATAAGGAAAAGCCCGAAACTAAATATCGCAAGTGACAATACTCTGTGTCGAGATCGTAATGTATGTATGATACCTAACAACGCCAAAACACTTAGAATAGTCCATGGAATTGTTTCTAAGAGAGCGAGGTAATGTCTATCTGCAGTGAACTGCCAAGGAAACGGACCAATTGCCACAAAAGCAAAAGATTTAGGGAAGGTGGTAATAAATGCCATAGGGCTTCCGAAACTAACTTTTAAATCAACCGTAGAAGTAAAACCACTATTTTCTCCTGAAGATGAAGACTCTTCTAAAAGCTCACCAAAAGGTGTAGATGGGGTGGGAGGAGGTACGGGATCAACAATAGGCGTGGGTGGGGCAGATGATGAAGGAGTAACATCAACAGGCGTAGATGGGGCAGGTGGAGGCGGAGAGACAACATCAGGGGCAGGTGGGACGGATGAGGGCGAAGCAACATCTTTGCCTGTATAAGCAATATCCTGGTAATAAGTAAGGGTATCTGGATTTGTATAATGCCGAAGTGTTGAAAATCCATAGTATCCCATTCCAAACATCTGTGGAATAAAACCGAGCAGAAAGATCATCCCAAGCCCATAAGCAAAACGCGCTTTGATCGGTTTGCTCGAAAGCAAAAACCAAGAAATAGAAAAGGCCATCAAAAGAACAATCCCCACATAGAAACGGAAGTGAGTCAGTGCTATTAGGGATATATAAAACAATGCAAATAATCCCCAAGAGAAACGTTTCAAAATACGAAGCATTAGAAACGCTCCCACCAGCGCAAATAAAACTACAAAAACATCTTTCAGGAGCAAGCTGGAGTAAAATAAAAAGCTGGGATACAGATTTGCCAAGAGCCCAATACCAAACGCCCACCGAAACGATTGTGAGAATTCAAGTACTATAAAATATAAGAGCATAATCCCCACTGATGCAACAAATGCATTGAAAAGTTGCCCGACCACCATAGAGGGGACAGTGAAAAAATAAACATACCCAATAATAGTGGGAAAGTGGTGGGGAACCCCTCTTATTTCTATGTCTGGCAAAAGATTCCCTTGTCCGATTTCGTCGGTAATGAGCACAGCGGTTTTGTGATAGCTACCATAATCTCCCCCGCCTCCACTAAAAGGTTGAAAGTCAAATGCATAAATAAAAAGAACCGCGAGAATATGTATCAATAAAGAAATTCCAAATAAAATATACGCTCGCCTATCGCGCATACCGAGCTTCCACATAATCGCTCCCAAGACACCTGAAAGACCTAAAATAAAAAGAAGTCCTATAAAAATATTCATGCCAAACTAGTATACAATTCTATGTATTTTTTAACAACCAGATCAATAGAAAAATTTTCCTCTATACGCTTCCTCGCTCGTTCCCCGAGCGCCTTACGTTCTATATCTTTCATCTCAATCATCTGCCGAAAGGCATTAGCTAAAGCCACCTGATCACTAGGCGGCACCATCAAACCAGTATCTCCGACAATATAGGCAGAATCCCCTGCGTCGGTTACAACACAAGGAACGCCACAAGCCATCGCCTCTCCTATCACATTCGGGAATCCTTCTGAAACCGAAGAAAGCACGGCAACATCAAAAGCAGCGGTAATATTTTCTATGCCCTCACACTCACCTAAAAGGTGTAACCGGGGAGCTATATCTATTTCGTTAATCCATTCTGTGAGCAGCTTATTTTTATCAGTCATTCCCCTACCGCACAAAACAAAATGCAGATCCTTGTATCCGTTGAGCAAAATTTTAGCCGACTGGATGAGAGTTTTTTGATCTTTTGATGGATCGAACCGCGCGACAGATCCAATAATAAAAGACGTTGGAGAAATTCCTATCTTTTGACGAAACAAAATTCTCGCTTCTGTGTCGGGACGGAACACTTTTAAATCAAAACCGTTTGGAATTACAACCATTTTACTTGCTTCATATCCCAAAGCTTCGTGATTTTTTTTACCTCGTATTGAATTTATAATAATATTCCCAGGAATAAAGCGAGAAAGAAAAGCTCCAACTTGTGCGACCAATATAGTCCTCCGCTTATTCAGTTTTGGATTAAGATCACTTTGTCTTATCCCCCACACAACTGGTATTTTCTTAAAACAGAGCGTCGCCGCGAGTCCGCCAACAAGGTTTGCATGATACATCCAAGTCTGCACAACATCAGGATTACTCTTTCGGAGCCAGAGCGCAAGACGAATAACCGTAATTGGTAAATCAATTTCTTTCATATTAAGAGCGCGCACGGGTACACCAAGCTTTTGTATCTTCTCACCAACTAAACCGACATCTGTGAGAGATATCACTTCATGTAGAAATTCTTTGCCGGAGGAATGTTGCAAGATCTTATACAGCATCATTTCAGCCCCACCGACATTAAGACCTGTAATAACATGAATAATTTTCATTTCCTTTTAATTACAAAATTAACAAAATCTTGATATTGTTTTACAATGTTTTCTATCGAAAGGCTCTCTGATTCTTTTCTCGCGTTTACGCCACACCGCAGAGCAAATTCTCTATCGCGAAGCATCCGCTCTATGCCCCGAGCCATAGCCTCTATATCCCCCGGCGGGACCAGCAAGCCGTTTATTCCATTATGCACAATTTCGTTCGGGCCATAATTGCAATCAGTGCTTACCACCGGCACTCCGAGAGCAAAGGCTTCTGGAATTACATTACCAAATCCCTCCCAAAGCGAAGATAGAACAAACACATCCGCATTTGCGAAAAATGAATAGGGATTTTTCTGGAATCCCGGCAAATCAACATACTTGGCAATTTCCAGTTTTTTTACTAAACCAAGTAAATCATCGCGAAGCGGACCCTGCCCTAAAATAATAAGCTTTGTACCTTCCGGCTTTTCGGCGCGCGCAAACGCCTGAATAAGCGTGGCAAAATCCTTTTGGGGAACAAGTCTGCCCACGCCCAAAACAACTGGTGGATAATTATCTTGCAACCACGGATGATGCGTCAGTTCTTTAGCTTTATTCTGAATAAAATCGAAATCAATAGGGTTATAAATAACGCGAAATTTATCCTCTGGAATTCTTAGAAATGCTTGAACATTCTTCTGTAAACCCCTTGAACCTCCTAGCGATGCCGCTGATAGGCGGTACAAAAAACGCACAAAAGGTAGAACGATTTTAGGAACATGCTCGTACACATATTCCATAACGTTTCGCTCTGCGGTTATTATTTTTACATCGCTCATACTTATAGCTTTAGCTAGAAGCACCGCAATATTACTGTGATGCATAAAGGAAATTACCGCATCCGGCTTCTCCCGCCGAAAAAGAAATGCGAGAGGAACTATACAGCCACGTACGTGGACCTTGCCAAGATCGCGCACCGCAAGATTAGCTGGAAGCGCAGAAACATATTCTCCTTCTTTCTTGCCTACAACAAGAGTTGTATCAAATAATTTTGGGTCAAGGCGCGAAGCAATTTTAGATGAAACTCTTTCGGCGCCTCCCCCTTTCAAAGAAGGAATAAACACAAATAACTTTATTTTTTTCATGCGATATTTTCCCGTATGATATCACACACATAAGCTATGTCCTCTTCTCTAATATCGGGGTACATCGGTAGAGTAACAATCTCTTCAGCGATTTTCTCGGTAACAGGCAAATTAGTGGGATATTTTTCTTTGTAATAGTCTTGCAAATGCACTGGTGGGTTGAAATGAACCGAAACTTCTATGCCTGCATCTTTTAATTTCAGTATAAATTTGTTTCTTTTTTCTTTTGCAACTCTCACTGTATACATTTGGTATACATGTTTTCTGCCTAGTTTCTCAACTGGCGTAACAACCCCCGGTATCGCAGAGAGTAAATTATTATACTTTGCGGCCGCAACCCTTCTCTTTTCATTCATTGCATCCAATTTTTTTAGCTGAACCGTGCCAAGCGCAGCAAGAATATTACTCAAACGAAAATTATATCCAGGCATAACCGCTGAACGATATCCAACATGCGGTGGATTAACCGACTTTGGAATGCCATGCGCAGAAAGAAGCGCAACTGTTTCAGCAATTTTTTTGTCATTAGTGGTTAGCATCCCACCCTCACCAGTTGTCATATTTTTCGTGGGAAAAAAAGAAAAACACCCCACACCGAAAGAACCGGTTTTTTCGCCTTTGTATTCTGCTCCTATAGCCTCTGCAGAATCTTCAATAAATAAAAGTTTATGTTTATCGGCAAGCTCTTTGAGCTCTTTGATCGGACCCGCCTGTCCTCCAAAATGCACAACCATAATAGCCTCGGTCTTAGGCGTGATAAGAGCCTCTACGCTCTTTGGATCTAGCATATAAGTTTCTTCATCAATATCTGCAAAACGGGGCACAGCGCCGGCAGTGACAACCGCATTGGCTGAAGCAGAAAACGTAAAACTGGGCAAAATCACTTCGCCTGTAATGTTGTGCGCCTTTAGCGCCAAAAACAGAGCTGCCGTGCAAGAATTTAAAGAAACCGCGTGTTTGACGCCGATATAAGACGCGAACGCCTCTTCAAACTCCTTGTTTTTAGGCCCATGGGTCAACCAACCCGAAGCTAGAACCTCACGAACAGCGTTCAACTCCTCTTCTCCGATATCTGCCTTACAAAGAGGAACTTTGCAGGACATTTTTGAATTATTCTCTTGCATCATCCGTATAAAATTGCTTAAAAAACTGATAATATTTTTCTACTCCTTGCTCAAGTGAATATTTTGGATCATATCCGATAAGTTTTTTTGCTTTTTCAATACTTAGTGCCCCTCGCTCCGGTCGGTGAAAGTCCGGTGAAGTTATTTCAATTTTTAATGGGTGCCCAATAAGATTTTGAATAATATCAACAGCCTCTTTTAGTTGTCTACCCTCACCTCTTGTAATATTGAATATTTGATTTTCGGCTTTAGGATGAAAAGCCGCGAGAATGAAACCATCTGCAATATCTTCCACAAAAGAAAAGTCTAGCTTTGATGTCCCCCCATTGTGAAGTTTAATCGGACGATCTTCAAAAGCATTCTCCAAAAAAATCTGAACAACTCGACGGTTCACATCACCAGGGCCATAAATAGCAGATGGTCTTATAATGGTGTACGGTATTCTATACCTCCTTGCGTACGCCTCTGTAAGAACTTCACCGGCAAGCTTTGTACCTCCATATATACTCTTGGGTTTTTTGGGGTGCTCCTCATCAGCTGGATTATGTTCAAAATCTCCATAAACCATACTTGATGAAGTATAGACAAAACGTCGCACAAAATTCACATCTTTAATAATATTTAAAATATTAATTGTGCCATCAATAATGCTCGAAATCGCTTCATCCGGATTCTTGTCTCCAATATCAGCTATTGGGAGAGCGGCCAAATGAATAATTACAGACGGCTTGTGGTCAAGAATAGATTTTTGTAGAAATGACTTGTGAGAAGTATCTCCCCTTACAAAAATCACTTTGTCTTTAGTACCTTGAAAACGGCTCTGAAATTGCCTTTCTAAAAACTTAGAGTCGAAAAAAGGGTTTGAGTATCGAATAAATGCATCGTAGACAACAACCTTATATCCCTCCGCAACAAGTTTACTCGCAATGTAAGACCCGAGAAACCCTGCTCCTCCGGTGATGAATACTGTCTCTTGATTTACCATAACATCTATCTTAACAAATTATTGGATTTATGTATACTTGAGATATGAATAGGGTACGTATAGAAAAAGTAAAAGCAGTAGATGAAAAAACATATAATGCAATCCGCAATCTGCTGACACAACTCTACCCCGAAATACCGCCTCTAGAATTTGAAAAATTCCAAAGAGTGGTAAATAGCCCAAACGTAAGTATGTATATTGCAACGATAGGCGGAGAAATAGTTGGCACATCGGAGCTTGCTTCTTATGAAAAACTGGGGGGAGAAGTATGGACTATCGAGGATGTTGTGGTTGATGAATCTGCGCGAGGCAAAGGAGTCGGAAAAAAACTTACAGAACAAATGTTAAAAGATGCCCAAGAAAGAGGAGCAAGGTGTGTTGACCTTTCAACGAGAAGAGAGGGAGCGCGCAGATTTTATATAGAAAAATGCGGATTTAAAGACAAGGCAGAGAGTCGCCCATTTTGGGGCCTTCGTTATACACTCTGAACTGCTTCCATAAATTTTTCGTAAAAAGATTTTGGGGTATAGAACTGTTTGACAGAATTTAAACTATTTTTACTCATCTCCTGAAGACGAGGAATCGCCAAACTCACTTTGTCTTTCAAATCGGAAACATCTTCACTCTTAAAAATATATCCATTCTCTCCATCTTTCACATACCACCTAAAACCATTCGTATCGCTACAGATGACAGGGAGTCCCGCGCCCATAGCCTCTAAGGGAGAATAAGCGAGAGGTTCGTTGGAACTAGGGAGAACAAAAAGATCGTGCTTTGCATATTCTCTAAGCACTTCGTTATGCTCTAAATTAGTCTTTATCTCCACTGTCTGCTCTAAGTCATACTTTTTAATATAAACCCGCATTTTGTTAAAATACTCCGGACTATTCCCACTTAATGCGCCGATAATCGTAAGACGAATATCCGACTTTTTCAAAGAGTCATAAAAAGCTTCGAGTAGAAGCAGGTGGTTTTTTCTTTCCTGATAAATCTTCCCCACAGAGATAATTCTAATAGGCCTCCTGACAGGAGATTTCTCTTGGGCTTGCGGCTCTATAGCAAAAGGCACATAAAAAGCTCTTGGGTGAAATTTGGGATATCTCATATCTCCAATAATTGGGGTAATCCAAAGAGAACCGAAAAACCGAAGCATTAATCTTACGGTTATTTTTTTTACCCATGACATTGTTTGGTATAGTGGTGTTTGGCTGTATATGAAAACTTTTCGTTTCTGCATTCGTGCTATAAGCATAGAAACAAATACGAATAAAAAAGATCTGGGATCTCTCACAACAACAATATCAGGGTCTAGTGCTTTCATTTCTCTGTAACACGAAAGTATTTTCGGCAAACCAAAACTAGAACGTGGGATAAGACTCGGAGTAAGCGCGCTATAATTTTCCAATGGCTCCTTTCTCCATACCCAAAACCGCACCTCATGGTTATGATCGGTTAGACTCTTCACCCAATAATACTGATTATTATGAAAGCGTGGAGCTATGAATAAAAATTTCATATGTCTTTCTTGGGCCTGCATAAGACTCCGATGTGCATAGCAAAAAAATTAAGAAAAAATGGCGTAGCATAATGCTTTCGTGTTTTGGGTACCATTCCCCGTCCTTTAAATTTCAAAATTTCAAAATATGGAGCTAATCTCTGTGGGAGAGAACGCGCTGTAAATAATTTTTTATGATAGTCCTGCGTTAAAAACTTCTCTGCTTGTCCAAAGAATGCGCGCAGACGAAAACTCCAGTAATTATAATTCGGGGTGGTGATAATCACATATCCATTTGGTTTAACCACTCGCTTTAACTCGCTTAAATAATGATCTGTATTCCACAGATGTTCTATTACCTCCAAAGAAACAACCAAATCAAAAGAATTATCTGGAAAAGGTAATTTTTCTTCCTCCAAATCAACAAGCACACTCTTGTATCCTTTTTCTTTAAGTTCTTCAAAAAGCTTTTTTGTCCCTTCGACACAATTTACTCTGTATCCACGCTTTGAAAGCATATCAGTAAACTCACCTTTACCTGCTCCAACATCAAGGACATCATTGCCAAATTCCCTACCAGCCATAATACCAAGAGCAAGTTCATACTCTATGCGATCGAGTTCATACTTGCGATTAGCTTCTCCAAAATCCTTATAAATTATTTCTTTCATTTGATAAAGTCATTATATACATAAAACTCTATTTGTACTATTTTATTCGCTTTTCATTAGAAAAAAAAAGTGTATAGTTAAAATATATGGAAAAATTCATATATGGATTATTATCCCACAAAACTGGAAATGTGGGAAATGAAATACAAAGCGTGGCGACATTACAATTTCTTCCCCGCGTTGACCTACGCCTTGATGCAGGTACCCTCAACAAAGTAAAAAGCAAAAACAAGATAAGAATTATCATGAATGGATGGTTTAGCCATGAACCGCACAATTGGCCGCCATCGGACATCATAGACCCGCTGTTCCTCTCGTTCCATATTGCACAGTGCGCCGTTGAAAACTTTACTTCACCAAAATCAATAGACTACTTCAAGAAACATGAACCTATTGGCTGTAGAGACACGCATACGCAAAAAATACTTGAAGATAAAGGAGTGCAAGCATACTTTTCAGGATGCCTGACTTTGACACTCAAAAAGCCATCCGTAGACAAACACAACAATATAGTAATCGCTGATCTTGAAAAAGAGGCTGAAAAAGTATTGCCAAAAGAAATACGAGACCACTCTATATACACCAACCATTGGGGATACTCTCAATATACGAAAAAAGCATCTGCTCTTATCCCTCACCCTTTGAAATCTTTTATAAGAAAATTAGGGCTTAACACACTCTCATGGTTTTTTCTAAACAAGATCCAAGAAGGAGATAAATTTAAGAAGGCTCGTGAACTGCTCAAAACGTACGCTGGAGCAAAACTTGTGGTAACTTCAAGGCTCCACTGCGCACTTCCTTGCTTGGCGTTTGGCACGCCTGTCATATTTGTATATAAAGATTTAAACGATCCGAGATTCGGCGGGCTTCTTGATTACCTAAGGGCTTACTCCACAGAAGACTTCAAGAAAAATATTCATGAAATAAATTGGGAAAATCCCCTGCCTAATCCGCGCGATATTACACCATTACAGGAAGCGTTACGGAAAACGTGCGAGAATTTTATAAATAACTGAGCAGAAGCAATAAAATTATAATGAGTGGGATTAAAACACTGCTAAGGAAAATTGTTTGGCTAAAAAGAGGGATTTATACGTCTTTAAGAAAAGCCACTGGAAAATCCGATTACCGAAAGTGGAGTAACAATAAAAATTTACGTCAGGATTGGGACACAAGAACCGAACAAATGGCCAAACTCATTGAGCCGGGAACGTCGGTAATTGAATTTGGCGCGGGGAAACTCGTTTTGAAAACCTTATTACCCACAAATTGCTCTTATACTCCATCTGACCTTGTTCACAGAGGGGAAGATACGATTGTCTGCGACCTAAATAATGACCCACTTCCGAAATTCAAATCTTACGACGTTGCTGTTCTCAGCGGTGTTTTTGAATATGTTAATGACGTACCAAAGGTAGTATCACATTTATCGCATTTCGTCGATACCATTATTGCCTCATACGCAGTAACAGATACGAACAAAAGTAACCGAGGAGTGATGGGCTGGGTTAATTATTACAGTTCAGTGGAATTCATTAAGATCTTTGAGAATGCAGGCTTTCAATGCACTCACACAGAGCCGTATAAATCTCAGGTAATTTATAAATTTACTAAAGAAGGGGTATAAAAATTTTCTTAAGTTATCTTAAATCCACAAAAATATTCTCTCTTTTAGTATGCTGATTAAACGGGAGAGTAGAAAGAGCGGAATAAAATACCTTACTGCAGCCAGGCAAAAACCTATCGTGCAACTCAATGACAATAATCTTACACTTCGAGATCCATGATTCATAGTTCTTAGAAAAAAGTTCCTTCTCCGCACCCTCAATATCAATTTTTAAAATATCTATAGTCTCCAATTTATAGGTAGCTATAATCTGTGGCATAGTTACTACGGACACTGCCCTGCTATTCGCATTTCCATCACCCGAAAGCTTTTCTACTTTGAACGCCCAATGTCTTCCAGCATCACCCTCAACAACTTTCAATTTTTCCGGTTCGCCCCACAACGCCGCCTGTATACAATAAATATTATTATAGTTTAGAGTGTTTTTTTGAAGTAACTCGAAATTAGAGTCTTCGGGTTCTATAGCTATAATTTTTGCATCTGAGTATTTATTGGCAAAATAAACCGAGCTATATCCAACATAGGCTCCGGCATCAATTATAACTTTAGGAGAAAAACCATCTAAAAAAGGATTGGTGTAATCTTGCGCAACAAAAATCTGATCAAATGCATCTTCGTCTGAAGTATGTTTTCTCAAAAACATTTTTTGTTTATAGCCGGGGATGCGTATACCGAACTCATCCCGTCGAGACAATAATTTTGTGGTGCTCATTTTGATACACCAAAAAATTCCGAATTTGTAGCACCTCGCAAGAAAAGTGTATAATTTTCTAGGATTCATGTTCTATAGTTTTTAAAATAAAACCTACTTATACTGATAGTTTAAGAGAAAACTATGTTATCACGTTTCAATTTAGCCATGTGCCGACCGAGAGAATCTTCATTAAGATAATGAATCTCCCCATCCTCATCTAAGTGATGTGCTTTATACCCAAGCCCTAAAAGCATGCGCACGGCTTTAAAATGCGCGGAATCTCCATACAATCTTTCCTTCCCCCATATTTCCATTATAATAAGTGGTTTATGTTTTGAGAATGTCTCCATTGCACCTCGAACCACTAACTCCTCTGCTCCCTCTACATCTATTTTAATGATCGTAGGGGGTTTGTGATTACTAACATAGTCATCCAGCGTTGTTGAAGAAACAGAGATTGTATTGTAATTCTTGAGACGTTCCTCTGCAACTTTTTTCATCATAGAGCTTGCCGCCGTCCCCCTGTGTTTTTTACTGGTATCGTAAAAATTTATTTTTCCTGCAGTATCACTCAAAGCAATATTATTCAAATAGCAATTAGCGCTCATTCCCTTTATACTTTTTTCAAGGCATAAAAAAACCGAGGGCAGAGGCTCAAAAGAATGAATTTCTCCTGCGAGCTCATTTCCGAGAAGAGTGTAAAATCCATAGTTTGCCCCAACATCATAAAATACATCATCCGATTTTATTCTTTTAATTAAAAATCTTGTTAGGCTGTGTTCCTCTATAATCAATGTGCCAAACAACAGCAATGGCCCAAACTGCTGGTCTAAAATACGCATATATAAATCCTTGCCCCAAAATGTTTTTTGACTTTTTATAATAAACCTCGGCGTAAATCCTAGGCGTAAAAGTGCATGAAAAATATATCTCCATTTATACCGGCCTAGGCGAACGAGATGAGTGAGAATTCCCCTGGATTGTTCTATGTAATAACTAAACTCTTTGTAAGCTTTGTCATCTAATGTGAGGAGATCGTGATAATTCATATGTGTAATGCTATTTTACCATAAATACTATTTTACCACAAATACTTTTCGTTCTTCTCCTATGTGCCTTACCAAGGGGGAATCGTTTTTGTTTCCTAAAACGCCAGCAGTACTCCATCCTTTTTTATGCAGTCGAAATGTAAACTCGGGAGCCGTAAAATAAAAAGGAAAAGGAAGATGCTCGCGCAAAAAATTCATGGACGCAAGATACGGCCAAAATCCGAACATTCTATAATATTCAAAGTAACCCCTGTCTGTCTGCAACGCTCCAACATATTCCTTGGTCCCCTTGATCATAAGCTGGCTTAAATGCGAATTCCCCCGAAGAATATCAATCATCCGCTGTATTGGCACGGACTGGAGAATTTCAAAATCCTCTTGGCAATAAAAAATAAATTCAGTGTGAACTCCAGCGAAAATCCTGTTAATTGAGTAGCCGATTCCGCGGTTCTTCTCGTTCAAGATCACTTTTTCAAAAAAATCTAAACTTTTAATATAATCCCTCGTTTCTTTTGAATCCGGATAGTCGTCAATAATGAGCCAGTGGGTTTTCGTTGGGTCGTAGTCAAAATATTTTCGTAGAGCTTCAATAGTCCTTTTTAAATATTCACCCCGACCGGCACTTTGAATAACTATAGAAACATGTTCTTTTAGAAATTCTCGCGTCTTCAAAGGAGCTATCATTTCTTTTGTTTCGCGCGCCTCCCAATACCCTTTGAAAATTCTAAACCTATGACGTTGAAACCTTTGGGGAAACACCAACAAATGCCATAGAAGCCCGCCGGTTTTGATACGCTTTTTAAGGAATTTTTTTATTTTTAAATACATAGTCTCGTCATGGTTTTTGGAAATAAAGACCCGCAAGATCAATCATTTTAAAGTCAATTTCAGGCTGCATCCTGGCGCGGAAAAAGTCATCAACTGCCTTTTTACACCCCTCCCAGCTTCCGTAATCATCCACTATAATATATCCGCCTGGTATTACACTGTCGTAAAGATTATCTAAAATACACTTTGTTGATTCGTACCAGTCGCCATCCATGCGAAGTATCGCAATAGGTCCAATCTGATCTTTCTTTTGGGGCAGTGTCTCTTGAAACCACCCTTTCACTGCATAAACAGACTCTCGTGGAAGTTTGAGAATCTTGAATAACAGCCTCTCAACATCCTGAAGGGGTCCTACATTTATCTTAATGGACGCCAGTTCCCCAGTCACATTTTGCTTGGCATATAATGCGGCTTTTTCGCCGTCTTTTTCTGTTGGGTGCGGTAATCCTTCAAACGAGTCAAAGAGCCATGTTTTCCGCCTTGCACCATGACGAGTTGCGACAGCAGCCATTATAGCCGCACATCCTCCTCGCCAAACTCCGCATTCAACAAACGCCCCTTCAATATGCTCTTTTTGGCAACGTTGACTCAGATCGTATGCATTAAAAAGTCGCGCATGCCCTACCATAGTATAAGGCTCAACAATCCAAAAAAGACGCAACGGGTTGCAATCCAACCCATATCTCAAAAATGCCCGGAGAACCAACGAACAGCGCACTGAAAAAGCGTGTGCTGGTGGAAAATATTTTTTAAGAAAGTTTTTGATCCACGCTTTTTGTTTCATCGCTCTATAATACGCTTAATAATAAATCTTTTCAAACCATGCCGTAATAAATAAGGCGATAGACGTAAATATAGATGCATTTTTTTTAAAAAATTGAAACCATTTTTTTGTTTGAAATTTTCCATTTTCTTTTCGATAAGAGCTAACTCTCCCGGAAAACAAATTTCTATGTATTCCCATGCTTCGGTTGTATTGTCGGTGCCATGAATAAAGCTTTTTTGTCCGCTTAAATCAAACTCTTTCCGCAGTTTCAGCTTTAATGCGTGCATCCGGCCAGCAGGGACTTGGCCGAGCGCTTGCTCATTAATCCATTTTATGGGATTGCGATCAAGCACAACAATTGCCATAGCGGGTAGATAATCCTCCGGCGAAATCGATGACTGATAAATCCAGTTCCCGCCTCTTAAATGATCTGCGGCGTAATGTTTTTGCTTATCATTAAATTGAATTTTATGAATTATGGCAAAACCATCCCTTTCAATAGCTTTTACCACGGCGCTAGCAAAGCCCAGCCTTACCGCCCCACCCTTCAGTATAAAAACCCCCAGGCCAATCTCGTTTTTCGGGGAAGAATCGGCTAAGAATCTTTTCCAAACCCATTCATTCATCACAGCAATTTTGGCAAGCGTGTCGCGTTTCGGTCGCCATCCTTGGCCGGCAAGATACTCCTCTAAGTTCTCCAGTGTAATATCCATAAAAATATCCATCTTTTGGGCCATTAATAAAAGATTTTCCATATGTCTGTGTTCGGTGAGGGAACCCTTATGATAGAGCACATGATAGGCAAAACTTAAAAATGCCTCCCTTAAAGCCGGCACGCGCGATCCTGCAGGACCTTCGACTGCGCTTTCTAAAATTTTTCTGGCGAGAGGAGGGGGGTAATAAGGAAGGCCACCTGCAGACAAACCGGAAACCGAATATATATCTATAGGAATATTACCCTGATTCAAATTTAAAAATTCTCTCACTCGTAATTCATCTTTGTCTGCTACAAGAATATCAAGATCACCGCCCTCTCTAGCAAGTTTCGGCAATTTATCAAAAGAGCGCAAAACAACATAATTTATATCTTCTTTTCGCAGAAAGTCCAACAAACCCTGCACTCCGATTTCTGCCGACAAATTGGACTGTTGGACCACTTTTTTTTGTTTTCTGCGCTCGAGAACCACCCAAAACTGCCAAGACTTTCTTGATCGCAAAGGTAGTATTCCTCTAAAAATAAATTGTTTTTGGGCGAGCCAGCGAATAATCCCAAAAAATCCTATAAGCCACGAGGTTCTGAATGCAAGACGCACAAGAATATATCGAGAATTTTGGGGAAATGCCACCAGTAGCGCTTTAATTATTTCCCTGTCTAAAAAACAAACTTCTGATTGTTCCCGTGAAATTGTAGAGGGTTTGTCGCGTGTGTGAATGCAAACATTATGATTTTCTAACAATAAATCGGGAAGACATTTGTCGTGATATCCCCACAATGAAATGCTTCCTTTTTTTAATAAATCTATTAAAGAAGTATTTTTTACCATACCTGTATTTTTATTCACGCACTAATAAAACGGAGCGAACAATTTTTTTCTTTTCGTCCATCATTTCTATAAGATCGTCCATCTTAATGTGTTCGTACAACCCATGCCCTTTTTCCGTCTCTTGAACGCCACGGATGGGTTTATACCCTTTTGATATAAGCAAGGGATGTTCAATAACGCCTGCGGAAATTGCATAGCGACAAATAAAACCAATGTCCTTTAAATGACGCAAAGTCTCAACAAAGGGAATGTTAAGCGTTTTATATAGAGTGGGATGAAGCTCAATCAAAAAAGCAAATGGCTTGCCTTGTAAAAGTATTTTTTCCATGCCACGAATCACAGAGTCCTCTGCGCCCTCAATGTCCATGCGCAAGAATGAAGCGGCGTATGCCGGCTTAAAATCATCCAGTTTAATAGATTTTACCTCTAATTGTCCTCCCGTGGTAGTTCCGAACCGAGGTTGCGTACTGCTTAAATTTGATTTGCGTCCCAAATAAAACTGTTGATTGCCAGACTTGTCTCCGACGGCCCAAGGATAAAGTTTAATACGATCTTGTAAATTGTTCATTCGTATATTCTTCTCAAGAATCGGTTTATTTCTTGGATCCGGTTCAAACACATAGATTGTGCCCGCGCTCCCATTAGCTTCTAAAAGAGTATAATAGCCGATATTCCCCCCAACTTCAATAACATCCATATTGTCGCGCATAACCTCTTGCACAATTTGTGTGTCAAGAATCTCTCTTGTACCGTAAACAAACAGCGCCTTTGATATGCCCGGAGTCTGCAAGTCTAGAAGCATCGAGAAACCATTGACATTGGAAACGATCTGTTTTTTGCCAAATATTTCATAGAATAATAGTTGAAATCCACGCCAAAAAATGTGGAACTTTGACACCCCTGTAAAAAAGAATTGGTGTGGAAAATTTTTGATTCGTGAAAACATATTAACGATTAGCACATCATATCATCTTTTGGTAAAATAGGATATATGCAATTATTATTACGGAACAAAATATTGCAATTGCTCCGCTGGTCGGAACGTTATACAAAAACGGATATGGTTTACGTTGCCGGAGGAAGTTTCTGGATTATTCTTGGCAGAATTGGAGTGCTTACTATTTCATTTGTAACAATGATGGCATTCGCGCGTTGGTTCCCTAAAGAAATGTATGGTACATATCAATTCGTGCTTGCTGGAATTGATATTGCAAGCATTTTCGCTTTGTCTGGGTTAAATACAACGCTTATTAGAAGCATTGCTCGTAATAGCGAGGGCGCGCTCATCACTGTTATTAAGAAAAAAATGAAGTGGTCTTTAGTTGGTTCACTCGGTCTTACTACAGCGGCTGGTTGGTACCTCGCGCACCAAAATATGGAACTGGCGAGCAGTTTTTTTGTTGCCGCTATTTTCCTGCCTTTCTGGACCACATTTCCTCTTGCTAGGGTTTTTTGGAATGCTAAAAAAAAGTTTGCCAAAGAGAGCTTATATAAATTCGGGCCTGCACTCTTAATACTACTAGCGCTTTTTCCTGTTATCTACTTCACCAACAGCGTCTTCTGGGTTATTTTTACAACCCTTGTCGCCCATGCGGTTTTCGAAGGATTCTTATTATATAAAACCATCAGACAACTGAAAAACAACGAACAGGATGGCAGTGCAATAAAATTTGGCAAAGATATGACAATAATGGATGCAATCGCTAAAATTGGGAAAAATTTTGATACAGTAATTCTATGGCACTTCCTCGGTCCTATTCAGGTCGCTGTATATTCTTTCAGCTACTTTCCCATAAAAGCATTAAACAATTATTTACCAATACAAGCACTCGCGCTCCCAAAAATTGGTGAGAAAAATGTAAAAGATATCAAAAAAGGACTGCTGAATAAATTCTTTTCTTTATTTTTTCTATCAGTACCATTCGTCATTGCTAATATTGCAATTATACCTTTTATCTATAAAATATTCTTTCCGAACTATCTAGAGTCGATAATCTATCTGCAAGCATTATCAATTATTGGAATAATGATTCCTTTCCAACTTTTGGAAACCGCGCTTGTAAGCGACTTAAGAAAAAAGGACCTTTATGTCATTAGGGTAGGATCCTCTATTTTTAGGATTATTCTCCTTCTTCTACTAACGCCCTTTTTCGGCATTTGGGGAGTCGTAGGGACAATACTTATTACAGAAGTGGTAAGATCGGCAATGATATTTTTTTTCTTTCAAAGAATTTAGCTAGCCCTCTCTCTTTGAAAATTTCTCGGGGTCTTCTATTCCCTGTTCATCCATCATTCTATTGTTTATCTCTTCCGCCATCTTGTGAAGTTTCATATCCACGCCTATAGAGTCAGCGAGCTCAATGAGAGCGCGTGTATCTTTCGGCAAACACTTGCCACCATATCCCCGATATTCTTTGTGCCACACCTCAAGGTGTGACGGACCGATACGCTTATCAGCTGCGGCGGCTTCCTTTACCAAATCGTAATCAATGCCCAATTTCTCGCAGAGGTCGTACATCTGATTGGCAAAGGTTACTTTCACGGAAAACCAAGTGTTCCCGTAATACTTCACCATCTCTGCTTCTGTCGCGGGCATTATTTTCTCATACGGCGCAAGTGGCAGTAGTCGCATCAAGTGACCAACAACGTTGTAACTCTCTTTGGTATATCCCAGAATCTGGCGATCAGGATAGTTCATATCCTGATCAGCGGTAATTTCCGTTAAAAACTCTGGATTAAATAAAAACTTAAGATGAGGGTATTCCCTCTGGAGCTTCTCTGTAGTTCCGGGAACAACGGTTGATTTGATGACCACGATCTTCCCTTTTTCTAAAAATTCACAAGCTTCCTTTACATACGACAAGTCGAATCCACTCCCATCTTTCAAAAACGGGGTTGGCACACAAATAAAAACAACATCTGCTTGGTTCACATCTCCTTTGGAACCCATGTTCTTGTGGGGATCATACAGAAACGGAGTTCTTCCAGCTTTTTTAAAATAATTAGCCATTGCTCCTCCGACCATTCCGACACCCACTATCGCTATTTTAATGTCTTTTAAGTTTTTTTTATTCATTGTTTTAAAATTAGTAACTAGTAATTAGTAACACGTAACTGGTAAATAGTAACTAATAATCCGTAACATGTAAATAGTAACTTGTAATTTATGTCAGCCATGTATTACTTGTTACTGTCTATCAAACCATGCCTTTGTTTTCTTAAGACCTTCTTGAAAACTTACTTTAGGCTCCCATTCTAAAAGTTCTGTTGCACGGGAGAGATCAGCAGCTGTATGCATAGGATCTCCAGTTCTAGGTGGTAGATATTCTTTTTTTCCGCCTATGGCTTCGGCAATTTGTTCCACAGAAACTGGAATTCTAGCCCCAATATTAATTACCTCTCCGGTTCCCACGCGAGCAGAATTCATGGCTCTTATATTTGCTTCCACTACGTCCTCTACATAGCAAAAAGCTCTGGATTGCTTTCCATCCCCAAATATCGTAAGCGGCTTCATTTCTTTATTCAACCTTAAAAACTTGCCTACAACTAAACTATAATCGGAATTGATATCAGCTCTTGGTCCATACACATTAAAGTAACGCAGAGCAACAGTGGGCAAACCATAGAGAGACGAAAACAGACGAAGGTTGAGTTCTCCAGTATATTTTTGTAAACCATACGGACTCATGGGGTTTGGTGACATATCTTCTTTTAGGGGCAAGGTCTTCTGGTCGCCATAAACCGAAGAAGAAGAAGCGAAGATAACTTTTTTAACTCCAGCATCCACCGCAGCTTTCAGCACATTAATTGTGCCTAAGATATTTACTTTTGATGTACCGACGGGGTCTTCGATAGAAACAGGCATACGTGGAATAGCGGCCTCGTGGAACACATATTCTGGCTTTGTTTCAGTAAATATCTTTTGAAGTTCGTCGAAATTTGTTATGTCTCCTTCAAGAAAGCGTGCATTTTTGTTAATGTTCTCTCGTTTCCCGGTAGAAAGGTTATCAACGACATATACCTCATGACCTTCTTGGAATAAACGATCCACTAAATGCGAGCCGATAAACCCCGCCCCACCTGTTACTAAACATTTCATAATGCTGTGTATTGTATCATATTAATTTTTATACAGAAAGTCAGATTTTATTGATGGATCAATTGTTTGCGCCGCTTGCATATACTCTTTTGCTTCGTCAAACCTTTCTTGACGATACATATTAAACGCGAGAAACCAGTACGCATGAGGATATGACTGTGAGATAGAAAGTGCTCGACGCGACAGCGTTTCACCCTTCTCTGTTTCATTAATACCAAAAAGATACGCGATGTGTATGACATTTGCATAGTCAATCAAATACCTGTAACTATTCTCATAACGTGGTAAATAGTGTTCATACAAGTCAAGATATATATTCAATTCCTTGCGGACATTGTCCGACTGTTGATACTGTAAAATGTCTTCATATTTGGTAACAATACCAGCCGTGTATTTACCGGATAAAATCCGCAAACTCTTTTCGGGAGACATACGTAAAGAGTACAAATCTTTATATAGAGGAATTCTTTTATCAACATATGCCGCACTTTGTATATTTGCCAATGTCTTATTCTCACGAATTGGAACAAATATAAAGCTATACAACGTAACCATAAACAATGCCACAGCCCCAACTCTGTACCACCACCTGTTTCCGGGAAGCGACAAGGCAATGATCTTTTCTTCGCGCGAGACTAGAAAGGCAAGCAATAAAAACAAGAGCAGTAACCCGCTGTCTGTCTCAAACGATGTCTGTGTCTGGAGTAAATGCAAAATAAAAACGAAAGGTACAACTAGGAAATAAAATTCTCTCTTTTGAAAATACCGGCGCATACACAGAAAAAGAACTATTCCCAAAAGCAATATTTTTGTAAGCGTACCAATAACACCGTTATAAACTAGCGATTCCAGTGTTGTATTATGCACCATATCAAACCATAAAGTCTCTCTAAGCGTAACCATCCGCAAATCATTTTTATTCTCAATCATGCTTGCGTTTAAATGTTTTTGATATGTATGCTCAAAGTTCTCCAGCCCGTAGCCAAACCATGGACGTTCCTTTATGCTCTGTAAGGCAATATTCCACACACTTGACCGAATATGTTCGCCCTCCTCCTCTATATATTTTTCATAGACAATTCCCTGCTTGTTGATGATAGACAAGAAGCCGAACACATACCCTCCACTAAGACAAACAAACACAATCCCCAAAAGCATCTTCTGGATAAAAACTTTAGATATAGTATGGATGCCATACAAAATCCCCAGTAAGACAATCCCCGTCCACAATGCCACAGTTGACGCCCGCGCATACCCAAGAAGCAAAAAGGGGTTTCCGAAAATTTCAGAGAAAGATATCGCTCCCGTGAAAAATTGAAAATTAAACAGATCAGGACTAATGAATATTATTAGCCAGCCGAATCCGTATATATATTTCCATTTTCTTCTGTCTTCCAATGCAAATCCGACAACAGACATAAAAAACACCAGTACATAATAGATACCGCTGTAGCTACTGTTTCCTAGTAACGATCCTGCCCCTGCAATCGGTTTCCATCCGATATTGAAACCAGTCGGTCCTAGAAAAGACCCTATCGCAAGCACAATTGCGGAAAGAATCAACGCCCGAAAAACATATTTCCAGTCCTGCCGTTCTAAAACCGACGAGAGAACGAAAAACAAAATAAAATAATGAACCCAGGTGACCAAGCCAGTCATCCGACTATAGCTTGACCAAAACGACTGCAAGAAATCAGCGCCCGCGAGCGCGGAAATAAATAAAACGACAATGTATGCCAAAAGCCCCGCAGTAAGAAGACTTTTTTTGAAAACCAATTGTTGTTTGCGTATTCCGCCCCACAAAAAGAGTAAAAGCAATAGCTCTGATATAAAAAATATAAACATAGCGTGGGGAAAAATCGCCGGGAAAGAAAATCCTCCTATATATAATAGAGGAAATAAAAAAATAGAAACAACCGTTATACATACTATCCATGTTCGCGCCATAAAATTGATTATAAACAATTTCTCCAATAAAAACAAAAAACCCCGGCCTCTCGTAAGAGGCGGGGGTTGTTTTGTTTCGTTTGTTTTACCCGTCCGAAAGCGGGAATACTTTTTAAGGTGTATTAACCAGAGTCGTGACTAATTAAACGAAACTCCTACTCTAAACTATCTGACTAAAGAATTTAGTCAACATCATAGTTCAAGTTGAGTGGAGGTGTCGTCTTGAAGTCGAGAAGATCGATTTGTGCATCAGCAACGGTAAGGTCTCCATCACCCGTAGCAAGGGCGTATAGAAGACTTCCAAGAGATACATCAAACAAACCATCTGCGCCAGCTGCAGTGACATAGGTAATGGTAAATTCTACCGTGTCTCCAGCTAACACTTCAAAGTCATCGCCAGATTCTACCGCAGTATCACCACCAGTCCTTTCAATACTTGATGTTACATAGGTATCTGTGCCTGTAACATTCACGTCTGATTCCGTAGCACCACCAGTCTCAGTTGGAGCGGTGTTGTCGATGAAGATGCTTGTAGCATTGTCATCCCATGCCTCTACTGTGAATACGAGAGTGAATGTTCCTTCGTCGTGGTCAGAAGCGTTAGCAACGTTGCCGGAGTGGCTTTCAGTTGCAGATTCTGATACGAAAACAAGGTTAAATCCACTACCTCGCAAGGTGCTAGCTTCGCCAGTTGGAGTACCAACCATATCGGCATCCGCGAGCTGGGTGTTGGACTCATCCCGAATATCAAACAAAGCGGTATCGTTGCTTTGAGTCTCGGTAACCTGAGCGTAGATAGTAGAGCCTGCAGCGTGAACATCAGCAGCGGTCAAGTTTGCAACTATGCGAACTGTAACCGTATCGCCGGCATCGATGGTGTAATCCACGTCAGCAAAGGCAACTTCTTCGTCTACCCCTACGTCTGTGTCATCAGCATCTTCGTTGTAACCAGCAGTACCGTAGTTCTCGCCTTCGATTTCAAGGAAAACTTCAGGTGCTGTGCCGCCAGCAATAAGATCATCTACATGATCTTCTGTGGCAACCACAATGTCAACTCCGAAGTCTCTAATTTCAAGGTCAGAGTCTCCTTCCGCTTCCATAGTGAATTCCAAGAGCACAACGTTCTTCATTTCAGTCTCATCAGTTGCATGAGAGTTGATCAAGTGAGCTTTGTTGATCGCATCTGCAGCATCACCAGTCGTCAAACGCATATCGAGTCTGCTGTCTGAAGATGTAGCGAAGTTCTCAAAAGAGAACGTCTTGGTAGCTGTTGATGGGTCTTCGGAAGTTGAATCTCCCAACGCATCGAGGAAGCGAACTGAACGGAAATCTACCGTCCAAGTGTCACCTGCATCGTTGGTGTCAAGATTACCAATTCCTGAAATAGCCACTACGAGCTCTCCAGTCGCATCTTCTTCGATGACGCCACTGTCAAGAGTGATAGTGCTGGTGTAATTGTTGCCATCAGTGAATTCATCAGCATCTACGCGACCGAGTTCTTCTCCATCAAGCCATACAGAAACTTCGGCAGCATAGTCTTCAAAGTCGCTACCTGCTGTGCCTTGTGTAAAGACTAAACGAACTGCTGTAAGTTCAAGGTCAGAGCCATTTGCTTCGACTTCGATACCAGCAACTTTCACATCTTCTGCACCTTCGCCAACTGTTTCACTACTGTAATCTGACATTAATGAATAGTTAGCTGATCCTGCACCACCTTGTAGGCCTGTATCTCCTCCACCACCGCCACCGCCTTGGCTACCATCACACTTTGTGCCAGTAGTTGGGCTGTAACCTACGGTTGAAGTACAACCTGCTGGAAGAGAACTTGAGGTACAAGGAGCACCAGTAGTGGTACTAAACCCTGCAGCTGAAGTACAACCTGCTGGGAATACTCCTCCCGTTGCACCCATCAAAGCTGCTTTTGTCAAAGGACCGACGACTCCGTCAGGAACTAGATTACGAGCAGATTGGAAGGATACGACTGCGGCCTTGGTCATAGGACCAAAAGCTCCATCAACTACGAGCGTTGCTCCAAACGAATTGAGCGCGCCTTGTAGGTTCATAACACAACTTTGTGCAGATGAACCTTGGCTCAACGTAGGGCAAGTCGCAAGAGCAGCTGCATCAGCACTTGCTGATTGCACAGCAACCATTCCGAATGTTGCGAGTACAGCCAATGCCAACACGATGATGGCAAAAAGCTTTACTCCTTTTAAATTTAATATATTACTCATATAATTTTTCTAATTTTTACGCTATTAATAAGTTTCGACAAAACTAAAAGCGCAATTTTTTCTATCATTATTCCTCATCCGTTAATAACTATTAATAATTTATAATGCAACGGATTTAAAATAACGAACAGATGTAAACTAAACCATTAAAAACATAGCTATTCGGTTTTCAATGGGCATTTATTTTCTCTCCGCATTGCTTGAAATCTTTTCGACGAAATCTCAAACAAAAATCAAAGTGAAAACAAATATAATTTGTGAATACATGATACGCATAAAATGCGCGCCACATAAACACAATATTATTATAATACATAGCTCCAAGATAGAGCAAGATATTATGTGGATAACTCGCCTTTTAAGCGAATAAAACCCACAAAGCTATATTATCACAATTTGAGCAAAATGCAAATGTAAAAGATACAACCCCCTAAATCCCCTTATTAAGGGGATTCGACATTCTATCTCCCCTGATAAGGGGAGGATGGGAGGGTTGAATTTAAGAGGTTATTTGATGAAATACCGGCTCCACCTTTTTTCCCCTGTCTTCTTCAATAGACCGTCCTTCGTCATGGACATCAACTCTCTTTGCAACGTTTTTTCACTGCAAGAAACGAGCAGGCCGGCCTGGGCTGGAGCCATCTGAACTTGGTCCCTGATGTCCGTTATAGTAGCACTCCCGCCAACAACCTTCACCATATTGATGATGTCGTTGCGTCTTTGTTTCTTTAATACACCAAAATCAGATCCTGTGTGAACACCTTGTGAAACTATACTTCTATCGGACATGTCCTTTATAATTTTTAAAAAGGCGTCTCTCTTTTGGACACCAATTCTAACATGTCCTTTAGAAATTGGACTCCCCCTCTCCCCGCCCGAACGCTCCAGGCGGGCAGGCTTAATAAGGAGAGGGTTGGGGTGAGGTGAATTCTCCAGAAACCTCCCCTCATTCCCCTCCTTATCAAGAAGGGGAGGAAATTCTTCTTCCAAAAAATCCTCGAGCCAGGCAGGCTTCATTTGAGCTGATTCTTTTATGGATTGTTGTAAGACTGAAAATTCTTTTTTGAGAATAGAGCAATTCATTTCTGAAATAAAGCTCATGGCTGTAGCTATATTCAAAAAGGACATGATTTCCGTAATTTTACTATCTATATCCGATGGCACTGAATGCATGTCTGATATGATTTCTGTACCCAATGTCCTTAACTTATTTTTTATCGGTTCTTCTTTGTCCATTACGTCCGTTACCATGTACAATGCTGTGATCAGCTTGCCGGCCTTATTTACAATAGCAGGCTGGTAGGTCTTGCTAAAGGACACGAGAGCTCCCTGTTCTCCAAAATTAGAAGACTGGGTGGATATGGACGATTGAGTGTCTTTTATGTTTTTATTCATGTCCTTGTAAGTAGGTTATGTGTGTCCATTATATATCGGACAAGGAAAAAAGCAAGGATGGGCAAGGTGTAAGCCAGAATAATTTTTAGAATGCCTTGCGCAGGCTGACGAGGCGAGCAGTTCGCTGGCGTAGCAACGCCAGATAGATTGCATTATAAAAATTGATTCTAGCTGAAACTTCTAGCCCGTGTTAAAATACTTTCATGGCGAAAAATGGAAATAAGAAGAAGGATTTTGGAAATGAAAATTTTGGATTAAAGAGTCAAACAAAACACGGGATCATGGCAATAGTTTTTTTTGTTCTGGCATTATTTTTTTTAATGTCATATTTTGACATCACCGGAAAAGCGGGTGTATTCGTTTACGAAAAATTCGATATTCTGCTCGGTGTCGGCTATATCCTTCTCCCTATTCTTTTTATCATGCTCGGAATTTCATTTCTCCGATCCAAGACTCCGGATATCGGATGGAGGAGTATCGCGAGTGCAATCTTGTTCCTGCTCTCTAGTTTAGGGATTATAGACATCATCTCCGGCGGACCCTTTGGAGGAATTTTGGGTGAGGTCTTGTCTACGCCCTTAGTCGCTCTATTTGATGTCTATGCGAGCACCATCTTCCTGGGAGCTATTTTAATAATTTCAATCCTTGTCTTGTTTGATACCGAACTAAACCCGATACCTTTTATCAAAAAGATGTGGAACCTGCGAGCTAACAAAAAAACTGCAGACAATTCGAGTGAAACGAAAGAAACACTAATAGAGGGAGAAAAACTTCTGGTAGCTTCCCTGCCAAAAGATGAGGAAGAGAACGACGAAGATGCGGAAGAAGAGAGCACGGGAGAAAAGATAAAAAAAGCATTGGGAGTAGGAAAAAAGAAAGAGGACGAAGATGAGATAGAAATCAAGAAACTGAAGCCTAGGACCAACCTCCATACCAATTACGTTCCCCCTCCCCTTGCTCTCCTTGAAGAAGATAAAGGCAAACCGAATACGGGAGACATCAAAGCTAATGCGAACATAATCAAGCGCACGCTTCAAAACTTTGGCATTGAAGTGGAAATGGATGAAATAACAATCGGCCCGACTGTCACTCGTTATGCATTGAAACCAGCTGAAGGAGTAAAACTCTCCCGCATCGTAGGACTACAAAACGACTTGGCTCTGTCGCTCGCGGCACATCCCATCAGAATAGAAGCGCCGATTCCAGGCAAATCGCTAGTGGGTATTGAAATTCCAAACAAATCAAAATCAATAGTCGGCCTCGCTACCCTTCTCGGAGATGACAAATACCAAAATTCTGCGAAAGCCCTTACCATCGCACTCGGTCGAAACATCGCTGGTAAAGCGGTTTTTGGAAACCTAGCGAAAATGCCGCACTGCCTCGTCGCAGGCACGACTGGATCTGGAAAATCAGTAACTATCCACTCTATTATTACTTCCCTCTTATACAGAAATGGTCCAGACGATTTAAAACTTATTTTAATAGACCCAAAACGAGTAGAACTTACCCTTTATAACAATATCCCCCATTTATTAACCCCCGTTATCACTGAAGCAAAGAAAACTATCTTTGCATTAAAATGGGCAGCAAAGGAAATGGACCGTCGTTATGACATACTGGAAGCCGAAAGTGTTCGAGACATAGAGAGTTATCATAGTAATGTTTTTGATAAAAACCAAAAGAAAATGGTAAAAAACAGTGAGGGAATAGATGAAGAAGTGGGTGTAGACCGATTGCCATATATTGTCATTATAATAGATGAATTAGCAGACATAATGAGTTCATATCCTAGAGAGCTTGAGTCAGCCATTGTCCGTTTGGCACAAATGTCCCGAGCTGTAGGTATCCACCTTATACTTTCCACCCAGCGCCCGGAAGTAAATATCATTACCGGACTCATTAAAGCAAACATTCCGGCCCGTGTTGCCTTGAAAGTATCTTCTCAAGTGGATTCGAGAACTATTTTGGATGCTGGTGGAGCAGAAAAACTTTTGGGTGCTGGTGACATGTTATATTCTTCGGGTGAAGCTCAGCCAGAACGCCTACAAAGCGCATTTATTTCAGAAATAGAAGTAAAAAAAGTCGTTAATTATTTGGCAGATGCATATAAAGACGAAGTTCTAGAAGAAATAACACTGACATCTGGTTCAGTATCGGCCGATAAAAGTATTTTCGAAAGCACACTGGATGATGAGGATTCCGAAGATGACGATGAGATGTACGAGGAAGCGCGAGCCTGCGTCATCGAGGCTGGTAAGGCATCGACCTCTTATCTGCAAAGAAAACTTAAATTAGGGTACGCCCGAGCAGCGAGGCTGATGGATAAATTGGAAGAAAAAGGAGTGATCGGACCTGGAGACGGCGCAAAACCGAGAGAAGTATTGGAAAAGATACAAAGAAATGAGGGTGGAGAAAACATGATATGACACAACTCGCCAAGCGAGAGATATCTGATATAATGTAATCAATGCAAGTTTCTAACCAGATGAATAAAAACAGCAGAAAAATAATACCAATAATCGGCCTCTCGGCTTTTTTCATAATCATTGTCGCTTATGCGTTTTTCGGCTCTCATAATTTGATCTTCGGAGTCAGAATAAAGGATGTAAATCTAGGCGATATGCCCGCAGAGTCCGGCATCAAGGTTGAAAACGGAGTCTTAAAAATTACCGGAAACGCGGTAAACGCCACAAATTTGACCATCAATGGCCGAGAGATCTCCATAAATCAGGACGGCAATTTCAACGAAACGATTACCCTGCTTGAGGGATATAATGTGATGAATATCACAGCCAAAGATAAATTCGGCTATGTGGATGAAAAAAATTATAAATTAATATTAACAGAGGAATTGGGAGGCCTCGGTCTCAGACAGTCTATAGACCACCTAAAACCCTAATAATTTATGCAAAACAAGAAAAAGCCTGCCCGACACGCTGACACGAGTCATGCGGACGGGGACAAGACCATCGGAATAGCAGTACTTGAAGACACTTTGAAAGCTATCCAAACCAAATTCGGTGAAGGTTCAATAATGAAATTCGGCGATTCGCCAAAAGTAAATATCAATGTGATCCCTACCGGATCCATAGGTCTCGATATGGCGCTAGGAGTCGGCGGAATACCTCGAGGCCGAATAATCGAGATATTCGGACCTGAATCTTCGGGCAAGACCACCCTCTCCCTACACATTGTTGCTGAAGCGCAAAATAAAGGCGGAGTCTGTGCCTACATCGACGCCGAACACGCCATGGACCCCGAATATACCAAGAAGCTCGGAGTCAATATAAACAATTTGCTCATTTCCCAGCCGGACAACGGCGAACAGGCACTTGAAATAGTGGAATCTTTGGTACGAACAGGAAAAATTGACGTTATTGTTGTCGACTCTGTGGCGGCGCTCACCCCAAAAGATGAGATCGAGGGCGATATGGGTGCGTATCATGTCGGAAAACAAGCCCGGCTGATGTCACAAGCACTCCGGAAGCTCACTGCGATCGTGGCCAAATCTAAAACAGTGGTAATATTTATCAATCAGATCAGAATGCAGATCGGTGTCATGTTCGGCAATCCGGAGACCACTCCGGGAGGAAAGGCGCTCAAATTCTATACTTCGGTCCGTCTAGACATTCGCAAGATCGCCCAGATAAAAAAGGGAGAAGAGGTAGTCGGAAGCCGCACCCGCGTGAAAGTGGTAAAAAACAAGGTTGCCGCTCCATTTAAACAGACAGAATTCGACATCATCTATAATGAAGGCATATCGAGAGAAGGCGAGATTATGGCTCTCGGAGAGAAATTCAAAATAATTGAAAAAACCGGAAATTCATATTTCTATACACCGGCAGGTGAAGGAAAAGAAAAGGTTAAATTGGGAGTCGGCTATGACGCCACTCGCAAATTCTTGAAAGAGGAAAAGAAAGTATCTGACCAGATCTTAAAAGAAATTCTGAAAAAATTTGCGGAGGAAGTCTAAATCTGCTAGGATGGTGCCATGTCAAAACTTGAATATAACGAAATTCGCGAGAAAAAGATAATCATTTACGATGGTGAACCTTGCGAAGTCATCGAGTCCCATGTGGCCCGAACTCAACAGAGAAAGCCTCAAAACCAGGTAAAATTGAAGACATTGATATCCGGTAAGACCATCAATGCCACTTTTCACGTTTCCGAATCAGCTGATGAAGCCGACATCCAAAAAAAACTTATCACCTTCCTTTACCACAATCGGAACGAGTATTGGTTCTGCGACCCGACAGATAAAAGTAAAAGATTTAAACTGGACGCAGCGCTGATAGGCAATGCCGAAAAATTTTTGAAACAAAACAGTAATGCTGAAGCTGTGATTTGGGAAAATGAAGATGAAGTTGAACAAATAATAAAAGTCACCCTACCTATCAAAATGAATTTCAAAGTAAAAGAGGCCCCCCCGGCTGTGCGCGGAGACACCTCCAAAGGAGGCAACAAGATCATCACGCTTGAAAATGGAGCCACTCTTAACGCTCCGATGTTTATCGCCGAAGGTGACACAGTGAGCATCAATACAGAAACTGGAGAATATGTGGAGAGGGTTTAACCTCATCCCCCGCCTTCCCCTGAAAGGGGAAGGGGCTGAATTTCTCCTCTCCTTTCAGGAGAGGATTGAGGTGAGGTTGGGTAAGTTTTTACTTTATCACGAAAGGAAGCAAGCCAAGGAACCGGGCATGTTTGATAGCCGAAGTCAATTGTCGTTGATTTTTGGAAGTGACTCCCGTCCTTTTGTGGCCTACAATCTTGCCGTTCGGACCAAGGAATTTCTTTAAGATCTCTATGTCCTTATAATCTATGTATTTTATATTGTTAGCTGAAAAGTAATCTTGTTTCATATTTGTTTTAGTTATTAAAATGGAATGTCTTCTGGATTAATGTCTTCCTCCGGATACTCTATGGTGTCGACTTCTCCATTCTTAGGAGCTACACTTGGTTCGGATTTGCTTGGAACTGACCCTGCATTGGTATTGCCTGATCTAGGACCAAACTGCGTACGATCAGCAATGACTTCGGTGCGATATTTCTTCTCCCCACTGGTCTTATCATCCCAGCTTCTGGTCTGCATCCGGCCTTCGACTAAAATAGAACTGCCTTTTTTCATATATTGTGCGACTGTCTCGGCTTGGCGTCCGAAAACTACGACATTGTGATAATCAGCAGATTCTTGACGTGCGCCGTTCTTGTCTTTCCAGACACGATTCGTGGCTAAAGAAAATGAGCATACTTTGACGCCGGAGGGCAAAGAACGAAGCTCTGGGTCACGGGTAAGGTTTCCTATTAATATTGCCTTGTTTAAATACATGATTATGTTTATATAATAATTAAGCTGCGATCAAAGCTTCTATCTCTTTATCTATCTCCTCTTTATTTATAGGAAGAGCTGTCTCATTTTCAGCAGTTTTCTTGGTTTTAGGCTTTTTGTAAATGTCTCCGCGGATAAATCTTTTCGCGGCAATAGTATTTTCTTTAACCGTCTTCAATATCAGGAATCTGATAAAATTCGGATCAAGATCAAGATTCTTCTTGAGCTCTAGAACTTTTTGCGAATCCATGGTGAATTTCACCCAGCCAAAGTACGCTGTGCTGAACTTATTGCGCACGTTCGATATGACTTTGGACATAGTATAGGAAAGATTGATCATTTTTGGCATCTCGTCTGCTATGACGGCGCCCCTAAAAGAAGAAACAAGTTCTTTGAGATTGCCATAGCTTATTGGCATATCCTCTTCTTTGATCGTCGGCACCAAAAGATAGCCGAGCTCATAGACCTGCGAATTTCCTTCCTCTAGCACTTCATTTGCAACATCACTATTGTTTTCGGGCATTTTTTTATACTATCAAAAACCTTCTGGAAAGTAAAGGATCGAGGGGGCTACATCGAAAAATTAGGATCTATATGCCAAATACCCGCCTTGCATTAGCAATCAAGGCGACAAATACCTCATCCTCTGGTATTTTTTTTATAAGACCAATCCTTTTTGCTACTTCCTTCACATATGACGGCTCGTTGCGCCTGCCTCTATGGGGCACCGGAGCGACATATGGCGAATCCGTCTCGGACAATATCATATCGAGCGGAGTATTTCTGATGACTTCATCATAATCATGGGTAAAGGTGATGACTCCGGTAAAAGAAAGGGTGAAGCCGAAATCCAAAAAACCTTTCGCATCGACCCAGTTCCCTGCAAAAAAATGTACGTCTCCTTTTACCTTGGCATACTGCTTCAAAATTTCTAAAGCGTCCTTGTAGGCGCTCGGGCCCTCTTTATTTATGCTATTCCTTATGTGTAGCATGAGAGGCTTGTTGAATTCATTCGCGAGCTCAATCTGTCCGATAAAAGCGAGTTTTTGCTTTTCAATCGATTCCAGATCCATTCGATAATAATCGAGCCCACACTCCCCTATGCCAACAACCTTTTTATCTTTCAAAAGTTCTCTGTAAGATTCTTTATTAAAAATTTCTCCTCGAGAAGTAAATTCTTTACCACCTTCGCCCAATTCTTTTTCATCATGATACGAAGCGCCAGTATGTATCGGATGTAGACCTACAATCGCATACACCCCTTCCTCGTGTTGGTTTGCCATTTCTACAGCCTTTTTTGAGGTCTCTATCTGCGTACCAACATTTATAACCCAAGTACCACTATCCAAAGCACGGCGGATGGCTTTATCTCGATCCTCATCGAAGGCTTTGAAATTTACATGACTGTGTATATCTATGTATTTGGGAAGCATATTATTTTTCCTTCTAGTCTTTTCTGGGGAATAAAGGCTTATCGGGCTTCTTGTTCGCTTTGATCAGAGCTTTGAGCAAAATATTGGTTTCCGGCATTATCGGATTTAACATTCGAGCAATGGTGTACAGACGGAGCACCATATCAGTAATTATCTTTTTCCCTTTTTCTTTGTCGGTCTTTACCACTTTGAATGGCTCGGTCTCCTGGATAAATCGGTCGAGTGCGCCTATTTCATTCCAGGTAAAATTTACAGCTTTTTGAATTTCAAATTTATCCAGGTGGTCTTTAAATTCTTGCGGCATGGAATGCTCCAGGATCTCCGGACATTTTTCTAAATATTTTTCTGACAAAGTTAAAATCCTTGAAACTAAATTTCCCAAACCATTTGCCAAGCCTGAATTATAAGCATCTTTAAATCTTTCCATGGTAAACGGACTGTCCTCAAAAGAAGAAATTTCACGTAAAAGAAAATAGCGCAGTGCGTCAGTACTGTATTCTTTCACTATTTCATTCGGACTCACTACATTGCCGAGAGACTTTGACATCTTGACTCCACCCTCACCAGTGATAAAGCCGTGATAAACGACGACGTCGGTCGCAGGCATCCCTGCGGACATGAGCATCCCCTGCCACATCACTGACTGGAATTTCACCATATCTTTGCCAGCCACTTGGATTCTCTTTCCCTCCTGCCAAAATTTTTCAAACTTTCCCTTACTGTCGGGCCACCCTAAAGTCGAAATATAATTTATAAAAGCGCCAAACCAGACGTACATGACTTGCTTGTCATCCCCAGGTATCGGGATGCCCCAAGAAAATCGCTCTTTGTTGCGGGAAATGGAGAAATCTTCCATACCATCTTTTACAAAATCTATGGCTTCTTGCCTGCGCCACTCTGGAATGATAACTTTTTTATTAGAAAGATATTGTAAAAGCTGTTCTTTGTACTTGGTCAGCTTAAAAAAATAATTTTCTTCTTCCACCATCTCGGGAGTTTTATTCGGATGAAGAGAGCAGACTCCTTCCATCAGATCTTTTTCTGTCAGAAATTTCTCACACCCCACGCAATATAATCCCCGGTATATCTTCTTATAAATATCACCTGCGACGTCACAAAGCCTCCAAAATTCTTGGGTGGCACGAACATGCTCTTTACTCGTCGTCCGGATGAAATTGTCGTAAGAAAGATCTAATGTTCCCTTCAAATCGATAAATTTTTGCGCATAATGGTCAACATAATCTTGGACGTTTTTCCCTTCTTTTATGCTTGCTTCCCAGATCTTTTGACCGTATTCATCCGTACCAGTGCTGAAAAAGACTTCACGACCATAAAGGCGCTGGTATCTGGCGATGGCGTCTCCCTGCACCAACTCCAGCGCAAAACCGATATGGGGATCTGCGTTTACATATGGAATAGTGGTTGTAATATAGAAGCTATCTTTTTTCATTATTATTTGCCTTTATTTTCTTGCGTACGAGCTAAAATTTTTCTTTTCTCGAGATCGCTTAAAAATTCCATTACGATAACCGCGGCCGGAATAGCGAGCACCAACCCCCAAAATCCACTCAATTCGAAACCGATTAAAGCGGACAAGATGATAACGATTGGCGAAAGCCCAACAATTTTTTTGATAATCAGCGGAGCAAAAAGGAACACTTCGAATTGATGGATTATGAAATAGGCACCTGCGACCACTAGTGCGCTTGAGAGCCCGCTGGTTAAATAAGAAAAGGAAAAAACTGGAATCATCGAGACTAAAATCCCATAAGGTACCATTTCCATTATGCCTCCGATAATAGCAAAAAGAAGAGCGTATTCTATGCCGAGAAGCGACAAGACTAGATAAATAAGCACTCCCACCACAACTCCCAAGACCACTTGCCCCTTCATCCAGAGCGCGATCTTGCGCCTAGAGCGCTCCCAGAGATCTACCACGTAATCCTCTTGGTCGATTGGGAATATGAGCCGAAGAAAATTTTCTATTCCTTTTTCTTGGATAGTGAGATAGAAAGAAATTATGACGATTAGTATGAAATTGAAAAAGCTCCCGAAAGCGACAGAAACTGTCTGAAAAAAGCCCCCAGAGAGATTCAGAACAAAAGCTTTTGAAACTGAAAATAAGGAAGAAATCGAAAAGTTGTTTCCAAGAGAGGAAATTATATCTTTCGCGCCAGAAAATTCTTCGTTCTTGAAGAAGTCAAAGAAAGAAACACCTGGGATGTAAGCCGAAATGAAATTAGAAAAATTATATATTTCAGTTATGAGAAGGGGTGCAAAAAGATAAAATACACCCGCCAGAATGGTAAGCGAAAAAATATACAGCACTACTATACCGACCACCCGATGCATATGCAACTTATTAAAATATGGAACCGCTGATTCAACAAAAGAAGCGATCACGATCGAGGTCAAAACCACCAGAACCAGATCACGCAGGAACCAAATGAGAAAAACAACAAGCAGAACCAGGATCGCGCGTACCATGGTGCCAGTAGTGATAGAAATAGAAGTTAGGCTGTTTTTTTCCAACATAGAAATATGATACCACAAACAGGCTTGCAGTAAAAGATTAGAACCGGAGTATCGTAAGAAAATTTGATTTTTTCTTAAACGGGCCGATGATGGCCAGATTGAGCTTTTCGTTCTTGAAAATTTCCTTGGCCAAGTTATGAACTTGATTTGCAGTAACTTTGCGTATTTTTTCCGCCTTTTCATGAGCATTCAAGATCTCTCTTTTCAAAAGCTCTTGGCCACCATAAAAGTGGGCAATGTCATCGCTTGACTCGAGAGAAAGCTTCATATTACCTATCAAATATTCTTTTACTTTATCCAATTCTTCTTTGAAAACTTTCTGGTCTTTTAATTTTTTACATTCTAGAAGAATGGCCTCCAGCACCTCATCAATTCTTTTATTATCAACTCCAGCCGAGATTTGGAAAAATCCATGGTCTGTATATGAATCGTTATATGCGCGAACATAATATCCTACACCCATTTCTTCACGAAGCTTTACGAAAAGGCGCGAACTCATTCCTCCTCCAAGAATTCCACCAAGGACAGAAAGAACCGTATTTTTCTTATCAAATAGATCATACGTACGCACACTCAAAACAAAATGAGTCTGGTCTGTTTTTTTAAAATTCAATAATACTTGCGGTTTTTTTTGTTTTTCTTTTATTTTTAATTTATTTCCCTTCCGGCCAGAGGAAACTTTGCTAAAAATTTTATTTACCTCTTCTAAAACCTGCTTTTCTGTAACCTGTCCTGCTACCACGAGCACTGTCGCTTCTGGTAAATAGTGAGATTTTTTATATTTAACAAAATCATCACGTTTCATTTTTAAAATATTTTTCTTTTCACCGGCTATGTTCCATCCAGCTGGCTGATCTCCATAAAGCAATTTCATCATCAGGTCTTGCACATGTCTTTGTGGCATATCTTCATACATATTTATTTCTTCTATTATTACTCCCTTTTCCCTTTCCATTTCTTGTTCTGGAAAAGTAGAATTAAGATAAATATCTGAAACAATGTCAAAAATTTGCTTGAAATGCCGAGCGTCGGACTTGGCGTAATATCCTGTGTATTCTTGAGCAGTAAAAGCGTTGTATTGACTCCCTAGTGCATCTAATTCTTTGGAAATATCAACAGCTTTTGACCTCTTTATTGTGCCCTTAAAGCACATATGCTCCAAAAAGTGCGAAATGCCATTTATCTCCTTTTTTTCATATTTTGAGCCTGTTTCTACCAAAATCAAGGCGGTTATGGTGGGATTGTCCTTCATCGGCACAGTTATAACTCGCAGGCCATTTCTTAAAACTTTTTTTGAGAATTTCATACAAAAAAGTATAGCATTATAGTAATTTTAAAAACGCTTGCAATTGTGCATAAAATATTGTACAACTTTTATGTAACTATTTCGTCCTTTCAACAACAAAACAGGCGTGCGACCTGAACGAGGATGGATACCTCAATTTGCACACTTCACTAAAATGGACTACCGAACAAGATGGGCATTGGGGATTTTTATTCCCCTGGCTCTTGGTATGACGCTTATAGCAAGCGTACAAAAAGATGACAACATCCAAGTTCACTACCTGATTCTGGGAATTACACTCCTGTGGATTTCCGGACTCGTCACGGGTTATGTTCTTGGGCGCCCCCTCCCGAAACAAAGAACCGAGCAATGAAACAATCACAGCCACGTCTCTGGGAAACCGGGGGTCGTGGCTGAACTTTTTTTATATAAAAATCACCACCCCTCCTAAAGGCACCCCACCTTGTGGAGGAGGGGTCAGGGGTGGTGATTAATTTATCTTCCCCTCCCTCTTCGCCAAGGGGGAGGCTGGGAGGGGGTGCTAAATCTTCCCCTTTATATATTTTTTTAAATCTTCTACTTTTATTCTTTCCTGTTCGCCTGTATCTCTGTCTCGCACAGTCACAGAATCATCTGTCAAAGTATCAAAATCAACAACAATGCAAAAAGGTGTGCCGATTTCGTCTTGACGGCGATAACGTTTGCCGATATTGCCGTTGTCGTCCCATGCCACCCTGCCGAATTCTTCTTTGAGTGGAGCATAGACTTTTGCATTAGCGTATTCTACAAGCTCTGGTTTATTCTTAAGCAAAGGCGAAACAGCGCAAATGACTGGAGCAATATTGGGCTTAAATTTCAAGTATGAACGCACCTCCCCATCCTTTTCGTCTTCCGTATATGTAGAGATAAGGAGAGACAATACTGCCCTATCGACTCCCATTGATGGTTCGATTACATGTGGAACAATTTTTTCTGAATTTTCTTCATCTACATATTCCAATTTATGAGTTTTCAAATCAAAATCAGTACGATATGCCAAGCCAAAAAGTTCTTTTCTTCCGAAAGGAAAATCAAACTCAAAATCAATTGTTCTTTTAGAGTAATGCGCTCTGTCAGCATCTAAAACTTCCAGCTCATGCACACGACCCATATCAAGGCCTAGTTCTTGCATCCAGTCTAACATCTCACTTCTCCAATATTCAAAATATTTTTCCCAATCAACTGAACGAATAAAATATTCTATTTCCATTTGCTCAAATTCGCGCTGTCGAAACAAGAAATCCCGAGGGGCAATTTCGTTTCTGAAAGCTTTACCGATCTGAGCCATACCGAAAGGCAGTTTTGGGTGAAATGCATCTACTGTATTTTTAAAATTTACAAACATACCCTGTGCTGTTTCTGGTCGCAGATAGGAAACCGTAGCCTCCTCCCCTGCACCGACTTGAGTCTTGAGCATTGTATTAAATTGTTTACCATCAAGAGGGTCTGCGAAATTTGCCACGTGGCCTGTCGCTTGCCAAACTTCTTGACGCATCAATATCGCCGCATCTATGCCATACATGTCTCGGCGAGAATCAACAAATTTTTTCCACCAATTCTGCTTAATATTATTTTTTAAAGCAACACCAAAATGCCCCCAGTCGTAAGTCCCCGCCAATCCCCCATATATCTCCGAGCCCTGAAAAACAAACCCACGCCTTTTAGCGAGCGAGACTATCTTTTCCATCAAGTCGTTTTCCTTACTTTCTTTTTTCATTTTACTTTATAACTTTTTACTTTATGAACTTTATGATTATTCCACTACTGTGCCCCCACCCGGAGGGAAAGAAGGGTCATTCTCGAGCTGTGTTCGGATTGACGACTTACTTACCCGCACATCCACATTAGCAAAATCATCATGACCCGTCAAAACAGCTTCGTTGACGATAACCGGCGTTGTGCGAACCTGAGACAGGGATGGGGTAAATGCTACCTGAAAAGAAACGCTTTTGTCGACGGTGGCGATACCTGTGCCTCGCGGAATCCTGCCGATATTCCAGACGATTTCCCGAGTTGAAGGATTGTAAGTCACATCTTCACTTTCCGGCGAGATCTTGTTGGTAAACTTCATCCAGGATGGCAACGATGAACGGACAATGCCTTTCGAAATACTGTTTGAAGTATTGGATAAGGACCACACTACAGTATAAGTGGTTTCTTTTCCGACTTGGGGAGGCACCGGACCGGTATTTGTAAAAATACCCGAATAGTAGAGCGCTTTGGTCGCGAATCCCACGTCCGAAATGATCCTAATGACCGAGGAATCGGAATTGTTTAGATCGACAGTGGTATAGCCGGTAGTCATCTGCTTTCCAGAAATAGAAATATTGATATTAATCGACGGATCGGAAATTATCCCGCCAGTAGCTGAAAACAGCAAACGCGGAGAGACGGAAAAGTTCACTGAACCCGAATCTCCAGGATTCACTTCGGAAAGTTCACTTTCAGAATTCTTGTCCCAGATTATGGTATCGATCGCCGAATCATAAAACCCTTGGTCGCTATCTATGGTCTCCCGATCGAATGAATTCCCGGAAATCTTAGCTCGAATCTCTAGGTCATTTACTTTCGTATCTAAATTGTTGGTCCATTTTATTTCGCCTCGGACCGGATTCTTTGCAGTAGTAGCGTACTCCCTCTGATATACGCCATTTACATACAGCTTCGCTTCGATGAAAGGCTTTTGGATACCGACCGAGTAAGCTAGAGAATTGAAGACGACATCGATAAGAGACTTGTCTCCTCCCGACTGGGATCCGCTTGAGATATGAAATATTTTCTCTTCTCCATCAAACACATCAATCATCTGACCAGTGACCACGACATTGCGCTCAGCGCCAGGAGCTAGGTCCCCCAAATTCCAGATATTGTTTCCAAGGGACGGAACCGGAACGGATGACTTAAATTGGAATCCGAGAGGATAATCGATCTTCAGAAGTATTTTGGATGCTGGGTTGGTAGCGTTCAGTGTTGTTTTTATATTGAGAGTAATATCCTGGTTCGGACTTATCACTTTAGGCGCATCGACTAAGATATTGAGCGGTGTAGAGCTAATGGTCACCTCGTAGAATTTCTCTTTTACGAAAATGGCGTTTGATCCTTCTACCCGATATTCCAAGGAAATTTTTATCTGCCGCTCTGTGCCCTGTTCTCCAAAAAGAATAAGTTTTATATTTTCATTGCGCACCACTCCGGCGGGAATTGTGCCCAGGGATTCTCGAAATCTCTCTGTCCCAGAGGGCGGCGCAGTACTACCTAGACGAGAGCTCTTCGGATACTCTACGACCAGGTCCACCAAGTCGAGTGCAGAACTGTTTTTGTTCGTGATTCCGACGACCAGTGACAATTCTTCTCCTCCGGCCGTGAAATTGTTGCCGACTATGGAAATATCGATATTGTCATTGGAAACAGTATTGCTACCACCGAAAAAGACATAAGAAGCGTATAGAAGGGTCAAAGCAAAAAAAACTAAAGAAAATATGAAGAAATTTTTGAAAACCGAGGTTTTCATAAAAAATTTTTCGCTTGAATATGATGGCGCAAGGTCGAATTTTGGGCTTTTCCCCCAGGCATCTGGCACGTCTTTTTTCTCGAAATGAGTAAAACGATCCTTGTGTTCTATTTTTGTCTGATAGCTTTTGCTGAAAAGCTTGCTTTTTAACTCTTCTATTCTATTTAACTTATCCCTATCATTTTGAGGCATTCTAAGATTATACCATAGTCTATAGATGTGTCTCTTTAAGAGCTTTATTTATTTGATTTAATACGTGGATTCTTGATTCTGAAACTTTGAATATTAAATCTTCTTCAAATGGAGATTTGGTGAGATTTTCTAATATTTCATTTTCACCTATATACCCCAGATTATTCAGAATCCTTAAAACAATAACTATTTCTATATTTCTTAAATCTTCCCTTTTTTCTGTTTTTTCTAAAATAAACAAACCACCAATCAAATCCGAAAATAATGCTTCGTTGGGTTCAACGCCAGCAAGTAACCGCTTTAATAAGCGAGAAATATTGGCAAAAACCGCAAAAGTCTCTCTATTTTTAATCAACTGCTCCAGCTGGTTCGTTTTCGATGCGGTCGTTACTCTAAAAATATTTTTACCTTGCACCAAATCAATTTTTATATATGCAAAATCCTGCAACACAAAGCGAAGTTTTGAAGAAATCTTTCGAACTCCTTGCGCCGTCGCTGTTATCATCCCCAAATCACGAGTGAAAATAGAAAAGTGTTTCCCCGCTTCTCCAAAATTCTTACTGCTCAATATTATCCCCTCTGTATGATAAATGTGATGCATTTATAAATTTTCTTCTTTACCTAGATCCATCTTCTTAAAATCTATTCCAACTTCTCCAAGCAATAAATTGGGAACTTTTAAAATAAAACCAGCCCATTCGTGTATGTGAGCATCGTGAACCGGAAAGGCAACTCTTGGCTTAAGCATTTTTGCATAATCGATAGCATCTTTTATTCTCATCCATGGACCAGTAACGGGAAGCGCCACAATATCTACCTCAGTATTTGGATTAGCAAACGCGTCTCCAGGATAACAAAGTTTATCAACCATATAACCTGTATTCTGCACTCTGCCATATGTCTCATAAATTTCCGCATGCAAATTTCCAAAACCATTTATGCTTACCCCACTTAAATCGTATTCCTGCCCTTCTTCTATTTTTATATATTTAATTCCAGCTTCGTCGAGCAATTTACCGACAGCAGTATTTGTAATAACAATTGCAGTGGGATTATTTACTAAGACTTTTTTTAGTGAATCAATATGTAGGTGATCTTGATGTTCATGAGTAATGAGTACAGCAGAAATATTTTTTTCTTCGCTTTGCATTGTTGAAAAAGCGCCAGGATCTGTCATTACCCTAATTCCCTCTTTTGGTTCGGCAACAAAGCAACAATGTCCAAGCTTTTTTATCTTCATATTTTAATTATATCACAGACAAAATAAGTAAAAAGAATAAATATATAATAACACTATAGCAACGGCCGTTGCTATTACGCTATGTTTGAAGTAACTTACAAACTAAAGGCTTTTTCTAATAAATCTCGATTGGTGATATCCCGAGCCAAAATAAAATGGACATACCTACCTATTTCCCAATAATTAGCAATAAAATCAATCTCTTTCTGGCACGGATACGGATAAACCCATACACTGTCGTTAAATTTAACAAACCCTAGTTCCTTCATCTTTTCTCTTAAGGAATCTCTGGCTACCCTCTTAGTTTCTGGAATATCAAAAACAATCACTCTAAAATTTCTATCCCAAATTTTGGGATTTTTTATTTTTAATTCGTCATAGTTAAATCGTAAAAATATTTCCCTACCATTTTCTGTAAGAAAAATTTTATGATATTTACCAGATTTTTTAATCTCTATCAATTTTTGTCTCCTAAGTTTTGAAAAATAACCAGCCATATTTGCAGGTTTTCTGTTTAAGCCAAAAATTTCTTTAATCAATAATTTAGTGACTTTATAACTTGTTCTTTTATTTGATAAAGCTACTGTCACTCCTATTCCCATACCCAAGGCACGGATTATCTTTCCCGAATTAGATTCTTTATCAATTATTTTCATAAAGATATGATAGCATATTGACAACGGCCGTATCTATTATGTTACTAAGTATTTAGCATATTAAAATTACAGAGGGCGACCTATCGGATTTGGTATAGTTACAGTAATGTTTTTAATATCATCTTCGTCCATTAGCCAAATACCAGATTTACCCTTTGATGTGTTATAGAGAGTAACATGAGTAGCTGGGTATTTTATATTTAGCTCATATTTTTTATTTATAAAATCAAAAAAATTGTTCAAGTTTGAAACTTCACACATTACTACAATAGTTTTATTTATGCCATCTCTAGAAACAAGTTTATATTTATTATTATATTTAATAACTTCAATATTATCAGTTTTCGTAAAATTAGAAAAATCATCTATGATTTTGTCTCTGAAATCTGGGATTGAAATATTGTATTTTTCAATTATTTTCCCGATATATACAAGACTAATATGAAATGGAGTTGGAAAATAGAAAGTATCTCCTTTTATTTTTATTTCTTCAGGTAAATTTTCAAAAAAAACTGGTAAACCAATCCAATCTTTATTTAGAGCATCGATCTGATATTTATCATTTACGTAGATAAATTTGTTGTCCACAATCCTATTTTATCATGGTTCTATTTCTATCACCATGATCCTGAGTTAGTTCGAACGGATCACAAAATTTCTTAGTTCTGAAATTATGGGCGCAACTGTGTCATTATTTATATCTTCTGGTTTTATTTTGCATTTTGAGAAAATTTGCTCTTCGATTTGCCTTAATGCTACTTCATATGCATCACGTTCCGGTGTATCGTTGCCATGGTGAGCATAACGTTTTCTTAAATCCGTAAAACGCTGTTTTAAACTTACTACACTAAAAGGACTTACTCTGTCATCACAATAATGGGCAATTTTTTTGCCAAAATCTTCACTTGAAGCATTTCCAGTCCCACCCAAAAAACTAATAGCATTAATTATTTCTAAAACTCTATTATTTATGCCGATTTCATTCGCTATTTTTCCGTGGGCTAAATACTCATTATTTCCATATTTATTTTTAAATTCGCTTTGTACATTTTGCCAGTATTTCAGTCCTTCCGGTTCTAAAAATTGTGGCCAGATTTCTAATTTAAATTTAATAATATTTCCCATATCGTGAAGTAAACATGCAGTTATTATCTCTTCTTTATTTAGTGGCTCATCAAAATTGTCACATATCAAAGACGCAACTCCTGCCACACGAAGCATGTGCTCCTGCAAGTTCGGCATTATTTTATATTCCGTATAAATTTCAGAAATTGTTTTTGACATACTATCTTTCTATCTTAACTTTGAAATTTAAATCATCTATTTTCACTTCTTGCCCATCGTTATTTTCAAATTTAATTTGAGACACAAGAACAGTCTTTTTTAAATCTGACGCAAATTTTTCTATTAATTTTTGTCCTGTCTCATTAGTGTCAAGTACAATTTTTACTACATCGCTAGGCGTCAACCCCATCTTTTTACGCATATCTTGTAGTGCTCGTACCAGCTCCCTATAATCCCCTTCTTGTTTTAATTCTGGAGTGATATTCGTATCCAAAGTTATGCTCTTATTCCCCTTTTTTACTGAATTATCGAAAACTATATTTTTTATATTTAACTCTTCTTTAATCAAATTTAATATTTGATTATTTTTTGATATTAGATTAAATGCTGCATCTTTAATTAAGAGTGTTTGTAATGGCTGACGCACAGGAATATTAATTTTCTGTCTTTCAGCATTTCCAATTGTACAAATTTCTCTAGCTATTAACATCTCTTCCAGAACTTTACTCTTTCCATTTCCAAAAATGTCAAAGATGCCCCTTGACACACTGGGCCAATTTTCTAGATGCACACTTTCTGCATCTGATTTAGCGAAATCATGCCGCGTACCGTCCACTGGAACGTAGCCAGTCCTCAATTTAAGCCAAATATCCTCTGCAGTAAAAGGCGCAAAAGGGGCCATAAGTTTTGAAAGCGTTTTTAGAACAAAATATAAAGTTTGCCTTGCCCCGTCCTCCCTGGCGGGGTTTGCGGCCTCTTCTTTTATCCTCTCTCGTGAACGACGCAAATACCAAGTAGAAAGATCATCCACAAATAAATCTATTGGCCTGGTCGCTTCGGCCAAATCATAATTTTCCATCCCTTTGGTAATTTCATTTAAAATTTGCTCAAATCTAGACAAGATCCAAATATCTAGAACATTTTTTGACCTAGGTTTGTCATTTTTTTCCAGTGTTTTATTTCGATATATTTCATAAAAGGCAAAAACATTAAAAAGTCGCCCGATTATTTTAGTGGCAATGTCTTGCACTGCTTTTTCCGAGAAATTAGCATCCTCGCCTTTCATCAGAGTTGAAGACATCAGGTAAAGACGCAGCGCATCGACGCCGTATTTATTTATAAAAATCCAAGGATCTGGATAATTATTTTTGGATTTGGACATTTTTTCTCCGTCTTCTGCGCGCAAAGTCCCGGTCGTCACAATATTTTTAAAAGGTGCCTGTTTGAAAAGTATTGCAGATACTACGTGGGTATAATAAAACCAAGTTCTTGTCTGAGCTATGTATTCAGCGACAAAAGCTGCCGGAAAATTATTTTTTTTCCATTCTAGATTTTTAAACGGATAATGATCTTGCGCGAAAGGCATCGAACCAGATTCAAACCAACAATCCAACACTTCTGGTATACGCGTTAGACTGCCAGCACAACTACACACGAGAGGAACTTGATCAATGTACGGCCGGTGCAAGTCTAGCTCATAATTTGCGTTGTGGGGAAATGGAATGAAATTCAATTCTTCGGCCTCCCCCGTATTCAACATTTGTTTTTCTGAAAAATCGGCATGCGGTACGCCGGCCACAATCCTTTGCAAGGTCCAAATGGGATTGCCATGTGAAATCACAATAATATTTTTCCCTTGAAATTTTTTTTCTGTACTATAAATGAAATCACCCATTCTTTTAGCCACCAAATTTTGGTCCTCTTCGTTTATCTCGTGCAATCTTTCATCTATAATCAATTGCTCTTCTCCGAAGCCAAGTTCACGCCTTAAAATTTCCGCCGTTTCCCTGGTGCGCAAAAATGGAGAAGAAAATATAATGTCGATTTTTTCGCTTTTTAATTTTTTCGCGGCCGCAACCGTCTCACCCTCGCCCTGCTTTGTCAAATGATTGTCGGGATCTCCTTTTGGATCATCAAGGTGTTTGGCATTGTACATTGCCTCCCCATGTCGCATCACAAAATATTTATTGCCGGATTTTTTTGTTTTTTCTTTTAAATCTTTGAGAGAACTGACGAAGGTTTTTTGTTTGCATTTGTCGCACTTCCAAATAGGCAACGGACTCGCCCAGTAGCGGTTTCTTGAGATATTCCAGTCTGGAGCATTCTCTGAGATATTTTTAAATCTTCCCTCTTTCAAATGAGCTGGAATCCAGTTGAGACTCCTCCCTTGTGTGAGAATATTTTCTTTTTCTTTTTGAATGTTAATAAACCAAGAAGGCAACGCGTAATATATGATCGGCGTTTCACATCGATAACAATGCGGATAGGGATGGATTATTTTCTCTTTAGCAAAGAGAAAATTATTTTTTGCCAAGTATTTTATTACCTCAATGTCGGATTTTTGATGGCCGTCTTTTTCGGACGATTTTGGTTTCACTAGCAACCCAGCGAAATCTGAAACTTCTTTTTTGAACTTTCCGGTTTCATCAACATGAATTATCCAAGGAATATTATTTTGCTTCGCGAGATTCATATCGTCTTCACCGAATGCCGGCGCTTCATGGGCCAGACCTGTACCTTGATCCGCGGTCACAAAATCCGCATGCCACACTTTCCAAATGTTTTTACTCTGAGCTTCATTTGAAGTTCGATAATATGGAAAAACCGGGATATATCTCTTGCCTATGAGTCCTTCCCCCTTGATTTCCCCGAGCAAGTAATATTCTTTGTTTTTAAGAGCATTTGATAGGGTATCCTTGGCAAGGATAATCACGTCATTTTCGACTTTCACCTTCACATAGACAATATTTTTATTTATGGCGATAGCTGTGTTGCCTGGCAAAGTCCACGGGGTCGTCGTCCAAGCGAGCAGATATGTCCCCGGTTCATCTTCCAATTCAAATTTTACGTACACCGAAATATCGGAAATATCTTTATAACTGTTATCCATCGCGATTTCAGAGTTGGCTATAGGCGTCTCGCATCTCGGACAATAGGCCAGCACTCTCACACCTTCATAAATAAGATCTTTTTTATTAAGTTCAGACAATGCCCACCAGACGGATTCAATGAAGGTATTATCCATGGTTTTATACCCACCTTGAAAATCCACCCAGCGTCCAATTCGCTCGATTCCCTTTTCCCAATCCTTGTCGTACTGCAAAACCTTACTCCTCGCGTATTCAACAAATTTATCAATTCCGTATTTTTCAATCTCGACGTGGCCGGCGATGCCTAATTCTTTTTCAACTATATTTTCAATCGGTAAACCATGGCAATCCCACCCCCATTTCCTCGGCACATAGTATCCCTGCATAGTCCGATATCTGCCGATGACATCCTTCGCCGTACTGCCTAAAATATGTCCATAATGAATCTGCCCCGTGGCAAAGGGGGGGCCGTCATAAAAAACGTAGCGTCCCTTTGGGGATTTTTTCTCCAAAGACCTTTCAAAAATTTTATTTTTATGCCAAAATTCAAGAACTTTTTCTTCTCTTAAAGCTACTTCACTTTTTTTACTTGTCCCGTTAGAAACAGGTTCACTTTGTGAACCGTTGTTTCGCACGGGATTGTTTTCTTCGTTTTCAGCCATTATTGCCTGATTTTAGCACAAAATATCTGTTTTTACACTTTTTTATTCTATTTTTTTGCCCTAAAAAAGAGAAGACCGTGGACCTTTATTGGCCACGGCTTCGTGAAATTGATCCCCCTTATTTGTTTGTTGCAAGCTGGGGTGTGATTGCTTGCAGATGCCGGACGATGGACGCCAAGAAGTGGGTCACCAAAGTTGAAACCTCGACATTGATGCTGTAAATCAAGAGAAGACACCGGTAATCCCGTGTTTTCTGTGAAGCCTGATCAAGTTGAACTCCAACCTGACCAAGTGCCACCTCATGAAAATCGTACATATCGAGCTCGTCCGGGTTTAGGCTTCTTAAAGCCGGCCCGTACTCAGCAACATTTACGACACACTTCCATGCTATGGCATACATGTGCCACAAGTGACACAGTGGAAGTTCGGTTTTTAACGAGACTACTGCCTCCGAAAAGATGGGATGTGACTCCCATATTGCTATTTTGGTCATAAGAAACAAAAACTACTGCAGTTTGGTTGTTGGTTGTGAGGTTAAGAACACTAAAAACTAAGAACGAACAGCCAACACCATAGCACGGCTATGTTAAAAATGCAAGTTTTATCTATTTCTTCCAATCTTTAATCAGCAACCCGCCTCGGACTCTTTTGACTGTCACTTTTTGTTTTTCTTTCCATCCGAGCTTTGTCACCAATTCTCTAGGCAAAGTCACAGCTAAAGACTTCCCGCCAAGTTTGGTTATCTTCCGAACATTTTGATTTATAAGTTTTTGTGTAGGCATTTAGTTACGTAATGTATTACGTAATACATTACGTACTTATTGTAGCATGGAATGAAAAGAATTATTAATTCTTTTATTGCTTATTAGTAATTGCTCTTAATGAATGTTCGATATTTACAAGACTTGACTCTATATTTCTTATCTTAGATTCAATTTCTTTTTTCATAGCTTCTATCGCTGTATGTGTATGATAATAATCCGTAACTCCAATCGGATTTCCACATAATGCACATTGAATGAAATAAAATTTATATCTAGAATTTTCAGGAGAGGCTTCTTTTAGCTCAAATCTGAAACTATTACATGTACATTTTGACATCATATATTTTTTTTAACTTAATAATACCCTTAAATTTGTAGAGATGGTACTCATAATGTTTTCCAACATCTCGTAGGTTTCATCGCTACTATATTTTAGTTTTGATTCTCCAAGAGAGTAAGCAAGAAATGATACAGCATTTACCAGATCTATATTATCTTTATATTCTATAAGAAATCTTTCGTAAAAAGGATGATCGATATTCCATTGAATAATAGTAATTTTGCCCTGTTTTTCAACTTCAAAAATAGGGCCAGTCAGACCAAAACTATGTGATTCAAATCTCGCAAGGTGTGCCAAACTGGGTCTTCCTCTTTTTATTACTTCTTCCTCAACTTTCGTTTTCGGTCTTTTTACAACTGGATTTATAGGAGTAGGTTTACCCTTTTTATCTGGTTCAGCTTTATCTAGTAATTTATTTTTCTGTGAAATAATTCTTTCTGCTTCAGAAAAATTCAGGTCTTTTGCTGACTCTCTTTTTGTATCCTTTTTGAACCTCTTTCTAAGAGTGTCAATCTGAGGCATGATGTCACTTTGAAACTTATCCACTATAGCTTGTATTGGTTTTATATTATGCTTTGTGTAATTAACTCCCATAGCCGAATCTAACGTTCCAGAAAATATTACCTCTACCCTGACTCGGTTTAGATCATTGTGTTGTTCCCATAATCCACCCAAATGATCTGCTTTAGATATTTGTCTATAATTCCTTAAAATATAAAACCCTTGATTCTTGACATTGATTTTTAATTTTCGCATTACACTTTGGTCAAATTGCGGAAGAACATAAATTTTAACTGCAAAAGACTCTTTGCTGTCTGCGCCATCGATTTTTATTTCATATCTTTCATCACTGAAGATTTCCGACTTTTGTTTGTATTCCTTTGTGAGTCCTCCGTCCGTCCACATTGGATCGACAATTTCCACTAACTTATTATTTATTGTAATTTTTTTACCAGATCTTAAGAAATAACGATAAGTCTCTCCAACATCTTTTCTAAGAGAGTCCGTAAATTCTACAACACCTGATTTCGTTAATTTATCACATTTTCTTAATACCAAAATAGTTCCGGAATCTTCAAGTCCACGATGTTTAGCAAATTTAATTTCTTCTGAGGTAGATTTTTCCCTATAAACATTGAAGTTGTTACTTTTTGCCATTTCTTCAAGATCCATAATGCTGGTAAGCATTGGTTTGTCTTTCTGTTTGGTAAATACTTCAATTCTTTTTGCTATGGAAATAGAAGCGGTTACCATTCCCATACCGAATCTACCTAAATCTGATTCCACATTTCGATGAGTAATAGAGCCCAAACGAAGAGCCTGTCCTAGTGTTTCCTCGTCCATACCCGAACCGTCATCTATTATAACGATATGCTCTTCTTTTTTTGAATCTAGATTTATTTCAATGTTTATATTTGTAGCATTAGCGTCAAGTGAGTTATCTATAAGATCAGCTATTGCAATATTGTTGTCATAACCACTATACCTAAGAGATTCCATTAATTTAGCAGCGTTTGGTGTGTTTTCTTTGTTGTATTTTATTGTTTCCATATTTTTATTCTTTACCTCGATAGCTTTTGCCACCAAGACTTATTAGTTAATAAACAGCTAAAAACGCAGAAATACAGAATATTCCTGCAAACCAAATATATATCAAGTAGTCATAAATTTTTGAAAGCCTCGATAGCACCCTAAAGTGCCACCAAAACTATAATTAAATTAATAATATAAAAAGTATATACCCATTTATATAAAATGTCAAGCAATTTCGTAATGGTAAAATACTATCCCAATCCATGCTTTTCCAGTCATGCCGTAATCCAGTCTATTTTTCTACTAAAGTTACGTAATATATTACATAATACATTACGCACTTATTTCACCAACCCAAGCTTTTCAAGTCTTGCAGAAATCCCTCCCCTTTTTCTGCCAAATTTTTTCATTAGGTCTGGTATTTTAAAACCGGAAATAAATAATTTGCTAAGTTCTTCGTCTTGTTCTTTGTTCCATGGCCTGTATGCGTTCGGATGTTTCTCTCTGATTTCAGCAAATCCATTTTTAATTCCCCTCTTGAGGGGTGACGCTTGCGTCGGGGTGGATAAATTCCCCACCTTCCCTCCGCAAGCCACCACGAAATCATCATGCATCTTTTTTAAATCATTTTCCAGAATTTTACCGAAAACTTGCACAGCTTCTTGCGACTTGTTTTTAAAATCAATATCTTTTTTCAAAATTTCTGGATGCACTTTGAGCGCATGCTCATTTATGCCAAGCAAATAAAGTCCAGAGAGTCTGCGCACTCGGGAAAGTGCCACATACCCCTGCCCAAATTCAAACACTTGCGAGAGATCCATCACCGCCGCATCCATACTCATCCCCTGGCTCTTGTGCACTGTGATAGCCCAAGCCAATCGAAGCGGAACTTGAGTTATTTGCGCGCGAATTTTACCGTTCTCTTCCACTGTCCAATCCATAGGCGCAACAACAATATTCCGTCCATTCTTGGTTTTAATAATCGGGTTTCCACTAAATTCTTCGTAGCCCGTCACCTTACCAAGAGTGCCATTCACAAATCTTTCTTTTGGATTATTTTTGGTACACATCACCACAGCACCTATTTTGAGTTCTAAATTCTCTGGTGACAAACATCCTTTCTTGAGCGTTTCAACTATTTTATCATTTCCACTTCCAGACATTTTAAATGATTTTACTTCTGCGTCTAATTTTACAAGTTCAGTATTGTTTACTTTGTCCACATCCACATTGTGTGAGAAAAGTTTTGTAATATTCGCAGGCTGACTATCTAAATTAATTTTTCTAGTATTTATGTGATTCCTGTGTGATTGCGAAAAATTATTGGCTCGTATTCCTCCCAGTACAGACAGAAAATCAGCATCATCTTGGCGATGTTGTTCAGAAAGATAACAAACAATTAGTCGTGCACGTTCCCATGCGCCTGATTCATATGCAAAACTGTTATTTTTCACAATATTTTTAATAAGCAAATTCTGTTTTTCGTCTATAAAGTCCTTTTTCACAATTGGCGGCAACTGAAAAAAATCACCAACCAAAATAATCTGTATCCCACCAAACGGCTGGCTATTTTGTTTTATTTCTCTACAAACAGCATCCATCATGTTGAGCATATTCTCCGACAACATTGAAACCTCATCTATAATCAAAACCCTCGTGCGATTAACACGCCTCACAACATATTCACTGCTAGCAATTTTGTCCAAATCATATTTATCTAGTTTTGTTTTGATGCCTATACCACTCCAAGAATGAATGGTCATCCCACCGATATGCGTCGCCGCGATGCCCGTAGAAGCTGTAATAGCCGGCTCAACATCACAAGCACGCAAATAATTCACAAAATTATTTATTGTGTGCGTCTTACCAGCTCCCGGCTCGCCAGTGAGAAAAACATTAGCACCAGTTTTTAAAATATTCAATGCTTGATCTTGAGTCATGGCTCAAGCATTGTACTACGTATTTGCAAAAACAATGTATTATGTAATACATTACGTACTTATTGTAATAAGAGTTCAAAATTGTTATGCAAACCATCTGTACAATTGCACTTCACGAGTTTGTGATTGTGATTTACGCAACTAGGCGAATTGCAGGCACCGGGAACTTTGGAAACTCCCCTACAGCCCCCAAGGCAAATATAATGTTCTCCGAACTTTTGTTTTGTTTCTTCTTGCATAAAAATATTATACCAGATTTTGTGATATTATTATCTATACAATCCCATGGAAAATAAAGGACCAAATATTCCTCTAACTAGGGCAAAACCAAGCACTTTTGATGAAAGTAGTCTGGAAACGTTTGAAGGCAATCTTGAGCAGAAAATAAATAGCCTGGTTTTATGGATAAATGAGAGAGTTAAAAGAAAACAATGGAGCAATGAAGAGATTGCTGAAAAATTTGTAAAAAGAAATGCGGAACAAATCCTCGCAGACGGAGATACCGGATTTATGAACCCATGTAGTGATCTGACGCTTGTCGCACTGGCTCTTTTAAAGAAAAACGGATTTAAATCTACTTTAGTAGTAGAAAAACTTAAACAAAAGAAATACGATTTTGTCGGTATGCATTTTGTGCTTGAATTTTTAGAAAAAGATGTTTTATATTTTCTTGAATTCGTAGAAAAAAATCATGTACTCTTGAAAAAAGGAGGATATACCCACCAAAAAGAAGGTATAGAAACTTTAAGGATTCAAAGAATAACAAACGATGTTCGTCTCGATCAAAACATTCAGTCAATTTTAGAAGAAGCACAATTTGATATTAGTGACTTTCGTTTGGAAGATTTGATCGCTCAACTACAAAAAGATAATAGCCCACAAACTTATACTGGCTATGTTTCTAAATTAGCACACGATGGAAATTTGTATCTAGATTCGCAAATTACGTAATCGATTACGTAACTACATCTTCTCTGGAGCTTTGATGCCAAGGAGGTGCAAACCACTTTTCATTACAAACGTAAAAGCAAAAGTGAGAGCTACTTTGTAGGAAGAAGTTTTATTTTTTTTATCTATAATTAAATTATTGCCATAAAAACTGTTGAACGCGCGGGCGACTTCTATCAAATAATTCGCGATATAATGCGGTTCGTATTCTTTTGCAGAACGTAAAACAATTTCGGGAAATTTGTATAATAATTTTTCTACTTCAAAGGTTTCAGCAGGAAAAGCATGCGGGTCGGGCAAAATATTTTCTTTCTTTGCTTTTTCTAGAACTGAATTTGCACGCGCAAAAGAATATTGCAGATATGGACCAGAATCCCCTTCAAAAGAAATAGAATTTTCAAAATCATAAATAATATCTCCACCAATCCCTTGTTTTAATATTGAATATTTTATGGCAGACACAGCAACACTAGAAGCCACTTGCTCTCTTTCTTCATTTGAGAATTCTCTATCCGTCATTTTTTCTAAAATTGCATCGCGAACATCATTCAGAAGTGATTCACCTGTAACAACATTCCCCTTCCTAGAACTCATCTTGCCACTTGAAAGACGCATCATGCCATGCGTAATGTGTTTCATTTTTTTCTCATGTTCTGGATTTATCAAAGAAATGGCTTTGGCAACAACACGCATATAATCCATTTGTTCACTTGCAGTGACAACAACGGACAAATCCAAGTTTGGTTCTGTTTTAAACTTCTCTTCAGCCAAGCCAAGCTCTTTGGTCTCATAAGTAGGTAAGCCCTCACTGGTAATGAAAACTCTGGTATGAAGCTTCGGGTCATACTTTTCAGCCTTAAATACTATGGCGTTATCAGATTTTTCAAAAATTTTACCAGTATTTGCACGAACAATTTGTTCTCCAATCGGTGCCATCTGACTCTCCAAGAAATAAAAATCAAATTCTGTGCCAAGAGTTTCGTACAAATCTTGGAAGGCATCCATCGTCACCTTGAAACCCCAATCATAAATCTCAATTATTTTTTTATCTTTTTTGTCGTAAAGTTTTTTATTTATTTTATCAATTTCTTTTTTAGCTTTTTTGTCGATTTCATATGCTTCAGCACCGAAGGCATAAGCCCGCCCTATGTTTTCTGCTTGCAGATTATGAGAACCAATTTTTGCTTGCAATTTCTCATTTTGCAAAAGACCATATATGGCTTTAGCTACATGAAGCCCCAAGTCGCCCTGGTAATTTGCTCGTGATGTCTCTGCGCCAGAGAATTCCATAAGTCGCGAAATAGATTCACCTATAGCATTACTCATCAAATGCCCAATGTGAAAAGGTTTGAAAGGGTTCGGGTCGGTATATTCAATCATTATTTTCTTTCCGGTAAAGAAGTCATTTTTACCAACATTTCCTCCCTGATTTAAAATTTCTTCCACACTCGAAGCAAAAAACTTTCGTGACAAATATAAATTTATAAATCTACCTACCATTTCTATCTTTTCTATTTCTACCAATTTATTTTTTTTTAATTTTTCTAAATCTTCTGCTGGTTTTTCTAAAGATGAAATGAAAGTATAGTCGCCATTTTTTATATCTTTTGGATGCACTAAAACAAAATCCCCTTCGATCTTTAAAATTTCTTTTATCCAATTTTTAATTTTTTGCTCCATTTTATTTCTTTCCTGTACTTCCAAACTTTCCTTCGCCGCGAGCGGAATCTTTTAATTTATCGACTTCTCTCAACTTTGCAATAACCACAGGCACAATCACGAGCTGGGCAACTTTGTCTCCTTCCTCAAAAGTATAACTCTTATCAGACAAATTCACTAAAAGAGTGTTGTATTCACCCCTATAACCCGCATCAAACACCCCACCCATATGCACAAACCCCGCCTTTGAGATACTTCCTTTATCCATAATTATCGCCCCATAGCCTTCGGGAAATTCCAACGCAAACCCATGCCAGAAACGATAATGCTCCCCCGGCTTCATAGTCACCGTCTCCATAGAATACAAATCCATCCCCACATCCCCCGGATGATGATATGTAGGCAACTTTGCATTCTCCTTAAGTTTTTTAACTTTTATTTGCATTTTGATATTCTTTAATAAGATTAATTGTTTCGATAAGCGAAGGGATAAAATCACCAGGAGAACTTTGATACCAATTGGATAACTCTTCTAAACTAATCCATTTAACTTCGGAAACTTCATCTTCTTGTAAAATAAATTCATTTACTTCTTTATCTATCAAAGTTGTGAATATATAACAAAATCTTCTCCCATTAATGTTTTCATAGAAAATCTTTCTAAAAGGTTCTAAAAACACCTTTTTTAGTCCTATTTCTTCTTCAGTCTCTTTAATCGCGTTTGATTCATAAGTTTCTCCTTCCTCTAGTGTGCCTGAAACCGAAGGACCCCATTTATTTGGACTAAGAACTTTTGTTGATTGTCTTTTAGCTATTAGAAATTCTTTTTTTTTATTAAAAACCCAAACGGCAGTAATACGACGTATATCTTCATGTACCGTTTTCTCTCGTTCCTTGCAACTAATTACTTCATCTTTTTCATTTACAATTTGAATTCTCATTTTATTTTAAAACTTTTTTAATTTTCGCATAAATTTCTTTATGTATATTTTCACGAGTATCTAGTACTCCACCTTTTACACATTCAATTTTTACCCATCCCTTTTGAGTTTTTGCGAGCCAAAGGGCAGTTTTGCGAGAATTTATCAAAAAATTTACATCTTTCTCATGAACATCTTTCTTCTTACCAAGATATCTTCTGTTTTTATTTTTTTTCTCCTGATCTCTTTGGCGAATTAATTTCAAAACAACAGGAATAGGCACGCTCAAATAAAATATAGCATCTGGCTTTGGAATTTTGAAAACTTCGTATTCCATCTCTGCCAGCCATTTCAAGAAACTTTCTCTTTTTTTTGTATTGGCAATTTTTCCGCCTTGATGGATTTGGTTCGCACTAGCATACCTGTTTGCAATGACTATATTACCCTCGGCAATCCATTTTTTAATTTTATCTCTTGATTCAAAGCGGTCCGCAGCGTAAAGCACTGAAGCGATCTTTGGATGCACTTTCACGAAATTGTAATATTGCTCCGAAAGACAGTGCCCGATAAATTTACCGAAGAAATTTGAATAATAATCTGGAAAATCAACAATTTTCACTTTGCGCCCATCTTTTCTTAAATGTTTAATTAAAAGTTCCGTTTGAGTCGCCTTTCCACTACTATCCGTACCGTCTATTACTATGAGTTTGCCCTTTTTTGCCATATTATTTACCTGAAATTGAATACCCACCATCAACAATGATCGTCTGCCCAGTGATAAAACTAGCTTTATCACTCGCTAAAAACAAAATCGCTTCTGCAATTTCTTTCGGCTGGCCAACTCTTCCCAAGAGTGCAGTTTTTATCTTTTTCCATATTTCCTCATCCCAAACTTTAGACATCGGGGTTTCTATAAATCCAGGCGCAACAGCATTTACGAGAATATCTGGCGCAAATTCCTTTGCTAATACTGATGTTAAGTTCATCACAGCTGCTTTAGAGGCAGAATAAGCGGGGCGACCAGACGTAGAACCAAAAGCTCTTATGGAAGCAATATTAACAATTCTGCCATATTTATTTTTTTGCATTTGTGGAATCACTGCCTGACAAAAATGAGTGGTACCGAGAACATTAATCTTAAAAATATCCAACCATGTTTCCTCTGTTGATTCCAAAAACTTTTGCCTAGTTGCAATACCAGCTGAATTTACTAAAATATCTATTTTTTCAACTTTTTTAAGGATTCTCTTTACTTCAGAATCAACGGCCATCTTGTCAGCAACATCACAAAAAATATATTCGCATTCTAATTCTTTTGCTAGTTTTTTTAATTCTTCGCTTTCTGTCTTTCCATGCAAAATTGGTTTTGCCCCATATTCTTTGGCTAAACGAGCAGTAGCCGCCCCAATTCCTGAAGATGAACCTGTTATTAAAATGTTTTTATCTTTTAAATCCATAAATTTTCTATACAAACTTCTTTGGTATAGGGAATTTTTTGGCAAGAGCTTTAATTTCTCTATGCACTGATTCTTTTAATTTTTTATCGTCTTTATTTTTTAAAACTTTAATCATCAGCTCAGCAACTTTTGCACAATCTTTTTCCTTGAAACCACGAGTTGTAATAGCTGGGGTTCCAAATCTAATTCCAGATGGATCCATTGGCTTTCTGGTGTCCCCTGCAATAGCATTCATATTTAATGTAATACCTACTTCATCTAGAACCGTTTGTGCTTCTTTACCTGTCACCCTCAAAGAGCCAAAAACGTCAGCGAGAATGAGGTGATTGTCAGTCCCACCACCTATCATTCTAACTTTATTTTTTCGCAAAACTTCTGCCATTGCTTTGGCATTTTTCAAAACTTGTCCCGCATATTTTTTGAATTTTGGAGTCATTGCTTCACCGAAAGCAACGGCTTTCGCAGCAATTATATGCATATGCGGACCACCTTGAATCCCAGGGAAAATAGATTTATTTATTTTTGTAGCAATTTCTTCACTTTCACGAGTTAAAATTATTCCTCCCCGTGGACCGCGGAGTGTTTTGTGAGTCGTAGAGGTGATAATGTCAAAACCATCATCAAACGGATTGCGAAGTACCCCTCCTGCGATAAGTCCAGCAATATGAGCCATGTCTGCCATAGTGATAGCCCCTACTTCGCGAGCAATTTCTACGAATTTTTTGTAGTCTAGTGTACGAGGATAAGCAGAAAAACCAGCGATAATTAGTTTGGGTTTGTTGGCTATAGCCACTCTCCTCATGTCTTCATAATCTATTTCTCCCGTTTCCGGATTCTTCATTTTGTATGTGACAAATTTATAAATCTTTGCAGGAAGAGTCATCGGATGACCATGAGTCAGATGCCCTCCATGAGATAAATCCATCCCCAAGACTGTGTCCCCTGGTTGAAGTAATGCAGCATAAACAGCCAAGTTTGCTGGAGCGCCAGAATGTGGTTGCACATTTGCAAATTTACAATTAAAAAGTTTACAAACACGCTCAATAGCCAGACTTTCCACTTTATCGGTAAATTCTTGCCCTCCATAATAACGCTTGCCAGGATAACCTTCCGAATATTTGTTAGTAAAAACCGACCCATTCGCCCTCAAAACATCTTCAGAGACGTAATTCTCAGAAGGAATTAATTCTAAACCTTCTTTCTGCCTTTTTTCCTCCCCTTTTATCAATTTTTCTACTAGTTTATCTCGCATGTTTATAATATAACAAATTACTTACGAAATGAAAACTCTTCATTTTTGCCATCAGACTTCATGATTATGGTACCCAGTAAGTCTGTTCTAAAGATTTTTGCGCCAAAAGAAGTCAGGGTATCTAGGGTATCCGGATGTGGATGACCATAATTATTGTCCTTACCATTTGAAATAACTGCATATTCTGGAGAAACAGCTTTTACAAAAGCTTCTGAGGTGGAAGTACGTGACCCATGATGTCCAACTTTCAAAATAGTGCTATCCAGTGTAGTCTCAGAATTTCCTTCAAGAACTATTTTCTCTGTTACGCTTGTAGAATCACCAGTCAACATTATAGAAGTTTCGCCATAAGTAAGCCTCGCGATGATAGACCCATCATTTGTAGACCAATCGAAAACATCTCTATCAGGAAACAAGATATCAATCACTGCCCCTCCGCCTATGTCTAACCGCATCCCCTTCTTTGCTAAAATGTTAGAAATCTTTTTATTTTTTATCTCTGTTTTAACATTTTGAAATGTTTTGGAGTCATTCAAAGTACCCGGCTCAAAAACTTGGTCTACCTTATATATCTTCAAAACATCCAGAAAACCGCCAATGTGGTCTGTGTCGGGATTAGTAATAATAATGCCATCGATTGTGCGATCGAAGGGAGACATAACCCGAGAAAGCTGACTTAGTATCTTTCTGGGCGGACCTACATCAATTAATATTTGTGTTCCGGTCGGCGACTCTATGAAAAGAGCGTCACCCTGACCTACATCTAACATTGCAAAAGTAAGCTTATTTCCAGAATTGTGAAAATCTTGATAGAAAAGAAAAGTAGTCGCCAGCAAAAGAAGAGAGGTGAAAATCAGCAGTCCATACTTTTTGCCAGATGTTTTATATTGTTGAAACATGTTATAATGTTAACACATTAACAAGTAACTCATTCGAGTCTGAAGACTCTCAGAGTCTGAACGACTAATAAATATATATGAAAAAATTTGAAGAATTAAAATTTAATATAGGAACATTAAAAGGAATATCAGCAAAAAATATTGAGGAACATTTGAAACTTTATGCGGGCTATGTAAAACACTCTAATTTAATACTAGAAAAAATTGACGAACTTTCAAAAGATGCTGAAAAAAACGCATACGCGCTAGGAGAAGTTCAGAGAAGGTTTGGTTTTGAATATAATGGCATGCGAAATCATGAGATTTATTTCAATTCTCTTTCTGGAGGAGCTCAGCCTCAGGTTGACGGTAGTGAATTAAAAAAGGCAATTATTGCTGAATGGGGTTCTTTTGATTTATGGCTTAACCGTTTTAAGGCTATAGCTTTGACTCGTGGTATAGGCTGGGCAATGCTTTACTATGATAGAAAAGAAGGGCGACTCCTCTCTACTTGGGTGGATGAACAGCATTTGGGACAGCTTCAAGATTGTACTCTAATTTTGGGAATTGATATGTGGGAACATGCTTTTGTTTATGATTACCCGACTTCAGAAAAAAAGAAGTACGTAGAAGTATTTTTTGAAAATCTAAACTGGAAAATAATAGAAGAAAATTTCAAAAAGGCGAAATAAAACTCTTTCTTGGCATACTTTTTATAAAGCAATCTATCTCGCAAAGCTTTGCGAGCGAACTGCTCGTCTACCCAACTGCGCAAGGCTTTCTAAAAAATACGCCTGCGACAAGTTTTATTCAGATTCGATAAAAAAACTTTTTATATCTCTGCCAAAAAGTTTATATAAAAAATAGACGTAAATTAAAATTGTAATCCAAAGCGGGAAATTTGGGATAGAAAACGATGCAAAAGGTAAATGTGAGAAAAAAGATATGACACTGAGTTCGTAATGTAGAAATAAATATGAAATGAACCCAAAAGGCACACCAAAACCATACCAAATAAGCCCTACAAAACCAGTCAAAAAACCAAGCATCATCGTAAAAGGTATAAATGGTAAAACGAGAATGTTTGCCGGAAGCGCTACTAAAGACAAATTCCCCATTTTGTATAAAATAAAAGGCAAAACAAAAATATATGCAGCGCATGTGACTGAAATAATGTCTCGCAATTTAAATTTATCTGTTACCCACATAAAATATTTCTCAATTCTGGGTGCTAGGAATATCACTGCCACAGTCGCGATAAAAGAAAGTTGAAAAGAAACATCATATACTAAAATAAATGGATTTAATAAAATCATAAACACACCCGCCAAGATAAGAGCTCGCGCAACATCATAGTTTCTACCAGTCGCGCGAGCAACAAGTGCCAAAGTCGCCATTATCCCTGCCCTGATAGCTGTGGAGCTTCCTCCCGTCATTAAAACAAAAAGCAAAATAGTGAAAATGCCCATACTTATTCCTATATTTTTAGACACAAAAGGAACTTGAGTAAACAATTTCATGATCCATTCAGCAACAATCGTAATGTTATAACCAGACAAGGCAACGATGTGAATCGTGCCGGTATCTATAAATTTCTCTCTCAATTCTTGACTAAAAGAAGCTTTTTCTCCTAAAATAAGCCCTCCCATGAGGAGTGATTCAGGATTTCTAACCACTAAATTCATTTTTCCTAAAAACTTTTCTTTTATAGAAAACAGCGCGCTTTTTATAAAATTACCATTATCTCGCGAGAATATTTCAACAGTTACGTAATTCATTACGTAATAGATTCCATCTTTTCGTAAATAATTTATGTAGTCAAACTCTTTGCCTTGATCTGTAACAAAATTCTCTGGTTTCAGTAACTTTCCAGAGAATTTTATTGCGTCTCCATATTTAAAATTTTCACCAAAATCAACACCGGCTAAAATTTTAGTTTCTTTTCCGCCTATTTTTGTTTCAATAGTCAATTTTTGATTACTTTCTCTCTGGTCCGGTTCGTCAATAATTTCTCCAGAGAAAGATACTTTTTGACCTACTTGTGATTCGAAAATATTGGGTGCCGGAATATCAGCTTTGTGAAATCTAAAAATTCCAAATGAAAATGTTAGAATAAAAATGCCCGCAACAATTCCCCATTTGTTTTTAGATACTAGAGTAAAAAACAGAATCACCACAAGTGCCAAAATACTAATTAAAACCGTAAAATATAAATTTACAAACAAAAAAGAGCGCAGAAGCACTCCAAAAATAAAACCAAAGCACATTGCATAAAAAATTCGGTCTTTCATTTAAATTTTATTTCTTAAGTTCCACTGGCTCTCCTTCTGCAAAGCTTGTAGCTATGAGGTCCGCACGGTCGTTATATTTGTCTTCATTGTGTCCTTTTACGTAAGTCCATTTTGGCTTTAGCTCTTCAGTGAGTTTATATAACTCTTCCCAAAGTTCTCGATTTAACACTCGTTTTTTATTCGCATTCCGCCAATTATTTTTTTGCCAATTAAAAATCCACTCGGTAATGCCCAAAATTACATATTTGGAATCAGAAATAATTTCCACCTCACCCTTCGCCCTCTCCTGTCCAGGAGAGGGTTGGGAGAGGTTGTGTTTTTTTACATATTTCAATGCCTCTATCGGCGCAGTTAATTCCATCTGATTATTCGTAGCATGTTCTACTCCCCCGCCAATTTCCAGAACCCCCTCCTTGCTCCTCCCCCTTATTAAGGGGGAGGCTGGGTAGGGGTGAATTAAAATAACAGCCCCCCAACCAGCTTTCCCCGGATTCCCTTTCGCTGCCCCATCTGTATAGATTTTTACAATTTCATTTTTCATACAATATCCTCAATTCTTAATCTTAACTCTTCTCTACCTCTAAATCTAGACAGGTCAAAAGTAGCAAGTAAATTTGCATTCAAACCCTGTTCTAACTTATTTTTAAAAGAGTCTATGCCAGAGAAAAAAGAAACAGCTTTCACTCTGGCTTTACCAGAATCAGAAAAAGTAATTTCCAAATGTTCACCAGAACCATTTTTACCGAACTTTTTAATATTTTCTATCTTAACGTCAGAAAAGAGAAAAACGGGCTTTGGATTCCCCAACCCAAAGGGTGATAATTTCTCTAATTCACGCCAATTTTTCATATTTATATCAGAAAGAGAAAGTTTTAAATCAAAACTGACCCCCTCCCCCCTCCCCCTTGTTAAGGGGGAGGTGCTGGAAGCGGTGGTGGTAATTTTCCTAAAATTTACAGACAACGCTTCTTCTAAAAAATGAATTTTGTCATTGTGGACAGTAAACCCTCCAGCCAGCTCGTGACCACCAAAATCCAAAAAGAATTCACGAGTTTCAGTCATAAGCTCTACAACAGACACAGAGCCATCACTCCGACAAGAGCCCTTGATACAATCATTTTCATCTTTCCCCCATACGAAAACAGGCTTATTGTATTCATCAGATATTTTTCCAGCCACAAGCCCCAAGATACCTACTCTCCAATTTGGATTGCCTATCACTATAACTTCTTTATCATTATTTTTTCCTCTTTTCTCAAATTTAATATTTATCTCACGCATTATTCCTTTAACAATATTTTTTCTTTCGTCATTTATTTTAGACAAATGGTCTGCGAGAACTCCTGCCTCCCCCTCATCATCTGTAGCAAGCAGTTCAAATGCCCGCATCGGGTCATCCATGCGAGATGCAGCATTGAGCCGGGGAGTTACCATAAAACCTATATCGTCTTCAGAAATATGTTTTTGATCTATATTCATTTTTGCAAGAAGTTTTTGTAGTCCTGGACGTGGAGATTTCTTGAAAACTTTCATTCCATAATACGCAATGGCTCTGTTCTCTCCTGTGAGTGGCACCATATCAGAAAGTGTCGCCAAACCCGCCATGTCCAGCATCCATTTTTCTGCGCCATTTCTAATTTTATAAAATTCGCCGTATTTTTTTAGAAACCCTTGCACAAATTTAAACATCACTCCTGCCCCACAGAGCCCGCCCGACTGAACAGTCGTTCGGGCGGGCATTTTTTCAGGGTATCCATCTACTTTGGGATTCAAAATCGCATATGCCTTCGGTAATTCAGGTTGGGGTAAATGGTGATCTGTAATTATCACATCGATGCCATCCACCTCTGCCTGTGCAATTTCAGCAACTGCAGTGATGCCCAGATCAATAGTTATCAAAAGTTTTACATTTGAATCTGCAAATTGTTTTATTGCTTCCAAATTAAGCCCATACCCTTCAGAATTTCTTTGTGGAATATAAACCTCATAATTTTTATAATTTATTAATTTGAATAAATCATTTAAAATCACCGCCCCCGGAATTCCATCACAGTCATAATCAGCATAAATAACTATCTTTTCTTCATTATCTATAGCTTCATACAACCTTACACAAGCCTTTTCCATATCTCGCATTAAAAAAGGGTCGTGGAAATCTCGCCTGTAGTCTGGGTTCAAAAAAATCTCAGCTTGATTTTCATCAGTAATACCTCGTTTTTCTAAAAGTTCTCGCAGTAATTCACCGTATTTTTGCATAGATGAAATTTTAACATAATTTGCTATAATATACTTATGAGCGACTGCATTTTTTGTAAAATAGTAAAAAAAGAAATACCCGCAAATATAATTTATGAAGATGAAAATTTCTTGGCTTTTTTAGATATAAACCCAGTTTCTTATGGACATACTTTAATTGTCCCAAAAAAACATATTATATGGATGCATGAAGCAAATGATTCACTAATATCCGAAATCTTTAAATTAGCGAAAAGGATAATGCTAGCAATAAAAAATGGGATGAAATCCGATTACGTACAACTTTCTGTAGTTGGAAAAGATGTTCCGCATTTCCATATACATTTGAAGCCAAGAAAACTATCGGATGATATACATGATTCATCAACTAAAAAATACGAGAAAGGAAAATCAGAAGAAGTAGCTCTAAAAATCACTCAAGCGCTTTGATACCGCTCACAAGAATTGTTCTTGCGATATACAATTTAAATTAAAAAGACAAACCGCATGTGTTACCGAAGTAACGCATGCGGATGTGTGATGAGAAACAAAAACGAATGCAGGGCTAAAACCAGAGGCTCAAGAGAGCTTAGTTTCAGAATCCTGAGTACTTGCGAGCACGGCCACCCGAAAGCTGCGATCGAACCTGCTGCTGAGGCAGTGGAAGTCCCGGTACCACTTCGAACCGACGCGGCAGAGATACCCCACAAAGCGGTTGCCGTGCGAGCCGCGGAAAACCGTTTTTGGAAAGACGATGATTTCGGCATCCTTCGGAAGGTACTTCCAGTTCTCGGGTTTCGAGTAGAAGTCGAACGCACAGGCGTTCATTGAGTCCAGTTTCTGTGCCCGAGCGAGAAACTCCTCGCCGTCGAGAATACTTTCTTTCTCCTCAAAGACACTGACTGTGGTGAGTCGCTCGGGATCAACCATACCACACGGTACATGCTGGATGACCGGGTTATCCCGGTCCGCCCAACTGGGAATTTCCAGTTGACCGTTACAGTTGATAAAGCTCTTCACAAGCTCGAGTGCCTGTTGAAGCAGAGCGAGCACGCCACCAATGTCGAGGATTCCCCTGAGGTACCTTTGGCGCAGTTCACTTTCGCGCCGTGCGTAGGTATCAACTTGTTCCGGTGTTGGTTTCTGTTTTTGATCGTTGGTAACAGCTGTTGCCGTCATAACAACCCTTTCGTTTTTGTCCGATGTCTTACGACAGCAGACGGTTTTTGTTTGCTGGACTCTTCGCCACAGCGAAGAATAGCCTATTAATCAAGCTACTTTCCGCTGGGGCGAATTCTCGCAATTTTTAAAGAACGGTATATCTCTACATTATACACCCATTCGGGATTTTTGTCAATATTTCTTAAAAACCTTATAAATAAAGGCTAAAAATCACTCAAGCGCTTTGATGCCTGGAAGCGTGCCGTTGGCTAGAAAATCCAATGTTGCTCCGCCTCCTGTGGAGACAAATAGATTAGCTTTTTGCTTATAGCTATTAGCTTTTAGGGAAGATAGAACAGACACGAGATCTCCCCCGCCTATAATGCTTTCGGCTTTGGAATCTGCGACTAATTTTAATATTTCTTTGGTAGCACCTCCACCTCCAGCTTCATATTTTCCAAGTGGTCCATTCCATAAAATAAATTTTGAATCTTTTATTATTGATGCCAGATTTTTTGTCGTCTCACTGCCAACATCTAAAATTATTTCGTGTTTGCCCACTTCATCTATCTTTTTATTTACCAATTTATCTCCAGATTTAACCACAGCATCTACTGGTAAAATTAATTTCTTATTTTTTAATTCTTCAGTAATGTCATAGTTCGCATCATCAATGAGAGACTTCCCCACTTCGTAGCCTTTGGCTTTTAGAAAGTCGTTTGCTAAAGCTCCACCGATAAAAACATGGTCTGCTAATTTTAAATATTTTTGAATTAAGGGCATTTTAGTAGAAAATTTTGCGCCTCCTAAAATAAACAAAAAAGGATGTTTGGTGTTTAGAAAAGCATGAGACAAACTTTCTACCTCTTTTTCTAGCTGAAAACCAGCATAACTGGGTAGAATTTTCGGCAGTAAAACAATGGATGCATCTTCCCTATGTGAAACAGGAAAGGCTTCATTTACATAGATATTGGCAAACTTTGATAACTCTAGGGCAAAAACTTTACTACATTCTTGTTCTCCTTTTTCATTCCTCAAATTTTCAAGCATTATTATTTCCCCATCTTTCATATCCCCAATTGCTTTTTGCGCTTCGTTGCCTACAATATCAGGTACAAATTTTATTTTAATATATTTATTTAGAGCCTCAGCCACAACTTTTAGTGATTCCTCCCCCCTCCCTAGATGTGTAATCAAAACTATCTTTGCTTTCTCTTTTTGTAAAAATTCAATTGTCGGTAATGCTTTTTTTATTCTGAAATCATCTTCTACCTTGCCGTCTTTAATGGGCACATTGAAGTCTACTCGGAGAAGCACCCTACTGCCTTTGATATTTTTTATTTGTTTAATGCTTCGCATATTTTTACAATTTCTATGAATTTTTTGGCGTCTAAACTAGCCCGGCCGACAAGAAGCCCGTCCACACCGCCATTTCTCAAGAAGTCTTCCGCATCTTTTTCATTGGCCGAACCTCCGTATATTATTCTCATCTTTTTTGATTCCGAACCGAATTTGTCGGAGAGAATTTTGCGGATAAAAATAATCATTTCGAGGCAGTCCGCGGAAGTAGCGTCTTTGCGATTGATGGTGCTCGAGATCGCCCAGACTGGCTCATAGGCGATAATGATCTTAGCGACTGAAGTTTTCTTGACCCCAGAGAGACATTCTCCTAGTTGTGTTTTGACCAGATCAAAATAGTCGTGGCTTTCATCCCGCACACTCTCGCCGACGCACAATACCGGTATGAGCCCTGCCGAGAGAGCTGCCTTGATTTTTTTATTTACCGTTTCATTTGTTTCTCCTAAAGTCCGCCTTTCAGAATGCCCGAGGATGACATATCTCGCACTAAAATTGTAAAGCATGTCCGGGGAAACTTCACCAGTAAATGCGCCTATTTCTGCCCAGAAGGCATCTTGCGCCCCGAGAGATATTTTCTTGGTTCGGCTGGATGATTTCAAATTTTCCAAATATAAAAATGGTGGGCAGATCACCACTTCTGTTCTCGTCTTCCGATTTAGGAATTTTACGATGGAGATAAAAAGTTTTTCGGCGTCCTTCGAGGACACCGGATTCATTTTCCAATTTCCAATAATTATTTTTTTAGCCATGGTTTTATTCTACTTCCTTCCAGGATTGTATACCCCATCCTCCGGAAGGACCATTCACAAAATTAGAGTTAACTAGACCACTATCGTATATTACCACGGCGTTGTTATTTAAATTTATTCGCTTCCCATTTAAAGATTTAGCCCCAGCATTGTTGGCAAGATTAATTGTACCATTCGCGGCATACAATATGACCGCCCCTCCATTGTTTGACAATGTTATTGCCGAAGTTGAACTGGAAGTCGAAAGCACCATCAAGTAACTACCGACAGACCCAGAGCCACTAAAGACTGAATTATTTCCTATATTAACAGTGCCGTCCGCCACAATTACACCCTCAGAGGTATTGTAACTCGGCGAGAGCTGTACAGTAGCGTTGTTACTGATGTCTACGTTGCCCTGTACCCAGAGGGTCCCAGTCACGGTAAGCTGAGCATTATTGGTTATAGAAAGATTGCCTGTAATTTTTTTTGGGCCTAAAGACGCCGAACTATTACTGATTACATAGTTTCCGGAATAAATCCCGCCCGCCATCGCTTCATCCTTCCAATCTAAAATGTTCTGGTCGGAAATAGGCATAGCAACCTGGACTGGATCTGAAAGCGATGTATCGCAAAATTTATTATTACCGCTTCCGGTCTGGCAATAGTTGGTGCCGGCGATAACTGAATTATTAACCGTATGGGCATAAGCGTTGCCTACGCCACCTGAACCGATGTTTATACCGCTTATAAGCCCAGTCAATCCACCAAAATAAATCTTGAAAAAGCCGTCGAGGCCGGAGGGGCTAGGATTGTTCCAGGTGTTCGAGTATTGACCAATTTTACTGGTTCCATTCGAATATCCACCATTGTTCGCCCCGATCACATAATAACGTGAAGAGTTTGTTGAACCATCTATCACAATCCAGTAAGTCGTGCCGGCTGTTAATTCAACGTTGGGGGAAATCGGTATACTCACCCAGCCATAACTACTAGACACAAGAGCTGCGGAAAGAGACCCGGATGCAAGTGTGGTAGTTCCTGGACTGCTACCAGAATTTGACACTATCCGAACAGTCAAATTTCCTGGAGTGCTGACTTTTTTAATATAAAGTTCGACTCTGTTTATGACAGACGTAGTGCTTACTTTAAAACCTTGCGCAAAATCCTGCGTAGCATTTGCATTTCCAAAAACAACATCGTACGCAGGCACACCGGAACCATTTACTTGGTCTGCTATCAATGCTGAAGAGTTAGCAGACACCGCAGTGCCAGTAATTGATCCCGATCCCGTAATATTCCCATTTGAATAAACACTACCATTAACGACCGAATTATTCGCCATTGTAAAACCGCCTGTGCCTGACTGCACACCATAACTGAAAGATATTCCTGCGCCGGTACTCAGCACCAACTCGTTCTTGCGTTGCCTCAAGGAAACATCTCCGAGAGATGAAATAGTTTTTTCATTGTAACCGGAATCCGTAATGGTCGCCGTAGCGGAATCTGCTCCCAGAGTGATGGTATTGGTCGAACCTATGGCCTTATTAGTCTTCAAGCGGAAATATGCATCTTCAGCTGCTGATTCTGATAAGAAAAAACTTTGCCGGGATTTCACCAGATCATTCGCAATTTTAAATTCGCGCACCGTCGGACCCACCAAGCCAGAGATAATCGCGAGGGCAATAAAAAGAAAGAAGACAACCACGACGAGCATCGCTGCACCAGACTGATTATTAATTTTTCTCTTTTCTATTTTTTTCATTTTTACTTTATAACTTTGAACTTTACAATTATTTAGTAACTACCCCTCAACCCGATGGTGTTGTAAAAATATTGCTCCCGAGCTGCGCTATCGTTGTTGGAACGAACTGATAAAACTACTTTTACCGCTTCTCCGTTCGTGGTACTTATTTGCGTGAAATTGAGACCAGTCACGCTTATATTTGGTGGATTCAGATTGCCGGAATTGCTGCCCGCCTCCCAAAGCTGTATATTCGGGCTGACAAATTTAAATTCGATGGTCTTGTCCGTGCCCGCACTGTCTTTGGTCTTCAATTTGAGATCAGTTTCCGTACTCGTCGCATCTATCTCGTAGGCTTGTCTTATTTCCCTAGATATTCTTTCCATAACAGACCCGCTCTGCAAAAATTCGGCTTGGATAGATGCCTCCCGGAGGGACTTCGTCATTATGACCATGGCGTTTATCGTTACAAGCGACAGCATCGAGAAAAAAGATATGTAAAAGAGAAGCTCCAAGAGAGTATATCCATGATTCTTTTTATTTTTGTAAGAAATTTTTTTCATTTTATTATGGTTCGACTTCGCTCACCATGACCCTCTGTTTTTATCGAATGGGTCAGGAAAAAATATCGAAAATATAAAATTGTAAAGTTTTATTGACGGTCGCGCCTCCTTCCGGCCAAGAGACAATCACCGTGACCAATTTCGCCTGCGGATCATCTGTGCCTGATGAGGATATATCCTGATTGCTGTCCCGGTTCACACTCGATATGTTGATAGTACGGGTAAAAATACCGACCATACTGGATGTCTCCGACAATGTCCAAGTGTTTCCGGAAAAATTCAGATAATAATCGGTACCGGAATCAAGCGAGGATATATTGGCCCAAGAATTGTCGCGCATTACCCGAAGAACCTCCGCCCCTTCTTCGAGTAAGAACGCCGACTGCGCGGAATGAAAAGCCTGCCTCGAGACATGCACTGATCTTTGGGCTACGGCCATTGCCGCCAAGATCGAAACAGTAATGATAGAGACTGCTACCAGAACTTCCACTACCATGAACCCTCTAATTTTAGAATTTTTTTTCATTGATTAGTTTTAATTTACGCCCACCCCACCAGTCGCAAAAATTGTGATGATTTTAGAATAAGAACCGGTAGACACAGTCACGGCGCCAGTATCACTCGGGACTCCAGTAAGCCGGTTGAAATAAATATCGCCCGAAGTTCCACTCACCCCATCCACGGTGACGTCGGTGATGCTTGCCGGGGTGACCAGACTGACTGTCTTATTATTCGTATCGTTAGCAGAAAAAACCGTTCCTTTGAAAATTATAACTTTATCGGACTCCAAATGCACTCCATAGGAAGAAGAATCGACCGAGGCCAAGGTCTGTGATTGGGCTTGGGTCAGGCTGGAGAGAATTTCTCCCACTGCGCTTTTCAATACTTGACGTTCCCTTATTTTTGAAAATTGCGGCAAAGCGATCGAAAAAATAACACCGAGCACGACAACTACGATCAATAGTTCTACAACAGTTATTCCCCGCCTGCTCCCGACAAATCGGGAGGGCGAGCAGGCTTTTTTATTTGTGTAATTTTCTTTCATGTTTAGCTTATACTTCCCAGAATCGAATAAAGCGGCGAAATCATGGAAATGGCAAAAAAACCGACTCCAACTCCGATCACGATCATGAGGATTGGCTCGATGATCGTCGAAATGTTTTTTGTCTTATTTTCGATTTCACTTTCATAAAACAAAGCGATTTCGAGCAGCATGTCCGACAATTTTCCGGTTTCTTCTCCTACGGCTATCATCTCTGACATCATGATCGGGTACAAATGATTGTTCTCCTCAAAAACTTTAGAGAAAGAGAACCCCTTTTGTACCGCAGTCATTGCTTCGTCTAGAACTTTTTTGTAATAAATATTTTGCACCACGTCTTTAGTGATCTCCACAGCCCGAGTAATGGAAACTCCGGATAATAATAGCGATGACATCGTGCGGGCAGTGCGGGCGGTATTCAATTCCTTTGCCAAATTTCCCACTAAGGGCAGTCTGACTACGAGGTAATCGATATATCTGGCCATAAATTGGGCTCTGAAGAGAAAAAACAGTCCGGCAATCCCACCGATGATCAGCACAAAGGTCAATATTAAATTATTAGAGAAGAAATTTCCAAAGAAAACAAGAATGCGAGTGGAAGTAGGTAGGTCAACTCCTAGCTCTTTGAAAGTGCTCGCAAGCGTAGGCACGACAAAAGCGAACATGAGCACTCCGATCACGATCATCGCCGACACAATAACTCCGGGATAAATAAGCGCCCCCCTTATTTTTTTGGTCAGAGTATGCGACTTCTCGAGATTTACTCCGATATCAGACAAGGCCCCAGCCAGGCTGCCCGATTCCTCTCCAGCCTTGGCCATAGATACAAAAAGTTTGGAGAAAACATCAGGAAATTTGGCAAGTCCAGAAGACAAAGTCCCGCCTCCATTAATATCGTCTGAAATGGAGGTTAAGATTTTATCAAGTCTCTGATTTTTGGTCTGTTTTTTTAAAACGGACAAGGCCCGAGAGAGCGACAATCCGGCTTTCAGCATTCCGCTCAGATTTTTTGTCAGAATAATTTGCTCATTTACGCTGATCCTCGACAAAATATTTGTAAGCCCCGACATTCTGTCGCTTAAGCTTGCGCCTTGCTGCTGGATCGATAAAGGTATACTGCCATGGGAACGCAGTTCGTGGGCAAGAACAAAACGATCCTCGGCATCTTGGACACCTTCCACGATCTCTCCTTCTTTTGATTTTGCTCGATAAGAAAAAAGCATCTAATTATTTGTTTTATTCCGAAACCACCCGAAACACTTCTTCTAGAGAAGTTACGCCAAGCACCGCCTGAAAGACTCCATCCTCCAGCATCGTCATCATCCCCTCCTTTTTTGCCTGCATTTCGATCTCATCTTGAGACTTCCCACTGATGATCATCTCCTTAATAGAGCCAGTCATTTTTAAAGCTTCATGCATCCCGACCCGACCCGCATAACCGTCTTCGAACTCACTGATCCTGACTGCTTTATAAAAAGCAATTTTTTCCCAAGTGTCTTTGGCGCCAACAATGTTTTCTGTTTTCAGAAATGCCAGCACCCTGTCTAAATCGACAATTTTTGCCAGATTTTTAATCTCGGCATCCGATAAAAAATACTTTTCTTTGTTTGGAGTGAGTCTGCGGACCAATCTCTGCGCGATGATTGTCTTTACAGTGGCAGTAATAAGGAACGGCTCTACACCCATATCTATGAGACGCGGTATCGCCCCAGCGGCACTGTTGGTATGGATAGTCGAAAGGACCAGGTGTCCCGTGAGGGAAGCGTTGACCGCAAGCCCGGCTGTCTCTCTGTCGCGGATCTCTCCCACCATCACTATGTCTGGATCTTGACGCAGGAGCGACCGGAGCCCGTTTGCAAACGATAGACCGATTTCAGGCTTGACCTGGGTCTGGTTTACCCGAGGCATCTGATATTCGATTGGATCTTCCACCGTGGAAATGTTGACTTCCGGCTTGTTCAAGATATCGAGCATAGTGTATAGGGTTGTGGTTTTTCCTGAACCTGTCGGCCCTGTGGCGAGCACCATTCCGGTTTTTTGTTTGAGGGACGCATGGATCCGCTCGAGCCCTTCTCCGTGGAAGCCGAGAGTCTCGAGAGTATATCCATGCGTATTTTCTTTCAAGATTCTCATCACGGTTTTTTCCCCAAAAAAAGTCGGCAAAGTGGAAACACGAAAAGAAATTTTTTCTCCATCCTGATCCTTTTTAAACCTTCCGTCTTGAGGCAATCTTTTTTCATCCAATTTCAGATTGGCCAGCACTTTGATGCGCGCCGTGATCCCTGCTCCGGCATTTTTATCGAGGACCATCGCATCATGCAGAAGGCCGTCTATGCGATAACGCACCGTCAATTCTTTCTCTCCCGGCTCAATATGGATGTCGGAAGCATTCTGTAGGATCGCATGAAAGATGAGTGAATCGACAATTTTTATGACCGGCAGATCTTCCGCGAGATCCTTCAGCTCGGACTCGGACTTTTCGGCCACTTTATCGCCCTCCCCATATGTGCTCTTGAAAGTAGAGGACTCCTTTTGGATAATATTTTGAAATTCGGCTTTCAAACTTTGCCTGTACTGCACCAATACAGACTTGATGGAAGAAGTATCGGTTAGTCGAGGCAGGATCTTGAGTCCGGAACGCTTCTTGATGAAATCGATGACCGGCAGGTCTTCCACGTCGAGCATCGCCACTTCGAGCCCCTGATCGGTTTTGGTATAAGCCACGATATTATAATTGCGGGCAATCGGTTCCGGAATGAGAGAAAGCACGGAAAAATCAACTTTGTGATTCGTCAAACTGATAAAGGGTATGCCGAGCACAAAAGCTTCCATTCGCTTGAGATCGGTTTCTGAAATTTTCCCCTGAGAAAGCAAAATATTTCCGAGCTTTTGTTTTTTGACGTCGGCCAACTCTACCGCCAAAGCAAAATCTGTCTTAGAAACAAGTCCTGATTCTAAAATATATTTCTTGAGCTGCGCCTCGTCGATTTGCATCCTCTTATTATAACAAAAAATCCCCGCAAATGTGTAAGCGGGGATTTTTTGTTCAATTTATCTAGGCTCTATGATAATCGGGGTTTTGTTTTCGTAGCATGTTGGACTATCTGCACCATCATTTAGCCCAGGACAGATCCATGTCCAATTAGAAGGTCCGCTTTCTTGGGTATCCTCTGGACTAGGGACACCTGAACCACCTTCAACTATGGAAAGACAATTGTAGTGAAGTGCTGGTACTGAACATTGGCCGGGAATTGGGGCGCCACCACCAGGTGGCGGAGTAAATGTTGCAGTGACTGTACAATTTTGAGTTATATTACCTGTAGTATACGTGTAACTACCATTTTGAGAAGTGGTCGGACTGCCTCCACAGCCTGAAGTGGAGACGGTGTGGCCTGTCGCTGGCGCCACAGTAAAAGACTGAGTGCCATTTAGACTTACTGTCTGAGGAGAGTTTGGGTTAATAGAACCAGTTCCTGTTCCGGCAATTATTGGTGTGACTGTAAAACTAATAGGTGGTTCAACAGGATCTACTACAGTAAAGCCAGCACCGTTACCACACTGCGTGAACCCATCATCCTGCAAATATCTAATTTCGTATGATCCAAGATTTTGAGGAGCTAGAAGTTCTATGGGTGTCGAAGCTTCTGAAACATAATCCCAATATATGTCATCACCAGCACTATCACTGTATGTATCTTCGGGATAATCTGGATCTATTATCCCAATCCAATCAGTGCCAGTATTTTCATCATTTTCATCTCGAGCCGTCCAATTGACAGTGATTGTCTCCCCCGGATTATATTCTGTATCTAAATCAATATTCACAGAGCAGACTCCTGCAGGAGGCACAGCCGGACCCAGCCTCACTCCGCCCCAATTAACCCAGCCAACAACATCCGAACCCCAAGCAAAATCATGACCAGGACAATTTTCAGACACGCAAAAAGGATTAGTATTCGCATCTAAGGTAATGCTGTACGGACCTGAAGCTGAAGTTGCTGGATCTGTCCATGTTCCACCAAGAGAAATCCAGCCATCCCAGCCGTTGCCATCAGCAGACAATGCTTTGGCCCAACCGCGCAAGACTCCCTCTTCTACTTGGGCATTTTGAGGTACAGTATTATTACCAGATGGAAACCCACCCAAATTGCCGAATTGTATCCAGCCAATATTGTCTGACCAAGCATAACCCGGAATAGAACAGCTAGCATTGCCACACAAATAACCATATTGATCACCTTTGTCTACGCCATAATTTATTACAGAACCAGTCGTATTATCCCCCCCGCAACCGATGTCTTTTTTCCCATTGTTATCCGTATCGCAATTAGTCGAATTGAAGCTGACCCAGCCGATGTTGTCGCTCCATGCCCAACCAGAGAGAGCATGGTCAATCCCCGCGGAAGCGACAAAAGGCAGGAGGAAAAAAGTCAGAGCAAAAAAAATTTTTAAGAAATATGTTTTCATATTAATTTACTCGATATAACCAATAATCCTCAAGTCAAAAGTGTCAAGCACTCGATTTGTACGGTATTTGAAAACGCCATTATCAAGCGGAAAGGTACCCTGATTAAATCCCACATCTTCTATCGAATTAAAATTAAGTAGATAAGAATTCGTTAAAGTAGGAGCGGCAGTTATTGAACTATCAACAGACACGTACACCTCTTGAGACCCGTCATCTGAATATACTTTTGATTGCAGTATCACGGCCTTGGAGGTTGACGGAATATCGTATGTGGAAACAGTGACAGTATGCCAAGTATTAGCAGTATTCGTTGCAATATTTACGGTTGGAGTTATAAACTTAATACCTGCTCGCCACGTCGCATTCCCACTCGAATCAGTTGCGGTCAAAACTTTCCCTACACCTGGCGTCCCTCCAGCTATCTGAATTGTATCTTGGAACAAGCTCTTGCCTTGGACAGT
>MFUZ01000002.1 GCA_001785865.1 Candidatus Nomurabacteria bacterium RIFCSPLOWO2_01_FULL_41_18 | reverse complement strand
CCAGTCACCGTTATATCTCTAAGAGTTATCATACTGCCCTGACCCGTCTCTTCATAAGAACTCAAAACATCCCCGTCAACAGTAAAGTCAGCGCCATCTAATACTAGTGAATTAACATTGTTATAGTCTGGACCAGGATTATTAATCGTACAATCTCCAGTGACGTTGCCTGTAAGTTCGTATACTACACCCCCACCAATGAGTGAGGATGAACAGTCTGTGCCAAGGGGCGCGACTGAACCGCCGTTGATTGTATAAATATCGGTGTATTGGTCAAGATTCCCCGGAGTCAGAGTAAGCACCACGCTCGCGCCATCCACAGTAACATTCCAGCTGGAGAGATCGCGAGCGGGGGTGATAGTCGAAGTGTAATGGCGATAGCCCCCACTATTTAACGTTCCAAAATTTTCAGACAAATCGCCATAAAAAGTAGCAATGTCATTCACGATACCGTCTGTTGCAGGATCCTCTAGTCCGTTTGTACTGCTGTCGTAGAAATTGGCTTCTCCTTCAACGGTACCAACGTTGTAGCTCGTGTCGTTGAAAGTAGCAACACCTGAGACTATAGCACCTTCATTGTTAACACTATCACCATTAAATGTCGCTGTCCCAACAAGGGTTGTAGTACTGCCATTGCCACTACCGCTTTCAAATATCCACTCATCGAAAGGCTGGTCATCATTACCAACAGTTGAACCTTCGGTAAAGTCAGCCCATGTCGCCCCACTAGGAAGAGTAATTACTCCACCAGTAGCGTAGGTGTATTTGGCTTGACCCGTCACAGTATCATAATCTTGAGCTCCTGTATTAAAGATCGCATTACCTGTAACAGTACCTTGGTTATTTGTACCGACACCATTGAATGTAGCAGTACCGATGATGAAAGCGGTATCATTGTAGCTGGTGTCGTTGAAAGTAACATCACCGGTGATAGTACCGTTTTCATGAAGACTTGCTCCATTAAACACCGCATTTCCGGTAAAGCTGTCACTGTTAGAAGCCCCATCGGAAAAACTTACAAGACCGGTGATAGTGAATCCATTGTTGGCTATGTCTACATCATTAACAGCATAGTTCACAGTAATACAAGTGTCAGTCGGACCGAGAGGGTCTAGAGCGACTTCGGTGCCTTCACCGTCTCCGATGTTCTCTCCTAGGGTATAGGTACCGAGAGCTTCAATCTCTCCGCAAGTATTGATGGTGCCTGGATCGAGCACATCCGCAAAAACAGGTGACGCAAAAAAGAATGGAGTAATTAAAATTATTCCTAGGATTAATGTGCGAAGAATGTTTTGTGAAAATTTCATTTTCATTATTCTGTTGGAGGTAATTCTTCTGGCAAAATGGCTTCAGGAAGGGGCTCAATGACTGGTTCTTCAGCCGAAGGCTGATCAGCCTCTGGCTCTGGTTCGTCTACAAGTTCTTCTTCAACTATTGGTTCTTCTTCGGGAATAGTTGCTTCAGGTGTTGGTTCAACTTCTTCTGGAGGAGTCTCCGTATCAAGTGGAGTTTCAGGAATAACTTCGGGTTCTACGACTGGTTCTTCAACTGTAGGAATTTCTTCAGGTGAAGGTTCGATTTCAGTTCCTTCTGCTGGTGCTTCGTCCTCAACACCCAGAACACTTCCATCTATAATTTCTTCCACAACTTCAAGAATTATTTCAGGAATAACTTCGGGAACTGGTGGAGGAGTTTCAACCACACCAAAAGAAATGATTCTAGTGATGATGATGTTTTCATCTTCAATGGTTCCTTGAGTAATGACCTTGTCTCCAACTAAAATATCAGAGAGAGAAAGTGGATCGTAACTCTTGGTTTCTATTTTAGAAATAGAAGAAGTGTCAAAAGTGAAGGTGGTATCTTCACTTTTTGTACCGTGAGCGTCAGAAAGTGAAATAGTATCATCTGTTATGAGAGAGACGATGCCAATAGCACTGAATTTAGGAATTCTTTGCTTGAGAGGAGCAGGTGTTTCATCTGTTTCTTCAGTGAATAGAGAGGCGTTAGAAAAAGCCCAGGTGACACTGATGGTAATGGCTAAAACACCTAGCATTTTTAATGTTTCTATGTACCATAATCTCTTCTTGAGTACTATCTTTTCTACTATTTGTATTTCCTTTTTTCTTAGGTCAAGGATGTTTGGCATTACCCTTGTATTGTAGCATGAAAAGGGTAAGAAATGTGGGGAAAACTCTATTATAGTGCTTTTTCTTTAATGTTCAAGATATTTCTTCAAAAACTCTTTTTTATATTCAAAAAAATTGTCATCTAAAATGGATTGCCTTATTTTTTTTACTAAATTGACAATGAAATACAGATTGTGTATAGAAGCAAGAGTTCCGGCAAGCATTTCTTTCCCGTGAAAGAGGTGCGCTATGTAGCTTCTTGTGTAATTTTTACATGTGTAGCATTCACAATCTTCCTCAATCCGAGAAAAGTCATCGCGAAATTGTTTATTCATAATAATTATTTTTCCAGATTTTGTATAAATTGTGCCATTTCTTCCAAGTCGTGTAGGAGCTACGCAATCAAAAAGATCCACCCCGTTTTCTACTCCCATAAAAAGATCTTCTGGTTCGCCGATGCCAAGTAGATGTCTAGGCTTTTCTTCTGGGAGAATTTCGTTCACCCACTTCACTGCTGTAGACATGTCTTCTTTTGCGAAACTTCCGCCTATCCCAAAACCATCAAACCCGCCCCGACTACCGTCGGTTCGGGCAAGCTCTAAACTTCCGATAAATTTTGCAGATTTTTTTCTTAAATTTTCATCTCGTCCACCTTGCACGATGCCAAACAAAGCTGGGCAAGAAAGTGAAGCAGAATTTTCTTTTTGGGGACTCCGCAGGGCGGCCGGCCCGAGGACTGAGCTAATTTTCCAGGAGGAAAATTGCGACCCCAAAAAGGAAGATTCTGCTTCACATAATCTTTTGTGTTCTTCCAAACTTCTCTCCGCCCACCTGTGAGTGCGCTCCAGCGCTTCTTTTTGATATTTGAGGTCTTCGGTAGGACTTGTGCATTCATCAAATGCAAAAATAATATCTGCACCCAAGTTGTGTTGAATCTGGATTGATTTCTCTGGAGTAATGTAATGTATAGAACCATCCAAATGCGACTTAAAAGAAACTCCATCTTGTCCGATTTTCGCTAGACGAGGCGCATCACTGTCATCAAAACGCTCTGGAATAAGAAGTGATGGATCAATGGTTTTTACTATCTTTGAAATGTCTTTGCCATAAGCAGCTCCTAAAGAAAAAACTTGAAAACCACCAGAATCCGTCATCGTAGGTCCCTGCCAATTCATAAATTTACCTATACCCCCTGCATCCCTCACAATTTCATCCCCTGGTTGTAAATAAAGATGATAAGTATTCCCGAGCACCACTTGCACGCCAACATCTTTCACCTGCTCTGGATTTAAAGATTTAACAGTTGCCTTAGTACCCACCGCCACAAAAGCTGGAGTCAAAATATCTCCGTGTGGGGTTTTCAAAATCCCCACTCTTCCCAGAGAATTATCGAGTTTTTTCTCAATTTTGAATTGCATAAATCCACCTCACCCCTTCGCCCCTCTCCTTGACAAGGAGAGGGGTTGGGGAGAGGTCATATCTTTACCTCCACAAACTGGAGCTCTTGTATATTTACCGGACTGACCAGCAAGGCCTTGATAAAAGGATCGCGCGGATCGGAAATAATTGTTTCGACAATGCCGAGGACATAAGGAGTTATACCGGGCAAGACCACTTCATCGCCTTTTACGGGAGTGAAGTCTCTCGGTAAGATTATTTCAAAATTTCCTCCTCCGCGCCCGACGGCTTCAAGAAAAACATTCTCGCCTGTCCCCAAAGGCCGATCGAGCTCACCTCCCATCACCACCTGGGTCTTCTCCCCGCTGTTAGAAAAAAGAATCACTTTCGAAGTATTTACGTAAACACTATCTACATGCCCGATCGGCACATTTCCTAGAGCAAAAACCACATCCCCTTTCTCTAATCCTTGTTTTTCTCCCGCGTCGATAACCAAAGTATCGTAAGGGCTTTTGTTCGGCTTGGCTAAAATAGCGGCCAATATCATCGGAGTTGCTTCATTTTTTCTACCCAGAATTTCTTTCAAGCTGGCATTTTCGGCCAAAACAGAATCATAATTTACCATGCGAGCACTATTTTCAGCTAATTTTGTTTTCAGATCCTGGTTTTCCGAGTAAAGAGAATTTTTGGAGACAAAGTAGGCACCGAGGCTACCGAATTTTCCTCCGATGTTATTTCCAACAATAAATACCGGCCGAAAAACAGTATGGCTCAATGCAGAAAAGACGCTCCCAATGCTTGACCGGAAAAAAAATAGAATAAGTAAAACAGTAGCCCCCATCGCAATCCGCATAAATGTTTTTTTTTGCATTTTTCTATCTAGGAGGTAACTCATCTTGGTTTCCAATCAAAACCTCTTTGTAAAGCTCCATATCGTCCAGTATTACTCCGGTACCTCTCGCCACTGATGACAGTGGATCTTCTACTACATATACCGGAATTTTTAGAGTTCGCTGTAAATATTGATCGAGCCCAGATATGAGAGCGCCGCCGCCTGAGAGAGTGATACCTCGGTGCATTATGTCAGACAAGATCTCCGGCGGTGTCGTTTCTAGCATATCTTTCACTCCCTCGATCAATTCCCGGATAGATGGCGCTAGCGCTTCACGGATATCAGAATCGGTCACCACAGCAGCTCGGGGCATGCCGGTCAAAATATCGCGCCCATGAACTTCTGTTTCCATATATTCGCCAGGATTGACAGAGCCGATTGCGATCTTGATCATTTCGGCAGTCCTCTCGCCGATCAATATTTTGAACTCATCGCGCACAAAAGTGATGATGTCGTTGTTCAGCTTGTCGCCGGCAATCTTTAGGTTTTTGGATTTCACTACTCCACCCAAAGAAATGACTGCTATGTCGGTAGTTCCTCCCCCGATGTCTATGATCATCGAACCGACTGGATCTTTGATCGGAAGCCTGACTCCGATAGCGGCGGCCATAGGCTCTTCCACCAAGAAAACTTCCCTCGCGCCTGCCGAACGAGCTGCATCATACACCGCGCGCGTCTCCACATTTGTCGTGCCAGTCGGCACTCCGATCAACACTCTCGGACGTGCCAATTTCTTAGACATCTTGTTAGCCTTATTGATGAGGTAAGAAAGCATCTCTTCAGTCACTTCGAAATCCGATATGACTCCGTCGGATAGCGGACGGATAGCCTTGATGTGGCCCGGAGTGCGCCCAAGCATCTCTTTGGCCTTTGTGCCGACAGCCAGGATCTGATTGGTCTTGATATTGACCGCCACTACCGAAGGTTCGTTGATCACGATGCCATGACCCTTCAAGTACACCAGAGTATTCGAAGTACCAAGGTCTATGCCGATGTCATTTGAAATTAATTTGTAAATTTTTTCCAACATAAAAAAATACAAGCACTAGGCTTTAGGCTTTTGCAATAATAAAAGTTCATTCAGTGAAATAATTTTGCCTTTTTCTTCTGTGCGTTTTTTTATTTCGATACCCCCTTCTTCTTTCATGCTACGCGTAGACACTACTGCTCGATAAGGAATACCTAAGAGGTCAGAATCGGCAAATTTTTCTCCTGGAGAGATCCCAGCTCTATCATCAAATAAAACTTGAATATCATTTTTTAATAAATTTTCATAAACTTTTTCGGCTTCTTGTAATACAGTTTCGTCATCACCCAAAGCAAGCAAATGAATTTTGAACGGTGCTATAGATTCTGGCCAAATTATACCTTTATCATCCGAAAGAACCTCTACAACAGCTCCCAAGAGGCGTGAGAGCCCTATACCATAACAACCCATAAGGACAGCGTGTTTCTGTTCTTTTTCATCTGTAAAAGACAAATCAAAAGGTTTAGAATACTTTGTTTTCAAATCAAAAATATTTCCGACTTCAATGGATTTATGCTCAACTAAATTTTCCTTTTTTAGATTCATTTGGCCCAAAACTTCATCGGTGCAAACTTCTTTATTTAAAGCAGTACCACTTTTTTCGTCTACATAAATAGTATCCTCACCCACGGATGTGATGGTCTGAAATTCGTGCGAATATTTTGAAAAAGTTCCACCCGAAGCAAAAGTCAGGTAAGTAAGATGACCAATACCAACCCTTTCAAAAATAATTTTATAAACACCCTTCATGGTTTCATAAAATTGTTCAAAGTCTTTTTGATCAGTATGAAAAGAATACATATCTTTCATCATAAATTCCCTGCCTCGGAGTATCCCAGACTTGGCGCGAAGTTCCATTCTGAATTTATTTTGAATTTGATAAATAGCAAGAGAAGAATTTAGCGGAAAATCTTTATATGATGAAAGAAAGTTTTTTAAAATCGGCACAACTATTTCTTCATGCGTGGGTCCAAGAGCTACCTCCCGCCCGGAAGTGTCGCTCACTTTATATAGATCATCCATGGCTTCCCAGCGACCAGTCTTTTCCCAATTTTCTTTTGGTTGAAAAGAAGACATTAAAACTTCTTGTCCGCCAACTTTATTCATTTCTTCTCTAATTATATTTTCAATTTTATTTAGTACTCGTAGGCCAAGTGGCAAATAACTATAAACTCCTGCCATTTCCTTATGAATAAAGCCTCCGCGAACAAGGAGCTCAGCGTTTTTTGACACTTCGTCTGCCGGTGCTTCTTTCCTCGTTTTAGTAAAAAGTTTAGATTGTCTCATGCCATTAGTTATATTGGTCATACTTGCATCTTAACGCAAATATAGCTTATTTGCAAAAGTATCAGCTTTCTGTTATATTACTCAAATGCCAAAAACAAAAGACGTCAAAGAAAACTCTGATACAGTCATAGAAAGAATGTTCAGAGCTGGGGCTCATTACGGGTATTCTAAAACCAAGAGACATCCCAGCCTTTCAAAATACATATACGCCACCAAAGACAAGGGAGATATAATCGACCTTGAGAAAACTAGCGCGATGCTCGAAGAAGCTTCAGAATTTGTAAAAAGCCTGGCCTCAACCAATAAGATCGTCCTTTTTGTCGGCACAAAGCCTGAGGCTAAAGAAATCGCCAAAAACGCCGCTCTTCCCCTCAATATGCCTTATGTGAGTGAACGCTGGATCGGAGGAACTTTGAGTAATTTCATTGAGATCAAAAAAAGGATTACTGAACTTGAAAATTATAGAAAAGATAGTGCTGAAGGCGCGCTAGATAAATATACTAAAAAAGAGCGAGGGGTCTTGGCGAAGAAAATGGAGAAACTAGAGAGATATTACGCCGGGCTTGTAGGCATGAATAAAACTCCTGATGCCTTATTTGTCATAGACGCGAAAGCGGAGCACATTGCCGTGACTGAAGCGAGGAGCAAAGATATTCCCGTCATTTCCCTTGTGAATTCAGACTCAAATATCAAAGGAATCGAATACCCGATAGTTGGAAATGATTCCAGCATGCCTTCGATCAAATTCTTTACCGAAGCCATAGCGAATGCCTACAAATCAGGCATCATCTCTAGTGCGCCTGCAAAAGCTTAAAGGTTAATCAAAATAAAATTCTTGTCACGAGACACATAAAAATTATGTCACTAAAAATAACAACTGAAATGATAAAAGAACTAAGGGATAGCACCGGTATTTCTGTAATGCAATGCAAACGTGCCTTGGAAGAGGCCGAGGGCGACATGAACAAGGCTTTGGCCATCTTGAAGAAGACCAGCTCTGACATAGCGCTCAAGAAAGGCAATCGTGAAGTAAAGGATGGAGCGGTCAACATAACCATGGCAGGCAAAAAAGCCGTGATCGTGTCCCTGCATTGCGAGACTGATTTCGTCTCAAGAAACGAAGATTTTACAACATTGCTCACGAAACTAGGAGACATCGCGCTTACCGACGGGAAAGATGCAATGAAAGAGAGAGCAAAAGATATGATCAACGCTATCATCCAAAAAACCGGAGAAAACATCCAGCTGGGCGAAGTATATGAAGTTTCTGGAGACATCCTAGGGGGTTATGTACACAACAACAAGTCGGGCGTAGTCGTCAGCCTCTCGGGGGGCAATGCGGAATTAGCAAGAGAGATCGCGATGCATATCACCGCCATGAAGCCTGAATACATTACAGATGCGGACATAGGTGAAGATGCCAAAAAGACAATGCTGGAAATTTTTGAAAAGGAAATTGCGCAAATTGACAAACCTGAAGAAATAAAGAAAAAAATGCTAACCGGCAAGATTACGACTTACTTCAAGGAAAAGACCTTGCTCGAACAGCCGTTCATTAAGGATGGCGATCTGACAGTCGGCAAACTACTCCAAAAGATGGGAGCAAAAATCAAGGAAGTAAAACGCTATTCCATATGACATATTTTATTTTAATTTTATTTTTTGGATCTCTATTTTCCATCATATTCATGATAAATAGGAGGCTGGCTTTTATCAGACAGCAACAGATCATGCATCACGAAGAAGTTCCATTCGAACTCCCCTACTTGAAGGAAGCCAAGCACATGACCGTGAAAGGACTAAAGAAAGTAGGCCATGTGGGACTGGTGTCTGTGCTCCGACTCTACTTCCAATCGATCAACTTTGTGAAATACAGATCGAAGGACCTGGTCGCGAGAATAAAAAACGCTGAGAGCGAGAATGGAAATGGCGAAAAGAAAGAGATTTCTAAATTCTTAAAGATCGTCGGAGACTACAAGCGCAAAGTAAGAGAAATCAAGCATCGGATCAAAAGAGAGGAGGATTTATGAATGTGATAGTATGTATGTAGTTTAAAAATTGCCGGCATAGCTCAGTTGGTAGAGCACTTCTTTTGTAAAGAAGATGTCCGGGGTTCGATCCCTCGTGCCGGCTCAAATGCTATAGTTATTGTCCCAACAGGACACCAGCGACAAGTCCTGCGGAAAGAGCAATACCTCCCATTATGAGAACTTTAAAACCCGATTTAATTAAGGGTTGTTTAGTAAATTTTGTAGTGCTCATCCCCAAGACAAAGAGCCCGATCAGAGTTATCGTTATTGAAAAAGGGATGGCATTATTGATGGGTAAGATAAAGTAAGCGAACAAAGGAATTATGCCTCCTAAAATATAGGCGAAAAACATAGATATTGCGCCTTTGACCGAAACTGTATCTTCTCCATCTGCAATTTTCAGCTCATGAATTTTCATTTCTTTCAGCATAAGATTGTGATTTTTGGAAACCTCTTCCGACATCTCGAGCGCTAGCTTTTCTGACCAGCCTTCTTCCAGATATATGGCTAGGAGCTCTTCTTTTTCTTCCCGTGGAAACTTCTCTAGTTCTTCTTTCTCTTCTTTTATCTTCCTTTCTTCCACTTCTTCCTGCGAACGATTTGAGAGATAAGACCCTATGCCCATCGAAATAGATTCCACCGCAACAATTACTACTCCGGCGAGGATAACGGTAGAATGATTGTTGCTCCCGATAGCTATACCGGTGATGGAACCAAGAGTTGACACCATGCCATCTTCCGCTCCGAAAACTACCTCTTTCAAAACATTAGATAAGGTTGATTTTTGATGATGGATGTAATCTTTATTGATTCTTCTTTCTATCTCCATGTCTTTTAATAATACACCTTATTTCTTTATTGAGCACCTATACTTTTCTTTAAATTCAAAATCCTTATAACTGATTGATCGATTCTTTCTTTAGATATTTCTTTATTTAACACCGCTTGTTTCAATCGATCGAAAATAATGATCGAATTCTTGGGAGTATAGGTATCAATAATAATATCGTTGCCAGCTTTAATAGATTCCACGGCTATGTCACTGACTGAGTGCCCTACTGAAGCCATTTCTATATCATCGGTAATAACTACTCCATTAAAACCAAGTCTATTTCTTAAAATTTCGGTTATAAATTTATAGGACAATGTCGCAGGCTTAGAATCCATTTCTGGTATGACAATGTGAGCGGTCATAATTGCACCAGTATTTTTATTGGTCAAGACTTTTATAAAAGAAGCTAAATTGATTTCTAATTCCGCAACACTGATAGGCAGTACGGACTCATCTGTGTGAGGATTTAAAACTACATTACCATATCCCGGAAAATGTTTCGCGACAGCTATTACCCCTCCTTTAAGATATCCATCTATCATGGCATTGGCGAGCTCTCCGGCAGTATTCGGACTTGCGCCAAAAGTTCGTTTATATAGGTAAGATTTATCGTTTGAAACATAGTCAACCACTGGCGAAAAATTCATATTAACGCCAAGATCTTTGAGCTCCGCAGCTCTATCAAAAGCAATTTGTTCTGCTGCTACCGTATCTGAGATTTTAGTTTGCGGTGTCAGTTCCTGTAGAAATTTGAAACGTATATTAATTCCTCCTTCTTGGTCAGTGCCAATGAAAAGAGGTATGGAAGAAATTTTTTGCAAATCGGAGATAAGTTTTTTTACTTGATTGCTGTCTTTAACATTTCTAGCCAGTAAATTGACCCCGCCAATATGATATTGAGTTACCATTTTTTGTATATGGCTATCTAAATATTGACCAACAAATCCAACCATTAACAGCTGACCAATTTTTTCATCTAAAGACATCCCACGAACTTGCAAAACAATAGGATCAATAACCTCTGGCTCTTTTTTCATCTCTTGCTCCTCTTGAACTAAACTGGTCTGTTGCTTTAGGTAATAAGTAAGGCCTACAGATATTCCAACAGAAAATATTATTAATATGTAAATTATTTTTTTATACATTTGTTTTTAAAAGAAAATAAACTACTTTTTTATCTCGGCAATTATATGATGACAGGCACCCACCGTCTTGTCGTAAATTACATTTTCTCTCACATAAACCTCGTCTAAAACTGCTTTTTTATAGCCATCGCAGAGTTCTTCACTCCCCGGCACACAGACATGCAACTCGCAAGAATCTATCAGCAAGAAATCGGCTTTGGAACGATTTTGCTCGTATAAATTTTTGAAAAATTCCCAACGGTCATAAGCCGGAATGATTTTTACTGGAGAATATGCCGTCACCATGGGCGATGAGGTAATTACGGTTTTGCCTTGTTCTTTCTTTAGTTCTGAATAGAAAGACCTGAATGACTGGGAGATGTGTCTTGGCAGTACGAAGAAAGTGGTACTAAAGAAGGTAATAACAATGAAAGTCGAGAGGAGTACCGGAAAGAAATAACCTTTAGACTTTTCATAGAAATAACTGATTGAAATCCCCGCCAATAAAGAGATAGCTGGGAAAATAGTGACAATATAGCGCGCCTCTTTATGCACTTCATGAAAAAAATACGCAAAAAATATCAAGAACCAAATAGAAAGCAAGAAAATCATATATTTTTTCTCCTTAAAGAATCCCCGAAAGAATGTCATATATAGAGTTATTAGAGAAAAGATGAACAACGGATTTTTAAGAAATAAGACATTTTCATAAAATCCGAGATGTCTAGCGTATATCCAGATCGAACCGCTTATCACTTCTACGCCCGCCACCAGTGGCGAAAAGAAATCACCATAAAAAATGTAGTTGGATGCCAAATATAATAATGAAATAATGAGGAATCCAGCGGAAAAATAAACGAACTTTTTAAAAAATATTTTCCATAAAGTCTTATCTTGCCAATTGAAATATAGAAAGCCGAGACAAATGATGGGGGCGAGCAATCCATACGGAAAGCGCGTCAGAAAACACAAGGCGGCAGTGAGACCTGCGGCAAAATAATATTCTTTGACGGATAAGAGATAAAGAGCGAGCAGACTAAAGAAAACTCCGAACACTTCAGTCATCGGAACAGTGCTAAAACTTAAAAACAAGGTGGATACACCAAGAGCAATACTCCCAAAGACTCCGGCAAAGGGTCGTATTCGCTCCCCTATCTTGTAGATCAGGTATAGCGATCCAGCGCCGGCTAAAAATGTTAAAATTTGCGCCCAGGCTATGGGAAAATGAATAATCTCTCCGAAGGAAAACAGAATCGGCAATATCGGCGGCCGAAAAAACTCCCACAAGCCGACAGAGCCAAGGGTGGCGAGATATTTTCCCATGCCAATGTAAACGGAAGCATCCCAGGCGATCTTCGCCGGAAACAGGACGTAAACTAAGCGAGCAAGGATCAGTATAAAGAATGTTGCAGAAAATAATCCGCGCGGGGTGGCCAAATTGAAATAAGTTTTAATTTTTTTGCTTATTAGCGAAACGTCCATATTTTGTTTCCAATAAAATTTATCATGAGAGATATCCCGATAGCCAGGATCCCCGAAATTATATAATATATTCCTAAAAATTCAGTCAGGATATACAGGAAAAATAAATTGACCGAAAGGGCAGACGTGCTGACCAGAAAAAAATTAACATATTTTTTCTCGATCTGTTCGCTTATTTTTTCACCAAAAGTCCATATTTTATTAAAAATAAAATTAGTAGAGAGGGCGACCAGAAAAGCGCAGAGAGCTGAAATAAGGTAGTAAATGCGGGCATATTCTGTCAAGATGTATAAAATAAATATATTTATAAAAGTTCCGATCAGACCGACGAAGGAAAACTTCAAAAACTGCCAAACGATTTCCTTCCTATACGGAAGATAACCAATCAAATTTTGCAGAAAATAAACGATTTCCCTGATCTCCGCCTTGCTTTTCCCTTCAACGCGATTGACAAAAGTAATTGGAACTTCGACCACATTTTTATACTCTGTCTTGACGAGAAGTTCGAGTAAAATTTTAAATCCTTTTGGATTGATTTCTTTATCGACTACAAGCTCCTTCCGTATCAGGAAAAAACCCGACATGGGATCTTTCACATTCACAAAAACTCTGGCGAGCAGGGTCGCCCCAAAGGACAGTATTTTCCTATACAAATTCCAACCCTCAATCTTGCCGCCTTTCACGTACCTGCTCCCTATGACTAAATCCGCATTCCCTGCGACAAGTGCGTACATTTGGCTTATTTTTTCTATCGGATGGCTGAGATCGGCATCTATGACTCCGAAAATATCTCCTGTCGTCACTTGAAACCCCTCCACGACTGCGGAAGAAAGCCCGAGTTTGCCAATCCGGTGAATTACCTTTAAGTTCTGGTATTTTTTCTTTAATTCTTCTATGACTTTTCCGGTTCCATCCGGAGAATTATCGTCAACAATGATGATTTCCGCATCTATGTTACTTTGTGCGAACTCTTGTCCGAGGCTGGGTATAAGTTTTTGTATGTTTTCCTTTTCGTTGTAGGTTGGAATTATTAAACTAAGTTTCATAAATGAAATTTAATTAACGCGCAGGTTTTTCTGCCGGCTTAGTATTCTCCTCTCCTTCCTCCACTAGAAAATCCTTTAATTGCGGAATTATAGTTTCGATCTCTTCGATGGTCTTGAAGCCCTGATAATTCTTACCATCGATCACCATGACTGGCACATTCGAAGGTATTTTATAAATGGAAATGAGGGCTTTGATGGCGGATAAATCAAGATCATAATCGAAGGAATAAATGCGCAATTGCGGGTATTTCTCGCGCAAGGCTGATAGCACAAATTCCTGTTTGACGCAGTCAGTGCATGTAGGATCGGGAGAATACATATACAGAATAAAGGAATTCTTGGTACCGCAACGCTCGCTTATCTTCTTCATCAATAGATAATCCTTGATCTCTAAAAGAGAGTAGTACTTTTTCAGGTATCGGATATCCGTATTGTCCGTAGCAAAGTTTTTTTCGCTATAATTTATCTTATCGGCAATATTATTGATTTCCTGAGAAAGCACGGAATTGTCCACATCCTTGCAAGACAATTCCTGAAGCAAGGAAAATTGCGTTTCTGAAGAAAGAATATCGATAGATATATTGTCCTGTATGCTCTTTAGCTGGTTAATCTTATTGTTGTAAAAATAATCAGTAATATAAAAAGCGCTAGCAAACAAGGTCAGTGTTATAAAAAAAACTATAATATATTTTTTCCAATCATTCTGCGATGTCATATAAAATTATCGCCAGCTTGGCCTCTCTGAGACTATGACATTATAAACGGCCTTCAAAAACCAGACCGGGGCTATGACGCTATACGTCACCATATACAGAATAATGAAACCACTCGGTCTGATACTGTTCTCGGCGATTTTTCTGCCGGCTAAAATTGAAAAGATGATCAGGAGGTAGCATACGACCAGGATGAGCGGTATGCTTTTTATATTGATATAGAACCAGTCAAACTTGGGAATATGCAACATACCGCCGAGGCCGACCGCCTGAAATTGTATTATCTTTTCAATGAGATAAGCATTAAATTTAGAAAGAAAGAAAAGAGATAAGAATATGATGCTGAAAATGGAAATGATACCGGAAGGCAGAGTGAGCAGAGATAAAGCTCCGAACTTCGGCCGCAATAATAAATGCCTGTAATCAATCAGATTCTTCATAAACCCATAGTACCAGCGTAGCCTTTGCTTATACAGCTTGTACAATGAATCCGGCGCCACGGTATAAACATAGGCATCATGGCAATAGTCAATGCGCAAATTATGCTGATGCATCCGGAGAGCGATCTCTCCGTCTTCGGTATTGTGCGCTTTCCTGAACCCTCCTATTTTGTCAAAAACTTCTCGTCTGTAAATAGGCAACGTACCCGGCGTCACATGTAATCCATTCAAGATACCGAGCATTTTCTTTACGAAGATTGACGCAAAATACTCAATTTTTTGTAAATTTTGCGAAAAACTTTTTGGATTATGAATTATGGTTGCCGGAATAACCGCCATGATGTCTTTATTGTCCAAAAAACATTGCACCATCCTGTTTAGGGCTTGCGGATGAACAAAAGAATCTGCATCCAAGCAAGCGACAAAATCTGTCTGCACATGCTCGAGGCCTAAATTTATCGCACTGTGTTTTCCTCCGTTTTCTTTGTGGAAAATTGAAATATTGGAATACTTCTCAAAGCGTTTTATGAAATTCCAGGTATTGTCCGTCGAGCCGTCATCAATAAGAAAAATTTTCAGCTTTTCTTTGGGATAATCAAGACCCAAAAGCGAACGTATTGTTCTATAAATTGTCTTATCTTCATTCCAGCAGGACACAATGATCGTTATGGAGGGGTGAAATTTCAGCTTGGTATTTCCCTTCCGGATAACTATTTTTTTTCTATTTTCGAAAAAGGTAAGTAAAAAAAACACCTGGATATATAAAGTCAGGAAAATCAACACATAGAAAATGACGTTTGAAATTGAACCCATATTGCCTGCTTCTCACTATTACATACTTTCTCCAGCCTTGTCATGATCACACGCACCGCATGGATCCATGCACTTTGTGCACTTGCAACCGAAAATGCCGGCAATAGCTGCGACACCTACTAATATATAAACGACAGCCTCAAGAGTTGGCAATTTACCCAAAAGCATGTAGACAACGTTCCAATCGCTGTTCATCAACATTCCTATACCTACCAGACCCCAATTTAGACCTCCGACTACGAGCAATATCTTGCCTATCATCGAAGTCACGCAACCCGCACTCCACTTGTGATCACAATTTGAATGACACATATTTGTTTAATTTCGCCCTCCGACTTCACGTCGGAGAAAGTTAACTAATAAAAAGGACCTTTTATTATTAAGTAATAATGCTCCAATTATAGCATATTTCGGGCAAAATGGGTATAATCGAGGGTATTAGCATTAACGATGGAAAAATCCATGGAAGAAAACAAAATTGAGATCGAGAACGAGATAATCAACAATACCGGAAATAAGAATCAATCCCAGATAGCCGGAGCAATAATCATAGCAGGGCTCGTCATCGCCGGAGCTATTTTACTAAAAGGAAATAACGCACCAGTTCCAACAAATAATGAGGTTCCAATCACATCCCTAGCGCCTGTCGGAAAAGGAGACAGGATTCTTGGAAATCCGAAAGCGAAGGTTGCTCTCGTCTTGTACGGAGATTTTCAATGTCCTTTTTGTGGAGCAGTCTACGGGTTGGAAGAGGACACAGAGGCGATTAAATATCTGAAGAACATTGATCCGAATTGGACCCCGTTTATGATAGGAGTAAAAGAATATGCGGAGGCGGGAGACGTACAATTTGTTTATAGAGACTGGGCATTCTTGGGAACTGAATCTACTCAATCTGCAGAAGCTGCAAGATGCGCCGGAGATCAGGAAAAATTCTGGGAATATCACGACTACTTATACGCCCATCAGAATGGAGAAAATAAAGGAGCTTTTTCTGATCCGAATCTGAAAGCCTTCGCTAAAACCCTTGGCTTGGAAGCAAGTGCGTTTGATAAATGCCTAGATGAAGGAAAATACGCGCAAGCGGTCGCGGACTCTAAGGCTGAAGGCACGAAAGCCGGAGTAACCGGCACCCCAAAAGGATTCATCCTGAAAAATGGCAAGATCGTCGACACCATCGGCGGCGCCGAATCAGGAACAACTGTAAGACAAAAAATTGAAAACGCGTTAAAGTAAATTTCTAATCAAAATATAACTGGGTACAATATTTTGACTTCACTCGGACAAAATGAAAGCAAGCTTTCGCTTTGCTCCTCGCTAGTCAAAATAATTCTTCAGCCTTGAGATCTTGTCGTGCGAGCGGAGCTTGTCGTGAACTTTGGCTTCGATCTGACGGATACGTTCACGAGTCACGCCGAATTCTTCCCCTACCCGCTCGAGGGTATGCTGAATTCCGTCTAGGAGCCCATAACGCATTTCAAGTATCTTACGTTCTTTAGGATTGAGTTCACCTAAAACTTCGCGAATCTGGTCGGACAAGATCCGGCGGGAAGATTCCTGGTCAGGGCGCAATATTTTATCGTCCGGTATGAAATTCTCGAGAGTGGATTTGTCGTCATCGTATCCGACCGGTTGTTCGAGGGACACCGTCTCTTGGGATATATTTTCAATTACGTGTATCTTCTCCACCGGGATACCCATTTCAGTCGCGATCTCTTCCGCCAAAGGTTCTCGCCCGAGGTCCTGAGACAAACGGCGATGGGTTTGTTTATATTTCGAAATGGTCTCCACCATGTGCACCGGTATGCGGATAGTTCGACTCTGATCGGCAAGCGCACGGGTGATCGACTGGCGGATCCACCAGGTCGCGTAGGTAGAAAATTTGTATCCCTTAGTCCAATCAAATTTCTCAACTGCTTTAAATAAACCCAAGTTTCCCTCTTGAATCAGGTCTAGCAAGGTCAGATTGGCGCTTCGGCCGACATATTTCTTTGCGATCGAAACCACTAGACGCAAGTTTGCCCGGGCAAGCAGATTCTTCGCTTCCAAGTCCCCGTGTTCGATACGCTTGGCAAGGTCCTTTTCATCACTTGCATGAATGAGCGGATACTGCCCAATTTCTTTCAAATACATTTGGATCGAGTCATGCATCGAAGACTTATTCAAGTCCTTATCAGTGAGATCATTGTTGAGATTGAGCAGGTTCCCGCCTTCCAAGACATCTATTCCCGCGATCGCAAACTTTTCGTAAAGTTCATCCAAGAATAAGATATTATTTTCAATATCAGGGAAAATTTTCAAAATTTCGTCGTAAGTAATGAAGCCTCGCTTGCGCCCTTTTTCGATGAGCTCATTCGCGATACGAGTCATACTCTCCGCCTTTTTCTCGGATGAAGACAGCTTTTTAGGTAGTTTTTTTGCAACTTTTGCTTTTTTCACCTTGATTTTCTTAACCTTTTTATTTATTTTTTTTGCTTTTTTCTTCATAATTTTCATTTGCTTAAACGACTATTTTTAATATTTTGTATTTTATTGTTGATTGCGTTCACTTCTTTTAAAACTTCTGCCACTTTTTCGGTATTTTTATTTTCTTCATAAAGATGCAGCTCCTTTATCTTGTGGCTAAGCTCTTCCTTTAAATATTCTTCCCGGAGGTTAAACAGCAATTCGGTCACATCTTTTTCTATAAAAGCCCCTTCCCCATAAAAAACTTCAGCTTCAAAAATCAGATCTTCCTTATTTTCTTTTATGCCCGTCAATACTTCCTCGGGCATTTTATTAAAAATTTCTGCTATCTCCTTTAATACTTGATCCGTATCTATTTTTTTCTCTTTCAAGGTCTTCTGCCAAAAAATTATCCCTAACAACTTGCGTAAAATGTAATCCTTCCTGAATATCCTTTCTTTTTTGCCCACCATCTCTTCTATGCCTTTATTTTCAGATTTCAATTCTTTTTCTACGGTTTTGAGCCTATCCCGGATATCGTTTTCACTTATGCCGGACTTATTGAATATGAGGGACACAAAGTGGGATCTCTTTACTGGGTTCTTTATTAAAGCAAGATAAGGTATTATTTTGTTCTCAATTTCCAATTTTGTCTTGAGCTTATCTTTGTTGTCCTTGGAAATCGACATATGCTTATCCACCAAAAATTCTATGATGTGTTTTGAATTTCTGATGACTTCCCGCCAAGCATCTGGCCCTTTTTTGGAAATCAGATCGGCCGGATCCATGCCTTCTGGTATTTCCGTAGCTTTGACATTCATGTCAGAGAACAAAGCGAGCGCGATAGGCGTAGCCCGCATCGAAGCATTGAAACCGGCCATGTCTCCATCAAAGATAAAAATAATGTTCTGGGACAATCGGCTGATAAGCCCGAGATTGTTCACGGAATTATTTTCCGATTTTTCCGAACTGACCAAGGCTGTACCGGAAGTAGCGACAGTGTTTCTAAAACCCGCTTGGTGGGATAGGATGAGATCAAACTGACCCTCTACCACGATGGAAAAGTCATTTTTCCTGATAGATTGCTTCGCCTTATCCAGACCATAAAGCACAGCGGACTTTTTAAATATCAAAGTCTCGGGACTATTCAAATACTTTGCGGATTTGCCGTCATCGGATAAGATCCTGCCAGAAAAAGCAATGACGCGGCCGCTCGAGTCCGAAATGGGAAACATGATCCGTCCGCGAAATCTATCGTACATTGCCTTGTTCGGCGCACCGAGTTCTGCTTCTGGTCTTTTAGCTAGCCCAGCCTTCTCCATGTCGCTATCGGTAAAATTTTTTGATTTCAGATAATCATACAATTTGCGCCAGTCTAGAATCGCATAACCGATCCTGAAATCCTTTATTGTCTTGTCAAGAATCCCGCGAGACTTCAAATATTCCCATGCATCCTTTATTTCTTTCTCAGCCTGAGGCTGATCCGCCTTTGGCGGAAAATTGTTTTCAAAGAATTTGGTAGCTTCCTCCATCACCAGGTAAAGCCTTTCCTTTTCATCTTCTTTTTCACTGACCGCCTTTTGATGTTCCCGGCTGTAAACTTCGAGCGGTACACCCGCTTTGTCTGCTAAAAGCTTGAGTGCACCCTTGAAATCCAGCCCTTCAAACTCCTCGACAAAGGTGAAAATATCTCCTGATGCCCCGCAGCCAAAACAATAATAGCTCCCTCGCTCTGGCGAGACAAAAAAGGAAGGGCTTTTTTCATTATGAAAGGGGCACTTGCCTTTCCAGCTCGCCCCAGCTCGCTCCAGCTTGATGTAAGAGGTGACAAGCGAGAGTATATCTATTCGTGATTTAATTTGATCAACTGAAGACATTGAAGTAAGTGTCTAATGACCTCACACTAATAAAGAAGACGCTCAGCCCTTATTAGTATTTCATTTTTCTACCTCTTTAATCTTGTTCTTGAACCCTGTTCCTGCTGGAATGAGTCGTCCAATGATGACATTTTCTTTGAGACCTCGGAGAGAATCCACGCCGCCCTTGATCGCATTTTCGATTAAGACACGATTAGTATTCTGGAAGGACGCAGCCGAGAGCCAGCTCTTGGTGCGTAGCGAGACTTCGGTAATACCGAGCACGACTGTTTCCGCTTTTGCCTCTTTGATGTGGAGTTCTTCGACTCGAGAATTTTCCTCGATAAATGCTGTATTTTCCACGATATCCCCAATTGAAAAATTGGTGTCGCCGGCATCTTTTATCTTTCGGCGCGAGAACATCTGGCGGATTATGATTTCGGTGTGTTTTCGGGAAATAGAAGCGCTCTGTAATTCGTAAACTTTGTTTATTTCTCGGATAATATATTTCTCGACTAATTCCTTGCCTCCATGTTTGAATATTTCAGCGATGTCCGCTGAACCATCGGTCAGAAGTTCCCCTTTCTTGACGCTGTCGCCCGCTTTCACGAGAGGTATGCGGTGAAAAGCTACGGTATATTCTATTTCGTTCGGCTTGCCATCGACTTTAGAGTCAGACAACACTTTAATTATTTTTTCTTTACCGTCCTTAGCTTTGATTTCTATGACTTCACCGTCGGTAACCGATACAATAGCCGGATTCTTCGGAATTCTTCTTTCAAATATTTCTTCGACGCGAGGCAAACCAGTGGTGATATCTGTTCCCGCGACACCTCCCGCATGGAAGGTTCGGAGAGTGAGCTGGGTACCCGGCTCACCAATAGCTTGAGCCGCAATGATCCCTACAGCTTCACCGAGCTCTACCAAATGATTGCGCCCAAGATCGAGACCATAGCAATTAACGCAAAGTCCGTGGACTGTACGGCAGGTTAGAGGAGATCGGACGAATACTTCCGTAAAGCCCGCGCCTTCGATATTGTAAGCTTCCTCTTTGGTGACGAGAAATCCTCGCTTGTAAACCACATTGCCGTTCTCGTCCTTTAAGTCCCCAGCCAAGACTCTTCCTCGGATATTTTTTGAGAGGGGAATTTCCATTCCGGAAATATTTTCGCGCGATACTATCTTGCCTTCTTTGGTACCGCAGTCTTCCTCAGTGATGACCACATCTTGCGCCACGTCCACCAATCTGCGGGTCAGATAACCGGCCTTTGCGGTATTGAGAGCCGTATCCGAAGCACCTTTACGAGCACCGTGGGTAATGACGAAATATTCAATCGGAGAAAGACCTTCCTGATAACAAGGAATAATAGGAAATTCCAGCGTCTTGCCTTGGTTGTTCTGGATGAGCCCGATCATGCCGGTCATCTGCATGAGGCTCGACATCGTGCCTCTCGCTTTGGAAGTGAACAGATCGTAAGTGGAACCAGTTCTGTCAAGCGTCTCCGGCAAAACTTTCTCCAAATCCTTCTTAGTGTGCGTCCAGATCTCTATGATCTTCTGATATTTTTCTTCCTCGGACAACAGACCCTCACGCCACTGCGAGACTATTTCTTCTTCTAATTTTTTGCCTTGAGCGATTATTTTGGGCTTCATAGGAGAAACTGAAATATTGTCGAGCCCCCAAGTTGTTCCTGAAACGGTGGAATATTTAAAGCCGAATGCTTTGATCTTGTCCAAGATCGACGGAGTCTTTTCCACGCCGGAGTGGACTATAAGCTCATCTAAAAGCATTGAAAGCCTGTCTTGTGTCATTTCATCGTTAACATAGGAAAAATCGGACGGGAGTATGCTGTTGAAGAGAAGCTTGCCGACTGTCGTGTCGAACATGCCCCCGTCAAATTTCTTATACTTCGGCTTGTCTGTGGCGAGAACTTTTACCTTGGCGCGGAGTGACACGATTCCGTAATCGTAGGCAGTAATTGCGGCATTAGGACTTGAAAAGTATTTGCCTTCACCCTTCGCTCCATCAACTGACTTCGTCATCCAGTAGCTTCCGAGCACCATATCCATGCGGGGATGCACTATCGGATCGCCGTTTTGCGGCTTGAGTAAGTTCTTGTTGGCTGCCATCAGTTCTTTTGCTTCCCATTGCGCTTCTTCCGACAGTGGAACATAGACAGCCATCTGATCTCCATCGAAATCAGCGTTGAAAGCTTGACAGACTAGAGGATGGACTTGAATCGCGTTTCCTTCTATCAAGATCGGATTGAAAGCCTGGATGCCCAAGCGGTGTAAGGTCGGAGCTCGGTTCAAGAGCACATATTTTCCAGCAATAACTTCTTCCAGCATCGCCCAGACTTCTGGAGAACGCTCTTCTATGAGCTTGTTGGCACCGCGGATATTGAATGCCAGTTCTGCCTGCAAAATTTTAGAAATTACGAACGGTCTAAAAAGCTCTAGAGCCATGTGTTTTGGCAAACCGCATTGATTTAGTTTGAGTTCCGGACCGACGACGATGACCGAACGTCCTGAATAGTCCACTCTTTTTCCGAGCAGGTTCTGGCGGAAGAGGCCTTGCTTGGATTTCAAATTGTCGGAAAGTGATTTGAGTGGGCGCTTCTGGGATTGGCTCATCGCCGCGCTGTCATTTTGCTTGGCGATCGAGTTGTCGATCAGAGCATCTACTGCTTCTTGGATAATTCTTTTTTCATTTCTCAATATTACGTCAGGAGCATTGATCTCTTTCAATTTCTTCAGACGATTGTTCCTATTTATGACTCGGCGATACAGATCATTGAGGTCGCTGGTCGCATGCCTGCCCCCGTCGAGCGCCACCATAGGACGGAGGACCGGCGGAATAACAGGAATTACCGTCAAAAACATCCATTCGGGACGAATGTTTGCATAAGTCATCGCGCGGATAAGAGAAAGCCTTTTCTGCAGCTTTTCTTTTTCTGCCGCGCTGGTTTTTTCGATCATTTTCTCTGTCAGAACCTTCAATTTATTTAAGTCAAGATTTTTGAAAATAGAATAGATAGCTTCAGCTCCGATATTCGCCTCAAAACAAGTTCCATATTTCAAGGAATAATGGTGAAAAGAAATTTCATTCAAAACTTTTCCTTCATATATTTCTCCAATCTCTTTTTTGGTGACTGAAAGCAGATTTTTCAATTTTTCTCGAGTCTCCTCATCATTGGAATTTTTAAGCTTTACCTTATATTCCTTGTTTAGGTTCTCAGTAAGGGTCTCTTTCTCCGCTTCGTGGACTTTGGTAATGATATATCCGGCAAAATATATGACCTTTTCGAGATCGGAAACAGAGATATTCAAAAGAATACTCATGCGGGACGGTACTCCGCGCAAGAACCAAATATGCGAAACGGGAGTAGAAAGCTCAATGTGGCCCATCCTCTCCCTTCGGACGATGGAACGAGTAACTTCGACTCCGCATTTTTCACAGATGATGTCCTTGTATCGGATACGGCGATATTTTCCACAATAACATTCATAATCTTTTTCCGGTCCGAATATCTTCTCATCAAAGAGGCCTCCTCGTTCGGATCGGCCGGTACGATAATTGATCGTTTCCGGTTTGGTGACTTCTCCAAAAGACCATTCTTTGATCTGTTCAGGTGAAGCGAGCCGAAGCGCAATGCTATTAAATTCTGTTATGTTTAAAGTTTTCATATGTTTTTTTAATAATATTAAGCTTCTTGCTCCACTTCGATCTTCAGATTCACATCGAGCGCCAACCCTCGTAGATAATTTAGAAGCACATTGAATGATGCCGGAGAATTTGGTGGTCTGATCGTCTCGTTTTTGATAATAGCGTCAAAAGTCGACGATCGACCGAGTATGTCATCGGACTTGATAGTAAGCATTTCGCGCAGTGTGAAAGCCGCGCCATAACCTTCGAGTGCCCAGACTTCCATTTCTCCGAATCTCTGTCCCCCGCCTTGAGCTTTTCCCCCTAGAGGCTGCTGGGTTATGAGAGAATATGGTCCGATAGAACGCATGTGAATCTTGTCTTCCACCATGTGGTGTAGTTTGAGCATGTACATGTAGCCGACGGCGACATCTTGTTCGAAAGACTCGCCGGTTCGTCCGTCGAAAAGTTTTAATTTTCCATTGGATGGCAATCCAGCTTTGGATAATTCCGCACTGATCTCCTCATGTTTCGCTCCAAGAAATGGAGGAACGATAGCCTGATACCCGAGACTGTTGGCGGCCATGCCTAAATGCATTTCCAGGATTTGTCCCAAGTTCATACGAGAAGGGACACCGAGGGGCGACAGTATGACGTCGATCGGAGTACCGTCCGCCATATAAGGCATGTCTTCCTCCGGAAGAATGGTGGAGATGACTCCTTTGTTCCCATGGCGTCCGGAAAGCTTGTCTCCGACGGAAATATTTCTGATCTGCGCAACTTCAATGACTATCTTCTTGATAATTCCTGCTTCGAGTGTGTGTCCTAAATCGCGAGAAAAGATCTTCACGCCGATAATGCGTCCGCGTTTGCCGTGCTCCACTCGGAGCGAAGTATCTTTGACGTCGCGCGCTTTTTCCGCGAAGATTGATCGAAGCAGGCGCTCTTCCGGAGTGAGCTCGGTCTCTCCTTTTGGCGTAATTTTACCCACCAAGATGTCATTTTCCCTTACTTCCGCTCCGATGCGAACAATGCCGTCTTCATCGAGATCCTTCAATTTGAGTTCGCCCACATTAGGTATATCTCGGGTAGTGATTTCGGGTCCTAATTTAGTATCGCGGACTACGCAGGTAAATTCTTCCACGTAGACGCTGGTAAATTTGCTTGCCTTTACTAGGCGCTCAGAGACAATTATCGCGTCTTCGTAAGTAGATCCGGACCAAGAAAGAAAGGCCACGAAAATATTCTGACCGAGAGAAATTTGCCCGCCTACTGTACTGCTCGTATCCGCCAAGACATCGCCCTTCTTTACCTTGTCGCCGACATTGACGAGTGGACGCTGATGAAACACAGCAAAGTTGTTATTCCTCATGAAATTGACGAGATCATACGTCTTCGAAGCTTTTTCAGATTTTCCTTTGACTGTGATCTTCTTGGCATCCAAGTAAGAAACGACGCCATCCTCTTCGGACACGATCAATCTGCCTGAATATCGCGCCGCCATTTCTTCCATTCCTGTCGCAATAAGCGGAGCTTCTGGCAATACGCACGGCACAGCCTGCTTCTGCATGTTTGATCCCATGAGCGCCCGATTCGCGTTGTTGTGTTCCAAAAACGGAATCATCGAAGTCGCCACGGAAAAGGCCTGGTTTGGAGCAACGTCGATAAAATCCACTTCTTTCTTGCTGACTGCGCCCGGTTCGGTCTTGATCCTGGCTTCTACTTTTTCTTCGGTTATATTTCCATTAGAGTCATAAGGAATTCCTGCATGAGCGATGTTGTATTTTTCCTCTTCCAGCGCATTTAGATACACGACTTCGTTGGTCAGCTTTCCATTTTTGACTTTGATGTATGGAGTTTCGATAATTCCAAATTCATTTATCTTGGCGTAAGTCGAAAGGTGTAAGATGAGTCCGATGTTCGGGCCTTCCGGCGTATGAATCGGGCAGACTCGCCCATAGTGGGAAGGATGCACATCGCGGACTTCTAGACCAGCTCGCTCGCGAGTGAGACCGCCTGGTCCGAGCGCGGAGAGTGTACGCAAATGCTCTATTTCGTAAAGCACATTCTCTTGCGCCATGAATTGAGAGAGCTGGTTGGTGGTAAAAAATTCTTTGATACGGGCTTGGAGCGGGCGCTGGTTGATGATCGCAATCGGCATCGCCGTATCCACATCGATAATCGACATTCTGTCTTGGATGTTTCTCTTGATCTGCATCATTCCGGTGCGTACTTTCTGTTGCAAGATTTCACCTACAAATCGCACACGCCTCTGACCCAAATGGTCTATGTCGTCGCTCTTCGCGTCTGGAGTGTTGTTCAAGGTGATGATATGCATGATCACTGTCACTAGATCGTCCTTGGATATGGTCCTCCTGGCTAGTGAAGCCTCATCAGTAGCCTTATCAAAGCGTTTATTGAATCTAAAACGGCCGACCGGAGAAAGATCATATCTCTCTGCGGTAAATAGAGAATTGATGAACTCCTTTGCATTTTCGGCAGTGGCCATATCCCCGTCTCGAAGGCGCTTGTAAATTTCAATATATGAATCGCTCACGCTTTTGACTCCGTCCTTAGAAAGGCAAGTTTTGATCGTCTCCTCGAAAATGGGACTAGAGGAAAAAGCCTTCAGTATAGCTTCATTGCTCTCATAGCCGAGCGCTCGCAAGAGCGCTGTGGCAGGAAATTTTCGTTTCTTGTCTATGCGCACATAGATCGCACCATCTGATTCCGACTCTATTTCGATCCAAACTCCGCGGGCAGGAATGATTTTAGCGCCGAAATATCTATTTCCTTTACTTTCTGATTCAGTAAAGAAAACCCCGAAGCTCCTAGCGAGCTGTGGCACAATGACGCGCTCTACTCCGTTTATGATGAAAGTTCCGTGCGCAGTCATCAGAGGAAATTCGGACATGAAGATCTCCTGCTCCTTTACCGTACCTAAAATTTTATTAGTCAATTTTACCCGAGCTTTCAGCAATCCTTGATAGGATAGTTTGTTTATTTTTGAGTCATTTTCTCCAGTCTTGGACTCACCCAAGGAATAAGATGTGAATTCAAGCTGAAACTTTTTTGCTGAGTAATCGCTGATGGCAGAGAATTCTTTGAAAACTTCTCCAATGCCGGTTTTCACCAGCCAGTCAAAAGACTTCATCTGAGCTTCGATCAGATTTGGAAATTCGGTTAAAGGCTTTTTATATCTGGAAAAATACTTCTTGGGACGACTGCTTATCGTATGCATGAGTGATTTTTAAAGAACGAAGTGATTATAAAAATCCCATCCCTCACTTGATTGCAAGTGAGGGATAAGAAAACTACAGTCACTAAGTTCCTTAGTTTTCTAAATTTATTTAGATGATTAAGTTAAAAACCTGGTAATAGACAACCAAGATTGCATCCGATACTCAATCAATGAATCCTATTCACCCTACTCTATTTCCCTTTTTTTGTCAAATACACGTTGGGGATTATTAAAAACAAGAAGGTTTTCTATTCCTAATATCCAATTTTTGTGCATATGCTAGGATTTTGGATAAGGGATAGATTTAAGACAAATGAAAATGTTTCTTTAATTTTTCATCTCTTAAAATACTTTCTGCAGTCAAAACTTCCACATACTTCCCTATTCCAAAGAAATCAGCGATAAATATTATTTCATCTTCACAGGGGTAGGGACAAACCCAAGCAGATTTTTGAAATTGGAAAAAATTTAGTTCTTTCAAGTGATGTCGTAGGGCTTCTCGCCCTTTTGTAAATCTCATGGGAATATCAAACATTACCAATCTCCATTTGCCATCCCATCTTTTGGGCTTGTTGATCTTCATAAGATCAATATCGAAAGCTCTTAATCTACTTTCTCCTTTTTTAGTAATTTTTACTATAGTTTTTCCATTCTTGTCGTATATATATTCTATAAGCTTTTGACGCTTCATGCTGTAAATAACGCTACTGATTTGCTTATTGGAATATTCTTTGGAGCCCTTGAACATTTTAAATACTTGCACTGCATTACCCAAAGCTCCTACCCCAATCACAATTATAGGTACTGAAGCAACAGCTAATACACAAAGAGCAACCACGGCAATTTTTGCCCCTTTAGTGTCAGAATTTAAAAAATCTTTTAGCCTTTCCTTATACTCATATTTTTTCATATATCCAATATTCTAGCATATGCGGAATTATTAGATAAACATCATGGGTTAGAAATTAAGTTTTTAACTTATATTTTTCTAATTGGAAATACAAACCCGCATCATCACTTGATTCTTTGTCAAATAAATCATATTGGAACGTATTCCTATCTAAACTCAATTTGGAATCATACCCTATAAATGCACCTTGCGGATGTAAAACTCTTTGAATTTCTTTTTCTACGTCAATCCTATATTCTTCTTTCATAACTCCCTCTAACTGGCTGGCAAACAAACTGACACTTCTGTCAGGCAACCGTCTCAAAAAACTTAAAGCATCTGCTTCAACTATTGTGTGAGGAATTCTTGCTGATTTTTTTCTTAAAGAATCTAAATTCTGTTTGGTAAATTTAATTACACATTCAGTAAAATAATAAGGTTCAACTCCAACATACGAATTAGCACTCGAAAGTAATGCTATCTCATAACCAGTTATTGTATCTCCGGGTCCTATATCTACAATGATTTGTCCGACAAATGGTGTAAAAAATTCTCTCAATTTAACATTTTCTGGTATTCCCCTTTTTATATCTCTAGCTACACCATCTTCGCCAGACGGACGTATTTTCTTATAAAATTCTCTAGACTCTAAAGGGAGTGGGGGCTTAATACCTGGAATTATATCTCCTTCATTAATTACTTGATAAGGATTAAATAAGTCAGGATTCTGTGATTGAAATTCATTCATATATTTTTACTTCTTTTTCTTCCATTCGTTGATTTTAGCATGATTTCCGGAAAGCAAGACTTTTGGAACTTTATAATTTTTACCTTTGTATTTTAAAACTTCTGGACGAGTGTAAACTTCACTACTTGAGACTCTTTCTTCTTCTAGTGATTCATATTTTCCTAAAACTCCCGGAATCTGGCGAGAAATGGAATCTATTAAAACCATAGCTGGAAGCTCCCCACCTGTCAGCACATAATCCCCTATTGAAATCTCTTCTGCTTTGAGAATTTTCTGCACCCTAGCATCTATGCCTTCATAGCGTCCAGAAATTAAAACGATGTCAGTATATTTTTGTTTAATTATTTTTTTTGCATAACTTGTTTCAAACTTTTTCCCGGAAGTTGAAAACAAAATAATCTTTACTTTTTTGCCCTTCGCTATGCCGAGGGCCTTCGCCACTGCTTTGAGCAGTGGCTCGGCTTTCATCACCATACCCGGCCCACCTCCGTAAGGTTTATCGTCTACTGGCTTGTAATTATTTTTAGGTGCTTTAATAAAGTCTCTAGGATTATAGAACTTTATAGAAATCTTTTTATCTTTTATTGCCCGCCCTAAAATAGACTCCTTCAGATAAGAATCGAACATCTCCGGAAAAATAGTAACTACATGAAAACGCATTTCTTATTTTATATCCCCTTCAAGTCTTCCATTGCTTGATCCACGGTCTTGAGCGAGCTTGGAGCGCTAGCCGAGCCCATTGGGCGCTCTGGTCGAGTGCTTCCTTCCGGCTCATTGATTTTCAAATTTACCCGAGCATTGTTCTTCATGCCGATGATTCTAAGTAGGGTGCGAATTGCTTTCGCGGTGTTGCCCATTCTGCCGATAATCTTGCCCATGTCCGCTGGGTTGACAGTGAGAGTGATAAGCACTCCCATTTCATCCACTGTGCGATCGATCTTTATGTCATTAGGATTGTCTACTAGCGCCTTGACTACATACTCCAAAAATACCTTGTCTGCATCGTTTTCCATAACTTTTATAAATATTACTTACCTTAATAAATCATGCAGTGTTCCGACGTAACTGCTTCTTGTATTATAACTAAATAAAATTTTATCGCAACAAGAACCTCACCCCCAGCCCCTCTCCTGACAGGAGAGGGTGGCCAATGGCCGGGTGAGGTGAATTATTTCTTTGCTTTTAATTCTTTCCTTGCGACTGTTGGCTTTTTCTTTGGTAAAACATTCACTTTTTTACCTTCTATTACTTTATTTTGCACCAAAAAGTTGTGCATAGTATCAGAAAGCTTCGCTCCCTTAGAAAGCCAGTGTTTTATCCTGTCATCGGCAAAACTTACTCTAAGTTTCTTGTCTAAAACCTTTGGATTGTAAGTGCCGAGTATTTCCAAAAATCTTCCGCTCTTGGTGCTGTTTTTAGAATCAGTCAAAACCACGCGAAAAGCCGGATCGTTCTTTCTTCCTATTCTCTGTAATCTTATTTTTAACATGGTCTCAGCTTAACATAAATTACAAAAAAGGCAATGTATTTCAATTTTTATGCTATATTAACTAGGTGAAAAACTCAAAAAATAACCCCAGCAACAGATTAGAGGGTATTATATCCATTACTTCAAAAGGAACAGGATATGTAGCTGTTGGCGACCTGCCTGCCGGTAGGCAGGGAAAAAATAATAATCAGGATCCAGAAATTGATTCAAAACACCTCAATACTGCACTGCATGGAGACACTGTAGAGATTGTTCTGCATCCAAAAGGAAAAAATAGGCAGACAGCAGAAGTATCAAAAATAATTTCTCGGGCAAAAATTGGTTTTGCTGGAGTTTTGGAATTACAAGGTAGCATGTTCTTCTTAAAACCTGACGATACGAAAATGTATACGGATATTTTAATTCCTGAAAATATGTTGAACGGGGCCAAAGCTGGACAGAAAGTTTTTGCAGAAATAGTCTCTTGGACGGACCCTCGCAAAGCTCCAGAAGGAAAAGTAACTAAAATTTTAGGCACACCTGGAGATAATGACGCGGAAATGCACGCCATCGCAATAGAAAAAGGGTTTGATTCAAAATTACCAGAAAAAGTATACAGAGAAGCAGAAGAAATAAAAAAGGGTGGCATAAAAGAAAGTGATTATGCGGGACGCCGTGATTTTAGAAAAATTTTAACCTTTACCATTGATCCAGCAGATGCAAAAGACTTTGATGATGCGATTTCTTTTAGGAGAATAACCTCACCCCAACCCTCTCCTGGAGAGGAGAGGGGGAAAGCCCCTTCCCCTTTCCAGGGGAAGGCGGGGGATGAGGTTTTCGAAATAGGCATCCACATCGCCGACGTTTCGCACTATGTAAAGGTGGGTAGTGCTCTTGATAAGGAGGCACGTGAGCGTGGAACTTCGGTATACCTAGTAGACAGAACCATACCCATGCTTCCAGAAGAACTTTCAAATGATTTGTGTAGCCTGGTGCCAAATAAAGACAGACTCACCATGAGCGCAGTTTTTGTTATTGATAAAAATGCAAAAGTAAAAAGCGAGTGGTACGGACGCACAGTAATACATTCGCAGAAAAGATTTACTTATGAAGAGGCAGAAGAATCCCTCGGCCATAGACCGGCCACGGGCGAGGCAATCAAAAAGACTGGCGATCCCCTACACAAAGAATTAGCAATTTTAAATAATTTAGCAAAACTCTTAACCACTGAAAGATTTAAAAATGGTGCCATATCGCTCGAGCAAGAAGAAGTAAAATTTGTTTTAGACCCTACGGGAGTGCCGATAAAAGTCATCACCAAAGAACGCGGTGATTCAAATAGACTAGTTGAAGAATTCATGCTTTTGGCAAACAAAAAAGTTGCTGAAATACTTTCCAAAAATCTTTCTCTTTATCGCATTCATGATCTTCCAAGTAAAGAAAAAATGGCAGACCTCGCATATTTTTTGCGAAGTTTAGGACATAAAATATCTTTGGTAAACGGAATTATTTCAAGTCATGAAATAAATAAACTTCTAAAAAAATTAGAGGGTAAAAATGAAGAAGGAACAGTAAATAGAGCAGTCATCAGGTCAATGGCGAAAGCGATTTATTCCACAAAGAACATCGGGCATTATGGTCTGGCATTTGAATATTATACACATTTCACTTCTCCTATTAGGCGGTATCCAGATATAATAGTACACAGACTTCTCACTGATTATTTGTCTGGGAAAAAAGTAAGTAAAGAACATTTGTTAGAATATGAAAAGACTGCGCGAATTTCTTCCGAACAGGAAAAACGTGCATCAGATGCTGAACGAGCTTCTATAAAATACAAACAGGTGGAATATATGTCAAAACGCACAGGTGAAAGTTTTGAAGGAGTAATAAGTGGAATCACAGAATGGGGCATCTATGTGGAAGAAACAGAAACAAAATGCGAAGGCTTGGTGCGAGTGAGAGATATGAAAGACGACTTTTATATTTTCAATGAGAAAAAATTGGAATTGGTCGGACAAAAGAGAAAAAAGAAATATAAATTAGGAGATAAAGTCAAAATAAAAGTAAAAGGGGTTGATTTGGAACGAAAAACAATAGATTATATTTTATTATGAGAAAAAAAATCGGATTATTGGTGTGGGGTATGTTTCCAGTGATACTGGGTATTTCGCTTGTTGCACTCACCACTCTTGCTTTCAAAAATACAGATTTTGCAAAAATATGGGAATCTAAAAGCAATACCGCCACAGTCTCGCAATCTTTCATTTCAGCAAAAGATGCGAAACCAAAATATTTCTATCTAAACAATGGGGAGGAAGAGCCCAAGGTAGGAGCGGCTGCTTATCTGGTCGGCGACTTGAATACTGGCGAAGTGATACTCGCTAAAAATCAAGACAAGAAATTCCCAATCGCCTCCGTGTCCAAACTCATGACCGCGCTAGTGGCCGATCTAATCTCGCCCCCGGATGACGTCGTAGAAATAAGCAAAAGATCCTTGGCAACTTACGGTTCAAACGGCAATCTTCGAGATAGAGAGAAAATACAGACGAAGGAGCTTCTCTACCCTCTCTTGCTCGAATCAAGCAATGATGCGGCCGAAGCCCTGGCAGAGCATTTTGACAGAGAGACATTCATCGCCAAGATGAATCAGCAGGCGGAAAACCTAAAAATGTCTTCGACTACGTATGAGGACCCAAGTGGGCTCTCTGCACAGAACCAATCTACCGTTTCCGATCTTTTCAAACTGACTGGATACTTGAAAGAACAAAGGAGTGGCCTCCTTGATATCACCACCACGCGCAGTTATTCGAACAAGACCCACAGCTGGTCTAATATCAGCCAGTTCTTGGATAAGGACGGTTACTTCGGCGGAAAGAGCGGATACACCGATCCGGCCAAACAGACGGTGGTCTCCCTTTTCAACCTGCCGCTCGGAGAAACCGGCGTTCGCCCGATCGCAATCACTTTGCTCCAAAGCCCTGACCGCCGGAGTGATGTAGAAAATATCTTAAACTACTTGAAGAAAAATATTTACTACGGAGGACCAGCGGACGCAAGCACGAATTGGGTAGAAGAAAAGATAGGAACGCCGAACATAAAGGATCCGAATTTTATAACACTCACTTTCGGAGGCGATATAATGATGGACCGCGGAGTCAAAAATTCAGTCAGGAAAAACTTCAATGGGGATTACTCCAAGCTTTTTGAAAAATCGAAGGTATTGAGAGACATATTGAAAAAATCCGACATTGTCTTTGCTAATTTGGAGGGGCCGGCATCGAACAAGGGCGCCGACCTTCGAAATTTGTATTCATTTAGGATGGATCCCGAGACAATTCCGGCCTTGAAAGGAGCAGGCATCAGTGTGCTCTCGGTCGCCAATAATCACATCGGAGATTGGGGGCGGTTAGCGTATATTGATTCCCTCTCGCGCCTCACGGAAAACGAAATACTTTACACCGGTGGCGGCAACACCAAAGAAGAAGCTGAAACTCCGGCAATCATTGAAAAATACGGGATGAAGATCGGATTTTTGGGCTTCTCTGACGTCGGACCCACTTGGATGGAGGCAGGCACAGATAAAGCAGGCCAGCTACTAGCGAGCGATCCACGCTTTGATGAAATAGTAGCAAATGCCGCAAAGCAAGTGGACTATCTTTTGGTTTCCTTTCATTTCGGCGACGAGTATAAACCAAAGCACAATGCTAGACAGGAATATCTAGCGCATAAAGCCGTAGACGCCGGCGCCAAAGTAGTCATCGGGCACCATCCGCATGTCATCGAAGACACTGAAGTTTACAGCAGAAAAGGTTGCACTCAAAGTTCGTGCATGAGCTACATTATTTATTCGCTCGGAAACTTCATCTTTGACCAGTCTTGGAGTGAGCCGACCATGCAGGGTATGCTTCTCGAAATGAAATTGAGTCGAAATGGCGAGATAGCGGTGAAAAAAAATACAATGGAGCTAAACTCCGCCTTTCAGCCGGATCAAATTATGGAAGGTAAGGAGGAGAAGGTGAAGTTCCCAACTCCATAAATATACATAAATCCACCAATCCCATCAAAATCAGCTCGATTTTGATGGGATTAGGCAGTTTTAGGGTGAAAAACTATGTTTTCCCCTCCCCCTTAACAAGGGGGAGGTTGGGAGGGGGTTCCTCTACTTCGCAATCTGGGTCGCCTCTTCGAACTTTACAGAGAGGAGTTTGGAGGCTCCATTTGCGCCTATTGTCACCCCGTAGAGCACACCAGCGCGGGACATTGTCTCGCGGTTATGAGTCACGACGATAAGCTGGGAATGTTTGGAAAGTTTTTCCAACATATCCCCATATTTTCGCGAATTTGACTCATCAAGTGCCGCATCTGTCTCGTCGAGCACCAAAAATGGTGGCGGATTTACTTGCGACATAGCAAAGAGAAGCGCGATGGATGTGAGAGATCTCTCTCCGCCTGAGAGCGCATGGAGCTCTTTGACTTTCTTGTGAGGCAAAGAAACATTTATTTCTATCCCCTGCTCTGGAATTGCTTCTTCATCTTCTACAAAAGAATCTTCATCAAACTCTTCGTCCGCCTCTTCGGCGGATCGCCGTTGAGGCGATCTTCTCTTATTTTCAACCACAGAAAGAGACCCTGTCCCCCCACCAAACATTAATGCGAAAAATTCTTGAAATTCTTTATTTATTTTTTTGACGCCTTCTTTGAATTCTATATCTATTTTTTCTTTCAGTTCTGCTATGAGTTTTTGCAAAGATTCTATACTTTTAGTTAAATCTTCTAATTCTTTTGTTAAAAATTGATCCCTCTCAGAGACTTCTCTAAATTCTTTCATCAGTTCAGCGCTGTTACCCATACCCGCATCTTCCAATTTTATTTTTATACGGTCTATTTTTTTCTTTTGCTCTTCTTGAATATTTATATCTACATGCTCTTTGGTTTGATAATCCTTATAAGCCAAAATCTCCTGCCCGATAAGCGCCACACCTTCTTTTATTTCGTTGGAAAAAGCTTCGGTTCTTACTTTCAAACTTCCTTCTTTTATATTCACAAGCTCTAAAGCCGAAGCGAGCTCCTGGTGCCTGACTTTAAATTTAAATTTCTCTTTTTCTAGATCACGCAAAGCTTCCAGCTCTTTGTTTATTTCTTTTTTTATTGTCTCTATTTGAATAGTTAATTCTTTCTCTTTATTTTCTATTTCTTTTATTTCGGCTGAAATACTAGCTTGCGAATTTTTTAATTCCACCAATTCTTTCTCATTATTTTGACTGTTTTCTATCTGCTCGAGGCTTACATCTCCTAGTTCTTTTCCGCACGTCGGACATCGGCCAGAAATCTTGACCCTATTTTGCTTGGCCTCTATCATTCCTTCAATGCGCCCGAGTTTTCTCTCCATCTCGCCTTTTAATCCGCGGATTTCATTGAGTTTCTGTTCAACTTTCTTCAACTCTTCTATTTTTTCGCTTCCTTTTGCAGACTCGCTCTCTCCACTGTCAGAAATTTTTGGCAAAATAGTTTTAAGTTCATTTGAAATTTCCCGTCTTTCAACAAGCAAACTATTTTTTTCTTTTTCTAAATACAAACTTTCTTTTTTTAAATACTCTCTGTAGAGATTTGCAAGCTCTGATTGCATTTCTTTAACCTTCTCAAATTTCTCTACTTGTTTCTTTAGAAAATTAAGGTGTGGAGCGTTCTCCCTACGTAGCATCACCACTTCTTTCATGTTGTTTTCTGTTTTTTCCAGTTTTCTGACAGACTCTTTTATTTTATATTGGAAAATTTTAAGCCCGAGTGCATCTTCTACCATTTCCTTCCTATCTTTAGAGCTTGCATTCAAAATCCTGTCAGCTTCACCCTGTGAAATGATGTGATGCCCGCTTGAGCCAATATTCACTGATGCCAAAAGATTGTGAATATCTTTCAATCTCACATCTGTGCCATTGAGGCTGTATTTATTTAATCCATCCGAAAAAACTTCGCGTGAAATGCTGATAGTGTCATAATTCAAATTTATATTGTCGCCCCCGTCATTTTCAAGTTTAAAAATTTTATCGGAATTATTAAAATATATTTTCACAGTTGCGTGGGATCCTTTAGGCAGATTCTTTGAACCCTTAAAGATAAGGTCAAGGCCGGATTTTCCACGCATAGATTTCATGGACTGCTCGCCCAGGACATAACGGATAGCCTCTACCACGTTTGATTTTCCAGATCCATTCGGACCCACCACGCAAACGATAGGATTATCAAATTCCAAAACTGTTTTTTGGGAAAAAGATTTAAAGCCATTTAATTCTAAAGTCTTGAGTCGCATAATTTATCTAATCCAGCCAATTTTTTACCTTTAATGCCGCTTCGGCCGCTTTTTGTTCTGCTTCTTGTTTGGACTGACCTTTGCCTTCGGCTATCATGTTTGAACCGAAATAAATACCAATGGTAAAATGCTTGTCGTGATCCGGCCCTGACTCATGGAGTACTTTGTAGGCGGGCGTAAAGTTTACGAATTCCTGTGCTTTCTCTTGAACTAAAGACTTCGCATCGCGCCAAAGTTTTTTTGATACTATTTCTTCTGTCTTGGGTAAAATAGTTTTGTGGACAAATTTCCCCACGACCTCAATCCCCTGATCCAGATACAAAGCCCCTATGTATGCCTCGTAAGTATTCGCGAGGATATATGACCTGGCTTTGCCGTTATCTTTCGCCTCACCTTTAGATAAAAGCAAGTACTCATTCATGCCGATATTAGAGGCAATTTCAGAAATAATGACAGCATTAACCAAGGCCGAGCGCAAAGCGGTCAACTCGCCTTCGGTATAACTAGGATATTTTTTATAAAGAAAATCTGTCACGATAAGTTCCAGAATCGCATCACCCAAAAACTCCAGCCGCTCATTGTGCGAAAGCCTGGTCCCCGGATTTTCATTTATGTAGGAACGATGGATAAATGCCTGTTCCAACAGCTTTTTATCTTTAAAAGTTATTTTTGTTTTTTTCTCGAAATTGGAAAAATCAATCATAAAGTTATTTTTTGCTTATAATTTCAACTGCCTTGGCAATAAGTGGGATGATATCGTTATAAATGCGAAGCTCCGGAATTTCCTTCATCTCAAACCACCTCGCACCGTCTAGCCCTCCTGACTTCTCCAGCTCCAACTCCTTGTACTCGCTCGAAGCTAGAAAATATTCTACTTTTTTTAGGCTTTTGCCTTTTTGGGGATGGCTGGCCACATATTCATTGGTCCCGAGCTTTTCTTCTATTTGAATATCGAGCCCGATCTCTTTCTTGATCGCTTTTGAGGTGCCTTCTCTTATGTCCTCCCCCGCCTCAACTTTACCCTTTGACAAGGTCCAGTAGCCGAATACGTCGTGCACCAGCCCAAACAAAATATTGCCATCCAGTTTTGCATATACGAGCGCACCCCCGAGGTTTTCCACCGGCAGTTTCGCCACATCTACTTGTTCCGATTTCTTGGACTCCGCGTGTTCTCTTTTTTTACCCGAGGTTTTTTGATGTCCTTTGTCTGGCTCACCTATCTCCTTGTATACTGCCCCGAGCACACCATTTACGAATTTACTTGAGTTCTCTCCGCCGAAAGTTTTCGCGAGCTCGATCGCTTCATTGATCGCCACTTTGGGAGGCACTTGGGACCTGTCGCCGAAAAGAAGTTCAGTCAATCCAATCCTTAGAATATTTCTATCAACTATTGATATTTTATCTATCGGCCAGTCTGGCGCAGCTTTTTCTATTATCTCATCTATCGTAACTTGTTTTTTAAGAATTTCATCTAGAAGCGAGAAAACAAAAGCGTCGTCTTCGAGACCGGGCGCAAATTCTTTCATGTTTCGGCGCAACGCATTTTTTATCTCTTCAGCTGAAGAAACATCCACTTTTTTTTCTGCGGGTAAGAAATCCCACTCAAAAAGCGTCTGAAGAACTATTGATCTTGAAAGGTGCCGATTTGCCATAAATTAATGAACGTAGAGAATATAATTTATGAGCATCCTGAGCGCACTATGGCGCAAAGGGAGTCATAACTAATTCTTTGCTTCTGCCTTTTTTGCCTTTTCTTTCTTTTGCTTCTTTTCAGTTTTCTTTACCAAATCCAAAACTTTTGTTCCCCGGTAGTACCCGCAAGACGCGCATACCGTATGGCGTCTTTTTAAAACCTGGCAATTTTCGCACTTGGCAAAACTCGTACTCTCTAGGGCATGATGCGAACGCCTGTTTCCTGTATGTGATTTTGTGCTCCTCATTCGTACTACCATAATAGGCTTATACTAGCATATTGAAACTAAAATACAACCCCCTAATCCCTCTTATCAAGGGGGACTTGCTGAATTTTCCCTCCCCTGACAAGGGGAGGCTAGGAGGGGTTTTTAAAATTTAAAAATGTGTTATCATGAAAACATGCAAAAAACGGACAAAATAGAGAATACGAGACATACTCTGGCACATCTACTGGCAGCCTCAGTCGGAGAAATATATAAATTCGATAAAATCAAGCTCACCCTCGGTCCGGCCATAGAAAACGGCTTTTATTACGATATCGATTTTTGTGGAGAAAAAATAACTGATACGGATTTGAAAAAAATAGAGGATAAAATGCGAAAGAAACTGCCGAAATGGACAGAGTGGGAACACAAAGAAATAAGTAAGGGCGAAGCCTTGGAATTTTTCAAAAACGAATACAAAGCCGAACTCATAAATGAAATAGCCGAGCGTGGTGAAAAAATAACCACTTACACTTGTGGTGGATTTACCGATTTGTGCCGTGGTGGACATTTGGAAAATCCGGCAAAAGAAATAGATCCTGACTCCTTCAAGCTGGACCGCGTGGCTGGGGCATATTGGCGCGGAAATGAAAAAAACAAAATGCTCACACGTATATATGGACTCGCTTTTGAAACCAAAGAAGAATTGGGATCATATTTAAAACAAAGAGAAGAGGCTGAGAAAAGAGATCATAAAAAATTGGGTAAGGAATTGGATTTGTTTACTTTCTCGGAACTCGTCGGAGCGGGGCTTCCTCTTTTCACTCCAAAAGGGACATTGGTTAGAGATTTACTAGATAATTTCGTTTGGGAACTTCGCAAGAAAGCTGGATACGAGCGAGTAGACATTCCCCACATAACAAAAAAGGAACTTTATGAAAAATCAGGACATTGGGAAAAATTTAAAGATGATTTGTTTAAAATAGATACTCGTGAAGAACATGTTTTTGCTATGAAACCAATGAATTGTCCGCATCACACCCAAATTTACAACAGAAAACAGTGGAGCTACAAAGAACTTCCTCAAAGATACGCAGAAACAACCAAGGTTTATCGTGATGAACAGACTGGAGAATTGGGTGGTATTTCCAGAGTGCGTTCTATTACTCAAGACGATGCTCATGTATTCTGCAGACTAAAAGATGCAAGTTCTGAGATGGAAAAAATTTACAATATTGTCAAAACTTTTTATGGAACTTTTGGATTCGTTTTGAAACCCCGCCTTTCTCTTCATGACCCAAAAAATATGGAAAAGTATTTGGGTACTGAAGAAGTTTGGATAAATTCAGAAAATTCCCTCAGAAAAATAATTGAAAAAAGTGGAGAGAAAGCAATAGAAGCTGTGGGTGAAGCTGCTTTTTATGGACCAAAAATAGACTTTATGGCAAAAGATGCTATCGGACGAGAACATCAAGTAGCCACTATTCAGCTGGATATGAATATGCCAGAAAGATTTGATTTGTTTTGTATTAATGAAAAAGGTGAACAAGAACGCATAGTGATGATTCATGCCGCTATCATGGGCTCAATCGAAAGATTTCTTGCGGTTTTGATTGAGCACACTGCTGGCTGTTTCCCTCTCTGGCTCTCGCCAGTGCAAGTTAAGGTAATCCCTGTGCGTGCAAATCATAATGAATATGCAAAACAGATTTTTGAAACCCTGAAAGAAAATAATATTCGCGCAGAATTTGATGATGCAGACCTAAACCTCGGCACAAAAGTCCGTGATGCAAAAAATAATAAAATCCCGTATTGGATAGTAGTCGGTGATAAAGAAATAGAGACTGGGAAACTCACTTTAGAATCTAGGGACAGCGGTCAAATGCCGACGAACAAAGGTGAGGAAGGTGCTGAGACTAGTAAGTCGTATGTATCAAAAGAAGAACTCCTCAAAAAACTTTTGGAGGAGATAAAGAATAAGAAGTAGATTATGAAAGAAGGTTACCAAAAATTAGTTAGGGATAAAATACCTCAACATTTAGATACCAAAGGTATTCCCTATCAGAAAATAATGGCCACTCCAGAGGAATACAAGGAAAAATTGTTAGAGAAACTCGCCGAAGAAGTAGGGGAATTTTTAGCAGCAGAAAATATTGAAGAATTAGCAGATATTTTAGAAGTTATTGAAGCTTTTAAAAAACTCCCAGAGTTTGCAAATGTAGAAGAAATCAGAAAGAAGAAACTTGCTGAGAAAGGAGGATTTGAGAAAAAAATAATACTAAAAGGAGAAAAGTAATTTATATATCAATCTCCGCAAGCTTGGCATTGGATTGGATGAAAGATTTGCGAGGAGGAACTTCGGAGCCCATGAGAATATCGAAGATCTTATTCGCTTCTTCGGCGTCATCTATATTTACTTTTTTGAGGATGCGATTCTTAGGGTCCATCGTCGTTTCCCAGAGTTCCTCCGGATTCATTTCTCCGAGACCTTTGTAGCGTTGGATATGTATTTTATTTGATTTTTTAGCTGTCTCTTCTTCCTTTCCCTCGCTTTCGCTCGGGATTTCGGCTTCTTCCGAAGCCTCAACCTCTTGTATCTCTTGCACATCAGCGCCTTTACCAACAATTTTTATTCTTTCGTCGTCATTATAAGCATAAGAAATTTCTTTTCCTTTTTTTATTTTATAAAGTGGAGGTTGGGCAATATAAATATATCCAGCTTCGATGACTGCTCTGAAATATCTGTAGAAAAGCGTCAAAAGAAGTGTGCGAATGTGCGAACCGTCCACGTCGGCATCTGTTGCAATTATTATTTTATGATAACGCATCTTGGAAAGATCGAAGGTGTCTCCGATAGAAGTTCCCATAGCGATGACGAGGGACTTCACTTCTTTGGAAGCTAGCATTTTATCTATGCGCGCGCGTTCCACGTTTAAGATCTTTCCACGAAGTGGAAGTATGGCTTGAGTCCTGCGGTCACGTCCTTGCTTTGCCGAACCTCCTGCAGAATCTCCCTCCACTAGGAACAATTCTGATTCTGAAGCGTCTTTTGTCTGGCAATCTGCAAGTTTTCCTGGAAGCGTCATGCCTTCTAGAGCACCCTTGCGTAAAATAGAATCTTTTGCAGCCTTAGCAGCTTTACGAGCCTTTAGGGCGAGAATTGACTTGTTTATTATTGCTTTTGCCTCATCTGGATTCTCCTCAAGAAAATTATTAAATGCCTCTCCGAATACCGTCGCCACGGCACCCTGAGCTTCCATGCTTCCGAGCTTCGCCTTGGTTTGGCCTTCAAACTGGATCTCGCGAAGCTTGACCGAGATAGCTGCCGTGAGCCCCTCCAAGACATCTTCGCCGGTAAATCCTCCCTCGGACTCTTTCATCATTTCATTTTTCTTGCAGTAAGTATTCAAAGTTCTGGTAAGCGCTGTCTTGAAGCCCGTCACATGTGTGCCTCCTTCCGGAGTATTTATGTTATTGGCAAAAGGCACAATACGATCCACAATGTCATCCACATATTGAAGTGCAATTTCTACGCCCACATTGTCCAATTCTTTTTCTACATAAAAAATATTGCTCTGGATCGGTTTCTGGAATTTGTTGTAATACTTTATGAGTGATACCAGCCCGCCTTCAAAATAAAAAGAAGTAGAAGGAAGTTCTAAACCAAGATCTCTGAAATAAAAAACATCGCTATCGTCTAATCCCTTTTTATTATCCCACTCACGCGCATCAATTATCAAAATCTTTAATCCTTTCACTAAATATGCCTGCTGGCGAATATGATTGACTACCGTATGCCAATCGAATTTTATATCCTTAAAAATTTCTTGATCGGGTTCAAAAGTTACGATAGTACCATGAAGTTTTGAATTGGATATTTTCTTTACTGCAGCTTTTTTCTTACCTTGAGAATATTCTTGCATATACACACCTCCATCTTTATGAACTTCAGCCTTGCAATAAATCGAAAGCGCGTTTACAACGCTCGCCCCCACTCCGTGCAGACCGCCAGAAACTTTGTATCCCTCTCCGCCGAATTTTCCTCCCGCATGCAAAGTGGTCATCACCGTCTCCAAAGCGGAAACTTTTGTTTTTTTATGAATATCTACTGGTACACCTCGCCCATTGTCTGCCACTCTTATGCGATTGTTTGGCAAAAGCACGACTTCAATGTCGTTACAAAAACCTCCCATGGCTTCATCGCGTGAATTGTCAAAAATCTCCCATACCAAGTGATGTAGCCCCTCGGGGCCTGTAGTACCGATATACATGCCCGGACGGCGCCGTACGGGCTCTAGACCCTCTAAAACCGAGATATCCGAGGCATCATAATGGTGAGCCCCACCAGAGGTAGGGCTTTTTTTGCTATTTTCCGCGTCTTTTTCTTTGGGCATTTGTGAGTATATTATAGCACCCCGTAGTGAATTTTGCCAATGAATAAATTCGCAAATTGTCCTTAATTTGCTTTGGCAAAATCTACTACGGGGTAGCAAATTTTATCTCGCCTGCCAACCATTATTTGCTTTAATTTTGTCAGTTATTTTATTCATGATTTCATTCACCTCTCCGTCTGTCAGGGTGCGGTCATAAGATTGAAAAACTATTCTAAACGCATAGGAAACTTTGCCTTCCTTTTTGAATTCATCAAAAAGCTCCGGACCTCTTACCACCATATCCCCTGCATTGTCTTTAATAATTTTTAATACTTTAGAACTTTTTACATTTTCAGGAACAAACACAGCAATGTCTCGCGCAATAAAAGGAAAAAGTGACCACATGCGAAAAGCTGGAGAAGAATTTTTCGGACGGAAGGTTCCGGCCGAAGGCTGGAGGAAAGTCAAAGAATTTTTCTCCAGCTTTTCGCTAAATTCTTCTAATTTTTCTTCTTTAATCCCTTTTTTATCTCCATACGCCACATGCATTTCTTCCCCACTTTTCTTGAACATAGTTCCAATTTCAAAAACCTTGACCTGTTCAATTCCTAAAAACGGAGCATTTAAGCGGTTTAATTTTATGCTTTCTTTCAGTCCGTCAGTTAGATTCGTCCGCAAAAACTTTTTATCAGAAGCGCTGTTTTGCACTTCAATCTCTCCCTTATCACAAAAAGAATAGGTCATAACCTCGCTATACCCATCCGCAAGCAATTTATTTCTCGCAGAAGTTATCTTTGAATAAGTTTCATTCTGTTTTGGTTTGAAGTTTATTTTAGGAATATTCCCTTTTACTTTATCGTATCCCAAAATCCTGCCTATCTCTTCTGCCATATCTTCTTCTATCACTAGATCTAGGCGCATAGGAGGAATAGTAATTTCAAACTTGTTTTCTTTAATTACGTAATTAATTACGTACCTTTTTAAAATATCTTCTATCTCTTTATCGGAAACCTTTAAACCTAAAATCTTTGAAATTCTATCAGTTGAAAAAGAAAGTTTTCGGATAAACCCGCCCTCTTGAGAGTTCGGGTAAACATCTACAACATCCTCAAAAACAGCCTCCGGGCACATTTCAAAAATAAGTGCAGAAAGCTCCAACATTGCATAAGACGCTAATTCTGGAGATAAATCATTTTCAAATCGCTTTCTCGCATCAGTAAAAATATTTAAGGCTTGAGCTGTCTTTCGAACAGATGTAGGATCAAAGTTGGCAACCTCAAGAATTATATTTTTCGTATTATTGCCTACCTCGGCAATTTTCCCGCCCTTTATGCCGGCGATAGCCAGAGCATTTTTAGAATCAGCAATTACTACATTTGAGTTTTTTAATTTTACTGCTTTATTATCAAGTGTAGTCAAATCCTCCCCATCTTTGGCATCACGAATGATTATTTCATTTTTCACTTTGTCCAAATCAAAAACGTGAGTTGGCTGACCACAGTCATACATAACAATATTCGCAGCATCCACCATATTATTTATGCTTCTCTGCCCTATTGATTCTAAGTGATCGACCACCCATTGTGGTGATGGTCCCACCTTTATATTTCTCACAATTCTTCCCATATATCTCCGGCAAAGAGATGTTTTCACATAAATTTTCAATTCAGGCTTGCCCGCCGTAGCTTTAGCGGAGGTGGGAATTTTGTATTTCGGGGTCGGGTCAACATATGGAATATTTAGAAGCGATGCAAGCTCGCGAGCAAGGCCTTGATGCGAAAGTAAATCATGCGCGCGATTTGGTAAAATTTTTAAATCCAAAACATAATCACCACCCCCTACCCCCTCCTCCCCAAGGATGGGAGTTAAAGTTTCAACTTCACAAAGATGATAATTGAAAATATCTACAAGTTTCTCTGCTGTAGGAGCTTCCGGTATATACCATTTAAGCCAATTGTAAGAAATTTTCATAAAGTATTAAAACTGATTGAGCCTTAGATCTCCTTGATAAAACAAACGCACATCGGGAATATTCCATTTGATCATCGCAATACGGTCCAGCCCTCCGCCAAAAGCAAAACCTTGGACTTTCGATGGGTCAAGACCAATGTTACGCAAAACATTCGGATGAAGCATTCCTGCACCCATCATTTCCAGCCACTTGCCATTAAATTTAGCGAAAACTTCAATGGATGGTTCGGTAAAAGGAAAAAAACTTGGCCTAAATTCTATTTCGGTATTTTCTCCAAGCATTTTTTTGTAAAAATTCGTGAGTACTCCTTTCAAATCAGCAAGAGAAATATTTTCGCCTACCATCGCTCCATCTATCTGAAAAAATTGCATTTCGTGAGTGATGTCAGTTGCCTCATTTCGGAAAACCTTACCCACAGAAATAAAAGCAGCGGGCAGTCTGCCCTCTTTGCCAGCCTTTTCAAGTTCACGAGCTGTGACAGTTGTGGTGTGCGTTCGAAGTACGAGAGAAGAAGCTTGTTGAGAATTCTCTCCGCGGAAGGTTCCGACCGAAGGTTGGAGGAATGCGGAAGAATTTTCAACAAGCTTCTTCGGGTCTTTGATCCAAAAAGTGTCCTGCATATCAAGTGCTGGGTGATCCTTTGGAAAATTCAAGACATAAAAATTATACCAGTCACTTTCAAGTTCCGGCCCGGTTCCAATTTCAAAACCCATCTCCGCAAAAGCTTCATAAGCCTGATTCGCCAATATAGAAAGTGGATGTTCTGTAGCCTTTTTTGTTTCTTTTTTCATGTTTTATTATCTTACCAAATCCGCCTCAACTGGGCTAATTTTGCGTCCATGACGAGATAATACACAACCCCCAGGGCAAAATGCTTTCCTGTCATTTTCACTAAGACATTTTTCACAATTTATAAAGTGTCTGTGACAAACTGGATTCGCGCAATTTACATAATTTTCAGATTGTTCTTTGCAACTGTCACACTTGCCTACTATTTTATGCTTAACATCATCTGTGTAGAAAGCCATAGTTACCCGTCCATCAAAAACATACAGCTTTCCCTGAAAATCTTCATTTGGATATTTTTCCATATAGCTCACTATTCCCCCATCGAGCTGATACACATCCGTAAACCCCTGCGTAACCAAAAATCCAGAAGCTTTCTCACAACGCACGCCACCAGTGCATACAGTGAGCACAGTTTTATTTTTCAAATGCGCAATTTGCTCCACAACTTTCGGCAAATCTCTGAAATTTTCAATCGGTGGCAAAATTGAATTTTCAAAATGCCCCACTTTGTGTTCGTAAGCATTTCGCATATCCACGATATAAAATTCACGCCCGGTCTTGATCCATTCGTGAAGCTTTTCAGGTTTTAAATGTATTCCGGTGATTTGATTAGGATCTATGTCGCAAGTTCCCAAATGTAGCGACACAATTTCTTTACGAACTTTTATAGAAAGTTTTGGAAATGCATTCCCCGTCCCTGTACTTTTCTTATAGTGTATGTTTAAAAATCTTTTTTCTTTTTCAAGTTCTCTTATATACTCCTCTATATTTTCTTTCGTCCCCTCAAAAGTAGCATTTATTCCCTCGATAGCGACAATACACCTTCCTTTTAGGCTTAATCTCTTACACATCTCTTCCTGCCAGGCTTTCACCTCTCCCGGATTATTTATAAAGACATATTTGTAGAAAAGAATGATTTCGTGTTGGTCATCAAGCATATAGCTATATTAGCGACAAAAAGACAAAATTACAAGATTTTGAATTTTTCTAGAAACCACCCACCGGTATTTCTTAATCGTCGTCGTCTTTTTTTCTTTCTTCTTCCTTTTCTATTTCCTCTTCTACTGCGAGTTCTTGTTCCAATTTTCGCTCCTCTTCTATTTCAAGTTCTAACTCCAACGACTTCTCCTGTTCCTTTTTACGTTCTTCTTCTTTTTCTAATTCCTGTTCTTTTCTAAGCTCCATATCGAGCTCAAGTTCAAGTTTGAGTTGTAATTCTCTTTGCGTTTGACCTTCTTGTTCTTCCTCCTCTTTGGAATTAAAATGTGCCATAAATTTTATTTATAAATCCCTGCCATTTTGCAATATTCACATTCTGTATTCTTACCATAAGAATTACAATTGCAGGGACGGTTTACCCATTCCCCTTTTTTAACTAAATCATCATAATCTTTTATATCTTGAATAAGTAAATCTATTTGTTCTTTCTGAATAACTGTATCATAAATACTTTCCTTTTCATTTTTTGCTTCCAAAAATTCCAAACGTGATTCGGTGACGTCCACTTTCCATTTTGGACTTTGCTTAATCAAATATGAATACATAGCAAGTTGCCTCATATATGTGCTCATTCTACCCTCTTTATCTATCTTTTCTATATCTCCCTTCTTTTTAACACTTCCGGTTTTAAAATCCGTAACTCGCACATTCTTATCATTCAAATTCTCTATCAAGTCTAATTTTCCGTAAATATTTAAATTAGAAAATCTTTCATCATTAACTGAAATACTTTTTTCATTCTCTCTTTTTGATTCTATCTCTGGCAGCCTGTCTTTCACCCATTTGGAAATAATTTTCAAGACTTCTTTATCATTATTTGTTATCTCTTCTAGTTCTTTTTGATTGGGTATTTTTCTTACCCCGCCTGAGCTAGGCGGGGTAAATTTCAAAATTTTATCAACAGCAGAATGAACTTTATTCCCAAAATCTAGACTTTCACTTTTTTCTTCTGGCAATTGAAGTAAATTTCTAAAATACCATTTCCACGGACACTCAAAAAAATTGTTCAAAAGAGATACTGACACTTTTCTATCTTCGTAATCTTTTGCCACTAATTTTTGAAGATCTGATATTGTAGTATTTTTTTTCTCATTCTTCCCTACATCAGAATCCGCGATGTATATCTTTGGATTATGTTTCAAAATTATTTTCTCTGTTTCACTTGCATTTTGTTTTTCAAAATGTTCATCCAAATTTGCCACGATACTTGCAAGTTGTTGATCTCCTCCAGTGTATGATTTTAATGCATAAGAAAGAGTGCAGAATCTTTTCGCTCGAGTAATAGCCACGTACAACTGACGTTTTAAAACTTCTTCATCTTTCTTCTCAACTTTTTCCTCTAAAACTTCTGGAAGTGTAAAACCACCGTATCTGCCACCAGACAAAGACTTTTCATCCATATGCGCAATCCAAACGTAATCAAATTCCAAGCCTTTTGCGCCGTGTAAAGTAAGCACTTTTACCCCCTCATCTCTCGAAAATACCGCAAGTGGAATATGCTCGCCATAAGATTCTAGACGGTTAATAAATTCTAAAAATTCTTTCAAAGTAACTTTTGGGTTCTTTTCTAGCTGTCCAAGTGCTAAATGCAAAAGCGTACGCACCACTTCTACTCTCACAACCAAATCCTCATGATTTTTTGCAGTATCAAGCAAAAATTCTGAACCAACATGTTGTAATAACGAATATAAATTCAAATCAGCAGACTTTTCTATCCAAGATTTCAGTTTTTCTATCCAAATTTTTACAGGATTTTCGTTTCCAAAAAGATTTGGGTTATCTTTGGAAACATCAAGAATAGAAAATTCTCGCATATAATTCTCTTTTACAAACTTGTGCGCTTCTAGGGGCGAAATTTCTGAAAACTTATCAAAAAAAGATTCGGATACAGCAACTCCATCTGCTGGATATGCGATTATTTTTAAAACTCGAAGAATTGCTTGCGCTTCGTCGGACTCAAAAAAATTCAGCTTCTCTCCTCCTGCCACCTGTATCCCCATGTTCCGCAAGATAGTTAGAGCGCTACGCACATGTCTGTTTTTAGGTACCAGAATTGCCATTTCATTTATATTTCCTTTGTGCTTTATTTTATCTTGTATTTCTAGCGCACAAGCAATGACTTCATCTCGTGGATAACTAGCTTCAACCAAACGAATTGGATGGTTTTCATCATGATTAGTCTTCAATTTCCCCTCGGTGATAGAGCTTTGAAGCAGGCTGTGAGATATATTTAGAATATTTTCTGTAGAACGATAATTTTCTTCTAGGGTTATCAATTTAGCTTTTCCAAAAACGTGTTTAAAATTCTCAAAATAAGAGAGTGATGCCCCGCCGAAACCATAAATAAGCTGACGGTCATCCCCTACTACGAAAATATTCGGCTTTTCTTCTTTTTTCCACACTTTTTCCAAAAATTCATTTTGCACACCTGATGAATCTTGATGTTCATCTATCAAAATATATTGGTATTTTTCTTTTATATCAAAAGATACTTCTTCTGAGATCTCTACAATTTTTACCAAATTCTCCAGCACATCATCATAATCAATCAAGTTTTTCTCTCTTTTTACTTCTTCATAAAATTCGTAGAATTTCAGAGCTTCCTGTGTGCGTTCTAGCCCTTCTATCTTTTTTTGTACATCTTTTTTGAGCTCTCCCTTTGTCGCACCGCGCGAAGAAATGTTTTCCGGATTAGACTTCAAATTACTGATTTCTTTTTTTATCAAGTCTCCAAAAGTCTCTCCGTCTACCCGCTCACGTTTCAAAAGTGAAATTAAACTCTTTAAGTCGTTAAAATATCTAGAAGCGTCTGATTTTGGACGGATATAATTCCATTCATTGTCATTTAAAATCGCATCGGAGAGCGCCACAGAATCAGCCTCATCCATTAATTGGGGCATTTCATACAAATCTAGAACACGGAAATACTTCTCGATCATATTCATGCCAAAACTATGAAAAGTAGAAATGTGTACTTTGGATGCTTCGACTCCGATGTACGTTCGCAAACGCTCGCGCATAGCTTTTACACCAGAGTTTGTAAAAGTAAGACACAGAACACTGTCTGCTTTGATGTCTGTCTTGGTCAAAATATTTGCTACACGGAGCGCTAATATCTGAGTCTTCCCCGTTCCCGGACCTGCGACCACCATTACAGGGCCATCTATAGTATCCACCGCTTCTTTTTGGGCTTTATTTAACTTTTTACATTCTTCTTTAAAGGATTTTTTAGAATCTTTCATTTATTTAAATTCTACTTAAATTTAATTGAAGGTGTGTTTTTGATTTCCAAAAGAAAAATCCAATTATGATAAACGTGGCAAGCGGAGATAAGTATTCCGGAATGTGAAAACCAAAACTATGTAATATCATAATAACACCCAAAACGAGTATCGAGTACATCGCGCCATTTTTTAAATAAACATATCTTTTAATACGTTCTATATTACTTATTGTAATTTGTCGTACTAGTAGAGCGCCAAAGCCATTGCCGAGCAAAATGAGAGGCACGGAAAGTGTAAAGGCAAAAGCTCCTAGAACGCCATCGATAGAAAATGTCGTATCAATTATTTCCAAGAAAAAAAGCTTGCTCAAGTCTGAATGCGCACTACCCAGCAACTTCCTTTCTTGCTCTTCAGCATTTTGTTTGAAACCGTGGGTAATGAAAAATAGACTAGAACCAACCACAGCACCAAAACCCATCAAGTTACTTTCTTTTAGAGCAAACCATGATATGATTGCAAGCAAAATAGAAACCGTCGCATAAAACCAGACTCCTTTGGACATAAAAAATTTCTCAGCAATCGGTAGTCCCAGATGCTTCTCTTCCAAAAATAACCAGTGTAAAAAAAGAAAAAGCAGAAACACTCCGCCCGCCACCAAGAGTATGGGAGCTGATTTTTCTATAGACTCCAAAACTAAAGGATCGGAAGACCATGCAGCTGATAAAATCTGCATAGGGTTAAGCGACGTATTAAAAGCCCAGATTATTATAAAAGGCAAAAGTCCGCGAACGAGAAACACCGCTATAAACATTCCCCAAGTTAGAAACCAGCGCCTTGCCTTGGCACCCATCGTAGAAAGCACTTCCGCATTGATAATAGCGTTATCCACAGACGAAACTGCCTCAAAAAGCGAAAGACCTACTATCGTAATCAAGGCTGAAAATAGCATTGTTATATTCTACTCCACTTGCCTCCACTTGCCAATTTTTGTTCTTTTGATAGAGAGGGCAAGTGCTGGGATTTTAATCTTTCTTCCTAAGTCGTTAGCGATACTTCTCACATAAGTCCCACTACCACATTTGATGTAAAAATCAGCAATGAAAAATACAGGCAAATCAGATAAAGAATTCTGAACGCGGAAGGGTCCACGCGTAGCGTGGAGGAAAGCGGAGGAATTTTTTATCTGATTTGCCTTGAGATATCTCCGCCAAATTTTTAAGATTTCTTTCTGTCGAAAGTCCCCTTTTACTTTTTTTATTCTTTTTTCAATATTAGCTAAAAGTTTTGTATTATTTATTTTACTTATTTTAAGAAACTTCAAACTCTTTACATTCACCTCATGCTCTGGACTTTCTACCGCCTTTCCCGCTCTCGCATAGGTAAAAAGTGGCTTACCATGAACTGTTTTTGATGAATACATCGGGTATTTTTGTTTAAATTTACCGACAAAAGATTTCAAATTCTCTTTTATCTTTTTTTCTAACTCACTTTTTGATCTTATCGTTCTAATGTTCTTTAGAATGTTGGAATATTGTGCTCTTCCTAAAATATCATATGTATCTGTCGCAAAACCAAAAAGCACACTGAATTCATACTCTTTTTCTAAAGCTAAATATTTTTCTTTATTTTTTGTTTCTCCGCCTGCTAACACAAGTAAAAGTCCACTCGCCATGGGGTCTAGACGTCCAGCATAAGTCATCTTCACATCTTTATATTTTTTATTTTTCTTGCTTTTCTTTCTGCGAAAATTCTCTAGAGCTTCTAGCGGGGTTTCTCCTTCTTTTTTATTTAGCAGTAATATTTTTTTGAAAATATTTTTCATTGGCGGAGGCGGTGAGATTTGAACTCACGAGACCCTTTCGAGCCTGCCACCTTTCCAAGGTGGTGGAATAAACCACTATCCGACGCCTCCGTTCATATTCAACCTATCCTAGCATATTTAAAAATTCTTTCTCATTCAAGACTTTTACTCCCAACTTTTCCGCTGTTTTCAATTTAGACCCAGGTTCTACGCCAGCAACGATGCATGAAGTATGTTTTGAAACCGAGCCAGACACTTTACCTCCCAAAGACATTATTTTCTCTTTGGCTATCTCTCGCGACATGCCGGAGAGCGTGCCAGTCAAGACAAAAGTGAGTCCGGTAAACTTCCCCTTTTTTCTCTTTTCTTTTTTTTCTATCACTACCCCGTTTTCCTGCAGTTTTTTAATAAAATTCAGATTATTCTTGTCCTGAAAAAAATTATCGACACTTTTTAACACAGCTGGACCAATATTTTCGATGCTATCTATTTCTGTTTGATTGTGATTAACAGCAGAAATTAATTTTTCCAAAGTACCAAAGTGTTGTGCCAGATCTCTCGCAGTCTCTTCCCCCACATGCAATATACCGAGCGCCCAAATAAATCTTGAAAACGATATTTTCTTTTTGTTTTTTATTTCTTCTACTATATTCTCTGCTGATTTTTCTCCGAACCTCTCCAAAGGAGCAATATCTTCTTTAGTAAGTGTAAATATGTCTGCGGCGTCCGTAATCAAGCCTTCATCCTTAAAACGCCTTAAAATTTTCGGTCCAAGCTCATATATTTCAAAAACCGACACAAAATGCTCTAAATATCTTTCATCCTTTGCCGGACATTTTGGGTTGGAGCAATAGAAGGCCACTGAACGTGGAGAAACTGAAGATTTCTGAACGGGGAAGGTTCTAGCCGAAGGCTGGAGGAATCCGGAGGAAATCTTCAGTTTCTCCACGTTACCTCCACAAGTCGGGCATTTTTCCGGCATTTTGAATTTCTTCTCTTTTCCTGTACGCATTCTGATCAAAACTTCGACAACTTTTGGGATCACATCGCCGGCTTTCTCTATCACTACAGTGTCCCCTATCTTGAGATCGAGCCTATCGATCTGATCCATGTTGTGCAAGGTCGCTTTCGATACCAGAGAGCCGGCCACCAAAGTCGGCTCAAAAACTGCAAGCGGTGTGAGGACTCCAGTACGTCCGACATTTACCAAAATTTCTTTTAGGATGGTCGTAGCTTTTTCCGCTGGATACTTGAAGGCCACCATAAAGCGTGGCGCTTTACCGACAACTCCAAGAGTTTCCTGCATCTTCAAGTTGTCTACTGAGATCACGATCCCGTCCGTGCCGTATGGGAAATCTGGTCTTATTTTTTCAAATTTTTTTATAAAAGCAATTACTTCGCTTAAATTTTTACATTTAGCTTCTAATTTTTCAACTTTGAAACCTATATTTTTTAGATATGCATGTTTTTCTGAGTGATTTAGCAAAGTTTGCAAAGAATTTGCTTCGATTAGGTCATAGGCAACAAAATCTAATTTTCTTTCAGCTACAAGCTGTGGATCAAGCTGTCGCAAGCTTCCTGCTGCCACATTTCTGGTATTCGCAAAAAATTGATCACCTTTTTTCTCGTTTTCTATATTCAATTTTATTAATGTTTTTTTGGAAACCAAAGCTTCACCACGGATTTCTAGGAATGCGGGGACAACTCCATTCACCTCACCTCTTCGAGCCTGAAGGCTCTCAGAGCCTGAACGGCCCACCCCTCTCCTAGTTAAGGAGAGGGGGATAGAATTTATGGTCTTTAAATTTTGAGTGATGTTTTCTCCGACAAATCCATCGCCCCTCGTCGCACCACGGACAAATTGGCCGTTTTCATATATTAATGACACAGCCAATCCGTCAAACTTTACTTCACAAAAATAACTCACCTCACCCCCCTGCAACAATTTCTTAATTCTTTTCTCCCAATCAAATAACTCTTCTTCATTAAATACATCGTTGAGCGAAAGCATCCTAGTCTGATGCTTCACTTTAACAAACTTATCCAGTGGTTTACCCGCCACCCTGTTTTCCGGAGCGTTTTCATCTGTGAATTCCGGATACTTTTCTAAAAGTATCTTCAATTCGCGAGTAAGGGAATCGTAGACATCATCAGTGACACCAGGCGCATTTTCCACATGGTAAGCACTCCGCAATCTTGCGATCTCACTCCGCAATTTTAGTACCCGCCCGAACGCCTGATCTCGTTCAGTCGGGCGGGTTCTCTTTTTGGCTTCAGATTTATCCATTCTGGAATGTTATCTTCGATATGTTATTTCTAGTTGTCGTTCTACACTATTTGCTACTGGCTCGCAGTTCTGATTACCAACATTATATCCGTTGGAAGTAATAATAGTGTTTGGGGTCGACTTATCAACAGTTACCTTAGCGCAAGCTTGTTCTGTCTGACCCAGATCATGTAAAGTAAATTCCCATTCATTTGTATCAGTAGGAAAAACAACAACTCCGTAACCAGCGCATTCTGGATTAGGTACGGAAGGAGGAGAAGGATCTTCAGTAAAATGAGGAAAAAGCCTTGTGGAAGGCTGGTCGTAATAGAGCGCGCATTCATAGCCGATATCGGCGGCAAAAAATGCCTCGTTGGTATCTCTGGCTGAAGTGCCAAATTGCAATTCTCTAAACGCTATGTCGGATACTCCTAAGGCCATAGCCAAGACGAGCGCCGACAGAGTAACTGCAAAAAGCATTACGAATCCTCGCCTGCAAAAGCTATGCTTTAAGCATTGCGGGCAGGCCTCATTTTTCTGTTTTTTTATTTCTAGTATCATAATTATTCCACCCAATTAAATAAATTCTCTGAAAAAATGACTTCTTTATTGCCAGAACCCTGTGTCCATTCAACTTTGGAAAAAATTTTTGCTTCTTTATCTGGTTCGATTTCTTCCACCCAAACTCTGCGGATAAAACCAGTTTCTTCTCCACTGGTAATGTTATATCCCTCGTCATCTAAATACAATTCGCAATTTCCACCATTAGATTGACACACAGTAAAATCATAAGGAAAATCAGTGACATTAAAACCACAACCTTTGGGATTGCCAGGCGTTGGCTTGCAAGAAGTAAATTCATTATTAAAACCATCCCAATCGTTTGCTCCTAAAGGGTATAACATATAAGTATCCCGCATATTCCGCACATATTCTATGCCCTCCTGCGCTAAATATCCGGCTAATATCTTCTGCCTGGCATAACTAGTACTAGAAACGCCGGAGGCCAAGACGGACATCATGCCCAGGATTGACACAGTAAAAATTGAAATGGCCACAAGTGTCTCCACTAGAGTAAATCCCTGATTAGAAGTATTAAATTTTTTAAAAAATAATTTCATTTTTTTATTATCTTTTATCTATGGCTCGTTGTGAAACTGAGGTCTGTAAAGAAAAAGGTGTTTCAATAGTATTTTTTGAAGTTATGGTTCCGGTTAATCTAATTATAACAAAAGGCTGCTCCTTATTCCCTGTTACGGTCCGAGGGATACAAGTTGGGGGCTCGCAGATATCAGGCGGTTCTGCGCCTGTTACTGAAAACCCGGACTTGGTTGTATCAATCTCGATTTCGTCGGGAGTAAGTTGAACAAAATTTTCGCTACCAGCAGCATTTTCCGTTGATTTATAAATCTTACCATCATTACCTATGATATAAACCCACTGATCACTTGGATCGCTTTCTTCACCATCCTGATGTTCAAACGCAATTCCAAAACAATCTTCACCACTTGCTGGTATAGTAAAATCATTAGAAAGATCATCAACACAATGATAATTGTACCCAGTCCTCAAGTTCTTCGACAAGTCTTCCATAATGAAGCTTAAATTATCCATAATGGAGCGCATGTCTCGAGATTTTTGATGAAGCAAATTAGAATTGAGGAGCGCACCCATGCCCGCCATGACAATAACAAGAAAAAGCGAAACGGAGATCATCGTTTCGATTATCGTATAGCCCTTCGACAAGTTCAGGATCTGACGACCAGTATTTATTTTTTTAATCTTGTTTTGCATTTTGTATTCTACAAGCTATGAGCCAAAACCTAAAAGCTAATCTATTTGCACCCTGCCAGAAGGATAAATCTTGATTTTTGCTTTAATATCAGACGACCTATGGGATTCTACAGTGATTTGAATATAATCTGAACCACTTGTGCCACTGGAAAAAACTGCACTGGAATCTGGTCTAGTAAAAATAATAGTTAAATCATCCCCCCCAATTGAGCTACAACCACCACTATCACATTCTTCTATACTAGATATGGTATCGCCTTTTATAATTTTAGTAAAATTTAAGACCTCAAGATTATCTAAATCGCCACCTTGATCTAAATCAGCAAAATAAGTAAATTCTTCATTGAAGGGAGTATTGTTATTATCTGGATCCGGATTTAAAGATTTATTAAAATAAATCCCATAAGACGGCTTCCAAGGATCGACGTCGGGAGTGTAGCCGAAAGGCAAAACACCATTTACCGCGGACTTTTGCGCCTCGATAATTTTCAAAGCAATATCGCTCGCTAGATTCTTGACGTCCACTTTCGCCTGAAATTTGTTGTAGCTGAACATCACAATTGTAGACATCACTGCAAAAATACTCAAGACGACGATGAGCTCCACATAGGTCATCCCTCGGGAATACTCGGGATGACCTCTTCGAGCCTGAGTCTCAGAGCGAAGGCCTGAGTTAATCGAATGGGTCATCCCCGCCTGACAGCGGGCAAGTCTCTTATTCTTTTCTATTTTAAATAATTTTTTCATAATCCAAAAAAGTTAAACCCGCACATAAATGCGAGGAATGTTCCCAGGACCAAAAACGGAGCAAATGGAATTTCGCTTTTCATCCCCATTCTGCCTTTTCGTCTGCTTTTGGAAATAATAATGAGGGCAACTCCGACTATGGCCCCCACCCAAAAAGCGATCACCAGGCCCGAAAGCGCACCCGTGAGGCCAAGTAGCCAGCCGATACCGAGCCCGAGCTTGGCATCTCCCAGACCCATCCACCTGCCACGGGATACGAGCCAAAAAAAAGCAAAAGGCAGGGCAATGAACGGTCCAGCTAAAAATTCCCAAACGGAAGGAACATGCAAATATAAATTATAACTAGAAAATAAGAAAAGACCGATAAAAGCGAGCACTCCGAAAATGAATGCTAGTAAGTCAGGAATTATTTTGTGACGCAAGTCGTAGACTGCGATGACAAGCAGGATAGAAAAAGCAGTTGCATAGAATAAAAAAGGGATCAAGAACTCCGGACTAAACCAAACATACCAATCGTTTGCCTGGGATACGAACCCGCTCAATGTGGAAAACTTTAAAAATATGAGCGCGAAAATGATCCCAGAGGTGAGCTCTACCAGCGGATACTGAATGGAGATCTTGGTTTTGCAAGTGCGACATCTGCCCTGTAGGGTAAAAAAACTGAAAACAGGAATGAGCTCGTACCAACGGAGCTCTCTCTGACACACCATGCAAGCACTCCTCCCGCCGAGTGTTTTCTTTGTGTTCAGCCGTAAAATTACCACATTTAAAAAACTGCCGATGATGAGGCCGAGAGCAAAAAAGATAACCGTTAACAATGAAAACATTCATTTATTATAGCACGATTAAAAAACAAAATGGTAAAAGAAAAAGCCATCTTGTGGATGACTTTTTCCCTAATATCAAGGACTCTACTCGCTTGCTCTCATTAACAACCAGTAAATGTAATCAAAGATTCCGTAACAGTAGCAGCAGTACAAGTTCCCCCTTTCCCAGCAATAATAGTAGGGTTAACAGTAGTTCCAGCCGCTAAGCAATCAACACCCGCTACTGGCATTGTGAAAGTAGTACCTCCGGGAATAGTGGTTATATTAGCATCACCATCGGCAACACCGTCACAGTAGAGAACTATGTTTGCACGCAAGCCAGACATTTCTGCCTTGAAAGCGGCAGTTTGACCTTTTTGTCTAGCCGTATTTAGCGATGCCAAAACAACTGAAGCCAAAATACCGATAATTGCAACGACCACCAAGAGTTCTATAAGCGTAAAACCTTTTTTCAAATTCATTTTCATAATAAAAATTAATTATTAATAATTTATAACCTTATCCGCCTATGGCGGAAATTTCGACTTATTTTTAATAGCTGAATTATAACATATACATCAAAACATATGCACAAGTGAGTTATCCACAGGCACCACCTCGCCCTTCGGGCACTCCTCCTTCCAAAGGAGGAGAGGGATTCCTCCCCTCCTTATTGAGGAGGGGCTACGGGGTGGTGATTAACTAATCCCTCCTGCCAAATTGTAAATCGGCATCAGTATCGAAACAAGCAATAAACCTACCCCCAAACCGAGAACCACTATCATAACTGGCTCTATCAAGCCCACCAAGGTATCAATGGCGTCATCCACCTCGCGTTTATAGAAATCAGTCAGCGTTTTTAATATAGTTCCGAGCGCGCCTGTTTCTTCACCCACCTGCACCATCTGCACCAGGATGTTTGGGATTTCTTGCTTGTGCTTATCGAAGGCGACTGAAAGCGCCAAGCCGGATTTGACCCCGTCTGCCACTTCTTTCAAGAGATTCCTATATACGCGGCTACCGACTACTTCTGCGGTAATATCTATGGATCGGACGATCGGCACACCGGAGATAAGCATCGTATTCAAGTTGTCGGTGATGCGGGAGAGATATAATTTTTTATACAGATTACCTACAGCTGGCAGAGAGAGCTTTAATGAATCCAGATACTCTTTCCCCCTCTCGGTGATCGCAAGCCTCCAAGACCAGAGGCCAAGCAAGACCACAAATATCAAGAGAAAGAAGCCGTAATGCACGAAGAGATTTGAAATAAAGATAACTATTTTTGTATAGATGGGCACTTCCTGCCCGGAATCGAGGATGATCGCGGAAAGTTTCGGGATCACTATCACGAACATGAGGGTCATCACCACTATGAAAGTCACGATCACGAATACAGGGTAAATGAGCGCATTCCTCGTCTTTGAAGTGAGCGCATACTGGCGATCCAGATATTCCGCCAAATGCAAGAAGGTCTCGTTTAGCTTTCCTGTTTCCTCTCCCACTTTGACCATGTTCACGTAAAAATTGGAAAACACATCTGGGTGCCTAGCGAGCGCCCCGGAAATGGAAATACCCGCCCGAAGATCATCGCCCACCATGTTTAGCTTCTTGCCGAGTAGTTTGTTCTCAGTATTGGTAGCAAGCATAGTGAAAGCTTTAAGAGCAGAGACTTGCGCTTCAAACAAAGTAGCGATCTGGCGGGACAAGATCACCACGTCCTTATTTGAAACTTTCTCAAAAAAAGAAATCTCAAAAATGGATTTGTTTTCTTTTTCGTCCTTGATGGAAATGATCACCAACCCCCTCCTCTGCAAACCACTTATCGCCATATCGCGATTTGGCGCGTCGATTTCCCCTTCCTTATTTCCACCCCCTCCATCTATTGCTTTGTATTTGAATAACATGGCTATGGGTTATAAAGTTGAAAGTTCATAAAGTTATAAAGCCTAAATCATTCTTTCTAAACCCTTTGGATTGAGAGAATATTGGTAGGCATTTTCTATCGATATTTCTCCGGCGCGCACTAGTTCCGTCAGCGAATGGTTTAGATCGATCATCCCGGACCCCGAGCCGGTTTCTATGACGACGTCTATCTCATGCGTGCGTTTCTCCCGGATCAGATTCGAGACTGCGTTGTTGTTGAGGAGGAGCTCATAAGCCGGAATGAGCCCGCCAGTGATCCTAGGGATGAGTCTTTGCGAGAAAATGCCAAGAAGACTGGATGCAAGCTGGGTGCGAATCTGATCCTGTTGTTCGCCTGGAAAAGAATCTATTATTCTATCTATGGTCTGAGCGGCGTTGTTCGTATGAAGAGTCGAGAGCACGAGGTGCCCTGTCTCCGCTGCAGTCACAGCCGTGGCCACTGTTTCCGGGGTGCGCATTTCGCCGATCAAGATCACATTTACGTCCTCGCGGAAAACAGATTTGAGTGCCACATGAAAATCGCTGGTATCGATGCCGACTTCTCGCTGATTGATTATGGATTTATTAGGAACATACACATGTTCAATCGGATCTTCGATGGTGATAATATTGCGCGCTTGCTCATTGTTGATCAAGTCCACCATCGCAGAAAGAGTGGTTGATTTTCCTTGCCCTACCGGACCGACTACCAGGAAAAAGCCTTGCTTCTTTCGAGCCAAGTCGGCCAGAATGGGAGGCAGATGCAATTCAGCCATAGTTTTTACCTTCGGCACCAGCCGAAAAACTATGCAAATAAGTCCCTTCTGAAAAAAAGCATTCCCGCGGAGGCGTGCTTCGCCCCGATAATCATAGGAAAAATCCGCTTCTTGATTTTCAAGAAATCTATCTAAGATCTTCTTTTCCAAAACCTCGCTTAAAACTCCCATTGTATCTTCTTCAGTAAAAACCGGATGCTTTACCAAGGATATGAGTTCCCCAGCGACGCGGATGACTGGCACGCGCCCGGTGCCCAAATGCAGATCCGATCCGCCTTCGCGGATGACAGTCAGGATAAGTTCTTCAAGTTTTTCTTTATAATTCATATTTTTTATTTAGGAGCCCCGACTTTCGCCGATACGATACTAATGACCTGATTGATAACCTCCGCTGGGGTAGAATTCGCTTTGACAATATAACCTGCCACCCCGAGCTTCTTACTCTCTTCTATATCCGACTGCTGGCTCTTGTTGGACAAAACTATCTTCAAAGAGTTCGAGGATAAATTTTCCGAATTTAACTGCGCCAGCATCTCAAAACCATTAATGCCAGGCATGATTATATCTGCCAGCACGACATCCGGATTGAGCCCGCCTTTCAATTTCTCTATCGCCTCCTCTCCACTCATGGCAGTGTAAACTTCGAAATTGTTTTGGCTAAATTTGAGCGCATACATGTCTAAAAGGAAACTGTCGTCGTCAACTATAAAAATTTTTCTTTTTTGTCCTTCCATATAAAGCATATTATACTACTTTCCCCCTCTCCTTTACAAGGAGAGGGCTGGGGAGAGGTAAATTCTTTAAGAACCTCCCCTTGTTCCCCTCCTTATTAAGGAGGGGGAAATTTTACTCGCTTTCAGTGTTAAAATTATAAACTTCAGTAAAAGGAATGACACCTTTTAATGATTTAAATATGGCATCTTCCTTCATCGTTAGCATGCCGTGCTTGCGAGCCACCTTATAAATCTCTCCGTTTGTTGGGCTCTTCAATATTACATCTTGCATCTCTTTGTCTATTTTGAACATTTCAAAAATTGCGATACGACCTCTCGTACCGGAAGGACATTCGCCAGAAGGCACAGTCTCATACCTTTCCCCTTTTATCCCGAGTTCCTTTTTAAATTCATCCGGTAGATCTTTCAATTGCTGATCGATCTGCGCTTTGATGGTCGCTTCCATCGGCACAAGCTTGCGCGAACTAGGGCAAGTCATCCTGGCGAGACGCTGAGCTACGGACAGGATCAGGGTCGGCGCAATCAGATACGGATCGACGCCCATGTCTACGAGCCTTGGGATCGCGCCGATCGCATTGTTGGTGTGGAGAGTGGAAATAACCAGATGCCCGGTCAAAGCCGCCTGAATGGCAAGCTGTGCTGTTTCTTTGTCGCGTATTTCTCCGACCATGATTATATCTGGGTCTTGACGCAGAATGGAGCGCAAAGCGGAAGCAAACGTATAACCAATCTCCGACATCATTTGAGATTGGTTGATGTCAGGCATGTGATACTCGACTGGGTCCTCCAAGGAGACGATGTTGCTTTCTTCTTTATTAAGCTCGTTCATCATCGAATACAAAGTTGTGGATTTTCCGGAGCCGGTCGGACCGGTAATCAAAATAAGACCGTAAGGGCGCTTGATGGCCTCCCGGATCATATTCAAATTGGTTTCCGACAAGCCGAGCTGATCTAGAGGCTTGACCCCCTTTTCAGTATCCAAGATACGCATAACAACTTTCTCGCCGTAGTATGCGGGCATGGTAGACACACGGAAATCTATCTTGCGTCCATCAAAAGTGGTGCTGAAGGAATTGTCTTGTGGTTTTCTTTTTTCGTCCAGCCTCAATTTTGCCAAGATTTTTATACGCGCCACTATTCCGGTATAAACGGAGGACGGCAATACGATGCTAGTATGCAGGACTCCATCCACGCGGAAGCGCACCTTCACTTTCTCTCCGGTATACTCAATATGGATATCGGAAGCGCCTCCTTCGATGGCATTGCGCAGGATCACAGCCACCATTTTGATTATCGGCGCATCTTCAACTATCTTTGCTTCCTCACCCTTCTCTCCCTTTTTGATATTTTTGATCTCTTTGCTTAAATTTTCTTCGCTCAGCTCTTTGGCTTCTTCCTGATTAAGCTCATGTAGCGCTTCCTCCACCTGGCTCGAGATGCCTTTGTAGGTCTGCATGATGACTTCGTAATCGGTTTTGGATATTAGATATATCTTGAATGGGATGCCTAGTTTGGCAGAAATGAATTGGAGCGCGTCCATGGCCTGGATATTTTCCGGATTTGTGACCCCTACTTCCAAAACCCCATCCTGAATGTTGATCGGAGCAAAGTGATAATGCACCGCTGAATCTTCGGAAATATATTTCAATGCTTCAAAAGAAGTGTCTTTGATGTTTACCTTCTTTATCGGCATGTTCAAATACTGTCCTTTGGCTTGGAGTATTTTTTCTTCTGGGATGCCGGCTCCGATCAAGGCCTCTTCTATGTCCCCCGCATATTTCTCTTGGGCTAGAGTCTTGAATTCGCCTATCTGGCTCTTCGAAATTATATTTTCTTTAGCTAATTCTTCTAAAAAACTCATAGCTAATTTGAAGGCGGATTGTCCGCTGTTACTGCGTCGGTGCCGATCGGAGCAAATGGGTTTACCCTGCCTTCATTTCCGTCCGGCGTAAGCGTGATGCTAGAATCATGCAGGCTCACAAAAGCTTCGTCCGAAAAAATAGAATCGTCTAATTTAATATTTTTAACACTAAGGAGCAAGTTCAAGAATTCCTGAGCTATTTTTGAGTCTGCAACCCCAGTAGCAGGCGATCCAGCTGCGGGAAGGGCGGTAGTCGCGGGAGCAGAAACCAAATTCTTGTCAGAATCTGAAGACTTTCTGATATAGAAGAAATAGATAGCCACGAAAATCGCCGCGATCGCTATAAATATTAATATGTTTTTCATTTTTGGCATTTTATTTTTGACTTACTTGATTCTTCAACCAATAAGTTTTGATTTTGAAGCTGTATTTGTAAGTTTCAGGCAAAATGGAACCGGTAGCGTTCGCAGAGAGAGCAACATCAGACGAGAATTGGATCGAGGACACATCCACCAGGCGCAGATTCTTCTCCAGATCTCGGGTGAAATTCAGAAAGTTGCTGTAAGTGCCAGTCGTAGAAAACTCGAGATCCCAGACTCCGTAGTCTTTATTGGTGAGAGTAGTGGCAACTGCTCCTCTTTGCCCTGTTGTTGCTTTCGGCTTATCGGTCGTAGAAGACTCTTCTTCTTTGGTCACATTATATTTCACATCCTTCAAGACCATGCCGTAAGGTTTAGCTATCTGTTCTATTTCCAGGATGAGGCGGATATTATCAACTCCGGAAGGCAGAAATTTCTGAAGTTTTATTAAATTATCTTGATTGATGGAATTATATGTTTCAGTCAGCTTATCTTTTATATTTTCAAACGCTTTATTATTATCAAGAGCTTTATCATAGGACGTTATTTGCTCTTTTAATACAATAATTCCAGGGGAAAGAGGGTCAGTGGAATCATAAAAAGGCTTGGCAAAAATTAAAAAGACCGCAACGCTGATTCCTATTAAAATGATTGGGGTAATAAATCTCATAAAATTAAAATTAGCTTGCATCTTCCTCTCCCCCCTCCTCTTCTGTATCTATATCAGTATTTAGTGTAGTCTTGTAATCTACAAAAGCGGGATTAACTGAAAACTCGAGGTCAAAAAGAACGTTGCCCTTATCATCAAGCGCAAGATTGGAAAAAACAGGATCGATGAAATTCTTGCCTTCGTCTCTAGTAGTGAAAAGATCGGACTGGAGCGCGATCGAGCGATAGCCGACAGCCACGCCCGCCATTTTGATATTTACTTTCGAATCTTTTATATCCTCAAGACCGTAAGTAAATTTGGTAAATCGAACGGTTTTCATGGTAATGGCCGAAAGCGCCTGAAAAACAGGCGTGATAGCTATGTGGCCAGTTAGAATTTCATTCGCTGCATTCAGGCGTTTTTCTAATGTTTGAAGCTGAAGTATTTTCGCGGGTTCAAAATCCTCTTTGGCCAAAGTCAGGCTCTTTTCTTTTTCAACAATTGTTTTTTTTAATATCCCTTTATAGAAAAAAAGTCCTCCGGTCGCGAGAAGCACGGTAAACAGGACAAAAATAGAAATGATAGTAAAAAAACCAATCGATCTGCCTGCAACTGCATGTTCCTCTACTATTGGTTTCTTGGGTATAAATGATGTTTGAAAATTCGGTTCCATTGTACTCTACTATTATATTACAAAAGCAAATATAAAAGAAGTAAAATGTGTATAACTCCGGCGTTTCGGTCGGAGTCCGACCTTGCGTCGGACTTTACTCGTTTACTGTAATTTTCTTAGCGCAAGTCCGAGCGCCACTGCGAATTCGGGGCCCATGGTCTCAAGAACTTTATTCAAAAACTCCGGAGCATTCACTTTGCTGAAAGGATGGCCAGTCTCGATCTCGGCGCGAAAATTATTTGCCGCTACTTCCGAGAGCCCCTTTAGGAGCGACCCGCCCCCGGTAAATATCACTTTGCTTATGATCTTGTTATATTTCTTTTCGTATCCGAGTAGCACGTTATTGGTTTCGGCAAAGATGTAATCAATATGGATCTTGATGATGTCCGGCAAAGTTTTTTCGACCGGATTGCCGAAAAGTCCGAATTCTTTTTTTAATTTTTCCGCCTCGCTGAAAGGTATGCTTAAGGATTTCGCAATAGAGTCCGTGATGTCCGCGCCTCCTCTGTCGATAGTGTGATAATTTTTGATTGTGCCAAATTCGACGATGGAAAGCTTGGTGCGGGAAGCGCCGAAGTCCATCAGGAGAACCGGGGAAAGCTCGTGCTCAAAATTTGCCCTGATCGAGGAAAATATTTCGATCTCGAAAAAAGAAGCCGATAGTGAACACTGCGAAACAATGGAGCGATATTTTGCTATCGCATCGTTTTGGGTCGCGACCACGAGGACGCTCGTCTTGTCTACCGGCTTTTGCGGGATGTCTGAATTTTCATTCGTCATATTCATCTCCTCGAAAGAGGATTCTTTTTGTGGCAGACGGAAATAATCGAGCGATACTTCGGTGATCGGCACCGGGATGTACTTGCGAGCCTCGGTCGGGATGATCGTCGACATCTCGCTTTCTTTCACTGTGGTCGGCAGGTCGATATTGAAGATCAGACTGGATTGTATGGGAATGGAGAAAGCTCCGGAAGTGGCAGTTACTCCCGACTGTTTTAAAACTTCTTTCAGTGCGGTAGCTATTTTTTCTACCGAAAGGTTGGTTACCCGGCCCACATCCAAACCGTCATAGGGCCCAAGCGACACCGCGCCATATGTTTCCAAGACCGTCCTCCCCCCTTTTCTTTTTATTTCCACTACCTTGATAGCGGAAGAACCGATATCAATGCCGATAGCTCCGTCCTCTTTGCCGCCCGCGAGGCTACCGATACTGTCTATGATTTTGTTCATTATGTTGTTCATTGGGAATCTTCTTTTGTGCTAATATTATAGCACACTATGTTGTTTTTAAACACTATATTAGACATCATTTTCCCCGCCAAATGCATCTCCTGCGGACGAGGCGGAGGTGACTTATGCATAGAGTGCCTCACAAACTCAAAAACAGCAGAAAGAGAAACCGTAAAATGGATTTTCCCCCTCTTTGACTATCGCCATCCGCCAATCAAGAAGGCTCTATGGATATTCAAGTACAAAGGCAAGAGACAGCTCGCCCGTGTCTTCGCAGAAATTCTTTATGAAAATATAATGGAGGAATTGTCGGAACTGTCGGTCATGGAAAACTTTCGTAACCCAATTTTAATCCCCATTCCCCTCTCAGCAAAAAGATACCGGGAGCGCGGATACAACCAGGCGGAATTGATCTGCAGGGAATTGATGAAAATCAATGATATGCGCGATAGCGTAAATATGCAATTAGAAAATAATATTCTAATAAAACCAAAAGAAACAGAACACCAAGCTCGCATCGAAAACCGGGCGCAACGTTTGAAAAACATTGTCGGCTCTTTTGCGATAAAGGATGAAAATAAAAATAAAGAATTATTAAAAAATAGAAACATAATTTTAATAGATGACATCACCACCACTGGTGCAACGTTGAACGAGGCCCGAAAAGTTTTAAAGAAATCCGGCGCCCGCAAAATCATCGCCTTCACCGTAGCGCATTAGCAGCATAAAACATAATAGCGTAATGGCAACGGCCGTTGCCATTACGCAACTGTAAAATTGGCAAAATGAAAACCCCGAACGAGCGGTTTTCATTTTCCACTCCTTTCGGGGTTTGATTGTTTGCTGATTAGTTTATTACACATTCCGATCATTTTCTTTTTTTGCTTGACGACTCTCTCGCCAATTTTTGCGCAGGTCAATTAAAACTATCACTAAGAGTGCCAAACAAACTGCAGATCCTAATATTTTCAGGGAGAACAAGATCATATAGTTGTTAAAGTTTCAGAACCGCAATATTACGTCCAACCACGGCAGGATAGGTCTTGACTCGATCAAAGGGACCGATGACCACCGCATCAATGCCAGTGCTGACGACAAAAAGCGTTCCATCTGCCGCTTCGAGCAAGAAAGAAGTACCGGGAACCCAGTAAGGATAATCGCGGCAAAACGCCAAGATTTGTGAATCCTGCCAAGGCTTTTGGCTTCCCAGCCGTTCAACGAATTGCTCTGTGGTATTATTCTTGGTAATCTTATAAACAACCACCTGCGTCATTTCAGTCGGCATTGACTTGCCTTCCGGTTCGACTTTGCCAAAAATACCACCAGGGAAGATTTTGCCTGCTGTTGCGATCATTTCTTTTCCATTGGTCGCCTTAAGCTGAACGACCTTAACACACCTGAGTCCTACGAGTCTTTTGGTTTTTGTCATGGTTCTCTCCTTTTTATTTTGTTTTGGGCTAGTGTTTTTAGACGCTTCCCGACAATTTGTTCACTTCCATATATTATACTCCTTTTTTACTTAACTGTCAATAGATTATAAATCACCAAAATACCATATAATGCTTTATATTATATGGTTGAACTTTTGCTCACATATAAATACCTCATAGTCGTTCCACTCGCCATTATCGAAGGCCCGATCGTATCTGTGATATGCGGATTTTTGACGACGCTTGGGGTTTTCAATCCCCTGCTAGTTTTCGCGGTGATGGTGGCCGGAGACATCATCGGAGACGCAATATATTATTTCATAGGCTATTCTGGGAAAGGTTTGTTGCGTTATTTTAAAATAAGTGAAGAAAAAATAGAAAAAGCAAAAATTTTATATGAGAACAATCACAAGAAAGCTATCGCTGGTTCTAAAATAATGTGGGGCATAGGCACGGCGGGACTCATGGCCGCCGGAGCGCTCCACGTGCCCTATAAAAGATATTTCAAGACATGCGCTCTGTATTCGCTCGGGCAGTCCTTCATCATGATCCTCCTCGGCATATTCTTCGGAGGGTCATACATGCTCATCGGTAAATATATGGATTATTACACTGCGGGGACAAGCATCGTCGGAATATTCATCATACTCTTCATACTTTTTCAGTATTATAGAAAAAAGAAAAATCAGAAAATAAGTTTGTAATGCAATCGCGAAATAAAAAACTTAATATCGCGATGGTCTGCGATCCGATCGGAGAAAATAAATCTGGGGTCGTGGTTTCGACGATGCGCTTCGGAAAATTATTGAAGGAGCGCGGACACCATGTCATCTTTATCGGAGCAAGGTCTAAAGAACACAAAGATCATAGCTATCATGACGACGTAAAAGCTTATCGATACCGAAGCCTGCCAGTGCCAAAGTCGGGCGGATGGCATCTCGCTTTCCCGACGGTGCAACAACTGAAGAAAGTTTTCCTCGACGAAAAGATAGACGTGGTTCACATCCTCCTCCCTATGTCCGGCTCTATAGTCGCGATCAAAGCGGCCAAGGCCTTGAACATAAAAATAGTGGCGCATTCGCATTCCCAGCCGGAAAATCTGTTCATGGATATGCCAAAAATAATCCAGCCCGCGCTCGGCAAAATTTGGAATAAATATTTGGCCTGGACTTATGGCAAAGCAGAATCGCTCATCTACCCGACAGAGATGGCGCGTGGTTTGCTCTCGAAATTAAGCGACCCGAACCAGCCTTCGGCAGTGATCAGCAACGGTATCAATCTAAAAGAGTTCGGACCGGCGAAAATTGGAGATTTTTATGAGAGATACGGCATCCCCGCAGATAAAATAAAACTGCTTTTTGTGGGCAGATTGTATCCGGAGAAATCCATCGATACGCTCATCAAAGCGATCCCTCAGATAATAAAAGAGCACCCGAACACACACGTGATGATAGTAGGAGGCGGACATCTCCGGCCTAAACTAGAAAAACTGACAGATCGCCTCGGAGTCCGCAAACATGTCACTTTTTTGGGACTAATAGACGAAGAAGACAAGATCCTAGCCTACAATGCGAGCGACATTTTCGTTCTACCCTCATTGGCAGAACTCGAAGGGATGGTGGTCCTGGAGGCCATGGCTTGTGGCAAGCCCATCGTAATTTCGGATGCGGAAATGAGCGCTTCCCGATACTTCGTCGACGGTAACGGATTTCTATTCAAGTCGGAGGACCATGAGGACTTGGCGCGACAAGTGTCTAAACTGATAGGTGACCCGGAACTCCGAAAAAAGCACGGCGAGGCGAGTTTTGCCAACATCAAGCGTTATGATATTGAGACCAGCATCGGTTTATTGGAAGAAGTTTATTATTTAGCATTGAATAAATAATGAAAGAATACTATTTTGAAGATAGAATTTATTATAGGACGAATGAATTCAAGCCGGAAAGGTTGACCCTAGTTTTTGTTCACGGAGTTTCCGGATCTTCTTCCGCCTGGCTTCCCTACGAGAAAATATTCGAAGAAAAATACAATATCGTAACATACGATATACGTGGACATGGAATGTCAAAGAAATATCCTAACTACTCTGATTATGAGGTGAAGAAATTTGTCCAAGATTTTCATGATCTGATAATATATCTTAAAATTTCAAAATTCATTCTACTTAGTAGCTCCTTCGCTACACTGATAGCACGAGAGTATATAAAACAATATAGAGAAACCGTTACTGCCCTTATCTTTACCTCTGTTGAAAATTATGAAGACGATGCATTTATATTAAAAATAGGTCGACCGATTCTAAAAATATTAACAAGTATGATAAGTTTCTTGCCTTTTAATCCAAGGCCTCGTGGACACGTTGACTACAGTAAAATAAAAAATTCCGATTGGAGTATTGAACGAAATTTTGCAGACATGAGAAATACTGGACTGCGTGCACACCTTTTTACCCTAAGACAATCTTTTATTCCTGGACAGGAATACTCTTTTGAAAAAATAAATGTGCCGACATTAATCATGCATGGCGAAAAAGATTCATTTGTTCCCATAAAGAATGCTCTTGCTTTTTCTAAAAAAATGAAAAATTCTGAATTTGTAAGTATCCCAAATTTTGATCACGATATTCACCACAACGCCGTAAAAGAAATGTCCAAAGCCATAGAGTCTTTTATAGAAAAAAATAAAAATCTGCTACAATAGACATATGCAATCTTATAAAACTTACTTTTCGAACAAAAATTTCCTAATATCATTTTTCGGCGGCCTGATTTTGCTCGTGACCAGCCTCGTCGCTCAGTTTTTTGTAAGCGGTTATGTAAACAGTCTGCCGAGCACTCCGGTGGCCGACCTGATCTTGAGCAATATCCGAGCATATGACGTGGAAGGGATTTTCATATACGGCTCTTTCTTGCTTCTTTTTGTAGGTATCTTTGTTGGGCTTAAAAGGCCCAATCTGCTGCCCTTTATGATGAAAAGCATCGCGCTCTTCACCTTGATCAGATCGCTTTTTGTCATCCTGACCCACATCAGCGCTTTTCCCACCCACATAATCATCGAATCATCTTTTTTAAATCATCCCGTTTTTACCGGCATTTTTACCGGCAACGACCTTTTCTTTTCCGGACACACCGGCCTGCCCTTCCTTCTCGCACTCATGTTCTGGAAAGAAAAAAACCTAAAATCCATCTTCCTCGGATTCTCCATCCTTTTTGCCATTGTGGTGCTCTTGGGCCACATCCATTACTCTATAGATGTCCTATCCGCCTTTTTCATCACTTATGGTATCTTTCAAATTTGTAAATTTTTATTCGCGAGAGAGTTGGGGTTTTTCTCAGAAACCAAATAGAAAAACCAGTTAGCATAAATTTTTCTAGTTCCACAAATCCCAGATCATGCCCGCTATGTTCCGGGGCTTTCCTTCGAGAGCGTAGTAATGCAAATCAATGAACGGAAGCGAATTGCACTCGATGATCCCCCATTTCTGCGAGGCTTGATCGGATTTCGGATTCGGTATGATGCAATCAAAACCTACCACCGGTAAGCCAGTAACTTTTGCCGCTTTCTCCAAGATGGGAACAAAGCTAGGATGGAGGCTGTCAATCATCTCCTCTGTCCTGCCGCCGAAGAGTCTGCCGTTCCTGTGAGTGAGCGTCAACGATGCTTGGGCGGGCAATATGTCATCCATCACAAAACTGGACCGAAAAATGTGATCATGTAATTCTTTCGAAATGCGAATGGGCTCGACCCGGCTCGGACGTTCCTTATCTTTTTCTTTTATGAGCTCCCGGATTGTTTTTTTGCCGTCCCCGATCAAAGTAGGGGCGTACCCCGTGTAGAATCCGGCAAGCCTTCCGCCGACTAAAGTCGCCCGGCAGACACTGCCTACTAGGTGTTCCTCAATTACGAGATAAGAGCATATTTGTCTCCCAGTATTAATGCCTTCTCTCAATTGCGGGAGGGTGCTTATGTTGGTAACAGTATGACGGCCGTGGGAACCCACGCGCGGTTTGACGATTAGGGGTTTTTGCAGTTTGGAAAATATATCTTCGATCTTACCCGCATCATTAAAGCGCAGAAGTGAAAAAGGAGAGAGCTCACAATAGCCCGGAACAGGAATCCCGTATTTTTGAAATTCATCCTTCAACGTGGCTTTATCGTCCCAATTGTCGCTCATTTCTGAAAATTCCGGCGGAATAGGGATGCTTTCAAAATAAAAATTTTTGGGTCTGCCACCGATCGGCAGGATCGCGCGGTAATGATCGAGAGGTCTGCCCCAAAGTATCACTTGCTCCATTTTGATTCTCCTCCTCTTCGCTTCTTCCCAGATGATCTTGGAGCGAAATGTGTTGGCTTTTTCCATACCGTCTGAAAATTTCGCAAGTTTAAAAAATACCAGAGATCGGAATAAAAATTCCGGGACTGAATCGGCAAAATGTTTGATTGCCGCGGGAACATATTTTATGAATCTCTTCGCCTGGTTGTCGAGAGTGATTGAAAATATGCTCTCGAAAAAAGAAAAGGTGTGGTTGATAGGAGCATCCCCACAATACGAGCAGGAACTTTGTTTTGGGTGCGGTTCTTTCATTTTTTGCATAATAACACAAAAGAGACAGCAAACAAGCCGCCTCTTTTAAATAAGTAAATTAAACCAACCATTCCCAATTGCTTCTAGTGTTCTCCTTTGATCATAAACTTAATTCGATTAAAAATTTAATAATAATCGACTAAATACATTATAACAACAAGTGAGGAGCATAAGCAAATTTATTTGTTTAATGTTCAAGTGCTGTTGTTATATGGTAATCCATATATGAGATATATTTTTGAAGCGGATGAGGTGAGATTCGAACTCACGGTCCTTTTAAGGGGACGGCGGTTTAGTAAACCGCTACCTTAAGCCACTCGGTCACTCATCCAAAATTACAGAGGGAGTATAACAGAAAAAATGGAAAAATGGCATATATATGCTAAAGTAATTACGTAATTAAATACGTATTTAATTACGTACGGAGCCGTGTCAGAGTGGTCTAACGTACCTCTTTGCTAAAGAGGCAGGGGCTTCAAAACCCCTCGGCGGTTCGAATCCGCCCGGCTCCGCAACAAATCGAAATCCGAAGAAAATTATAGAGTTTAGCTAAGTCTTCGCTTGCTAGTTAGTTCTTCGTCTTCTTTACTTCGGTTGTAATATTTTTTACGGTATTTTTAGCTTTGGTTTTTGTTTCTTTGGCGATATGCTTCCAATCATCTTTCAATGATTTGGCGGATTTGACGACTTCCGCGAGCGAAATCCCCGCCACCTCATAAGAATGAAGGACATTATCAACGATCTTTTCGTATGCCTCTTTCGTAACTATTTTTTCTTTTTCTATTTTTTTTATTATTTTCTTCTTCGCCTCAACCACCCACTTTTGCGCGGATTGCTGATGCTCTTTGCCTTTGGGCCCTAAAAAATAATAAGCGGCGGCTCCGAGAGCGACTGCCCCAGCTCCGAGCGCGACGATCTTACCTTTTGATATTTTTTTATTTTTTGTCATATTCATACATAGTATGCCGTTTAAAGATAACATTAATTACAAATCTACTCCTTGCGGGTCCGTCTCTTCTTTCTAAAAAGAAAATTGAAAATGAAGCTCCCTTTCAGATCTTCTATCATCTCCTTCGTAGTATCGCCTATTTTTTCTATATCTTTTTCTATTTTATCCATAATTCTATTAAACGTGTTCATAGCGCGAATAAGATAAAATAAAAATATACCCGCCATGATCCCTAGAATGACAAAGCCGATCGAGGAGATAAAGAAGAAAATCTGCGATTGTAAAAACGAATCCATGAGTATATCATAACATGATATGGAACTTCACGACAAGCTGGAAATAAAATTCCGCCTAGATGTAAACCAAAAAAGAGCTTTAAATAAACTCAAGCTTTTTTCAGTATCCGACCTGCTGTTTCACTTCCCTATTCGCTATAGCGATATCAGTGAGGTAAAAAGAGTTGTGGATTTAATTCCCGGAGATATGGCAACAGTTTATGGAAAAATATCAAAATTGAAAACTAAAAAAGGTTTTCGTTCAAAGATTCCCATGGCCGAGGGCCAAATAGAAGATTTGTCTGGAAAAATAAAAATAACTTGGTTCAATCAGGCGTATCTCGCAAAGATGCTTCATGACGGCGAGAATGTAAAATTAACCGGCAAAGTGACTCAAGGCAAAAACGGCATTTATCTAGCCAATCCAGAATTTGAAAAGATGCTGGACATGCCCATAGATTCGCATGATACTTTATTTAGAAACCCCACCTTGCTAAGGGAGGGGCTTGGGGAGGGTCTCTCTTACCCCATTTATGCCGAAACTCGGGGAATCACTTCCAAATGGTTTTATCACGCTATAGAAAAAATATTGAGAGAGAAAAGTTTGGATAATTTAGAAGATTATATTCCAGCTGATATTTTAAAAAAATATAGCTTGCCAACTTTAAAAACGGCCCTGATTTGGATACATAAACCAAAAAACAAAAATGATGCCGAGTCAGCTCGCAAAAGATTCGCCTTTGAAGAGGTCTTTTGCATCCAGTTGGAACGCCAACACGATAAATTTGAATATAGAAAAAATAAATCTTTCCAAATTAGACCAGAAAAGAAAGACGTACAGGATTTCTTAGAACGCTTCCCATTTAAACCAACAAATTCTCAAAGTAAATCGATTGAAACAATACTAGCTGACATGACGAAAAATTTCCCAATGTCCCGACTGCTCGAAGGAGATGTCGGCTCCGGTAAAACTGCAGTGGCTGCCACAGCTTCGTACGTCCTACTAAAGGATAATCTGCAAACGGCCTATATGGCACCGACTGAGATTTTAGCCAATCAGCATTTTTACTCCTTCATTCAATATTTTACTCACACTGGAATTCAGATTGGCCTAATCACAGGTTCGGGCTGTAAAAAATTCCCATCGAAAATAAACCCGAAAGAAGCTACCATAATTTCTCGTGCACAACTGCTCAAATGGGTCGCGAACGGCCAAATTCCAATTCTAATAGGCACCCATGCCCTGATTCAAAAAACTGTTAAATTTAAAAATTTGGCATTAGTGGTGATAGATGAACAGCACAGATTTGGCACAGCGCAGAGAAGAAAACTTGTTCGCAAGGATGGAGTTGCTCCTCACCTACTCTCAATGACGGCTACCCCCATCCCCCGCACACTTGCGCTGACTATCTATGGGGACTTGGATTTGTCGCTTCTTGATGAAATGCCAGCCGGGAGAAAACAAATAATTACAGAAATTATTACCCCAAACAAACGACTTGAAACTTATGAAAAAATAAGACAAGAATTAAAAAATGGCAGACAGCTTTATGTAATTTGCCCTAGAATTTTTGAACCTGATCCAGAAAAAGAATTAGCGCTCAACGTAAAATCTGCAGTCGAAGAAGCCAAACGTTTGAAAAAAGAAATATTTCGAGAATACGAAATTGGAGTCCTGCACAGCAAAATGAGCAAGGAGAAAAAAGAAGAAGTGATGCAAGAATTCACTGAAGGAAAAATTCACATACTTTGCGCTACTTCTGTGGTGGAAGTCGGGGTGAATGTCCCAAATGCGACTGTAATAATCATAGAAGGCGCAGAGAGATTTGGTTTGGCACAACTGCACCAGCTCCGCGGACGTGTGATTCGTAGTACACATCAAGCATATTGCTACATCTTTGCCGAAGCCAAAAGTGAAAAAACAATAGCTAGACTAAAAGCATTAAAAACTGCAAAAAATGGTTTTGAATTGGCAGAACTAGACCTCACCCTTCGTGGCGCCGGCGAACTCGGAGGCACCAAACAATGGGGCATCACCGACCTTGGCATGGAAGCAATTAAAAATATAAAAATGGTAGAAGCCGCCCGCACCGAAGCCATTCGCCTAATCGAAGAAGATCCTGAACTAATTAAGTATCCCCTGCTGAAAGCTAAAGTAAAAAGTAAAGCTGGAGAATTTCATTTTGAGTAAAAACTATATCGATTGCATAAATATAAAGAACGCAATAATTGCAATTATTATAAGTGCTACACCTAAATATGTAAAAACTTTACGTGGTTTATCATTAATCGCTTCAGCTTTAGCAACCTCGCTTGGCCATTTATTTTTTAGAAGATAAGGTAGGGCATAAGATATTAAAATCAACACAACAATCAGAATGATAAAGGATATTTTTCCACTCGAGTCAATGCCATCGCCAAATCCGAAGCCTTGAAGAAAAACCACTACAGCCACACCAATAAATAGATAAATAAGCTCCCTTATAAGTTTAGCCACGACAAGGCAAAGGAATATTATTTTTTGCATAAATTAATTATACCATTAAAGATATTTTCTGCAACGTAGTCCGTCCTCTTGGATTCAAACCAAGGACCCCAGAGGTATAAGCTCTCAACCCCAGCCAAAGGCTGGTCCGCCTCTGGCGGAAACTGAGCTGTGGGCGTGCTTGGATTCGAACCAAGGGCCACTTAGGTATAAGCTAAGCGCTCTACCAACTGAGCTACACGCCCGATATTTTACCATCTAAAAACTTTCTTCCCTGCCCAGACTTTAAAAATTTTTCTCTCTTGATTGCTTCAGCTTTGGTCTGGTATTCTTCGGTATAGATTAACACAAAAGGTTTATTTTGTCTTGTGAAAACATTTGAATTGGAATTGTGTTCAATTAATCTTTTTTCAGCCGTTTTGCCAGTATAACCAATATATCTTTTTCCTTTTTTTAAACTTTTTAGTATGTAGATACTAAACATTTATTTGGACTAGCCTCAGCCAAAGGCTGGTCCGCCTCTGGCGGAAACTGAGCTACACGCGGATGTGTAAACCTAATAACTATAACAAAATAAGGCTAAAACGCAATTTAGAGTTCGTTTAGACTACCTTTTTCTTTAAAGACAAAAAAGCTTTTTTGATCGTGTCATAAATGACTGGAAGTTCAAGATAGTCTATGACAATAGCACACCAGGATAGCCAGATGGGTATAGCAACCAGAGCTGTGCCAGTAAATTGCGCCACCACCACTTCATCCGTAATCCAAAACAAGTGAAGCCATTGCGAATTGATCAGCAATAGAAATAATATACTATGGAAGCGGTTTTCTTTATTTGTGCGATATTGGTGAATATATAATATAGAGCTCGTTATGATCGCCGGTATCTCTGTATAATCCACAAGTGCGATGACAGTAGTCCAAAAATTACCCGGATCCCAAAATGCATGCCTAAATAATTTAAAAAATACAATGTCTGTCGAAAGCCAGTATAAATGCACTATCTGCAAGAGAAAAAGCAGGGCCGTGAGAGACGCAATGACTCTGTAATTTTTCTCGTACCATTTCCAAAACTTATTCAGCATCTATTTTTTAGGCAACTTGAGCGTCAGTCGGAGCTATAATTTCTTTCTTCTTTAGAACTATTCCATGCGCAGTTAATATCTTCTCATATTCTTCTTGTTCTAAAGTTTCCACTTCTATAAGCTTGTGCGCAATAGCATCAAATGCTTTTCTGTGTTCGGAAAGAACTTTTTCAGCAGATTTTAATCCATCACTTATTATTCTGGAAACTTCAGCATCCACTTTCGTCGAAACAGCTTCAGAATATTCTTGTTCAGGAGCTTCTCCATATTGCATTCTACCTCCCCCACTGACTAGCGCAATTGGTCCAATTACATCTGACATACCCCAGCGTGTGACCATCGCCCGAGCCAAATTTGTAGACATTTGCAAATCACTAGACGGTCCAGTAGTAATGTCTCCAAAGATCATTTGCTCTGCCACATATCCGCCGAGAGACATAGCGATATCATCTATAAATTCTTTCTTGGATTGCAAACGTCGCTCTTCTAAAGGCAATTTCAAAGTATATCCGCCAGCATTTCCACGCGCAATAATAGAAACTTTATGCACTGGGTCGGCATAAGGAAGCACCGAAGCCACTAGAGCATGACCTGCTTCGTGATATGCAGTAATTTCTTTTTCTTTTTTAGAAAGCAAATGGCTTTTGCGTTCAGGACCGAGCATTACTTTTTCAATAGCTCGAATTAAATCAAATTGGAAAACTTTTTTCCTATTTTCGCGTGCCGCAAGTATCGCGCCTTCGTTCATCAATGAATACAAATCAGCACCAGAAAATCCTGGGGTACGTTCAGCAATTAATTTCAAATTAATATCTTCGGCGAGAGGTTTTTTTACTGCATGAATTTTCAATATTTCTTCACGGTCAGCCCTGTCAGGCAAATCCAGCAATACTTTTCTATCAAAACGTCCGGGGCGAATGAGTGCTGGATCAAGCACGTCCGGCCTATTTGTCGCTGCCATCACGATCACTTTGTCGTTCGGTTCAAAGCCGTCCATTTCCACCAATATTTGGTTTAAAGTCTGCTCGCGCTCGTCGTTGCCTCCACCAAAGCCTCCTCCGCGGGTTCGCCCGATCGCATCTATCTCATCCACGAAGATAATAGCCGGCGCCGCTTTCTTGGCCATTTTGAAAAGATCTCGCACTCGTGAAGCTCCCACGCCGACAAACATTTCCACAAATTCACTTCCAGATAAATGGAAAAAAGGCACGCCAGCTTCCCCTGCCACGGCTCTCGCAAGCAATGTCTTGCCTGTGCCCGGAGCTCCAGTCAAGATCACTCCTTTCGGGATCCTAGCGCCGATGTCTAAAAACTTTTTCGGGCTTTTCAAGAAATCCACAATTTCTTTCAATTCTTCTTTGGCTTCCTTGCATCCGGCCACATCTTTGAAAGTAACTCTATTATTTTTATCATTTGGGTCAGTGATACGTGCTTTGGACTGACCAAAAGAAAGTGCTTGCATGCCGGCGCCTTTCACTTGCCTTGATAGATACCAAAAGAAAAGCAAAATAAAAACTATCGGCAATAGGAACGGAAGAATGTTTATAAGCACAAACATAAATCCACTTTCGTTCTTGATCTCTATTTCCGCCTTGCCGAGCGCTTCGCTGGTCACCCCGTAATTGAAGAGAGTTTGCGAGAGGGCCGAACCCACTTCTTTCTTGGATTTTTTTATTTCGTCGTTTTGATAAGTGATCGTGAGCTTCTCCCCTTCGACTAAGATCTTTTTTACTTCTCCCAGAGCGACACTTTTGGCCAAATCCGAGATCGGTATCTCCGGGACAGCTTTTCCTTCAGGAGAGACAGCCAAATAGATAGCTGTGATCAGCATGAAGATAAATATGGTGCTCGCGATACTGCCTTTAAAGTTGGATCCGCCCACTTTTCTGCCTTTGTTTCTACCGCCACCTTGATCGTCTTTCTTATTTAAAAAATTAAAATCCATTGCTATAGATTAGCACAAAAAATATAAAAAACCAAATAAAATTACCTTTATACTTTCGGGGTTTTAGGAGTTAGTAGTGTTTCTTTTGATTTAAGTGCTGAGATTTCATTTAGTATTTTTAGCATACGTTCAACCTTCATTTTAGCAACGGCAAAATTTCTCCCAGATGAAATAATGTTCTTGACAACAACTCCATCAAGTGTTTTTTTGAATTCAACTGGATTTCCGATACTAGAAAAAGAATGGCCATCCAACTCATCAAACTTTTGATTCAAAGCCTCTAACCTTAACTTGATTTCTTCAAGAGAAAGATTGTTTATATTTTCCCCTGAATTTGGTCCTGGTTCTGTACTCATAGTGTATTAATTATTGTCTACTTAAAACTCTAAGTCAAGTTTAAAAATTACAATAAGTCGAGTGGAGATGTGGGAAATTGAATCCCAGTGCAGAAGGTTTTTGTAAAGAAGTCTACATACATAGCACGCTTTTTTGTTTAAATTAAAAAATTCTTAAACGAGCCAAATATTTTTTAATCGAGTTCTAGGTTTTAGTGAAATACTCGAACGGGTATTTCCTTATCCCGATAATATTGTGCCTCATCTTATATATCGGAAGTCTATAAGAGAGACATCAGTTACGCCGAAGCGGAAACTGAAGCGAAAGCAAAGTCATTCATACCGAAGTATGGAGAGACTGCTGCTTTCACTTTGGAAGCTAATTTTGCAATTAAGCTATTGGACGAAGTTTTACGAGGTTACGTCCATTCTCGGTATGCATCGATGACAAAAGGCCTACTGTCTATGCCTTGCATCCCCAAATATTGTAAAAGAAATTAATATTTCTTTTATCCACCAAACCTCTCCTTCCAGGAGAGGATGCCCTTTAGGGCAGGTGAGGTTTTTCAAAGTTCTATCTGTTATTCTCCTCTTTTCATTTCGCGCCTAATACTACGATCTGTCTCACGTTTTTCAAGCGCCCTACGTTTATCAAACTTTTTCTTACCTTTCACCAAAGCAATTTCTACTTTTATTTTTCTTCCTTTATTATACACTGAAATAGGCACAATTGTCAAACTCTTGTTTTTCTCATTTCCGGCAAGTTCTGTGATTTCTTTTTTGGTTAACAAAAGCCTTCTATTGCGAAGTGGGTCATAATCTTTGGGAGCATTTTTGGCTTGATAAGGCGGGATATTCGCATTAATTAAATACACTTCTCCTCCACGAACAATAACAAAAGCTCCCTCGAGCGACATTTGCCCTCCTCGCACAGATTTCACTTCCACGCCCAAGAGCTCAATACCCGTTTCGTATTTTTCCACAATTTCATAATTAAATCTCGCTTTTCTGTTTTCTGCATAATTAGCCATAACTTTATATTAACATAAAGCATCTATTATATTTGTTGAAACTAAGAATATTAAATAGTGGGTTTCCTAATAGCTTCAGCATAATCGGGAGCAATTTTACCTGTACGCTCATATATATCAATAGCTTCTCTTATTTTTCTGAGTGCTCTACGACGTATTCCACCAATCAACGAACCGGTAACTCCAAAATGCTCGCCGACAATGTCTTGTGTATTTTTTTCATCCTCATTATTTAAATATAGCATTGATACTACTGTTCTTTCTCGATCAGTTAAAATATCTGGAGAAGAAATTATATCCATCATTATTTTCTCCATTTCTTGTTCCTCTATTTCACTTCTAAAATCTAAATTGTTCTTTCTTAAACCACGAACAGGATGTAGTCCATATCTTTCGGTTTGTTTTAACATCCTCTCTATTTTGGGTTTCTTAAGACTACTTCTATAATTACCCATTTTACCTCCTTGAATAGAATAACGATAACCAATTAAATCACTAAGTTTCCCTTCTATTTGTTCCCCCTCAGGATGTAATTCAGAAATATCTCCGATGTTCACCCCTTCTTCTTCATCTTCCAAACTATCTCCTTCCAAAGTGAAACTGGGAAGTAAATCGTAATCTCTATATTCTAAGTCTATCTGTCTTTCATATTGCGTTTCGTGGTCTTTTTCTAATGATTCTTTTTCTAATTCATCAAAACTTCTAGCAATTTCCAATGTTCCACTTTTAATTTTTTCAATTCTCGTTGAACCAATTAAATGAATATAAACCTTATCGAGAATTTCTGGTCCATAAAAAATCCTTTTTATTCCTAAAGAACTAAGATATACCCCTGAGCTCTTTTCAAATTTATTTCTAGAAATCTCTTTCGCAACATTAAATATTATAGTATCGACTTCCTTTGTGGTCGCACCTACTTCAACAGCAATTATATTGGCACTCATCCATTCTTTTGGTGCATATTCAAAATACCCCTCGTTTCTAAATTTACGATTTCTGTTACTAATCTCCATAACTTGGTTTGTATCAAAATAACGCACAACTCCAGAGTCTGTTATTTCCTTTTCTTGAGTCGTATTAATAGCACTAGATTTAATTTCTACAGGTATTTCAACCACTGGTGAAACACTTGCTGTCTCAATTATCTCTGGAAGCACAGGTGTCGCTTCACTGAGCCCTGTTCCCGAAACATCACTTGTCCATTTATCTGGTTGAGCTTCCGCAGTTTCTAATACTTCAGAATAAAATACGGGGCGATTATTATTTTCTCGCCATTCATCTAAAAACTCTACAATAGTTGCTCTTTTATTATTTCTCACTTGCGAACGACGAAGTAATCGACCACCTCTTTGTATTACATCCTTTTCTGAGAGACTGGGTTTTACGTTGAGACCTATTGTTGCCTCTGTTTCATCAAGAGATTGCCATGAAAGTTTAGAACCACACAATACTTCTATTTCTCCATTTTTCCATTTCTGTAAAACAGCCTCCCTCTCATCAATATCAAGTTCGCCTGTAAGAACTCCTGATTTTATCCCTTTGGCTTCAAAAACGCTAGCAAGATCTCTGGTGTGTTGTCTACCCGTACAAAAAGCAATAGTTTTACTCCCTTCTCTTCTATAAAAACTTATATAACTATCTACTATTAAATCATTCCTTTCTTTAGTATTGATATTTTTTTCCAATTCACCGGGTAAATAATCACCGTGCCTCACACGTATACCCCCTAAAACAATCGGAACTTTTATAATTTCAACATTAAATGCTGAAAGTAAATTCCCCTTGACTGCCTCTACAACCCCCATCTTATCTATTTCAATAGGTAAAAAATCTGATGCAGTTCTACCTTTCAATAATTCATAAGTAGCCGTAGCAGAAAATCCTATAATTGTTTCTTTTTTGAAAGTTTTATTAATAGATTCTTGAGTAATTTTACCCAAACCATCGTGAACTTCATCCAATAAAACCAAATCAAAATCACCACTTTTAAAACTGCCATTACTAATGGCATTTCTTAGACCATTATAGTTACAAACTGTTACCTTGGCATGTAATTCTTTTTTGTCAGCAAAATATTGTCCAACTTCTCCCCCACTAAATCGCTCTACTTTTTGGACATTCTGTATTGCATTAATATTTCCACTTCCAACAACAAGAATCTTCATATCAGGCACATCTTTTAAAGCTTCTATAAGCTCAGCAAAAATGACAGTCTTACCCAAACCTGTAGGTAATTCCACATAACCTCTCCTTTTACCAGAACGAAGAAAGGCAGCAATTTTTACTAATGACTCCACTTGCCTTGGTTCAAGTGTAGAATGTTCTCCTTTTTCATACTGTTTTATGAAAAGATCGACAGAATCCAAAATACGAAGCACCTTAAGTTCTTTAGAAAATTTTGCTTCTACCTTTTCACCATCGTTAGATGTGCCACTCTCTTCTTTTTCGTCTAATTTATTTATTATAGAAATAAACGCTCGAAGCCTTGCTCTATCAGTTTTTTTAAACTCTTTAAGTGTTTTATTTCTCTGATCTTCAGAAAGATCAAAGGATTGCCCCGTAGCACTAGAGACTTTTTTTATTTCTTCCTTAAATGAGTCTAATTTTCGACTCCATATTTCTTTCATTCTATTCATTATAGGCTTAATTTAATATCATTTCAATGTGTTGACTTTCAGCCCCCAATACGCTATATTCTTATTAGTCAAAGATATCAAAAGACTTAGTGAGCACTATTTATATCAATTGCGTGAAAGAATAAACAACCAAATACGAGCGACGGAACTTCGGGTTTTAGACAGTGAAAATAAAAATCTCGGTGTTTTAAGTATAAAAGACGCTCTGGAGCTCGCGCAAGGAAAGGGTTTAGATTTGATAGAGATAGGCCCAAATGCCAACCCGCCCTTGGCAAAGCTGATGGATTTTGGAAAATATCAGTATGAGGCAAGTAAGAAATTGAAGAAAGCCAAAGCAGGCGCAAACAAGACAGAGACCAAAGGAATTCAGATCAAGATAGGAACGGGAGATCATGATTTGGAATTGAAAGCGAAAACCGCTTCCAAATGGATCAAGGAAGGTCATCGAGTCAAAGTGGAACTTTTCCTTGCTGGACGCGCGAAATATATGGATGAGAAATTTTTAAAAGAACGTTTGGATAGAGTGCTTCACTTAATCACCGAAGATTACAAGATATCCGATGCGTATAAGAAAGGTCCGAAAGGTTTGATTACCACAATAGAAAAGAAGTAATTATATGGGAAAAGGTATGAAAACAAACAAATCATATAGTAAGAGATTAAAAATCACAAAAAGTGGAAAGATACTTTCACGTAAACCAGGTTTTAATCATTTCAATGCAAAACAATCCCGCACGAAACAACTTGCCGGCAAGAAAGGCAAAAATTTTATTATTAAAAACAAGCCGAAGAGCCATTTATTACCATTCACATAGAACCTCTCCCCAACCCCTCTCCTTAACAAGGAGAGGGGCGAAGGGGTGAGGTAGAATTTAACTTTATGACCAGAGTAAAAAAGGGAGTACATGCATTAAAGAGGAGAAGAAGTGTTCTGAAACAAACCAAAGGTTTTCGTCACGGACGAAGCACGAAAGAACGCCAAGCAAAGGATGCTCTTTTGCATTCCGGAAATTATTCTTTCGCACACCGAAAGGACAAAAAGTCGCATAATAGAACACTTTGGAATATAAAAATAAACGCAGGCGCGCGTGAACTCGGCACAACTTATTCTAAACTAATTGATGGCTTAAATAAGAAAAAAATATTACTTGATCGCAAAATCCTAGCAGATTTTGCTGAGCATCATCCAAAAACTTTCGCCAAAGTTTTGGAGGCAGTTAAATAAAAAAGGTTTTTCTAAACAGTAGTAGTGGCCACTCCAGTCGGAACAATTCTGTATTCGGTTATTTTATCCGCTTTGACTAAAGCCAGAATATCTGCTAAAAGTTTCTTTGGGTCCTCGCCAGTGACAATTTTAGCATTTGGACGGTGGCCCTTCCGTATTATTTCCTCAAGTTCTGCTCCCATTTCCCAAGGCCCTTTATAAATACCGAGAGGTTTGTTGTCCTCGAATGCAATAGTGAACTCATGAATAGTGCCGATACGCCCGCAACCACAGATGACCGCGTCTGCAGAGCGGGTGAGGAGTAGGTCACGCCCGGCATAACCGAACCCGGTATACATGATGAGATCCATATAATCTATCGGCAATTTATATACTTCCACGTGTTCTTTTTCGGACGCGGCTGGAGATATTCCAATGGAAATGCCTCCCACTTCCTTCAGTCCCATTGCCACCCAAAGCGGAAATCCGGTCGTGGCTCCGGTCACTAGTACCATCCCCGCGCGAGCGATTTCTCGCCCAAGTTCTTTAGCCTTGTCTAGAGCATTTATCCCGCAATGACCGGTTTCTGCCGCCCCGGAGACGCATATTTTTATTTGATTATGTCCATGTCTATTTTTTAACCAAGAATCCATATTCTTATTTTAACATAAAAAAATTATTTAACAGGGCAAGACTATACTCTGCCCCAATTCCGGCGCCGAAGCATCTATCCCTAAATTGTCTCGAAGTTTCTGGACTAGGAACATCGCCGATTTCGGTTCGCCCATCACTACAAAAACTTTTTTTACTGTTTCTTGCGTGTCCTCGACAAAAGATAACAATCCATCTGAATCCTTATGCCCGGAATATCCGAGAATAGTCACAATATGAGCACGAATGATCACGTCTTCTCCTGTTATGCGCACCGTCTTGAGTCCCTCTTGGATGAGCCGCCCCGGGCTACCTACCACCTGATATCCGGTCAAGAGAAGGGTGTTGTTGGGGTCCGGCAAGTAATGCCTTTCATGGTGCACTATACGCCCGCCAGTAGACATTCCGCTGCCAGCGATGACTATCTTGGGATTTGGCACATCATTGATCATTTTGGATTCCTCCGATTTTAGAGTATTGTGCAATCCGGGAAAATCAAACAAGTATTTGTCACTCTTCATGGCGTGTTGTGCATTTTCATTCAAATAACTTTTATATTGCTTGAAAACTTCTGTCAAACGAATGGCAAGCGGTGAATCTAGAAAAATAGGCATGACAGGCACTCGCTTGTTTTCCACCAAATTATTCAGTTCAAAGAGAAGCTCCTGCGAGCGTTCGAGGGAGAAAACGGGTATGACTAGAGTCCCCTTCCTTTTATAGTTGTCCTCAATGGTTGCCTCCAGAAACTTCCGGCGATCATCTTTCGATTCATGATTCCTGTCGCCGTACACAGACTCCATGATCAAATAATCTATGCCGGTTATCTTTTCCGTGTCCGGCAGGATCATTGACGGAGAATTTCCCAGGTCCCCGGTAAAGAGGATAGACTTGCCGTTATATACAAATTTGATCATTGCCGAACCTAAGATATGGCCGGCGTTCAAAAAGGAAACTTCCAAATCGGGAGTGATCGTGAGCTTCTGGTGATAATCGAAGCCTTCCCAAAGCGAAAGCGCTAATTTCACATTCTCCTCGGTGTAAATTTTATCCAGGCCGAGATCTGTATTTTTACAGAGAATGCCGGTGGTATCGAGGAGCATCGGCAGTGCGAGAGACTTGGTGGGCTTCGTGGAATAGATTTTTCCCCGGAATCCTTCGTGAAGAAGTTTCGGAACGCGCCCCAAATGATCCACGTGCGCATGGGTGATAAAGAGAATATCAATCTCCTTCGATTCGTATGGGAAAGGATCCCAGTTGATATTGTCAGCCAGATTCATTCCCTGGGTGAGTCCGCAGTCTATCAGGATCTTTTTTCCGTCCACCTCTAAAAGAAAATTAGCTCCTGTCACAGAGCCAGTCCCCCCGCAGAATGTAATTTTTGCAGTTTTTTCCATTGGGATAATTATACTTTATTTTCTCCGCTAAACATAATTCGTTTTAGAAAATACAAAATAGACAATGACCCACCGGCAAGATCAAAAAAGATATCAGAAAGAGTATCTAAAGAATTGAAAGAATTCCTGGCGAACGCATCATTGACCAATATCTCAAACAGTTCCCATCCGATCCCGATTATCAGCACAAGCGATAAGATCCTTAAAATAAGCTTGGACGAAATACCCTGGAAAGTAAAAAAATAAAAAGACACGAGCCCTACCCAGAACCCTCCCAAGAAATGCATGATCATGTCGTAATACCATATAGAAACATGCCAATAGAATGTATTACCGAGAAAATTGGCTATAAGAATCAAAAAGATGAGATATATCAGGCGTTTTATGAGCTTTTTTCTGTCCATACCGGTATTGTACCGCAAAATTATCTTTTTGATAAGAAAAAACCCCGCGTACGAGGGTTACTTCTTAGGACTATTTCAGATATATTACCATAGCTTTTAGCTAAGTGGGTGAGAGATGCGAGAAGCCAAGGCTAAACACAATCGACTCTCCCATAATTTATTGTCTAGGTAATAACCGGAAATAACCCTACTTAAACTGTATACTTTTTCATTGGAGAAATCAATCTGGACAGACACTTTTTTTTGTTTCTGAATGAAGTTTGATTATTTTTTGTTTAAAAATGAAAGTTTTTTCTTTAAATCTTTTATAGATTCAAAAAGTTCTACCCTAATACCAAATTTTTTGGCTCCTTCTATGTTTTCTACACTATCATCAACAAAAAGTATTTCTTCTTTTTTTATATTACTCAATTCTTTGTATATTTTTAAGAAAAAAGCTTGCTCTGGTTTTTTGTGACCCAAGTGAGCTGAAGAATATGTTTTATCAAATACATTTACCAATCCCATTTTATCCATCATATACTGGAAACGATATTTTTCATTATTGGTAGCCAGCAAACATACTATTCCTTTTTGCCTTAATTCTTTAATATATTTAATTATCTCTTTATCCGTTTTACTTTCAAGTGAAAACCAATAGTCTAAAAGAACATCTACTCCTTTATCCCAACCCCAAGTATTTAAATATGGCAAAATAATTTTTTTTAAATCTAAATTTCCAACCAAGCATTCTTGAAAAGGTCCAGTAAAGAATGGCAGTGTTGTTTCTAAAGAAATTCCATGCTTTTCCGAAAGAGTCTTACTGAATCTTCTTTCACCATGAACCAACACTCCATCTGCATCAAAAATAACAACTTTTATCATAAATCATCTCTCATTTAGTTTGTTATAAAGCATAATGTCGTATTTGCCATCAATAACTCTGTTCTCTTTGGTCACACCTAATGTCTCAAGAAACTCAAACAGTTCTTCTTGAATCTTTTTTCTATATTCATGATGTTCATGTGTAACAATTTTCTCAGCTTCTATAAACTCTCCCAAATCTTTCACATCATCCAGGACAATTTCCATATCCTTGAAATTGGTTTTAATTCTTTTTTTATCCACTACAGCGAATTCTTTATATTTTATTAATTTCAATATTTCAATCATTTTCTCCCCTTCTACAATTTCCATTTCTCTTTCAATACAATCTTGTCGACTAGATTGAGAGATTTTTAAAGTAAAGAAATATTTATTATTAGATTTACGCACTCGCAGGATTGGAATTTCAAATGGTAAAGGAAAAGGATTTCCTTCGGGAGCAAAAATGTGGTCAACTTGGTGCAATTCTTTAGAGAATCTACAACCCAAACTTTCTAGTTTTTTTATAACAGATTTCCTGTCTTTGAGATGTGCTTTTACCTCAACTTCATACATAGATTATTCATCCACTCCAAACCTCTTATAGTCATGAGTTTTACTTTTTCCAAACCAGTGTTTTATCTCATGTTCTGCTTCCTCTGGAGTTTCAGAACAGTGAACTATATTCATAACAGCCCTTTTTTCCATATTAGCGAGCGCAGGGCTATCTATAGAGAAATCTCCACGAATCGTGCCCATATCAGCTTTATAGGGCATGGTGTCTCCCGCCACTTTGCGAACTACATCTACAGCGTGCACGCCTTTAACTATCATCTTAACGAGAGGCGCAGACGTCATGTAATTTATAAGCCATTTGCGTATATTCGGACCAATTTTGACAGGATCAGTAGTTCCAAAATCTTTCATTGCATCATAGCCATATTTTTCATAAGTGGTGAGAGTTTTGTTACCAAGTCTAGTTATCCACTCTTCATTTTTGGGATAATGATCATTCACTTTGTCAAAATCGGGTTGAAACATTTCAAGCGCCACAATCTTCAAATCACGCTGTTCAAAACGCTTTATAACTTCCCCGATGAGTCCCTTGCGAACTCCATCTGGCTTTAACATGACATATGTAACCTCTTCTTTTGGATGTTTTTTCATAAACTTTATCTTATCAGAAAAAAAATAAATTGCAAAATTTATTTTTTGATCTGTTTCTCAAAAGTAAAAACGGAATAAAGATGGGGGTCAACAGAATAATGCTGGAGAACTTGATAAGCTGAAGCGACTGCGTGATTATCCCAAGAAAAACCAAGTTTAGTGGATATTTCTTTCAATTCTTCGATCGAATTTCCTTCAAATTCTATGTAAGGAGGAATGAGTGGCCACTCATCTATATCGCACTCTACGCCATCCAAAACATATCTGGTGCGTCGCCTTTCTTCGTAAACTTTAGCAACAAAACCTACGGCTTCAAGAATTTTTGATGTTTTATCAAAATCTGAAACTTCTACTTCAATTTCTTTCATTCCTTTATCTTTGAGAGGGTTTTCACCCACCCCAAGACGCTCCTTATACGCTAAAGTCACTCTATCCCCTTCATCTCTTAATCTAATCCAGGCATTCCTATCTTTTGACAAAAATAAGTCAGGAAAATCATACGGTTTTAATCTGTAGTCAAAAACTCCGACAAAAGTCGCCCCAAGTTTTTTTAACTTTTTTTCAATTTCTTCTTTATTTACGTCTAAAAATTTTACCTCTATTTCTTCCATATCTACTCCATCGACTTATACCTTCCCATGATTTCGGCTTCTACTTCCTCTCTTTCTCGCCCATATTTGATATAGGAAAGTTCTTTGAGAGAATCCACGATGTCTGGATTACCTTTTTCCGGCGCGACTGTTTTGAGGTTGAAGGGTTTGACGGGCTGGCCATTTACCAGCATATTCATGTACGCATTGTAATTATCCAGTTTGGTAATATCTTGAGAAGTAAATGTCGGCTTGAATTTCGGTTCTAGAAATGTCGCGTCTTCGGTGCCGACACGAAACACTGCCATCGAGCCGACATTGCCGAAAACTGCATTTTTTATTTTTTCTTCTAGCTGGGTGATGTATTGATGGGCAATATTCAAAGAAAGCCGGTATTTTCTAGCTTCAGATAAAATAGATGCAATAGAATCTGTTGTAACATTTTGAAACTCGTCTATGTATAGATAAAAATCATTCATGGGTTTTCCAAACATATCTACTCGCGAAAGCGCCGCCATTTGGATCTTGCCGACCAGGACTAGTCCGATCAGATTTGCGTTGATATCGCCCAAGCGACCTTTTGAGAGGTTTACTAAAAGAATTTTCTTCTCATCCATTATCTTTCTGAAATTGAAAACGGAATTTTGTTGGAGCACCACTGGGCGCATGATGTCATTGCTGATGAAGTTGTCGAATTTGGAAGAAATATACGGCACGAAGTTTGCGAGAGACTGGTCGCCAGTCGTCTGTTCGGCGGAGACCCAGAACTGCTTGATGATCGGATTTTTGCATTTGGCGAGTTTCATGTCGCGGAACTCCTTATCGCCCAAGACTCTGGTAATCTCGAGCAAGGTCGAGCCAGAGTCAGGATCTTCCATCACCAAGAAGGCGCTATTCCTGAAATACTGCTCAAACATGGCTCCGCCTCCCACTTTCATATCGAAGAGCTTGTTGAAAATTCCCATCATTTCATTCACCACAAAAGTCTTTTGCTCGGGATATTTCGGATCATATTCGAGCATATTTAGCCCCATCGGCCGCGCAGTATATGCAGGGTCGAAATAGATGACATCGTCGATGCGATCTTTTGGAATACGCGACAGAATAGTTTGGATGTCAGTACCGTGCGGATCAATATAACAGCATCCGTCGCCATTTTTTATGTCTTGAGTGATCATGTTGAGCATGATGTTGCTCTTACCAGTTCCGGTTTGTCCTATCACATAAAAATGTCTCATTCGGTCTTCGCGCGCGAGGTGCACTTCGGTGTCTTTGCCACGATAACTGTTTATTCCCAAAAGGACGCCTTCCCCTTTGAGTTCTAGTGGCGCTGGCGCGATGCCGGCTCTCGCTTCCTTGAGCTGTGGCTGGCTGCCCATGCCGACTGGAAAATGAAACACCGAAGCGAGCTCTTTTAAATTTAACGGCATGATCTTATCGCTCGCAAAAGCACGGTAAGAAAAATTATGAAAAAGTTTCTTCAGGTCGCTCCCGTGCGCTTCTTCGAAGACAAATGAGTTGCTAGCCGCTTCCGAAAATTGATTGAAAGAAGATTTTATCTCTCCCAATATGGCTTCTGCGCGCTCTTTGGTGTCGCTAGAAGCGATCACCCGAATATTGGTTTTCATAATTGTGCTCTTTATTTTATTCCCTATCTTTTCTGCCGCTCCTTCATCCACCGCGCGCCGACCCTTCATATATTTATCCTGATTCCTTCCTTCGTCGTGCTCTTTTGGCTTATGCCCGAAAAATAGATCTTTGCCTACTTTTACCAGGGCCCGATTGAACTTGTAAAAATTATCCGCCGAATGCTGGACCGACATACCGTCTTTCACATCATCCAAGATCATATGAAATTCGTTGATAAACTTGTCCCCCGCCGGCGCGACGACTAGCTGGATCGCAGCACCTTCACCGACTGTTTTTAGCTTGGAAAAAACATTCAAAATAGTATTCATCGGATCATGCTCGATGTTGTCATAAGTCTTGATCGGCATCACTCCGCGCTCCGCTAGGTGCGCATAGGCTCCGACCGAGGCACCGGAAGCATTGAAAATATTATAGTCATCGGCGACTTCGCGTATTTTCGCATGGTGATAAAAAGCCAGGATCTGTTTTTCAAAAAGGAGAAGATGTTTGTTTGGGATGCCGGCATAAATGACTAGCTCATCGCTCTCACTAGAGAGCGCCACCTCGAGGGTGAAATAAATTTCTCTTTCGTTCTTTGGATCAGGAGCTATGGACTGCATGCCGGCATAAAACTGCTCCATGGCCCCGATGAATTCCTTGAAGCCTTTGGATTTGTCGGCTTCATCCGTGGGAGGCGGGAGTGTGACTTCAAAAAGCGTCATATTGAGCGACTTCTCAAGAGGCGTGCCTTCCTTCAGGTCCGAGATTATTTGCCCCGTCTTTATGTATTGAACTAGAATACGATGAAAATCATCTTCCACATGCGGATTGCCCATGGCTTCCACTACCGAGAGCGCGTTCCTAATTCCTTTGGTTATGACAATCCCCAAGAGCTCCTCCATGACGTTGTCGTGCGTTTCCGGCTTGAGCGCGAGAACTATGCCCTCTGCTTGTTTTTTACTTATAATATTGCTGCTATGCACCACCTGTTCAGCGGGAACGTTCTTGTACACTCCGACAATATCCCGGGCCGCATTATCTTTCGCATTCTCAAAATGCCCAATTTTGATTAGTTCCTCCTCTCGCTCTTTCACATGCGCGCGCAAATAGCTAAGCTCCTCTTCTGGAGTTTTGAACTTTGGCATCTCCTGTAAAAAAGACGGCTCTTTCATTGAAAGTAATTATACAACAAAAAATAATTTTACTTAAATTTTAGCCTGCCCGTCCGTAGCTTTAGCGAAGGCGGGTTAGAACTTCCGCTTCGCCTTCCGTAATTAGAATTGTATGTTCAAAATGCGCACTTTTTTTGCCGTCCGCTGTGCGAAAAGTATATTCGTCGTCATCAACAGTGACATTTTTTGTGCCTAAATTTATCATTGGCTCGATAGCGATGACCATTCCTGGAAACAATTTTTCACCCTTACCTTTTTTGCCAAAATTCGGGATATATGGATCTTCGTGTATAGCGCGACCCACGCCATGACCGGAGAGCACTTCCACGATGCCATAGGCGTCCTTATGCGCCCCAATAAAGCTCTCGATCGCGTGGCCGACATCTCCCACCGTATTACCTCCCCTCGCAGCTCCTATGCCGACCAAGAGAGCCTGCTCAGTGATTGCCAGGAGTTTGTGATTGGCAGCGCTCACTTTCCCGACGCCTACCGTCATCGCCATATCGGTAAAAAGGCCTTTATGATTTAACCCGAGATCGATAGACACGATGTCGCCTTCTTTTAAAATTCTTTTTTTATTTGGAATGCCGTGCACCACTTCATCGTTCACTGAAACGCACAAAGACGCGGGAAAAGGTGTCTTCGCTCCCGCCGGACGATAATTCAAAAATGCCGGAGTGTCACCCATTTCGCGGATCAATTTCTCGGCATATTGATCAAGCTCCTTGGTAGAAACCCCAGGCACAACCTTTTCTTTCACTTTAAAAAGCACAGTGGCCAGGTGCCTACCGCCTTCGCGAAGTATTTCTATCTCTTCTTTTGTTTTGATTATTATCATTGCTTTACAAAATTCGTTGCAGGCGTACTTTTTAGAAAGCCTTGCGCAGCCGGGTAGGCGAGCATTTCGCTCCGTCAAGCTTGCGGAGATAGATTGCTTTATAAAAAGTACGCCAAGAAAGAATTTTGTGCTCCATATATCAAGAAATTATAGTCCCTAGAAATTTTTCCCCCTTCAGGCATTTGGCCAGATTGTCGATAGGTTTGCCATTCATGATGACTACCTGTATCCCTTCCTTCTCGGCAAGTTCGGAAGCAGTCGGATCAAATGGCGAAGAGAGCCTTGCCGTCCACTCTTTCGGAATTATTTTCCTATAATCCGCCCAAGAAATCTGCTCGATCTTCTTCGCATTCGGATTTGTGCGCGGATCAGAATCATATACATAATCGATATTGGACAAATTGATCAGCCTTTTAGCCCCGAGAGTTTTGGCAGCCAATATTGCATCAAAATCCGAGCTATGCCCAGGCTCATATGCAGATCCGATAACTATCGGCTTATCGAATCGAAACGGAGTCGAAAGATTTGCAATCACTTCCCTCTCTGCATATTGGCCAAATATCACTCGCAACAATTCTGCGTTCAGCTTGAGAGATGCTATGCCGATCCAATCTAAGTCCACATCAGACGGACTCACGATCTTCTTGACCGCTTCGTTGTATGTCCAGTTGAGTTTCCCCCCGCCAGTCGTAATAACGAATTTTTTTCCTTGCGAAACTTGCGAAAGGATCAGGTCCTTGAAATTTTTTAAGAAATCAATGTCTATTTGGTCCGGTATGATGAGCGAACCGCCGAGAGAAATTATGGTCGTTTCGTTCATTTTATAATCCTAGCACCTTAACGATGTCCTGGTGAACTTGTTCGACTTTCTGCTCTCCATTTATGGTGTACATCTTGTAATTATCCTTGTTCTTGAAATAATTCATGGCCGGAATAACATTGTTCACATACTCATCGAACCTTTTGGCAATACCTTCATTCGTGTCATCGTGGCGCCCGCGGAGCAAATTGCGCTTCAGTGCTTCCTCCTTGCCGACTTCGATATAGATGATTTTGATATTGTTCCTCTTGTAGTATTTCATCATCTCTTCAAAAGCCTGGGACTGCACGATCGTACGCGGATAGCCGTCGGCAAATAGATTCTTCTCGGCGTCGAGAGACAGGGTCAAGATATTTGTAAAAATCGCATTAGTCAAAAAGTCTGGCTGGAGCTCTCCACGAGTGAGAGAGTCTTTCACTAAGCTTCCGGTGTAACTACCACTAACTATGAGCTTGCGGTATTCATCGCCGGTAGAAGTATAGACGCTCTCGCGCCCATCTAAATTCTTCAAGAATTCCATCAAGAGCTTCACCTGGGTGCCCTTGCCCGAACCCACTATTCCAAAAAATACAAAAGTTTGTGGTTGCATATATAAAGGATACAAAATTTATGATTAAAAATCAATGCAAGTAAAGAGGTGAATTTAATCCGCAATTATGCTTTAATAAAAGGGTGAAAAAAGAAATAATCACTATAGCGGGAGCGAATGGATCAGGCAAATCGAGCACTGCAAGAAAGGTAGCGGTAGAGCTCGATTTCAAGCACCTTTCTTCCGGAGATCTGATGCGCCAGATTGCCAAAGAAAACAATGTCACCCTAGAAGAGCTCTCAAAGATCGCCGAAAAAGAGAACGGAGTTGATAAAAAACTCGATGACTATGTAAAACAGGCCGGTATGGAAAATAAAGTCGTGATAGACTCCCGGCTCGCCTTCCATTTCATACCGGAGTCTTTCAAGGTATATCTCGATCTCGACACGAAGATTGCAGCAGAAAGGATGCTAAACGACATGAAAAATAATCCTGCACGACACATTGAAAATGAAGTAAAAATAGAGTCAGTAGAAGAAATGGCAGAAAAATCCGCTAAACGCCTAGCATCTGAACGCAAGCGCTATTTCGATCTGTATGGCATAGAGAATCATACCGACCACAAGAATTTTGATCTCATTGTGGACACAAACAAAAACAACCTAGAGCAGGTTGTTTCCATAGTCTTGAAAGAATACAAAAGGTGGAGAGAAGAAAAATAGCAAACTAATACTCCCGCATGGAGATCTGTGCGTCTACTTTTTTCATTAGGTCGAGGACGACAGAGACCACGATGAGGATCGAGGTGCCTCCTAAGGCGAGAGCGGTGATGCCTGTGGCAAATTGCATGATGAGCGGCAGCACGGCGATAAAGCCGAGGAAGCTCGCCCCGAGCAACGTGATGCGGGTCAAGACTTTTGAAATGTATTCCGAGGTCGATACTCCCGGTCGAATCCCCGGAATAAAGGCGCCATTTTTCTGCAGATTGGTGGAAAGCGCTTCGGGATCGAAGGTGACAGCGGTATAAAAGTAAGTAAAGAGAAAGACTAGAATAAAATACAAGACTGCATAGAGCACAGAGGTCTGTGTGAAAGAAACGAGTATGCTGGATATTTTCGCTATTATTGCATTGTCAAAACGCGACAAGAAGCTTCCGATCATCTGTGGAAAAAGAAGGATAGAGAGAGCAAAAATTATTGGGATCACTCCGGCCTGATTGACTCTAAGTGGTAGATAAGTGGAACCGCCACCAAACATCTTCATGCCTCGTACGCGCTTCGCATAAGTGACCGGGATCGGGCGTTCGGCCTCTGTGACGAGAACAATGCTTGCAATGACCAGAAGTCCCACCGCCAAAAAGACTAGATAGAGCGGAACTTGCGAAACATCAAAGGTAAAAAGGAGCTGGCTCACTTGTGAAGGCAAAGACGCTACGATACCTGCAAAAATGATGAGCGATACGCCGTTGCCGATGCCGAACTCGGAAACGAGCTCGCCTATCCACATGATGAGCATCGCTCCGGCGACCACGATGATCAGATTTGTGATCCTGTCAAAAGCCGTCAAATTTACTAAAATATTCTGGCCTTCCAAGATGGCTAAAAGAGCAAAACCTTGGATAGCAGCGAGCGGGACTGTGAGTAGTCTCGAATATTGAGTAAATTTCTTTCTGCCAGCTTCACCCTCTTCATGGTAAAGCTTCTTTAAGGCCGGAACCATGATGGTGAGAAGCTGCATAATAATCGAACCGGTGATGTATGGTCCCACACCGAGCATGATGATCGAAAGGTTTGAAAGTCCACCTCCCGAAAATATATTCAAGATGCCGAAAAATTGGTTGTTTGCTAGGAAACGATTGAGCTCGAGAGTGTCGATGCCGGGGATCGGAATCGCCGAAAGCAGTCGGAACAGAATAAGCGCAAAAAGTACGAACAAGACCCGCTTTCGCAGAGTAGTGTCTGTCCAAATCAACTTCATTTTATGAAAAAAAGTGTTCATGTTTTAGCCGTTAATCCTGATCTTTTTACCCTTTATTCCGAGGCGCTTTCGCATCTCAGAGAATTTTTCCTCCTTTCCTGCCATTTTATCCTTATCGACGATAAATAACTTCTGGATAGACTTGAATTGATAGCCTCGATTCTTTGGCAATCTTTTAATGATATCACGAAGTTCCGGTCGGCGCTTGTTGCCGGAGCGGGCAGTCTGCCCCTTGCCTCCTCGGCCGGAGGTCTTGGCATGCTTACCCCCGCGACCCACTAGCCTATCTTTTTTATTCTTGTGTTGTCTCTTTAAATTATGTATTTGCATTATTTTAGGCTCTAGGCTCTAGGCAGTTAGGCTTTAGCTTTTGATTTGCTAGTGCCTAGGGCCTAATGCCTAATTAGCTATTAATTTCTTTTTCAATTTCTGGAATAACTACTTCTTTGTTGGCGATAATTACATTTTCGAGTACAGGCTTCGCATATTTGGAAGAAATAGGCACAAGTGCCTCCATCACTGCCTTCGCATTGTTGAGCTTGTTCTTGCTGTCAGATATGATCTTGCCGGTGATATCTTTCATGCCGGATAATTTTACGATATCACGCACCACGGATCCTGCCACCAGCCCGCGCCCTTTGTTTGGGAGAAGCGCCACTTTGGAGCTCGCAAACTTTGCTCGGAGTTCATGCGGGATGGACATGGTTTTGGTCAGATTCAATCTGATCATGTTTTTCTTGGCATTCCTCACTGCTTTGTTGATAGCAAGAGCGGTATCTCCCGCTTTACCCAGCCCCAAGCCCACAGACCCTTTCCTGTCCCCGGCGATTAGTGCCACAGAGAAAGAAAACCTGCGTCCTCCGGCCACCACTCTGGTCACTCGGCGGATATTTATGATCTTTTGGTCAAATTCCGGTTTTGGGCGCCCAAAAGAAGAACCCCTGCGACCGCTACCCTTTTTTTCTCTTATGTTTTCTTTTACTTTTTCCATATTGAATTAAAACTTAAGTCCCCCCGCTCGGGCTTCATCCGCTACTAATTTTATTCTTCCGGTATACTTGAATCCGTTTCTGTCAAAAACCACTTTGCTAATCTTTTCCTTCAGACATGCCTGACCGATCATTTTCCCTACCTCTTTGGCTCGCTCTGTCTTGGTACCTTTGGTTATTTTTATATCGCTCGCTTGCGCCAAGGTCTTGCCGGAGAGATCGTCGACAACTTGCGCATAGATAAATTTATTGGAACGAAAAACGGTAAGTCTCGGCTGTTCTTTACTACCTCGGATCTTAGCTCGAATCTTTGCTTTTAACCTTATTCTTTTTTCGCTTTTGTTTTGCATGTTGTTTTTTTTATTTGCTAGTGCCTAAAGCCCTAGCGCCTATTTTACACTGTTTTCTTGCCTTGTTTGCGTCTGATGACCTCGCCCTCATAACGCATTCCCTTGCCTTTATAAGGCTCGCCCTTTTTGAGAGCTCGGATCGCGGCCGTAAAACTTCCGACCAGCTCTTTGTCGATACCAGTAATGGTGATGTTGTTCTTGTCGGCAGTGGCGGTGATCGTATCAGGGATCTTCACCACAACTGGATGAGAGAAACCTAAGGCAAAATTGAATTCCTTACCTTTGACCTCCGATTTGAATCCCACCCCTTCCAATATCAATTTCTTCTGATAAGGAGTCACTACCCCGGTAATCATATTCTTTATGTGCGCCGCATAAGTACCCCAGAGCGATTTGGAAAATTTGTCGTTTCGCTTTATGTCGAGCTTGATTGTCGTATCAGCGATAGTGATGGTAATGTCATCCCGAAAAGTCTTCGTGAGCGTCCCCTTTGGGCCTACCACGGTCAAGACGTCCCCACCCGAACTGACTGTCTGCGTGACTTTGACTCCATCTGGTATTAAAATTTCTTGTTTACCTATTCTTGACATATAATTTACCCAAAAACTACCATAGTCTAAATAATGCCTCCCCTCCGACTTGCTCCTTGCGTGCTTCTTTGCCTGATAAAATTCCTTTCGGTGTAGAAAGCACCAAGAGACCGGACCCGTTTCTGACTGTATGAATATCTTTCAGTCCGAAATAAACACGTTTGGATTGCTTAGAGATCCTTTCGACTTCGGTGATTTTCGGCTTCCTGTCCACATACACCAATTTTATTTCCAAAACCGGCTGATCTTTTTTAACTTTCTTTGAAATATCGTTCACGTATCCTTCTTTCTTCAGGCATAGAGCTATGGCGTGTTTTATTTTGGAATAAGGCAAAAGGACTGACTCTTTTTCCGCCATACTGCCGTTCTTCATCACTATTAACATGTTTGCAATTGAATCCATATTTTTACCAAGACGATTTACGAACGCCCGGAAGCATTCCTTCATTTGCTAACTCCCTGAAGCAGATACGGCAGATGCCAAAATCTCTCATGAAAGCATTTCCTCGGCCACAGCGAAAACATCGGTTTTTCTTCCGAGTAGAAAATTTGGGTTTCTTTAAAGCTCTAGCTTTTACTGATGTTTTTGCCATCCCATTAAAAAATTAACTAATAACGCTTAGTAATTCAATTACTTCCCCATAATTTTCTAACGGGACAAGTAAATAAAATATCTAAAATAGAGATATCATGTATTTTTTCTTAAAGCCCAGTAAAATATACTGCAAAAGCCTTAAGGAGAAATACAGATCAATCTATTTCTAGACTCTTTTATATTAGCAAATCAATACAAAATAGTCAAACACTTCGCAAGGACAGTCCTTACTAAAACTTTGCCTTCTCTTAAGGATTGAGGTAACATCCAGGATCATTTCCATCAAAGTCAACATCTGTATATTCCCCTTTTCCACTACTCCCAGAACAAAACCATTTACCATTATTTAATGGTGCCGTAAATGAATAGTCTTTTGCGCAAACACTAGGACCGAATGGAGTGCCCAAATATAATATATAACTTCCGGGGCTGGTTCCATAATTTAGGTCTCGAGCATTATTATATATATTAGTGCAGATTAATCTTGCTTGAGTCGTATGCTTAGAAGTTATGGGGTCAGGGTTAGCAAATGCGTCACTACACAAATTGTCAGTTCCAATCCAATCACCTTCTTGCAGATTACAATAATCACCATAATCATTGTAGTTAAGTTCCGCCAAATTCACAAGCTGAGAAATTTCTTCTTTTATTGCTGCGTCTTTTCCTTTTCCACGAGCGTCAGTCAAACTCGCCAACACTACAGAGGCCAAGAGAGAAACTATGGCTATGACCACTAGAAGTTCTATCAAAGTGAAACCTTTTTTCATTTTTAACATAATTATCAAAAATTATTCTTTCCAAATATCAAGGAGTATCCTTGCTTGCCTTCTTACTCGTAAAAACTAAGGTAAACAGTCAGGACCTACAACCTCTGAAACACTCCCATCACTTTTAATACAAAAAAAGATTTCATTTCCTACTTCAAAATTTTTATTTAAAAGCACCCCAAGAGAGTATTTTTGTTGGGAAACGTCTGGAAAAACGACAAAAAAAGGATATGATGAGGAAGAAGTTGGAGAATTATCATGAATATTTTCACATATTGCTATTGCTTGAGATTTATATAATGAAGAGCTTACTGAAAAAGAGTCAGCACAATTATCACCTGCTAAAATATGTCCTACAGTTAAATTAGAATAATTTGCACTATCTTCATAATCTAGTGCCAGCAATTTTTCAAACTCTCGTGCTGATTGCATTAGAGCAGCATCTTTGCTTTTTATTCTTGAACTATTCAAACTCGCCAACACTACAGAGGCCAAGAGAGAAACTATGGCTATGACCACTAGAAGTTCTATTAAAGTAAAACCTTTTTTCATTTTTAACATAATTATCAAAAATTATTCTTTCCAAATATCAAGGACTCTCCTTGCTTGTCTCCTTACCTCCTCCGACGGTCCTTGCTACTCTTTTGCTACTCTACTTACCCATTCCTACACAGTAAAAACCAGCTCCTGGGAAAGAAGCTCCACAGCCAAGGTTTTTGTTTTTTAAGCTAGCAGTTAGGGGAGGAAAATACATATAATAACTATCACCATTAGCAGTACCGACATAAAAATCATTTGCTGGGCCAGCACCCAATTTAGCCCCAGAAAGATCAATGTAAGCTGCTACTAGAACCGAACTAAGATTAGGACGCCCACCAGGAAAGTTATAAGGGTCTATATCACAACCATTAACACATTGAGTAATGCTGTTAGGGTACTTTCCATTATCAGTTCGATAAAGTTCAAGCGCATTTTGGATTGATTTAAAGGTCTGTGCTCGCGCCGTATCCCTAGACTTTTCTCTGGCACTTTTCAAACTCGCCAATACCACACTAGCCAAGAGACTAATAATAGCCACCACCACGAGCAACTCTATGAGTGTGAAACCTTTTTTGTTTTTGTTACTCATATTAAATTAAATCTTATTTAAAAAAGAAGTAAAGAGAAATAGCAAACACGATGACTGCAATCGCCAGAAGAATGTATTCAGCGGTTTTTTGTTCCTTGATCGCCCCACCAGAGAGCTTCATGATCCACCCTACCATGGTAGGAACTTGCGGGCTTTTCGAATCTCCCGTTTGCGGAACTTGCTCGGCCTGCGACTTTGCCTCAAATTCTTTTAAAGAATTCTCTAAATCTAAATTATTTTGTGTTTCCATGAGAATATTATACCTTAATCTTACAAAAGCATGCAAAAAGTTATCCACAACCTACTTTATTTCTTTTTCGTGTTATCTTCCTTCTTAAAAGGCACACCCAAGAGTTCAAAAAATGCCTTTCCTTCTTTTTTAGTTTTGGCCTTGCAAACAAGGGTGATGGAAAGTCCGAAAACGTCTCGAACGTCTTCATCAGCCGTTTCCGGAAAGATAGTGTGTTCTTTTATACCGATGGTTAAATTGCCGATATTATCTACTGAAGAAGGAGTAATACCGCGGAAGTCTTTGGTGCGGGGCAGGGCGACATTTATCAATTTCTCTAGGAAAGCGTACATACGATTACCGCGCAGGGTGACCATGATGCCTATCGGGTCGCCTTTTCTCGTCTTGAATGACGCCACGGACTGCTTGGCGCCCCGGGTTGCCGGCTTCTGGCCAGTGATCTTGGCGAGACGCATAGAAATTGCTTCATTCTTATTTTTGTCCTTCTTGATGGCCGTGCCTGTGCCTACATTGACCACGATCTTTTGCATCTTGGGAGCCGCCATGGCATTCTTGTAATGAAAAGCAGTTTTCATTTTCTCGAATATCTGTATTTCTTTTTCTTTCACGGTTAAATGTTTCATTTTTTATTCAGATTTTTTAACGTTTGACGCATGTATCGGCATTTCGATGCTCTTCATGCTTCCCTTCTCCCCGGACTTTCTCGGACGTTGGTGTTTTTTCATCATATTTGCCCCTTCTACGATGACTTTATTCTCACTTACTAAAACCTTGAGTATTTTACCCTTCTTGCCTTTGTCTTTACCTGTTAGAATTATTATATTGTCTCCTGTCTTTATTTTCATATGTTTGTTTTTTTATTTCCCCCTCTCATTTCCAGGAGAGGGCTGGGGTGAGGTAGCTATATCACTTCCTGTGCCAATGAAATTATTTTCTGGAATCCTTTCTCGGCAAGCTCTCTCGGGATCGGTCCGAAGACACGTCCAGCTTTCGGATCGAGCTTCCCCTTTTCGAGGATAACCACCGCATTATCGTCAAAACGGATATAAGAGCCGTCTATTCTCCTAAAGGCGCTCCGAGTGCGCACGATTACCGCCTGATGCACATCTTTCTTCTTGACTCCCTTTCTAGGGCTTGCCACCTTCACGGCAATGATAACCTGTTCGCCCAAGGTCGCATACCTCTTCTTGGAAGATCCAAGAATCTTGAACACCTTACCCACGGTGCCTCCAGCGTTATCGGCTATTTTTACCCATGTACCTGCTTGAATCATATAATTTTGAAATGTTTATCCTTTGAAATCGGCCTTGTTTCGACTATTTCCACCTTGTCCCCTATTTTGTACTTGTTCTCTTCGTCATGCGCTTTGTACTTTTTGCTGACATTATAAAATTTACCGTACAGGGGATGCTTGACGAATCGGGATACTGAAACGATGACGGTTTTGTCCATCTTGTCCGAAACAACCACACCTTTCAAGACGGTACCCTCATCCTCTCTATTCTCTGTTTTAATTTTTTTTGCCATATTATTTTTGCACGCTTCTTGCCCTTAATTCCGTAAGCACTCGGGCTATCTGTTTCCTCAAGGTCACAGACTCTTTTACATTCTTGGATTTCGCACCTTCGGCTTTGAATCTTATAACTCTTGCATTTTCTTGTAAAATAGCAAGTTTTTTATTTAATTCATCCCCTTTCATGTCTTTTAAATTTTCTTTCTTGGTTTTCATATTTCTACTGTTTGTGAGCTCTGCTGATAATTCTTACTTTGATCGGAAGTTTGCTTCCGGCCTTTCGAAGCGCTTCCCTGGCGATCCTTTCCTCGACTCCATCCACTTCAAAAATAATTCGCCCCGGAAAAACATCAAAGCAATAGCCCTGCGGATCTCCCTTTCCCTTTCCCATGCCTACTTCTGCAGCTTTGGCGGTATAAGGGCGATCAGGAAAGATGCGGATCCAGTATTTGCCGGCCTTGGTCAAGGTCCGAGCAATGACTTTGCGGGCCGATTCGATCTGCATAGATCGGATACGCGCCTGGCTATCTGATTTAAGCCCGTAAGAACCGAAAGACAGCTTGGTGCCCCGGGTTTCCGGGGAAGCTTTTTTGGGATTGCTGCGCATGGTTTGCCATTTTCTAAATTTTACTTTTTTAGGAGTCAACATGGAATTTTAGTCAGACTTGGATTTATTTTCTAATGGCTCGGTCTTTTTGGTATTTTTTGTATTTCTATCGGCAAAGATCTTGCCGCGATAGATCCAGACTTTTACTCCGACTACGCCGTAAGACAATGTAGCGCGCTCGCGCTTGAAGTCTATGTCCGCGCGGAAGCTCTGGAGCGGAACGGATCCGCGCTTGAGCTCTTCGGTACGAGCAATGTCTGCCCCTCCCAGTCTACCTGAAAGGACCACTCGCGCACCTTCTACCCCGCGCGCCGTCATAACTTTCTCTATGATGGTCTTGATGACTCGGCGATAAGGCATTCTTTTCTCCAAGCCTTCGGCAATCATGTAGGCGACGATAGCGGCATCGGCTTCCGGGTTTGAGACCTCCACGACTTCGAGTCTAAAATCTTCTGGTCGTGGGATCTTCAGATTGTCCATCTTTTTTAAGATATCAACTTTTAGCTTCTCTGTACCCTCCCCACTGCGCCCGATAATAAGACCTGGGCGGGAAGTTTTGATGATGAATCGGGTTGCCTTTCTGCTTCGCTCTATTTCGATCGTCGAAATATACATGCCTCGCAACTTTTTTTCTAGATATTGGCGAATCAACACATCTCCTTTTAGATAAGAGACGTATTTTTTAGGATCAGCAAACCAGCGACTTTTCCAGTCTCTAAGTATTATCAATCTATGTGCGTATGGATGAACTATTTTTGACATATTACTTGCCCCGTACCAAGCTTGCTTTGGTTCGGGGTTTCTTTGTTTTTGCGACCTCTAATACTCTCTCACCTAATAATATATTTAAATGACTGGTGCGCTTGTTTATCCTGTGTCCTGTACCCATAGCCGCCGGCATCATCCTTTTCATTGTTATACCCTTATCTACCCGTAATTCTTTTATAAATAAATTTTCTTTTTCTATACCCATTTGTTTTGCATTAGAAACTGCAGAAAGTAAAAGTTTCTTTATCGGCAATCCTGCGCGCTTGGCCAAAAAATCCAGCTCAGCGATAGCCTCGGCCACATTCTTGCCCCTTATCAATCCTGCCACTAAGCGAACTTTTCTTGGGGCCTGTCTGTAATTTTTTAAAAATGCTTTCATGTTGTTTTTTTGTTTTCCTCCCCTCCTTATTGAGGAGGGGTTAGGGGTGGTGATTATTTTTTTGCTCCTTTTGAATCAGCTGCGCCTGCGCTTGCTTCTTTGGCGCCTTTGGCAGCATTTATTTCGGCTTCTTGTTTCTTTTGTTCAAGCTCTTTCTGCATCTTTCCGCCGTGCTTAGTAAATTTCTTTGTTGGAGAAAATTCTCCCAATCTGTGCCCTACCATATCCTCGGTCACCAAGACTTCTACATGAACTTTGCCATTGTAAACGCCAAAAGTAAAACCGAGCATCTCCGGAGAAATAACTGCCGCCCTTGTCCAAGTCTTTATCATCGGAGTATTGAGCGGGTTTTTGCCAGCAATCTTTTTTAAGAGCCTTTCATCTAAATATATTCCTTTTTTGATTGATCTTGACATGAAAAATAATAAACAAAAAGCTCCTACCGAGCTTGGTTTTATATTAGCAAATATGGTTAAAATGTCAAATCCAGCGTAAAAAAATGTAGGGGGTCCCGATGTGCCGGTACCCCCTACGAAACTCACTATCGCCGTACTGGTTTCCTCAAAGAATCCCTCCTCAGTTTTCGAAGCTTTTGCCTCGACATTATAATCACCCCCCTTCCGTGGTCAAACGGACCCACTAAAATTATTTGATCAAGTTACACTTACTTTATACAACAAATATAAAAACTACGCAATATAAAAAGTGCATAAATACAAACCACTTTTTATTTATTCTTTCCAGTCTTTCTGCGAGAAACGATAAATACGTTTGAGTATCTTTTTGGACCGCGGGTTTTTCTTCCGCCAGTAACTTTACCCCACATAGTCTTCGGGCGCTTGGTGCCTCGTCCCTGTCGGCCTTCTCCACCTCCGTATGGATGATCCACTGGGTTCATGGCAGTACCGCGAACAGTAGGACGTATGCCTTTCCAGCGACTTCGGCCAGCTTTACCGTAATTTTCCAGATGATGTTCGTCGTTTGAAACAGTACCAATACATGCGAAGCAGTTTTCGTTTATTTTTCTGACTTCAGTTGAAGGCATTTTCAAATTTGTATATCCTTCAGCATTTGCCACTACTTGCGCAAAGATTCCAGCAGAACGGCCGATCTTTGCTCCGCCATTCGGCTGTATTTCAACATTGTAAACAAAAGTTCCCACTGGGATATCTTTCAATGGAAGTCTGTTGAGGGGTGTAAGGGGCGCCTTGGTAGACACAACAAAAGTGTCCCCCGGCTTTGTGGATTTAGGTAATATCACGTATCTTTTTTCTCCATCTTTATACACTGCCAATCCGATAAAAGCGGAGCGGTTCGGATCGTATTCGACAGACTTTATGACTGCGGGAATTTCTTTTTTGTTATATAAAAAGTCCACATCTCGATACAGGCGCTTGTGGCCGGCTCCCTTGTGTCTCACCGTGATGCGTCCAGCACTATTTCTGCCGACAGAACGACGAAAGCCATGGACCAAAGACTTGGTCGGATCGGTGTGAGACAAAAGCTCCCTGTAAGGAATATGAGTCATTTGTCTTCGTGATTTGCTTGTCGGTTTGTATGTCTTCATAAAATTAAATAAACTCTATCTTATCTCCTTTCTTCAAATAAACAAGCGCTTTCCTGCCCCCACTCTTGGAGCCGGGTTTGCCTCTCGACATTATATTTTTTTTCGGCACACTGAGCACATTTATTTTGAGTGGCTTTACCTTATAAAGTGTAAAAACCGCCTTCTTGATCTCTGTCTTGTTGGCTCCCGCAGTAATATCAAAAGTGTATACATTTTGCTCCTGGGCAAAAGATGCCTTCTCGGTGATTCTAGGATTTTTTATGGGATTTTTAATCATGTTTGTCATATTTTTAAAAGCGAAATTTTTTGCAATTTTTTCTCTGGAGGGTCCACTCTGTAGGAGGGGTGACCAGAGGAAAAATTGGAAGAAATGAAGCTACCCCCTGGATTCTAAAAATTTTACACTTTCGACCGGATTTTCTATTACAAGGTATTTGTGGTTGAGCACGTCGAACGGATTTAAATTTTTCAAAAAAACTATTTCTAGCGCTGGAATGTTTCTAAAGCTTTTTTCTGTCTTTTCGTCCCGCCCCCAAATAGCTGTGAGGACACGAGCCTTCTTGCCAGTCGGGGTAGTCTTCCAGTTGGAAACTTTCGCCAAGTTTTGCGTTACTTTCACCGCATCCTTGGTTTTAATAGAAGGCATAGCCAGCGTATCAACAAAAAGTATTTCTCCATCTTTTAATTTCTTAGAAAGTACAGAAAAGAGAGCTTGGGCGCGCATATTCTTTGAGATTTTTCTCTTATAATTCTTTTCAGCAAGAGGGCCATGTGTTACACCTCCGCCCACCCATATCGGACTGCGGGAAGATCCATGACGAGCTTGTCCGGTACCTTTTTGTTTCCAAGGCTTTCTACCTCCACCACGGACCTCTCCTCTGTCTTTTGTGTCAGCAGTGCCGGCTCTTTTGTTGCTCCGCATACTTTGCACGACTTGATGCACCAGGTCACTCCGCCATTTTGCAGCAAAAACTTTTGAAGGAAGTTCAATGCTTCCCGCTTCTGCCCCGTTTTTGTCATATATTTTTTTTGAAATTTTTGCTTCTAACATTTTACTTTATAACTTTATAAACTTTTAACTTCTTGAAACTATTTCTACTAAACTTCCACGTTTTCCGGCAATTGCTCCTTTGATGAGCATAATGTTATTTTCTTTATCTATTGAAACAACTTTCAAATTCTTTTGGGTAATTCTGTCAGAGCCCATTCTGCCTGCCATTCTCATACCTTTTGGCACATGGGTTCGAAGTCCTCCTCCGATACTTCCCGGCTCTCTTTCTGAGTGTTTTTGACCGTGAGTACGTGGGCCACCAGAGAATCCATGACGTTTTACCACACCTTGAAAACCTTTACCTTTGGATGTGCTTGAAATCTGGAGCAAATCACCCGGGGCAAAAACTGAAACATCTATAACATCACCTGCTTTTGCTTCATTTTTATCACTTGGTTTCAATCTAAATTCTTTGAGAGTTCTATAAAAAGCTCCCTTCATGGCTCCGGCTCGTCCTTTGCTAATTCTCTCCTTTTTTTGAGTTCCAAAACCAACTTGAACAGAATTGTAACCATCTTTTTCTTTTGAAAAAACTTTAGTCACTGTCACCGGCCCCGCAGAAAGAATAGTAACAGGAACAACAGCTCCCTCTGGAGAGAAGTATTCTGTCATGTTTTCTTTTGTGGCTAAAATAAATTTCATAACATTTTTACATCAATATCTACCCCAGAAGGCAAAGACAAATTAGTCAGAGACTCGATGGTCTTTGCGTTCGGATTTATGATATCGATCAGTCTTTTATGCACACGGATCTCGAATTGTTCTCGCGTATTCTTATAGATAAACGGGGAACGATTGACTGTGTATTTTTTTATTTCGGTAGGCAAAGGAACCGGTCCGACGATAGTCGCATCGTGGCGGACTGCAGTATCCATGATCTGTTTGACCGAGCTGTCGAGAATTTTGCTTTCGTAGGCGCGCACTCGTATGCGCAATATTACCTTGCCGTCTCCCCCTTCTGTCTTTACAGATTTATCCCCGCCCGAACGACTGCCCGCCCGGATGCTCCGTTCGGACGGGTTCAGTCGGGCAGGTTTTTTAACAGAGACTTTTGATACCTTTGGTTTGGTAGTTTTAGTTGCCACAACTTTTGGCACTTTAGGCTTTTTTATTTTTGTCTCTGTTGTTGTCATGGAACTTTTACTTTTCCGCCCTAGGCGGATCAGCCTTGGGCTGAATAACTTTTAATTACCCTAATATCTTTGTGACTACTCCGGCTCCCACTGTCTTGCCTCCTTCGCGGATCGCAAATCTCTGAGCTTCTTCCAAGGCGACCGGAGTGACCAATTTAACTGTAATTTTTACTGTGTCTCCAGGCATAACCATCTCTGTACCTTCAGCCAAAGTCACATCTCCAGTCACATCTGTAGTGCGAATATAAAATTGCGGTTTGTAACCCTTGAAGAAAGGAGTGTGGCGTCCGCCTTCTTCTTTCTTGAGGACATATATTTCTGCGGAAAAATTGTCGTGAGGGGTAGTCGTTCCCGGCTTGCAAAGGACTTGTCCGCGAGTAATATCTTCTTTCTTCAAACCACGGAGAAGAATACCGGCATTGTCTCCTGCCATACCTTCTTTTAGGTTCTTATTGAACATTTCAATACCAGTAACAGTCGTCTTTTGAGTAGGCTTGATGCCGACAATTTCTACATCTTCATCGAGCTTTACAACTCCTCTTTCTATCTTTCCGGTCACAACAGTGCCACGTCCTTCGATTGAGAATATGTCTTCGACAGGCATGAGGAAAGGCTTGGAGATGTCTCGGATTGGAACTGGGATGTAGGTATCGAGAGCATTCGCGAGTTCCAAAATCTTCTTTGCCCATTCGTCATCGAGAGATTTTGATTCAAGACCTTTTAGAGCTGAACCGCGGATAACTGGAGCACCCTTGCCATCGAAACCTTGCTTGGTAAGGAGTTCTCGGATCTCTTCTTCCACCAAGTCGATCATTTCTTTATCATCAACCATGTCGCATTTGTTTAGAAAAACGATTATCTTTGGCACGCCGACTTGTTTTGCAAGGAGAACGTGTTCGCGAGTCTGAGGCATGGCGCCGTCAGTCGCTGCCACCACCAAGATTGCACCGTCCATTTGGGCGGCACCAGTAATCATGTTTTTGATATAGTCGGCGTGTCCTGGAGCATCGATGTGCGCGTAGTGACGAGCATCGGTAGCATATTCGTTGTGCGAAATGTTGATAGTGATTCCTCTAGCTTTTTCTTCTGGAGCGTTGTCGATCTGATCGACACCTCTTAGTCGTACTTGCTTTCCAGCTAAGTTTAAGACGTGCAAAATTGCAGCGGTCAAAGTTGTCTTTCCATGGTCTACGTGACCGATGGTGCCTACATTTACGTGTGGCCTGTCTCTTTTAAATTCTTCTGCCATATTTTTATTTACCCCGCCCTGCGGGGCTTTTTTAATAACTAAAACTCAACATACAGGAGCCAGTTGCTGAGGCTTAGCTACTAACGATAATTAAACTAATAATTTATTAAAATAAAACAAAAACTGCAAAAGTGCAGTTAATATGTATACTAGCAGATTAAAAAACATTGTCAACTTGAATTTAACCCTACCTTAAAGAAATCACAAAATGAGCAAATTTGCACTTTTCCACAGCCAAATGCCAAAAATACCCTTGTATTATAAGGCTAAAATACTTGACTTTTTATGTAAAAAGGTGTATACTGTATAGGAAGAGATGAATTGACTATTGTGGTCCGTTCATTGAGAACAATTTTGGTAGCAGCAAACCTTTAAACCCTAAATTCGGAAAAACCAAAAAATATGAAAAAGTTAATTCTAGCTCTGGCATGCTTGATGCTTTGCATTGGGCGGCTGGGAGCAGTGGTTACTGCCGACGGCATTGATCACACCAATCGTCCCCCTGGAAACATGGGGATCATCTACGACCGGATGCTGACAATAGTGTCAGAGAACGGTGGCCTCGACACTCCGGCCTTCAAAGTAGGCCCGAGAGACGGTGGGTACTGCTCGCACGACCCCTACTTTGGGGTTGGTCGAAAAGTCAAAGACAACATTGGGGAGATATACACGGTAACACACGTGTATCCCCAGCCAACTGGTGATGTGACCTTCTTCAAGGTCACCCCGGATTGGGCCACAAATAGTGGCTGGTTCAAAATCTGGGACAAGCCGATAACTGCGGGCATGAAGTATGCAACCGCAGGATTTGGTCCGGCACCAGGTCCGAAAATCTTCAAGGCCAAGGCTGGCCTAGCACCAATCTGGATTTCGGGACTAACTGTCTCGAACCAAGTTGTAAAGTTGTCTGTGGCTTGCACCAACACAGCAACTTACACATTTAAAGTTCAGCAAACCGCAGACTTGAACAGCGGAAACTGGACGACGTTGTCGAATTCATTTTCTGCGACTCAGAATGTGTGCAAAATCAGCATTCCCTGCGGTAACGCAGGTGCAATGTTCTACCGGTTAATTCCCACCAGCTTGGTGACAAACCAAGTTTGGGTCGGGAATAAGCTGGGAATTGATCTAAGGAGAAGTTGGGGCATGGGTTCCATATGGTACATGGATGGCGACGACGCCGTCTGTTCGTACGAAAAAGATGGGTCCTGCAACACTTACTGCGACTCGGGATTCGCTGATCTCGCACTCGACCCAGAAGACAACGAGTGGAAAGTCTTCGCAGTAAATTCCCAGTCCTTCTGTGGCCCTTACAGCACGGACGGAGGACTCACGTGGGACAGGTCAACGGTGTTTGACCTGTCGGGAGTTATGATGGGTAAGCAAGAAGTCAGTGGGGAAATAACCCCCACTATCCAGTACCCAGAAGACTACGGGTACGGGCAAAGGGTAATTCTTTCAATCATTGATCCCGCCTGGGCAACAGGCGTGATCAACAACGGCCAATAAAACGGCCTCATCGGTTTCAAAAAAAGCACGGAAGGATTTCCGTGCTTTTCTTTTTTCCTATTTAATTTTTTCCAATACTTCTAGTATTCGTAGGGACCGATATCCCAAGCACCTATCGCAGGTCTTGTATCATCTTCAATGTCTTTAGTGAAGACACTACTCAAATTGGTTCCAGCACCCAAAGCAGAACTAGTGACAACACCAGAAGCATTTGCTTTAAATCTAAACCCATCATCATCAGTTCCAGGCTTACCATCAGCCCCTAGAGGATTATCAATATTAACAAAGTTAATCTCTGCTAGTGTTGCTTTTATGTTTCCTGTTCCAGCTTGCCAACGAGCAGTTTTATCTTTTTCAAACAAGTTCGTAATAGATGTTCCTGCTGTAGCATGCAAAACTGACTTACTAACTCCATCTTCAAAGTTTTTACTTCCAAACTCGTCCTCCCAGCTCCCAGTTACAACAAAGATATTATTTCTCTCGGTTACTTTTGAAGATGTTACTTCATGATTCAAGACATTGTGGAAAATGTTGTTATCCATTGTTACGTTTCCAATTCCTCCATTTCCAGAACCTAAACGGAACATAGCGTGTCCTGAAGTCGTAAAGACGTTGTTGCGGATGACAAAGTTTTTCTCAGCAACTCCGTCTTGCAACAACCATCCAAAGAGATATATGTCCTCTACTATATTATTTTCAAATACCAAACCAAATCCTGTATCGCTTGTATAAGGATTGTGTATATCTCTATGAGGTGGATCATTTGGATCGTCACCATTGTTTGGAGGGTTCGGCATAGATATATAGCTATTTCTGATAGTAAGAGTACCAACAGGATCACCACCAAAGTGATCTTCATAATATGTCTTATTTAAGTATACGTACTCAAATGTCGGATCTGTTGCTTCATTAATTCCAACTGTATGTGCGAATCCACCATAATAAGTTCCCTCAAGATTCATGTTTCTGATTACTGCGTAATCCCCATTCGATCCTAAATCTAGCATTCCACAACTTGGACAACTTGTGGTATTACCATTTGGATTTAATTTAATACCTTTCCATTCTCCACCATCTAATGTAATGTATTGACCACTGATTATAAGCGGTGCATTGAATGTTGCCACTCCGGCATAATTAGAATTCCACCCAGTTTCAGTTCCATGATCTGCTGCGGTTGCTTTCAAAACTTTAGCCCGAGTCGTACCAGTTCCGGCGTTCAATGTAGTTATTGGATATGTTGTCCCACCACCAGCAAGATAATATGTTGTTCCTCTAGTAAGTGTTGTCGGTATAGAAGTATATGCATTTGTCCAATCACTTCCCGTAGCAGTTCCTGTTGCGCCTGGACGAATGTATTTACAAGTACCTGAACAAACTGGATTTGATGTAACATCCACAGTCCTCCCCGCAAACACATTAGACACATTGTTGTTCCTGTCC
>MFUZ01000001.1:230-6660 GCA_001785865.1 Candidatus Nomurabacteria bacterium RIFCSPLOWO2_01_FULL_41_18 | reverse complement strand
AGATTTGGACAAGAAAGGCAGAGTATTAGGTATAGAACTTCTAGGAAATAAAAGATGTATGAAGTGATAAATAATCCAAGGCGGATAAAAATATTCGAGTGATAATCATGGACGAAAAGATGAAATGTTATTAGAGGAATAGAACATTTCTTTTCAATTGGGATTGAAAATGAAGAAAATATTTGAAAAGAACCTGAAGAAGGATGAAAGATTACTTAAGGTTGGATCAATGGCTGTTTTGATTACCTTATCCTAATAATAATTGCAATAATTTTTACAATCCTTTTAGTGTTTATATTCTTACCACCGCCACATGAATACTGTTATAGCGATTCTGATTGTAGTCTACTTCCAAGTTGCCCAGATGGTCCTATAAAGGATAATGTTCCATGCGAGTGTTATTCTAAGGAGTATGAGACCAGATCGGTTGAAAATTGGGAAACAGATTATGGTAGTGGAGAAACCTTATTCTGTTGTAATGGAAAATTGAGGCAACTATTCCCAAATCAAAGTTGTTCATCATGATTGGTTAAATGAGCACGGCGTAATATTAACCGTTGGTAAACTTATCATTTTCTTGGAGAATTCAACCCCAGATTAAGTGGACTGGAGGGGACTCGAACCCCTGGCCTCCTGCTATTTTGTTAAAACCATATTAGGTTTTTGGTCGAACTTTTTTCCAAAAAGTTCGCTGCAAAGCAGGCGATCTTCCAGCTGATCTACCAGCCCATTCGCATTATTTACTAAGACAATATTTAAAAAAGGCATAATAAATAGTTCTTTATGCCTCCCTTCAAATTGAAAGTGAAAAAAGTTATTCAGGAAACATCAGACATCAGGACAATAATTCTTGAAAAACCCAAGGGATTTGATTTCAAGTCTGGGCAATATGTTGTAATGAAATTAGACGTTCAGGACGAGAAAGGAAATACAAGGGACTTTTCTCTTGCAGATTCTCCTACTGAGAATTTTATCATGGTTTCCACAAAATTAACCGGATCACCTTTCAAGAATAAATTTAATTCATTGAAAAACGGAGATACTGTGAAAATAATGGGGTCTGCTGGAACTTTTGTTCTTGACGAGTCTGCTAAAAATATTATTTTATTATCAGGGGGAATCGGCATTACTCCATTGAGATCAATGATGAAGTATTGCACTGATAAAAAACTTCCAATCAAAATCACACTTCTTTATTCCAACAAAATACCTGAAGACATTCCTTACAAAGAAGATCTGGAAAAAATGGAAAAGCAGAACAAGAATTTAAAAATTGTTCATACAATTACAAGGCCTGAAGAATCCAAGCATAAATGGAATGGTCACGTTGGAAGGGTGAATGAGGAAATGATCAAAGAATTCATGAATAATGATACTGTTTTCTACATATGCGGACCGCCTGCGATGGTTGATGATTTACAAGAAATATTGAAGCAAATGAATGTCGGTGAAAGCAGGATTAAGATAGAACACTTTGAAGGATATTAAATTATCTTAAAAAGGTTTCTGATAAGGCAAGATTGAGAAATATGGATTATGCAAGAAGATGGGTGGAAAATCTTGGAAGAGATTTACAGAGAGCCCTTGGAGATTCAGATGAACCTCTTATAGGACCCATATATAAAAATCCACTTTTTCCAATGTTCCATTCGAGATATGATACTCAATTTTCTGCAGAGAGTTTTTGTATTGATTATATGGCTACACAACCAGGAGGAATTTCTATGGTAGCTTACAACGAGAACGCAATAGAAAATATAGAGCAGTTTCTTCAGAAAAAAGGAGTTGCAGCCGAAACTTTTCGAATGGAAGATTGTGGATACTGGTTCGTACATGTGCCAGAATCAAATCCAGCGAAGAGATTCATGAAACATTTTACAAGAAGAGAATCTTTGGTTCCTTAATTCTTACAGCTTTTAATAATCATATTCGAAAATATTTTCAGGTGATTTCATGGAATGCCCATTTTGCAAGCAGAGAATGCAGGTTACAAAGATAGAAAATGTCTGGGTAGATATATGCAAAGAGCATGGCGTATGGCTAGATAAAGGAGAAATAGATGCTTTGCACGAAGCTGCGAAAGATAGGGGAAAATTGGAAGGATTTTCTGATGGACTCTGGAATTCGACACACGATTAACACCCAGTGGACTCAGTGGAAATAGAAACTCTTATATGTTATTTTTAGATTAGTCGGATGCAATTAGGAAGATATTTTCCAAGAAAATTACTTCTTGGATTAGGAGCAATAGGAATTGCAGCTGCTATCGCATGTTCAGTTACAGGAAATGCTTTAGACGAGGGATACGTAACACCCGGGCAGTCATTTGGAAATTCTGGATATGTTTTTCAGGACATCTATGAAGATGGTGGAGTGATTCGAAGACACACAGATGTATATGGTCAGGATTACGGACCGGTGGGATATGCAATTGGTCCTCAAGGAAAAGAATTTCTTGTTTTAGTTGGTGCTGTTTTTCCTGAAGGCGACAAATTATATTGTATAACAAGAATAGAAACAGAACCGCCAGAAGTTCATTACACAAAAATCACAGATCAGGCTGATTGTTCATTTCTTCCACAACAAAAGACACCAAAGCCAAAGATAGGCGCTGTATAAAAAAGCCTTATATACTTTACGCAGCAGAGTTATAGTTGGTTTTAACACCATAATTATAATCAAAAATCAAAACCGAAGCTATTCAGAGTGGTTATGTTCAGTGACAGAGCGTAATTGTGGCTGAGGTAGGGGTCGTCTCCGATCTATGTACGATGTCTCTATCTATGTTTCTCTGAATAGTTTCTTTGAAAGCAGAGGTTAATGTGCATCATCTTCGATGTTGTTCATAATGTTCTCTGTTTTCAGCAAAGTAGCTGAAAGGCAAACTTTGTTTTCTCAGATAGATTAGATCTGAATAGGACTAACCTATCTATGCATATGTGACCAGCTAAAAAATTTAGTTTGGTCGAAAATGCCGATAGACAATAATCCCAATTATTAGTCATTTGAGGCAACCACAACAGTGGTCCAGAACAAAGTTAGCTAGCTCCCAAGCTATTTGGTGGATGACTCGGTTCGGGTACTGACGAAGGACATGGTTAGCTGTGATAAGCTGCGGCGAATCGCAAGCAGATTTTGAACCGCAGATTTCCGAATGGATCATATCCAATATTTGCGTCGCAAGATGCAAAGAGCAACGGGGAGAATTGAAACATCTTAGTAACCCCCGGAAAAGAAATCAATTGAGATGCTGTTAGTAAGGGCGACTGAAAGCAGCACAGGACAAACCGAAGCTCCTCTGAGAGGAGGCAGCGATGTGGGGTTTGGACTTGGGTTCGGCCTCGCTTTCCGACTCGAAGTTGGCTGGAAAGCCATACCATAGAGAGTGATAGTCTCGTAGGGGAAAGAAAGAAGGTTGCTACCAAGTATCCAGAGTATGATTGCCCGAGTAGGCAGTCAGAACGTGGGTGGATCTACATCCAATCCTAAATATAACCCGAAACCGATAGCGCAGTAGTACTGTGAGGGAACGTTGAAAAGAATCCATAACAGGAGATGAAAAAAACCTGAAACCAGGTAGCTATAGTTAGACGGGTAACGCTGTTAGCAATAACAGACCAATCCGTCGTTCGTTTCGAAAAACGAGACAAGGAGTTTATTTCAATGGCAAGGTTAACCGCGGAAGCGGGAAGCCGAAGCGAAAGCGAGTCTGAAAGGGCGTTAGTCATTGGGATAAGACCTGAAAATTTTGAGAATCGCGTGTTCTCAAATCAGGATACCAGATGATCTAAGCCTGGGCAGGACGAAGTTATGCGAAAGCGTAATGGAGGTCCGATAGCGCACTTGGCACTAACCAGTCGCGTGACCTGGGTTTAGGGGTGAAATTCTGGAAGAAGATTTAAAAGGATTTCTGATATCGAATTCAGTATGACAGATATCAACAGTGCAATAGAATTTGGTTACAGATTAGCAGAAGCAGATCAAATACTTCGAAGAACAGACGAGGCAATAGGACATAGAACATATGATTTGGTAGGAGGTAACCAACGAACAATAGAAGGCATAGAAGTGGCGAAAAGATCTCTTAGACATCTTTTAGATAGTTATGAACAGGAAACATTTGAGATAAGACAGATGTGCGAACCTTATTCAACTCAGCCCTTTGTAAAAAGGTACCTTGAAGCACTGGAAAAACAAGACAATGCACTTCAGAAAGAAATTCTTGAAACTCCAAGCAATGTGCTTAGAGATGAAGTACATATATAATTTTCTTCTTCCAAAACACCAAAAGCCAATCGAATCTGGTAATAGCGGGTTCCTCCCGAAATGTACGTTAGTACAGCCTGGCCATAGATTGCTGATGGTGTAGAGTTACTGATTAGAAAACCAAGGAGGGAGACTTCCAGTTTTTTTGTCAAACTCCGAATCTATCAGCATCACAGGGCCGGAGTGAGGATGTCGGAGTAATTTTGACATTCGAGAGGGAAACAACCCAGACTAAAGTTAAGGCCCCTAATTGGGGATTAAGTACAAGGAAGGTAGTTTTTGTTCTCAGACAGTGGGGATGTAGGCTTAGAAGCAGCCATCATTTAAACAACGCGTAAAGGCCTTTTCTTTTAGAAAAAGAAAAGCACTTGTGGAAAAGAAAACTATGGAGTAATATTATTCCATATTCTTTCTTTCCCAAGGGTTTCTTTCTTCTTAAGAAAGAAAGGCTTCGTGAAATAGCGGACCCGCCGAGAACAAGAGCGCTGAAAATGGACGGGGTTAAATTCCCAGCCGATACTTTAGAGTTCTTCTTTCTTCGGAAAGAAAAACTGGTAGGGAGGCGCTCTGCAAGGGCAGAAGCTTCATCTTAAGATGGGGTGGACCTTGCAGAAATGAGAATCTTGCCGGGAGTAGCAAACGAGTCGGGTGAGAATCCCGACCGCCTGAGGGGCAAGGGTTCCCCAGTAAAGTTTATCTACTGGGGGTATGGTAGAAGTGGTATATAAGAAGACTCACTATCTAAAAAGAAAGTTATGCCAAAATATGTTCTGAAGCCAGAAAGAACAAAAACAGCTTCAAAGAATTTCCGTGAATATGCAGAAAGACTTTCACTTGACATGACTTTCCAGCTAAAAAAATTAGCAGCCGCTACAGTTGAAACATGTATAGTCTACTCACAAGGAAGACCTATTCGTATAGAATTGGCGAGTGACACAGAATTATATATGGAGAATTCTGGCAGCAGCAATAGACAACTTAATACATATTTCAGTGACATTAGAAGTATGGGCATAAAGATGGAGAGGAAAAGATAGTATCCGCTTTTATCACCCCACTAGTCGATCTTAAGTGAACCCTTAAGAAGAAGTTCGCGAAAAGGAAAACGGTTAATATTCCGTTACCAGTCGCATTTCTTACCCCAAGTTAAACACTTCAGGATATCTGGAACATGGCCGTCGCCATGTTTAAGTATTGAAACAGGGGGAGTGTCGTAACGACGAGAACCCTGTGAATGTACGAATAGCCTGCCTTATGGTGGGTTCCGGCGATTCCTGGAGTCCTTGAAACTGCCCTTTTTCACGAAGTGAATTGACGTACCTTCGGTACGTCTGTCTGCATCGCAAAGAAAAAGTTCAAGTTGCCCAAAAAGAAAACACTTGAAAAATATTATGAAAGAGGACAGCAAGATAATTTCTTGGGTTAGATGTGCGATTGATCGTACTCAGAACCGACACAGGTGCCCCTCGCTGAGAAGGCGAAGGCGTTCAGGAGAATCCAGCTTAGGGAAATCGTACAAGTTCGCCGAGTATCTTAGGTAGAATCGGTGCCTGTCCTGGGTAAGGACAGGTCGCAGTTACAAGGAGGGTCCGACTGTTTAACAAAAACGTAGCTGAGCGATAAGTCGAAAGGCTGTCTATGCTCAGTGAATCGTGGCCACTAGCGGTGTGTTAAACTCCGTTCCAACGGATCGAAGCCCCGCTGAAGGCCGGCCCTAACTCTAGGAGAAGTAAGGCAATAGAAAACCATGATTTTTTACTTTGCTTAAGCAGATGAAGCATGGTTTATTTTATCCTTACTTTTTCGGTGATGAGGGTCTTAAGGTAGCGTAATCCCTTGCCAACTAAATTGGCAAGCTGCTACACTAAACAAGTTGAGCAGTAGGCCGTAGTCATTGGCCTGCATGATAGATTCACGAGATCCTTACTGTCCCGAGCTGGAACCTGGCGAAACTATTGTTCTGGTGATTAGGCCAGAGACCTCCAGTGGGAAGAGTAGACCCCGTAGAGCTTTACTACAGTTTGATGCTGTGGTGCGAGAGGGAGTGTATAGAGTAGATGGGAGACGTCGAAGCTTTTTCGAAAGGAAAAGTGGAGTCAACGATGTAACACCATTCATTTTTTCTCGCACTGCTTACCTGGGCAACCGGGAACAACATTAGATG
>MFUZ01000001.1:0-161 GCA_001785865.1 Candidatus Nomurabacteria bacterium RIFCSPLOWO2_01_FULL_41_18 | reverse complement strand
CGAGACACTCGAGTTTATATCAAGGGTCTCCAAAGCTCAACTCAGTCCGGTCAGAAATCGGACGATGAGTATAAGAGCAAAAGTTGGGTTGACTGGACTTCGACCAGCAAGATGTCCAGCTGCGAAAGCATGGTCTAGCGATACACTAGTTGGCTTAGATG